>CANQCV010000001.1 GCA_947591045.1 uncultured Clostridia bacterium
TTTATCATATATTCTTTTATTATTTTATTTGCCCATTGTCTAAATTTAACTGCTTTTTTTGAATTTACTCTATATCCGATAGATATAATCATATCTAAATTATAGTATTTTGTTTTATATGTATGTCCGTTTTTTCCAATAGTCTCCAAAATGGAGAATGTTGAATTTTCTTCCAATTCTTCTTGTTCATATATATTAGCTATATGTTTATAAATTGCTTTATCATTAACTTCAAATAATTCTGCAATTGCTTGGGCATTTAGCCAAACATCTTCATTTTGTAAGATTACTTCTATATTTGTATTTCCATTCTCATCTGTATAAAATACAATATTATTCTCATTTCCGATTAGTTTGTTATCCATATAACATCAACCTCATTTCTTATTTGCTATATAATATCAAACATTTGTTTATTTGTCAATTGCATTTTTAACTTTTTTATAGTTTTTCATAAATATTCTTATTTGCAAATATAAGAAATATTTTTATCATAATGACTAATAAACGAAAAAGAGCTATAAAAACATAGCTCTTTTTCTTATAATAATATTATTTTCAATCACTATTTATTTTCCTAATCTAATTTTTATCTTCCACAGTCACAATCATTGTTGTTATTCATATTATTGCAATCCATATTGTTCATATAGAATTTCTTTTCTGCTAATTTGTCTTGCACTCCTCTTAATGCCTCTCCAAATCTTTGGAAGTGAACTACTTCTCTTTGTCTTAAGAAACGAAGTGGATCAATAACATCTGGATCATCTCTACACAAGTCAATTAATTTTTCATAAGTTGCTCTTGCTTTTTGCTCCGCTGCTAAATCTTCTTGTAAGTTTGCAATAGGATCTCCCTTACATGCAATATATGCTGCTGTAAATGGTGTTCCACCTGCTGATTGAGGATATACATCTACACCACGATCTGTATAATATGCTCCAAGTCCTGCTTTTTCTATTTCTTCTATACTTGCTCCTTCTGTTAATTTGTGCACAATTGTTCCAACCATTTCTAAGTGTGCTAATTCTTCTGTTCCAATATCATTTAAAACGGCTTTTGATTTCTGGTCTGGCATTGCAAATTTTTGTGATAAATATCTAAGTGATGCTGCAAGCTCTCCATCTGGGCCACCATATTGAGAAATAATAAATTTTGCAAGTTTTGGATTAGGGCATTTTATATTAATTGGGTATTCTAATATTTTATTATAGGTCCACATTGAAATCACTCCTTTCCCATGGCCATGGCTCTTCTAGCCATCTCCATTTATTGCAAGGATAATAGATGCTTAATGGTCCATATATTCTTTGATATTTGTCTTTTAATTCATTTAATTCATTTGCATATTCTTTGTGCAAACAAAGTGCTTTTTTGTCATCTGGATGAGTATCTAAATATTCAGCTAATTCTATAATTGCAAAGTTTAAACTTTTTATTTCTGCCATCATTTTTTCTCTTACATCATTATTGTTGCAATTATCGTTTGGTACCGAATTATAGCCAAATGCTGCATTAACTCCTTCTGGGGTATAACTGCAATCTGTATTGTTCATATTACAACCACATCCGCAATTTCTGTTTTCATTTTCTTCCATTATCTGTTGCACCCCTCTCCAATTTCATTTCTTGCTTTTAAATAAGCAATTTCTTCCATACTTTGACCTGGGCTGTATGGACTTACAAGCTCTGGGAAAATTGTTCCCATTTTTAAGCCACAACGAGGCGTAAAAGTTTTATCTAAATATTGAATTGGTACATAGCTTTGCGCAAGCATTGGGTTTTCTGGAAACAAATTCATTTGCTCATCAAAGCCACATCCGCATCCGTTGTTATCATCCATATCTTGACCACAAGGGCAATCATCATATTCAGGAGTTGTACCTGCACAATTACATGCTGTTTCTATTACTTGTGGGTTATATTGATGATTTTTGCAACGCCTATTATATCTTCTATACATATATTTTCCTCCTTATTTATATGTTATATTACATAATATGACAAAAAATAAAAGAATGTGATTTGTTATTTTAACAATTCACATTCTTTTTATTTATATTTTTAATATTCCACCAATCGTTTTGTTCATTGGATGTTTGTTTTTACCTGAAAGAATTGATGCACCACCTGCTACTGCTATCAAATCGCCTTTTTGCAATATTCCTGATTTTTCCGCTTCATCTACCCCATCTTTAATCATATCTTCAATGTTGCTTTTCTTCTCTACTAAAATCGGCTTTACCCCGAATATTAACGCTAATTGCTTATATATTATTTCATTATCTGTAACCGCATATATTGGACATTTTGGTAAAAAGCCCGCTAAATTTTTTACTGTTCTTCCTGTATTTGTATATGCAAATATTGCCTTTGCCTCTAGGCTCATTGCAGTCATACATGTTGAGTAATTTAAGTTATATTCGAAATCATTTCCAGATAATTCATATTCTCTTGTTTTAAATCTATCCCAATAATTAATTGAAGTTTCTATTGATAAAGCTATTTTATCCATTGTTTTAACACATTCTATCGGATGTTTTCCTGCTGCTGTCTCTGCTGAAAGCATTATAGCACTTGTTTGGTCATATATAGCATTTGCGACATCACTTACCTCTGCCCTTGTAGGTCTTGGATTAGTTACCATAGTTTCTAACATTTGTGTTGCTGTGATAACTGGTTTTCCTGCTTTACAGCATTTTTTTATAAATTCTTTTTGATGAATAGGCACTTCTTCCATTGGAATTTCAACACCTAAATCTCCTCTTGCCACCATAATTCCGTCTGATACTTCTAATATCTCATCAAAATTGTCTACTCCTTCTCTATTTTCAATTTTAGAAATTATCTTTATATGGCTTCCATCATTATCATCTAATACCTTTTTTATATTTATAACATCTTCTGCTTTTCTTATAAATGATGCTGCAATATAGTCAAAACCTTTTTCTATTCCAAACTTTATATCCGAAATATCCTTTTCTGTAATACTTGGTAAATTTATTTTAGAATTTGGTATATTTATGCTTTTTCTATCTGTTAGTTTTCCACCATTTATAACTTCGCAAACTACATCTTTTCCTGATATTTCTTTTACAACAATTTCTATTATTCCATCATTAATTAAAATTCTTGTCCCTACAGATACTTCATTTGCCAAATTTTTATATGTAACAGAAACTTTTGTATTATCACCTAACACATCTTCATTTAAAAGAGTAAATGTATCACCTGCATTTAGAATGGCCTCTCCTGTTTCAAATTTTCCTATCCTTATTTCAGGACCTTTTGTATCTAACAACATTGCAACAGGTGCTCCTATATTTTGTCTTGCTTTTTTAAATAATTCTATTCTATTTGCTTGTTCCTCATAATCTCCATGTGAAAAATTAAGTCTCGCAACATTCATTCCTGCTTTAATTAATTCTTCTAATTTTTTTTCATCATCTACTGCTGGTCCTAATGTACAAATAATCTTTGTTTTCCTCATTATTTTTTCATTTCCTTTCCATATTTACATTTTTTTCGATTATATCATATGCCATATTAAATTTCTATATTTTATATTTATTTATTTTACATTTTGGAGCATTTTATATGTTTTGCAGATGTTGCAATCTTTACAAATATATATACGATCCTCAAAAATCAATTTTAATGTATTTATAAATTCGTCTTCTTCATCTATCATGTGTATTTCTAGTTTTTTTGGTAGCATACTTAATAATGTATTTAAAGCAAAATCATTTGAAGAAAAACTTATATCAGACAAGTATTTAGCATTAAATACATTATCAGATAGTGGCACAATATTTTTTTCTTCATCTAATAAAATAGATTCTCCATTTGTATAAATTAAATGCAAAATATCTATTCCCGGCTCTGTAGTTGCAACATAAATTTTAAGTAAATTTATAAACTCTGTGTATTCTTTTTCTATAATATATTGATTTACTGCCATGTCGGCAATATTATCCAAAATTTTTACATATTCCTTAATTCTAAAATTGATTATTCCCTCTAATACTATTGCTTTATTTTCTTTTATATACTGTTCTATTTCTATATATAATTTTTCTTTCTTTTCGTCATTTTCTGCTTTGCATAGTTCTTTACAATTTTCTAAAATTTTTTTCTTTTCATAGTCATCAAAATAAAAATAATTGCTAGATATAATTCTAGCTATTATTTTTTCCTCATAAAAGTCAATAATAGCATCAGTTAATAATTCTGACACAAAACAAATAAATTCATCTATATTGTTTCCAATATAATGAATAATCACATTTTTGTATATTTTAAATTCTTTGCTACAATAATATATATATTCAAAATTTATTTTTTCTATTTTGTTTAGCAAATAATTAATCAATTTGTCATTATTCGTTTTGATGCAATAGGACTTCATGTGTTAAAACTCCCCTTTCATATATGTAATATTATCTGCTAAACCAGTGTTAGATATACATATTTTATTCCATTTTTTTGTAAATGTGATAGATGGAATACAAAACTATATTCCATCTAAACCATTTTTCAAATTATATACTTTTTCATACCCTTTAGATTTTAGTTTTTCTTTTGCTTGCTTACTTCTATATCCTGTTGCACAATATATAATTATTGTAACTGTTTTATCTTGTATTTTCTCAAAGTCTTTTTCTAATTCATATAAAGGGATATTTATTGCACCGTGTTAAATGTCCTTCTTCAAATTCTTGTTTACTTCTAACATCTAAAAGTACTACATTTGAATCTTTTTTTAAAATTTCTTGTAATTTTTCATATGATATTTCTTCACTTTCCATGCTTCTATATAATATTTTTTTCAATTTTCTAAACATAATTTTCACTCCTAAAAAAAAAACAGTACTAATATATAATATTAGTACTGTCATTTTTTGTTGATTTATGTTTTATTTATTTTTTTTATTTTCACTTTGAATCATTTTTAATAATTTATCTTCATTTTTAAAAGTTAAAGTAGTTACAGTTCCTACATACAATGCCAATGCTATTGGAACAAATAACCTATTAACAGGAATTCTTGTAATTGCAATTATGCTTACATATAGTCCTTCTACTAATAATGAATGTAAAACATAACTTCCTATACTCTTCCAAACTCCTAATTTTCTGTATCTTACCACTACATATATTAATATTATTACCATACTAATAGCAACTGGCAAAATATATGGTTTTACAATATCTATTAACTTATGTTTAGGATTGTGTATAACTGCAATATCTTCGTCTACAGTATTTTCTGTTCCATATTTTTCATTTATTTTAGCATTTAATTGTTCTATTTTGTCTTTTAATTCCTCGTCTGATTTATCTTTCATTGTAACAGATACCATATCATCAAATAGTTCTACTTTACGAATAAGTACTCTTTCGTTTGGAAATACTTCATTCACAATAGCTTTTATGTCTTTATTATTTATTTCTTTTCCAACATAAATATCTATTTGTACATTTTTGCTATAGGTAATATCTACTTTTAATCCTATTGTTGCAATCAAGATTATTCCTATAAGAATAATACAAGCTATAATTGCATATACTACTTTTTTCATTTTTTGTCCCTCTTTCAAATTATTTATTTTTTGTACTATCTGTTAGTAAATTTCTTGTTATAACTATGTGATAAATAAATGTTAGTAATACGCCCCAGAAAATAGTTCCTCCAAAGCTATATATTGGCATCCAATTTGCAAAGCATAATGTAATTCCTATAATAAGTGCTGGAATTAAAACCATTAACATTTTTAATATTACATCTTTATATGTTATTGTTGCTTTTTGCATTTTATTTAATAAATAAATGCTGGTACAATAATTTAATACAATAGTAACAAATACTCCAATTATTCCATCTGTTGTAACAAATAGGTTTGTGTATCTAACTAAAATTAATAGTAATGCTACATATCCAATATTTGCAATTCCTACAAGAATTCCATTTTTCTTATAAACAAATGCTAAAACAATTGCACATACTAAAAGTAAAGCTACAACTATAATTTCTACTATGCCAAAATCTTCTGATGTAAAATCAGATAAGATATATCTGTTTTTGTCCATTTCATAATTTACTGGAAATCTTCCATTATTTAATAAAACTGCTACATTTGAAGCTTGTCTAATATTAGAATTTAAGGTTTCTACATTAGTTGTTGCTCCTCCAAATGTTATACTTAAAACTCCATCTGTAATTTCTTTATTAAAACTTGTAGTCATTAATGTAGTGTCATCTATTTTTAATGTAACTTGTTTTCCTGTTTGGTTTCCTTCTTCATCTGTAGTAGCTATATATGTGTTAGTAATTTCTTTTAGCTTGTCTATACAATCTTTGTTAAATTCTATATTTAAGTATACTGCTGTTCCTGTTTCTAATGTGCTATATCCTACTCTAACTCTATCTATATTTGAGTTATCTAAAAGGACTTCACCATTTTCTCCCTCTAAAGTAAAGCTTGCAGTTGTGTATATATATTGTACAACTGAATCTGTACTGTCGTTTTCTGGAATTTGAACAACTATTTTTCCTGTTTGTTCGTCTAGTCTTATATCATATTCCATTATTCCAATACTATTTAATCTTTTTTCGATAATTTCCTTAGTTTTAATATAATTTTCTGTTGTTAGGCTACTTTCGTCATTAATCAAAACTTCTTCCTTTTTGCCATCTTTTTGCTCTGTATCTACAACATTTCCGTCTTTATCATAATATATGGTTTTAGTACCTTTATCAACATTTATGCTAATAACTCTACCACCTCTTAAGTCCATACCTAAAGCATAGTCCTTAACAACATTTATCATTGATTTTTTATTTTGTATATATATACCTACAAAAGATATTATAGAAATTAATATAATTAATAATATAATTAATGTTATTTTTAACCCTTTATTTGTTTTCACTTATATTTCCTCCAATTACAATAATTTTGTTCCATTAATAACTAGCTCAAACCATATGCCTAAATATTTTGCTGCATATTTACTCATCATTGTTCTTTCCATAAATATTTCAAAATAGTCCAAAACTGGTGATATTTTCGTATCTATTGTTAAATCTAATGTCACTTTTCTTTCTTCTTTATCTAACTTAAACTCTGCATTTGTTACTGCATAATTTACTTTATCGTGTTTATCAAATGTAGATAAATTTTGATTTACTACTCTATCTCTATGAACATCAGACTTGTCCGCTAAAATTAAAGCAGCTGATATATCACTAACTGCTGTACCTGTTTGTTCATCATGATTTCCTATTGCCATCATAATTTCAGTTCTCTTTTCAGCGTCCATACCTAAATCTTTTAAAATTTCATAAGCAAGTATTGCCCCTGTATGTGCATGGTCTACTCTATTAACACAATTTCCTATATCATGCATATACCCCGCTATTTTAGCAAGTTCTATTCTTTCTTCTGGGTACCCTAATGTTCTTAAAACTTCTCCTGCTCTGTTTGAAACAATAGTAATATGTCTTACAGAATGTTCTGTATATCCTAATGCATTTAATTGCTTTTGTGAGCTTTCAATTAAAGCTTTTATTTCCGGATTATTTTTAACATCTTCCAGTGTTATCATAACTTCTCCCATCATAAAAATAAAATTTATATTCTTATTGATTTTATCTTAAATTAGCAAAAATATCAACTATTTTTTATAAAAAAGTTTTAAATTATGTTTCTAATTCATACATTATATTGCTTAACATCACAATAGGGGCAGTTTCTGTTCTAAGTATCCTACTGCCCAAAGTAATTATTTTTGCACCTTTAGACTTTAATTTTTCTATCTCCTGATTTTCTATACCTCCCTCTGGACCTATAACAATTCCTATTTCTAGGTTTTTAGAAGAAGATGGTATGTTTTTTAATATTTGTTTTAAAGTCACATTTTTTTCTTCTTCATAAGCTACTATAACTAAATCAAATTGATTAATCATATTTGTTAGCTCATCTATATTTATTATATCTTGTATGTCTGGTATTATATCTCTACCTGATTGTTTTGCTGCTACTTCCGCTATTTTTTGCCATCTTTGTATTTTCTTTTTACCATCTTTTTCGTCTAGTTTTACGACACATCTTTTCATTTCAACAGGAATAATTGATTTTACTCCAATTTCTGTTGTTTTTTGTATAATATATTCCATTTTATCCGCTTTAGGTAAACCTTGAAAAATGCTAACTTTAATCTTACTTTCTGTATTTTCTTGTATCTTGTTTAATATTTTGCAAACTACCATATTTTTTGATATCTGCGTAATTTCTGTTTGATATGTAACTCCAACATCTTTATCACATACTAATATTTTATCGTCTTTTTTTAGTCTTAATACATTTGCAATATGATTTACATCATCATCTTTAATATATATTTCTTCATCATGTATTTGCTTACTTGCTACAAAAAATTTTGACATTTTTTTCTCCTATTTAATTGTAATCTGATCTTTCCAATGTTGGAAATTTGAATACTATACTATTTTGAGATAATTCCCCTATTTCTTTATGATTACTAAAAAAGCTATTTGAGCCTTTTAAGAAATTTTTATATTTTAACTCTTTTGTCAATTTTCCTCCACCTTTTATTATAGGATCATCCCATGTAACATCTACCGCATACCATTTTCCGTTTAATTTAACATAGTTCCATGCGTGATTTTCTGTACTTCCTGACGAATTTGTTGCTTTTCCAGATATTAATACATTCTCAATTCCTAATCCATCTAAAAGATACTTGTATGCTCTAGCATATCCTTCACACACAACTTTTTTATTTGCTAACGCTCCATAAACATTATAAATATCCTCGTTTTGAGATACATAATCATATTCAAAATTGTCTACCATCCAATCATGTATGTATTTTACTTTCTCATAATCAGAATATCCTTTTATATTAGAGATTATTCTCTTTCTAGCATTTTCTATATATGTACATTTTTGTCTTACATCTTCTTCTGATAATATATTTGATTCAAAATAATTTTCATTATATCTATTTGATAAGTTAACTTTATGTGTTGCAAATCCCAAAATAGATACTGTTTTTGTCGTAAGCACTAATTTAGTAATATCTATGTAAAAAATGTCAACATAGTCATATGTAAAAGCATTCCATGCTGACTGAAAAGCGATTTTTAATTTTCCATCTCCATCTGGCTCATTTAACATATTACTAAACTCTGTGCCAAAATCTATTTCATAAGTTCCTGACTTCAAATTTTCTCTGTTTTGCTCTAGGCCCTGATAAAATATTTTTCCAACTTCGTCTAATTGGTCATAATAGTAGTGATTAGAGTAATTTTCTGTTTCTCCAGATAATTGAAATATATTGTTACTTACCGAACTACTTTGTATTTCTAATTTATTTTCATTCAAAATATCTTCATAAATAATTTCATACCCTAAAATCACTACTAAAATTATAATAAATATTATCAGTACTAATTTAATAAAGGCATTCCCTTTATTATTTTTCTTATCATTTTTTTTCATATCTCTAACTAACCTCTTTTAATTGTTTTATCATAATATCACCAAATACTCCATACCCTGCTGTCGGATCATTTATAAGCACATGTGTAACTGCTCCAATAAATTTTCCATTTTGAATAATAGGAGCACCACTCATTCCTTGTATAATTCCACCTGTTTTATCTATTAGTCTTTTGTCTGTTACTTTTATTAACATGCTTTTGTTATTTGCATTGTTGTTTAAGAAAAGTTTTTGTATTTCTATTTCATATTTATTAATTTTGCCATCATCTAATTGACACAAAATCTCGGCTTTTCCTGTTTTTATCTCACTCCTTAGTGCCACTGGTAGCTCATTTGAATAATCTATGTTTATCTTAGATTGATTTAAAATTTTGCCAAAAACTCCGTATCCTGTGTTTTTAGCTATAGTTCCTAAATCTTCTCCATTTTCAATAGTTCCTCTTATCTCTCCGTGGAGCCCCATTTTTGCCTTTTACAATAGATATAATTCGTGTTGTTACAAGTTCTCCGCTTGCAATAGAAATAATATCTCCTGTATCTATATCTGTTATACCGTGTCCCAATGCTGCAAACATTTTTGAACTTGGTTCATAAAATGTCATGGTACCAACTCCAGCTGCTGCATCTCTTACCCATAACCCTATTTTATATTCATTGTTTCCGTGTTTTTATAGGCTTAATGCTTGTTTCCATAGTTTCTTCGTCTCTTTTATAGGTAATTTCTAAATCATTGCCTTTGCTTTGCTTTACAACTTCAATAAGCTCATCTGCTGAATCTACTTTTTTATTATTTATTTGTATAATTCTATCTCCCTCCATTATACCACTATTTTCAAAAGGTTTTTTTCCCTCTATTTCAGTCATGCCTACTACTAAAATTCCGTCTGTATAGAGTTTCATTCCAATTGCTTTTCCTACTGGTATAACAGTTGTATTTGGTATTACATTTACTGTCATATTCTTTACTGGAATAGTACCAAATAAATTTAAGCTAACTTGCAAAGAACCTATAGAATCTACTTTACTCTTATTCAAATTGTTAGATGCCTGCAAAGTAGAACTATCTTTTCCGAAATTTTTCTACTGTAATTCCATATGCTGTATTAATATCTAAAATTTCGCCTTGCATAAGTATTACATTATTAGGTAATGTTGTAATATTACATGTATATATATATACAAATATTAATAATAAAACAATTATAATTTTATGATAAATTTTCATGGTTATTCCTCACCTTTATTATTTAGGATAACCACGAAAACTATTTTTAAACAATTTTTTATCTAAAAATTAATTTTAATTAAAATTACTCTTATACAAATCAAATCTTTCTCTTGCAATTCCAGTTAAATATGCCTCTCTTAATTTTGTTAGTTGCGAAGTATTATAAATTACTCCACCTGTTTTATTATCTCTTATAGTTCCAGATACAATATCGTCTATATTATATCCTCCAGAAGCATTTACAATACAATTATAGCATCCCGTAGTAAAAAAGTTTTTATCACCATTTCTTCTAGTCTGAGGATAAAAATATAATGTTCGTACTTCATTGACTTTAACCGATTGCCTTAAAAAGCTTAAATCTGTATATGTTCCAACAATATTTTGTTGATTTTTAATTAAATTTTCACAACCTGGTTGATGATATTCTAAATTTCCATCTTCGTTTTTTGCTAATATATACACAGATTGTTCATTAATTACTTCTTCATTTCTTGTATTTGTAACTACACTATAATTATTATAGTATTTTTGACCTATTATCATTCCTTGCATAAATGATATGATAGAAACATTATTTGCAATATTATACCAATTTTCAGCATTTATAACAGGCATTACAAACTCATAATTTAAGCCAGTTCTATTATTGTAATTTGCAATCGCTGTTGTTAAATTTGTTTCTATTGATTTTTGTATTACTGCCATTCTATGTGAATTAAAAATAGAACTAGAAAGCATTGGATCATTGTTAGCTTTGGTTGTATCAAATATATCATTTGTTCCTGTATCTACTGATAAATATAACTCTCCATTTCTTTTATATTGACCTCTTGTACCATCATTTTGTACAATACTTGACTGTCTTATTCCAGTTAATTTATCATTAACCCACTTACTAAAATATACTGCTTGATTGTAATATTCAAAGCCACTAATGCTTTTAAATCCTACACCATTATCGTCTATATACTGTTGTAAGTTTTTTGCCTCACTTTGTAAATATTTTTTTTCTCCATCATTATACCAAAAATATCTACTACTTAATGGATTACTAGCATTTTCTAAATACACTTTTTGATTATTATATACTATATAATTATAATCATTTTCAACTTCCTTAATATCTCCATTAGTATCTGTTTCTAATATTATTAAGTGTTCTGTTAAAGTTTCTGGTCTAATTGTTACTCCTTTATATTGCAATGTTTTATTTGTATTATTTATGCTTTTAACATCATTTGGATTAATTAAATATCCTGAATAAGTATATTCAGACTCTTGTACACCGTCTCCATCTAAATCTGCCTTTCCTAAATCTCCATATACAGTAATTGCATTGTCTAGTGTATAATTTACAATAATTCTATCTGTTCCATTTTTAGTGTATTGACATGAATAATAAATATATGGTTTTAAAGCATCTTGGTAATTTTTATCGCTATCTTGTATTCTTACTCTTTCTTCGTCCCCTTGTTTTATTACATTATAAATATTATTATATGAACTATAAATATAATATCCATCATATAATGTAAATACAATAGCTGGGACATAAAGATATAGTGAATCTTTTGAATTTACATTACTTTGCATCTTTGTTCCTAAAGAATTATAAAAAGTATTAATAGATGCCTCTATATCTCTTATTTTAGAATCACTAATACTAGAATATTTGTTATTTGCAGAGTTTACCTGAAATGCTTTTAAAGCATCATGTGTAGCTGTAATTAAAGTTGTATTATATGCAGTTTGCAATTTTATTGTATCAATTTGTGTTTGCAAATATTGTGCCATGACAAATGAAATTGGTACAATAATAAGCACAAATATAATTGCCATAGATTGTAGTTTCATATCTTTAACCTTTCTTATGTTGAAATCTTTTTTAATAAAAGAGGTGAAAAACTTCCACCTCTACATATATTTTTATTTAATTAGTAGAGATAGAGTTATTTCATCTTCTCAAACTATATTTTTAATTACTTCCGTTAACAGCAACAATTCCAGTATGTTGACCAGCAATCTGATATGTATCATTTCCAGATATCATATAAAAGAAGTTTCTTAATGTCTGAGCTATAGTCATATTTGTATTTTTTACTGTAGCAGTAAATATGTCTCCTTCTTTTAATCTAATTTTACCATGGTCTGCTAATTCTTCTTCTATCTGTGTTGTATATTTATCATAATATAAGTTTTCTCCAATTTTGGTTTGTTCTGCCTCTGTTACTTTTTCTGATGGGTTTTCGTCTAGTTGGTGTACAACTAACTCTACATCAAATGAATTTCCTGTAGCAGTAATAGTAGTTAAGAATTTATCATAATCATCAGTTGTAAGTTTGCCTGTTGTTTTTACTTTATCTACAAACTCTGTTACAGCTGTTTGTACAGCTAATTGCGAAATGTCGTCTGTTCTTTCTGATAATGACATAAGCGGAACTACAAACATTAAAATTGCTGCTAAAAATATTGCTATTATTGTAATTAAACTATCTCCCATTTTTATATCCTCCTAATTTGTTAATGTATATATAATTACTCTTTTTTTCTCATTTTTTAAAGCACTTGTACTACTTTCTTCATTTTCTACTTTGTACTCGTATTCTCCTAAATTTTCATAAAACAATTTTCCAGCATATTTTTTTGCAAACCCCTCTCCATAATCGTAAAATTGTCCATTACCTGATGGAAAGTTAAATTTACCACCTTTTAAAAATGCATCTAAATTTTGTTTGCAATAGTATGCACTACCTATCCAAGGTTCTGCTCTTCTTCCTTCTTCATCAACATCAAAAGAGCAAACTTTAGTATCAAGCCCTCCGATAATATTTATTTGTGAAACCAGGACTCCATGAATTTGGATTTGTTTTTGTTTCATAAAGTTTCATAAAATTTCCTGAAGAATCTCTAAAAATCACTGTATATCTTTCTTTGTAATATTTATATAAAGTAGGTATAATTGTTTCTAAGCTAACTACTCTTGTATCTCTTCCTGCTCCAACTTCTTCATATTCTAGAAACTGTGTTATGTCAGAACTCTGTAGTACTATGTCTGCTGTTTCTCGAGCCTGTGAAAACATATATATACTAAGGGATAAGGCTATAACAAGTATAAAGACTGCAAATGCCATATATAAAGCTTGAACAGCGTTTTCCATAAAAATCCCTTCTTAATCTATTAGTATGTTATTATTGATGTTGAGTATATCCAACTGATATTACTCTACCAGTATTAGGATCAAATCCAAAAGTTATATCATAACGAGCTCCTACACTAATAGCGTTTATTTGAGAGTTAATGTCAGTAATAGCTAAAGAGCCTGCTGATGAAGCAGTATCTGCAGATGCATCTCCTGTGTGAACACCAATTTTATCTGCATCTAGCTCTGTTTGAGCATTAAATGTTCTTATATTTCCTAATAATGTTCTTAACTGTTGTCCTGTTTTTGTTCCTTGATATGCTAAATAAGTACTGTTAAATGTATCAATTTGTTGTTTTGTTAAATCTGCTCCTGCTCCTCCTACTTGATCTGCTGCTTGACTATAAATATACATTCCTATTCCTATAATTGCTATTGCAAGTAATATTGCTCCTGCTATAATTAATGCTTTTGATGCGTTCTCCATAAAAAATTCCTCCTTAATTACTTTTTTATATGATTTATATTATAATTCAATAGACATTAATTTTATCTATCAATTTTAAAAACAAATTTATATTTCTTCAAATGTTAAGCTCTTAACCAATTTGGTTTTTTCATGATATGATATGTTTGTACATTTAAAACTTGCTGTGCTATATCTTTTAATAAACGCCTCTGTTCCTGAAGAATATATATCTTCCATTGAAAGAGTCATAACATCTTCTTTATAAGCAAAATCTATATAAATACTTATTGAATTTTTTTCATTATCTATATAATGTCCTTGTTCATTTTTTTGTATATCATTTTTTTCATTAATATCTACTGTTTTGTTAATAATACTAATTAGCTCTGTTCCTAATATTTCTATATTGTAATATTCTTCATATTGCTCATTTTCTTTTTGTATTTTTATTAATTTACTTCTGTAACTATTAACAAAGCATATTGATATAATAGTAACTACAGCTAATATTATTAATATTACAAAAAATCTTTTACTCATAAGTACCACTTTCATTATAATATTTTATAATACTTTATGCAAGTATTTTTATCAATTTTCTACATTTTTCCTTTTAGGTTTATTTTGGTTCAAATTCCACATAACATACTCTTTTAGTCTTAGGACTAACTTTACATTGTGTACATTTATAATACTTAGTTTGCGTCAATGTAATTCCTGCTGTACTATTATCAATGATAATTGAGTTATCTTTTATTAGTTTTATCAAATTATCTTTTGAATATACCTCTAGATGTTCGTTTTCCTTTTTAATATCAACCTGTATATAATAAGATGATTCTTCGTTATAATTTTGTACTCCATCAAATCCATAATTTAAATTATTTTGATTTGCTAAATTTGCTATACTTACAATATCATGAATAGTACAATCTTCCTTTTCATAATATTCTAAAAATTGTGCATTAAATTTTGCTATTTGTGCTTCAGTAATTTGAGCTGTTGTACTAGCACTATAATCTGCTATTGTGTTAAAAAGATATACTCCTATGGAGATAATCATAACGCCAAGTAAAATTTCACCCGCCATAATTAATGCTTTTGATGCATTTTCCATATTAGCCCTCCTATTTAATCAGACAACTCTCTAAAATGCATGTATACCACTCTTTGCATGTCATCATATTTTATGTCAGTACATTCAAATCTTGTATTTTTAAAAGCTGTATACATAGTTCTAATATTTGTATATTCTTGTATTTTATTCATTAGCTCTTTAGTCTTCCTGTTTTCTAATAATTTGTCTCCAACTTCATAATCTGCTTCATCACTCGTAAAATCTATCTCAAATAAAGAAGCTATTTGCCTATTATTTAATTGTGCATAATATTGGACACTTTGCTTTCCTTTTCCTTTTTCTTTTTTGTTTTCATATCCCTTTGTACTATCTTCATAATTTGCGATATCGTCTTCTATTCCATCAATTGTTCGTCTTACTGTATCTATAGAATATTCTTTAGGTGAAAAGTATAATTTACCATTTTCTTTTCTTTCCTTAGCAATATTAATTTCTATATCAATTGGAACATATCCTGATAAAGTACTTTGTGTATAATTATAATTTAACTTTAAATTAGCTAAAGATAATAATTCACTGCCATAAATCGTAGTATTATATTGTTCAAATTGGGTTCCATATTGGCTATATTTGCTCAATGCATCTGCTTGTTCTACTGCTGCTTGATTTTCTGACAACTTATTATACATATATACTAAAGAACTAATAAGCATAACAGCTATTAATATAGAGCCTGCCATAACTAATGCTTTTGATGCATTTTCCATAACCTTTTTCCTTTCTTTTTATTCTACAATGTACTTATTGAATTAAATGATGAATTCATACTTGTTAAGCCAATAAATACTAATGGAACAATCAAATATCCTACAAAAAGTATTACCATTGGAGCAAAACCAATTCCTTTACCAATCATTCCTTTTTTGCTAATTAATCTTTCGTTTGATTCTTTCCTACGAGCCTGATAATAATCTCTTTCTGTATCTAATTCGTCAAAAGCGTCTGCAATTGGAATTTTCTCAACTGCTGCTTGTAAACTTTCAATAATTTGTATAAATTGTTGATATGATACTTCTTCTTTTAATTGCTCTAAAGCCTCCCATGGTCCACTTTCATAATTGTTTACACATCTACTAATTGGCTCTTTGAAAATATTTGAATATCTTTCTAGCCACTCTAGTATAATTTCAACATTTACCCTTTCTATTTTCATAAGCATTAAGATTATTGTTTGGAATTGCATTACCTCATCTTCCATTTCCATCTGTCTCATTTTTGATTGGAATTTTAGCATCCAAACAGGAGCATTATATGCAATAACCGCTAGTACCATTGCAATCAGAATTTCAAACCATTGCATATTTTCACTATTTACAGTTTTTATTTTTCCCAAAATTCTTTCTGCAGCTGCATCTAACTCTTTATCAGTACTTTCTATATAATCTTTATTTATTATTCCTCTTGTCATTACTTTTTTCAATTCGTCTAGTGTTACTGAGTTATTTCCTCTATAATAATTAATATATTTATTATCTGATTCTGTTAATTGCATTGCTGTCTGCCTTGTTCTATCATTCATTTGTCCAATTATGTTATAATCAGTAGTTGGATCTGTAAAGACATTATTTATTGTAATTCTATGTAACTGTGCTATAACTACAATAGATACTATAAATACAGAAATACAAAGTGCAATTCTGTTTATATATACCCATTCCATTTTATCTTTTGAAGCTGCATCTTTTAATTCATTTTTTAATTTTCTATATTCCTTTGTTCCTTGTTTTGGAATGAATAAATCTACAATTTTTTTAATAAATCCTACTTTGTAAATTCTTGCTTGCCAAGGATTTTCTGTATTTTTTGTATTTACATTTGTAGAACCATTATCTTTTAGTTTTCTAATTAAAAGATAACATACAAAAGTTAATAACAAAACTAATATCTGTACAATCATACCATTTCTTCCGTTATAAAAAGCCTCTGTAAATCCAAATTGTGAAACTGCCCAATTCTTAATTGGCTCTAACGCTAGAATTGGTAAAATTGAAATAATTGATAAACTTTGAAATACATAATCTAATTTATCTCTTTTTAAAATTTCTAGTTGCATTTCCTGCGTAATATTGTTCAAATTTTTTAAATATAGTGACGAACCATTTACAGTTCTATCTCCAAATTCTTTTGTTAAATAAGAAACTCCGGCAAACTCTTTTAAATAACTATTTGGTGCCACATCATAATATTTTTCAAGCTCTGATTCTGGATCATCTGATATTAACACTTCATATATTTTTTCTGCCTGCCTTGACATTTCTGGTGCCTCATCATCTTGTGCAACCTGATATATCGCCTCTTCTACCATGTTAAACTCATGGTAAGCATGTCTAATTTCTGAAAAGAAATTTATTTGTTCTTTCAATAGCTTGTTGTCAATTTTGTCTACCATTCCGCCTATGAAGGTATCTACCATAAATACCTCAAATATTAATAAGAAACATAATATTAAATAATTATTTCTTGTTAAAATAATGATTACTAATGTAATTGGAATAATTATTAATAAAGTATTAGTCAATATTTTAGATGCTTGTTTTCTTGTTAAATACTCATCATCTATATTAATTATTTCTAGCCTACGCCTTATTTTTAATAAATATCTTTTTAGAAATGGTATTTTTAAATAAATTACATATAATTTTTGATATAATACTTCACTTGAAAACTTCTTTTCTTCTGTACCTTCTCTTAATTGTTGAATTTCCTTAATCGTAGAAGAACTCATTTTTTTTCTTAAAGCCATATATGCAATTACAATAACTCCAAATATGACTGCTGCACCTACTGCAAAGTATAAAAAAAATTGATTTGACATTTTGTAGTTTAACACCTCCTCTGTCTTCTACTTTAGTTTTTTATGTTGTTACTTTTTTTGGTTTTCTTCCTCTTTTTTTAGTTGTTACATTTTCTTCTGTATCTGGTTTTCTTTTAATTCCCCATACTTTTTCTAAGAAACTATCAAATAATTCTACATCACTATCGTCCATATTGTTTCTCATTTCTCTAATATTTCTTTCAGAAATAGGGTTTGTAAGTACATATGTACCATCATGATATTCCAAAATATTAACATATTTATATAATTCTTTATTTGTAGATTTTGTAAAGAAAACTGTTGCATTATCCATAAACTTGTCCAATTTTCCCTCTAGTGTTTTCTCTTTTCTATGGTCATATGTATACTCATTTTTTTCCTCTACAGGTATACATTCTGTTACTCTTTCAATATATCTTCTTCCTCTAAAGTCTTTTACTAAGTGAATATCAAAATTTAAAACTTGTACAACTTGCTCTTCTGCTGTCTTTTCGTCTTTAAACACACCTGCTCTTAACATAGAGTTACGAAGTGCTGTTACTAAATCTGGAAAAGTTTTAGCGTGGTGAGTGAATAATGTAAATTTAGATGCAACTTGTGCAGATTGAATCATCCAAGATGCTACGGGATCTGTTGCAACCTCACCGATTATATTAACAGAACCATCAGTTTTCTTTTGAACATCCAAGCAGTCTTGACCAGATACTGTTTCTGTTTCACGCATTGATAATATGTTTCTTGTTGGATAAATTTTTCTTAAGTGAAGCTCGAATGCAGTTTCTGTAATACGAAGGTTCATAGTTTCATATATATTTTCAATCATTGCCATAAGCATTGTTGTTTTTCCGGCAACCTTGCTCACCAGTTAATGATATTATTCTTGCACCTTTTACTAAATATTTTAATAAATCAATAGCATCTTCTTTTCCTGGGAAACGAATAATTTGTTCTAGTGTAGCGCGTTGAACATCAAACTTTCTTACGAAGAAAGCCCATGTTTCAGACATACTTGGTCTTACAACAACGACACGAGATCCATCTTTCATTTCATTAATTTTATAACCATTTGTATCAGATAATTGACCTGGGTTATTATATTTATATATGTTTTGACATACTCTTTTTAGTTCTGCCTCTGTTCCAAATGATAAAAACGCCAAACGAATAGATTTACCATGGAACATAATCCAAATACTATCACAAGCACGAGGAACTTTGTGTTCAGCAATTTGAGATAAATAATCTCCATCTGTTTGTGCAACTTGGCTTAAGAAACTCTCTGGAAGTCCAGATACACCACCAGAAATACCATCTATATTCATATCTCTTATTTCGTCAATACTACTATATCCTTTGTAATGTTGATAAATTCTTTGTACAACCACATTTATTTTATCTTCCAAAGTTAGCATAAAGTTTTCTTTTTCATAAATCATATCTATTTCTTGTGGAGTAATTACATATGAAGGTTTAGCGTCACCCTCTACATATTTCAATTCGTCTAATGAATATTTTTTTATTATTTCAGATAAAGCCTCATAGCCAAACTCCATTTTGTACATATATATTATAATGTCAAACTTATCTTGTGCTGTAAGAAGTGATGGAATATCAAATGGAATTGCCTTTGAAACATTTGTCTCATTAACACCATATTCTCTATATAGTAAATCATAAATTAGCTCTTTTACATACTTTTTATCATTTACATCTCCATATGTACAACCTTTTAAGGCTTTCTTTAATTCGTATTTTTTATTTTTTCTTCTTTTTAATTCTTCTTCTGAAAGACCTATATCATATAAGTTGATTTTTGTAATTTCATCTAGTCTTTTTTTGATAAAAGCTTGCATTTTTTCCAATGTATATGTTTTATCATCTACTTCTAAAACAGTTTCAGTTTCTTCTGTTCTTCTTTTTTTGATAAAGTTTAATAGTAGAGCGAAAGCAACTATAATAATAATTGCAGTCAATAGTATGTTTAACATCTTTTGTCTCCTTTCTAATACAAGGATTATAATTTCATTTGCAATTCTTGTAGTTTATAAATAATATTACTACATACATTTGTCGTTTCTTTCATAAATAATTTATTTCTGTCCGATTCGTCAATAATATTTTTTAATTTTAAATAGAAATCTATAATTTTTCCTTCTGCACTTGCCTCAAAATATAAAGTATTATATGGAACAACTCCTATTTGTTTTCTTTCTCTTAAATATCTTGTAATGTTTTTTGAATTATATTTAGAATAAGCATCATATTTGCCAATTAGCAACATTATATGTTTTCTTCTGTAAAACTCGTTATTTTCTCTTAACTCTAAAAATTTATCAATGTCTCTCATTTTTTGACCTAAGTTAACAATTACTACATCTGAAATTTGAATAATGTCTTCAGCAAATTGTGTTGGCATATTTCTGCTTAAATCAACAAAAACAATATCATAGTAACGGTCAGCCGTTTGTAACACTTCTGCATATTTTTCAGAAACACTTGCATAATCTTTATATTCAGTTGATGTAGGAGATGGAAGTACATCTAATCTATCTCTTAAAATTATTTTTGAGTAGTTTTTTACGATTTCTGGATTAGTCTTATTAGAAGTTAGTACTCTTATTAAGCCTTCAACTCCAGACTCTATTCCTACAGATGCAGGTTTTACTAAAGCAACATTTGTTTTTTCTTCTTCCCAAAAACATTCTTCTAAAGTTTTATCATTGAAACTTGTTGAAACAACCAAAATTTTATAATTGTGGTCTATTGCCATTTGTGTAGCAACAGCAGCAACTGATAAACTTTGTCCAGTTTCTTTAGTTCCCATACTTTTAAAGGTTATAATTGCCATACTATACTCCTTTTTCTAATTGTTTAAAAACTTTTTTTATTTCAGAATATTGTTCTCCTCCTAATATTTCTTCCACCATAAATATCATTGCCTCTTTATATTGGTTACTTAATTTCTTAAATTTTATTTTAGATACTCGTTCATTTTCTGCAATAGTATTTTGGTCTTCTATATTAATTGGAAAATATATTTTTTCTTCTTCCCATTCTATTTTGTATCCTAATGATAAATAATTTAAGTAATCTTCTTCTTCTTGAGATGCCTCGCTAGAAAAGAATACTCTTGTTAATTTTAAGATTTGTGTTAAACCGCTTAAAATTTCTAACCCTCTTTTTAGTGAATATGTATCAAAAGCAGTGACAAAATAGTTTCTCTCTGCTTCAAGGATTTTGTAAGATTGTACTGATTCTGTTTTATCTATATCTATTAAAGCAATGTCATAGTCTAATTCATTATTTTGTGGTGTACCTAAATAGCTTTTTATTTCTTCCATGCTATCAAAGCCTACTGCGACATCAATTCCCTCAAAGTCTGTTACATATGATGTTGTTGGCTTAATAACTGGAACTACATACTTTGCTTTTTGATTTACTGTAGAATCAATGACAAGTACTTTATTTCCGAGACTCACAAGTACTTTGGCTATATATATGATTAAATCTGTCTTATCATAACCACCTATAAATCCTATATTTTTCATTTGTTCCTCCGTATTTTTATAAACCTAGAGATTCTAGGTATTTTTCTCTTTCCTCTTGTATTCCTTGAATTTCAGATGTTACACCTTGTTGTACATTATCGTCTGCATCGTCATTGTTTGTTTCTCTGTTAATTGGATTTCTAATAACCTCTTTTTCTGATGTATCATTATTTCTAATAAACAATGCATTTTTTGCTTCGTCTAAACAGTTTGGATCTTTTGACATAAGGGCAATTACTTCGTCAGATGGTAAGTATGTTGTTTCTGCTGCCTCTTGAAGTCCTGCCTCTACATATTTTGTTGCATATAGTTTAGCTCCATTCATTTTATATGCCTCTATAATTGCACAACTCATATTTAAAATATCTACTTCACCTAATTCTAACCATATGCAATTTTCAGAAGAAACGCCATTTATTTCAGGGATAGTTACTTGTTTGTGAGATACTACAATATAGTCTTGTCCATTTGGAAGTCTCAATCTAACATCTATATATTCTCCTGTTTGTAATTGTGATTGTAATGTAATAACATTATATTCTTGTTTTCTTACATCAGAGCTTAATAGACCACCTCTTGTAACAAGTGAAGATGTTAGAAGTGTATTTGCTTGTAAATCAACTTTAGCTATAATAGTTTGAGTATCAAGAGTTACAAAAATTTTTGCTCCTGATTGATTTTGATAATAATAGTTTCCTGTTTCGTCATCTAATATTAATGTTGGTTTTTCAGTATCAGATATTATTAAAACGAAACTGCCATCTTCTTGAGGTAAAATAGTCCTTCCTTGTGAATCGCACATAGAATAGTTTGCTACATCAGCTGATGATGCGATTGCATTTGTTGGTACTGCATTTTTGTTAACTTCTACTTGCATCAAATTATCTTCTGTAATAATTTGTCCTGATTTTACATCTGTTGCAAGTACATAAGCGTACATTTTCTTTGCCTCTTGTTCCTTTTTTTCTGTATTTAATTTAGATAATTGCATCAATAAAACTGCAATTATAACTCCTGTTATTAAAAGTGTAATTACTATTCCCAAAAGAAATGAATTATTTGCTTTTCTTTGCATTGGATTAATTGCCATATATGTATTCCTCCTTAAATTTGACAAAATATCATTAATTATCTTAATTGTACAACAAATAATACAAAAAAACAACAATATTAAGTCTTTGTAATTAAAACTTAATATTATTGTAATATAATTGTAATATTTGTCTTCTTGGTAACTACATTCTATTGCATCCGCAATTATTTCTTCTTACTCTTCTAGCATTTGCGACATTATTTGCATTTGTCAAAACAATAACTGGGTCATTTCCACCATTTGTATTATTAGAAATAAGTGTAGTAGTTCCATTTTCATTTGTAGTAACAATTCCATTATTATTATTTTCATTATTACTATCACACATTCTACATCTACATCTTCTTAAATCACATCTTTCAATTAAATTACAAATTAATCTTGTAAGTACTGCTGTAACATAAGCAAGTATTGTGTATAAAATAGCAAACACTAAAAAAGACGAATCAAATGCTGCATATGTAACTATAAGCAAAACTGCGAAAAAAGTAGCTGCCACAAGTAAAGGATTTCTTAATATTTTTTGTAACACTATTGCCAAAAGAATCGTTGCTACTGGTAATGCAAAAGCCAATAATAATATATTCATAAATTATCTCCTTTAAATTCTATTTTAATATAATTTATGTATATATATTTTTTGTGTTACAATTATTTATAAAAAATATATTATCATACAAAAAAAACCATGTTACAAAACATGGTTTTCATTAATAGTATATTATAATTCAATATTATCTATAATTTCTATATCCTTTAATAAGAAATTCTTTACCTTTGTAGCTGTAATATCATAGAATAAAAAGTCATGTACTTTTTGACCTGTAATTTCCTGATTCCAAAAATCATGTACATTTTTAAATATCTTTTCTTGCCTTGGTGTTAATTCTAGTTTAGTATCTGTAATTTTTATTTCTTTAAATAAAACACCCCTTATTTTAGACCAAATATTTACTTCTGAAGGTAATCCTGATTTACTTTCCATCTCTTATTTCCTCCTTTGTGTTTCAAAATACTTACTATCAATATACTTATACTACAATTAGTTTGTTTTAGCAAGTGGTTTTACTTTCGTGTTCTACTTTTTAAATCAAAATTATCCTTGTAAGTGTTGGTATTTCTGCGTTTTTGGTATTATTACATTTTCATTACATTTATGTTACATTTATATTACTATATTTCCATCTGTTTTCCTAAAAAGCTTGCTGCTGATTGTACAACTTTTTGTTCTACTTCTGTCATCTTTGTGCCTGCATCTTTTGATAAAAGTATAACACTACCTATTACATCTCCGTCTGATATAATAGGATATACAACTTGTGAATTAAATCTTTTTTCTTTATTATCATTTTTAGTAATTGGTACAGCTAAATCATTATTTTCCTTGCTTGTATAGTTTTCTTTATCTTCTAATATCCTTTCTAATTCTTCACTAATGCTTTGTTCTAAATATTCTTTTTTAGATCCACCTGATACGGCAATAACTGTATCTTTATCTGTAATACAAGCAATATGTCCTGTTGTTTTTGCAAGTGTTTCTGCATATTCTGTTGCAAATTCTGATAATTCTCCTATTGGCGAATATTTTTTAAGAATTACTTCTCCTTCTTTATCTGTAAATATCTCTAAAGGGTCACCTTCTTTTATTCTTAATGTTTTTCTAATTTCTTTTGGAATAACAACTCTACCTAAATCATCTATTCTTCTAACTACTCCTGTTGCTTTCAATTTTCCCCCTCCTTTTAAATCTTATACTTGAAAATATAAACAAATTTGTATTTTCAATTTTTCATAACCTTATTATTGTTTATTTTTTCAAGTTTTATTCATTATTTTGTCAAATTTGTAAGAAAAGGGCTTTAATTTTATTTTCAAATTGTTTAAAAACAAAAAATGAAAAATAAGATATATTAAATTTATATCTTATTTTCATTTTAACAATTTACATTTTTTAAATAGTTTTAATAAATTATTTTACATAAAGCACGACACGAAAGCTGACGTAAATAAAGTAACGCGTGATTATATCGGAACCGTGAGCACGCACAACAGGGAAAGTGGCACCATTAATTTCGAAGCCACCACCACGCAGAACAACGAACATCTGGTTGTCATGAATGTTGTGTCCTGTTGTCCATTCCCACATATTTCCTGCCATATCATATATATTATACAACTTAAAATCATCACTTGAACCTGTTGCAAGTTCTATATAATTTGTGCCAGTATTTTGTTCTACTTGTCCTTTGGTATATGTTGTAGCTATTGTCCATTTATTATCAATTATTGTATGTTTTGCATATAACCCATTTATTTTTCCATAGTTTGGTGCTGTATTACCATAATAATTTCCCCATGATGATGAATCTTTTATATTTTTTCTTCCATCAAATATATTTTTACATATATGGTTCCATGCTTGACTATCCACTAAGTAACTTCTTACTCCTACCTCATCACCATCCTTATACATATTTTCTGCTACTAATTTCGAGTTTGGTTGTGTTATATAATTCCATGCTTGTACCCCTTGTTTACTTACTGGTTTTAATTTTTTTATAGATTCTGTATCTCCATAACTTCCTCTTACTTTTGCATAATCATTTGCCCATTCTTTTGTAAAAGTATGACTCGCACCTTCTATTGTATAATATCCTAAATTACTATCTTTAATAGAAAATGTTGCATCACTTGGAATTCCTGCCTCATATCTTGCTATATAAAATCCTCCATTTTTTTCTATACTTTCAGTTGCTACTTCTATTTGGTCTTCATTTACCCATTTTTCTGTTGGTAATGTTGGAGTGTTTCCATTATTTTTATATGTGGCATCTAACTTTGTTTTATCTTCTGCTGTATAGTTATCTCTCCAACCATACCCTTGTCCTTTTTCTCCCTCTGGTGCATTTTCATCACTACTATTATCTCCTTTTGTCTTATATTCGATATTAATACTCCAACTTTCTTTCATTACCGCATGTTTGGCATTTTCGTATTGCTCCTTTGTACATGGTATCCACACAAATTGATTTCCTTCTTTATCTTCTATTACTATTCCATCATTTACACTTGTTCCTAAATCTGTCCTTACAAAAAAGCCCCTTGGTACTACTATTTTATTTCCATATACATCTTCTGCATCTACTGTGCTTTCTAGTACCACATTTGAACTTCCTCCTCCTAATGTATCTACTAATGGTAGCCCATGTGGTCCTTTTCCTGTTTCTTTCATCATTTCTTCTAGCATTGTATTTAAGCCCTCTACTTCTTTTTTGCTACTTTCTTCATATGCATCTCTTGCTTGTTCTGCCTTTTTTATTAAGCCATTTTCTCCTGCTACCATATTTATACTTACTGTGGCTAGTATTATTAATACGATTATGGTTACAACAATGGCTATTAGTGTTATTCCCCTTTCTTTTATTTCTGTCATTTGTTTTCTCCCTTTCATTTTTACTTTTCCTCCTTTATCTCGGGCGACCGATGGTCAGCCCCTACATTTAATTTTTTTATTTTTTTCCCTTTTTTTCGGGCGACCGATGGTCTGCCCCTACAATAGTTATTTTCTTTTACAATGTAGCCAATAATATTTTTTGAATAGAAAAAACATTATAATTACATTACACAATTCGTACATTTATAAAAATGCACGCAAAAAAGACAGTCCATTTATTTTCACATAAATAGTCTGTCTTTATATATCACAAACAAAGCGATTTTTTCGCTTAACTCTATTTTACTAAATTGTAGCTCTCTCTCTCTCTCTCTCTCTCTCTTACAGCCTTAAGGCTTTTACAGTTTTTCATTTGTACTTTTCTCCTTTAAATTTATATTACGGGCGACCAATGGTCGCCCCTGCATCACATATTTGTGATTGGTAACCCATTGTTTGTATTTTTCTATTTTTTTATTATTTCTATAATTATATATTTATATTATAATTATACTTATTATTTGTCAAGATATTATTTATAACTTTTATATTAACATATTATATTTTCTAATTTACTGTTTGACTTAATCTTACTGGTTCCTCTTCATGGTATTCTTTTATTATATTTCCTAGTTCTGTTGAAAAATCTTGTAGCATTACCATTTTAATAGTTGGTTCTTTTCCATCAATGTAATCGTCTAAAACTTGTTTTAGTTTCTTTAAGTTTGGTAGTTCTTCTTGCAAATCTTTTCCATGTTTTTTGGCTCTGTCAAATAGCTTTTCTTTAATTGCTACAATATCTTCGTTACTTGCACATGAAATTCTTTGAAACATTTGAAATACATCATAATACTTAAATATTGGAACTGTCATACATTCTTTTTCAAATTTATCATAAAAAGTTTCCATTTTCATTGGAATACATCTAAATATTTCTTCTGCTTTTTCCATATACATTTTTTCTTCTAACTTTATATTAATATTGTTAAAATGTATCAATATTTCTCCCATATCTTCTGATGCCTCATCCTCTATTGCCACTCTTGACAATTCTTCTTCTGCATTATCACAATATGATGAAGTCAAAGACGAAATATTCATACCATTTAAAAATACGCTCTTGATTGTCTTCATATCATAATTAATTAAATCTTTTTTTACAAAATATTCAAAATACACAAATAATTTAACAATATTAATAAGTTCCACTCTTCCATTTTTTACATCATCTAATGCTTCTTCTATAACACCATTAAATTGGTCGTCTGGTATTTTCCAATATTCTTCTGTAAGAAGTCTCTTGCATGCAGGAAGTTTATCTGTATCTATGGTATTTCTAATAACTTCCATATCATCTTTAAATACTTTCATATCAAATATACGAGTACGCACATACATTTCAATAAATTTAAAGAAACGATAATCGGCTTTAAAATTATAGTAATAGTTATTATCGAATTCTTTAATATAGAATTGACGATTATCCATAAATACCCTAGAAGATACCAAAATAGCCTTGTATTCTTCATTGTTATTAATATTTACAAATTTATCTTTTGTAATTTTTCCTGCTTTTATTTCAAATGATATAGCAATTGTAAAAATAAGCATAGTTTGTAATACTCTATGGTTCGTATTTGGATATGACTTATTTACCATGTCAAATATCTTTTTAAAGTTAGTTAAAGAATGTTTTAAAATTCTTAAATTTCTCGTTCCACTTTTATTAAATGTGGAGATAATTAAATTTGTATTTTCCCTTAAAAAACGAATTAAGTCAGGATATTTTTCATAACGCATCAATATTCCATTAATAATATAATTAAATTCTGGAACATACTCAAAAGTTTCGCCAATTAACTTTTCCTTAATTCTTTCATAATCATTTGCTTTATCAAAAACATATTCAATAGTGTCACGAATTCTCTCTACCATTGGTTTATCTGTTTTTTCATTTAATTGATTTTGTTTATCCAAAAGATATGTTGCAATAAAAGTCTTCATCTCCAAATTGCTATTTTTCAATTTTGTTGATAATTCCTTTTCATTACAAATAATAATTGTTTTAATGTGATCATGTTCTACGAAATTATTAATATAACCCAAAATATCTATAACATCAACATTAGCTCTTTCTAGGTCATCAAAGCATAATACTTTGTCATCTGTTGAGAAAAACTCTGCATAATCTATTTTATCGCCATTTTGCGTTACTCCAAAAAAGTTTGCCATGTCTAGTCCCGTTTTTGCATATTCTGGAATTGTTGAAACTCCACTTGTATCCATGAATTTTTTTAAGTTTCTATCCATTAATTGTGTAGTTTCAATAAATATTTTTTTACTTATTTCTTCCAAGTTTGAAATACCATATAGCGACATATAAATTGCTGTATATCTTTTTCCATTTAATTGCATTGATTCTATTTTTGGTTTAATCTTGTTGTTCCAAAAATAGGTCTTTCCGCTTCCCCACTCACCATTTATCATAATAGCATAATCTGTATAATCTGACCTTATATAATCTAAAATGCTTTCTACTAAATCTTCCATTTTTTATATTTTCCTTTCCTAATCTTTTGCTATAATCATAATTCCTACTTGTTTTGCCCCTGCATTTTCCAAAGTTCTTTTACATTCTTTTGTAGTTAGCCCCGTTGTATAAATATCGTCTAATATCAATACATTTTTTTCCTTTATTTTATCCTCATTTTTCACCTTATATACATTTTGTATATTTTTTATTCTATCGCTTTTATTTAAACTACTTTGCATCTTATTGTTTTTTTGTTTTATAAGTACATCTGTATAAATAGGTATATTAAAATCATTTGAGATTTTTCTTGCAATTAGCTCACTTTGATTATATCCTCTTGATTTTTTTCTTTTTTTATGTATCGGAACTGGAATGATTATATCATAACTTTTCAAAAATTCACAGGCATTTTTATTTTTCACAAGAATTTCACAAAACATATTATACAAATATGATTTATCATTAAACTTAAAATCAATCATTTTATCTCTAACAATATCTTTGTATTGTAGCAAATAAAATATATTTTCACTATTATTTTTATATAAATATTCTTGTATTTGCTCATAACAGGTTTTACATATATATCCTTCATGTAGCTTTCCGCAAATTCCACAAGTTGGTGGAAAAATAAAGTCGAGGGCAATATCAACTATTTTCATTTATTATCAATTTCCTTTCATACTCCCCCGAAAATATTATTTATACATTTGCTGTAATTTAAACTTAATACCAGTATTTCTAATTTTGTTATCTGCATTTTGTATCATAAAACCAAGCACATTTTTATTTCCTATCATAATCAAAAGCTTTTTAGCTCTTGTCATTCCTGTGTATAATAGGTTTCTTGTAAGTAGCATTGGAGCTGATGGAGCAATTACTAGAATAACAACATCAAATTCACTTCCTTGTGCTTTGTGTACAGTAATTGCATATGCGTGTTCAATTTGTTCTAATTCATTAAAGCCATACCACGCCACTTTTTCATCATCAAATTTAATCTCCATTACTTTCTCTTCTTCGTTAATTCTTTTTATTGTTCCAAACTCTCCATTAAATATACCGCTACCTGATTCAAAACTATCTCCACGCTTTTCCCAATAAATCTCGTAATTGTTCTTAATTTGCATAATTCGGTCATTCTCTCGAAAAATGCTATCTCCAAATTTTCTTTCTTTTTTACTTTCATCTTGCGGATTTATCTTTTGTTGCAATAATTTATTTAATTCTTTTGTTCCAAGTTCTCCTTTTTTAGTCGGAGTAATAACTTGAATATTATTTAAAAAGTCATAGTCCCCATAGTTTTTTAATCTATCATAGCTTAAAGAAAGAACTTGCTCTAATATCTTATTTTTATCGTTTTCATCTATATAAAAGAAATCATCTAAATACTTATCTTGTGCCTCTTCTATCTCCTTTTTGCTAATAAATGCTTCTCCTTCATTTACTCTATGTGAATTCATAATAATTTTGCTTTGAGCAGCTTGTCTAAAAATTTTGTTTAATGTTATTGTTGTAATTGTTTCTGAATCTATAATATCTTTTAAAACATTTCCTGGTCCTACTGATGGAAGTTGGTCTGTGTCACCTACCAAAACTAATTTTGTACCATTGTAAATGCCTTTACAAAGATAATTCATTAAAAACACATCTACCATTGACATTTCATCTACAATAATAATATCTGCATCAACAGGTACAACAGAAAGGTCTGTATTTACATTTTGTGTTTCCTCTGACACAAAACTTCCTATTTCTAACAATCTGTGTAATGTTTTTGCCTCTTCACCTGTTGTTTCTGTCATTCTTTTTGCTGCTCTTCCAGTAGGAGCACATAAAACAGGTTTCATTTCATTATGTTTATATAATTCAATAATCGTCTTTATAATGGTAGTTTTTCCTGTACCAGGTCCTCCTGTGATAACACATACATTATGATTATTTATAGACTCAATTGCTTCTTTTTGCTTATCAGATAAATCAATATTTGACTTTTTCTCAAATAAACTAAGCTCTTTTTTAAATCTTGGAATCTCTTTTATATTTTTATATGTATCTAATGCAATAAGTTTTTCTGCTATATTTTTTTCTGCTTGATAATATGAGGGCAAATATACCCATTCATCTTTTTGTCTATCTTCAATAATCAATTCCTCTTTTGCTTTCATGTTAATAATAGCATCTTCTATCTGCTCTTCTTCTACACCTAACAAATTACTTACAAATTTTATAAGATTATCATATAAAACTGCACAATGGCCGTTATATGTTGCTAAAATAATAGCATGTTTAATTCCACTTTTAATACGCTTTGAATTATCATATTCCATTCCCATATCTAGCGCCATTTTATCAATTTGATTAAAGTCTACTTTATTTATTAAATCTACTAAAAGATATGGATTAGACTGTATCTCTTCTATTGCATTTGCTCCTAATTTTTTATATACAGTTTCTGCACTCTGAGGTCCTATTCCGAATTTTTCCAAAAAGCCAACAATTTGCCAAACTTCCCAATTTTCTATAAAGCTCTCTGCTATCTCGTAAGCCTTATCTTTTGTAATTCCTTTTATTTGTGCTAGCTTTGTAGGTTCTAGTTTAAAAACATTAATAGTATCTTCTCCAAATGTCTCTATTATTTTTTTAGCAGTAGCAGGTCCTACCCCTTTAATGGTACCATTTGCTAAATATCTTTCTAATGCTTCCATGCTTTGTGGCATCATTTTTTCAAATGTATCTACCTTAAATTGTTCACCATATTCCTGATGTTCTACTATTTTACCCACGATTTTTAGGGTATCTCCTACATTAATAAAAGGAAGATACCCCACAATTGTTATTTCTCCGTCTGATGTTTCAAAATTTGCAATGCAATAACTATTTAATTCATTTTTATATATAATTTCTCTTATTTCTCCCTCTAGTTCCAAATTCTAATCCTCTTAATGTAATTTCATATTATTCCTTAATTATACATAACTTATTATATAATTGCAATATCAAAATTATATTTTTGCTTTTACAAATGTATTTAAATTAATGTATGAAACAAAACTAAAAAAATACCATTCTTTTTCAGAATGATATTTATTTAACCTATTCTATAGCTTATGTTCTGGTGCCTCGAACGGGAATCGAACCAGTGACACAGGGATTTTCAGTCCCTTGCTCTACCAACTGAGCTATCGAGGCATATTATATAAAAAATGGCGACCTGGAACGGGCTCGAACCGTCGACCTCTAGCGTGACAGGCTAGCGTTCTAACCAACTGAACTACCAGGCCATAAAATACCTTATATAAAAAAAGAAATGGTGGGCGCAATAGGGCTCGAACCTATGACCTCCTGCTTGTAAGGCAGATGCTCTCCCAGCTGAGCTATGCGCCCATTTCTTTCGACTTGTTAAGTATACTAAATTTTAAATAAATTGTCAATACATATTTACAATTTTTTTCTCTTTTTGAGAAAAAATAGGACTATAAATGTGGGAATTTTCCTGTTAAATTAGAAAATTCCCACATAAAATTACTTTAATAGTTCTATTGCTTTTTGTAATTGTGTGTCATCTTTTCCACCTAATTCTTGAATATCTTCTGGTAATTCTACTACATAGTCAGGTGTAATTCCTACTTTGTTTATTTTATTTCTATTTGGTGTGCAATATTCTTCTGTTGTCATTTTTAAACCACTACCATCTGATAACTTTATTAATGTTTGTATAACACCTTTGCCATATGTCTTTACTCCAACTATTTTAGCTCTGTCATTATCTTGTAAAGCTCCTGCCAAAATTTCGGATGCACTTGCTGAATACTCATTTACAACCAATACCACAGGCATAGTAATCTCTGGATCTACTTTACACTTTGTAATTTCTTCTTTACCATTTTTATCTACAGTAATTAGTAATGTATCTTTTCTTTTAGATAATAATTCTAATATATAAATTGCTTCGTCTACAACTCCACCACCGTTATCTCTAATATCAATAATTAGTGAAGTAATTCCTTGCTTTTTTAATTCATTGTATTTTGTTTTAAATTCTTCTGCTACTCCACCATCAAAATCTAAAATAGAAATATATCCTATTTTGTCTTCTAGCATTTTGCTTTCTATATGACTAACTACTATTCTTTTTCTTTCTACCTCTATATTAAGAGTTTCTTCTTCTCTTTTTATTTCAAGATTTACTTTTGTTCCTTCTTCTCCTTTTATTTTATTTGTCATATCTGATATATTTTCTGTTGTTACTTCTTCTCCATCAACTTTTGCTATAATATCTCCTGATTTTATCCCTGCTTTTTCTGCTGGCGAATCTTTCATTGGCTCTGTTACAATAATTTTTCCTGTATCTTTATTAACCAACATGTTAATTCCTATTCCTACATAATTTCCATATGCTTCGTCTAATTCATCAGACATTTCACTAGGAGTATAATATTCTGCATACTTATCTTCTAGACCTGCTACATACCCTTTTATTGCTCCCTCTATCATTTTTTTATCATCTATTGTTCCAATATATTTATCTTCTAATAATGTTCGAATTTTCGATAATGTTAATTCTAAGCCAGAATTATCTCCACTTGAAATAATGGTTCTGATATCCGTTGTATTCGTTATTTTATTATATACTAATAGTGTAGTAATAGTTGCTGTTAATAAAACAGTTATTAGTATTAGCATAATTGTTCTATATATTTTCTGTACTTTGCTTTCGTCCATTTGTCATATCCTCACACAAAAAAATATTTAGGTTTTTAAGGAAAACCTATTAAACCTTTATCTTGAAGGAGCTTTTACATAATTTAATGGTTGCACACTTTTTCCATTTACTCTTACTTCAAAATGTAAATGAGGTCCAGTTGCATTACCTGTTGCTCCCACTTCCATAATCAAATCACCTTTTTTCACTTCTTTATGTAATTCTGTTAATATTTTTTGTCCATGTCCATATAATGTTACAAGTCCATTTCCATGATTTATCATAACGCAATTTCCATATCCGCCAAGCCATCCAGCATATGTAACTATTCCGTCTTCTGCTGCTACTGCTGGTGAGCCATATGGGGTATTACCTATATCAATTCCTGTATGTTGCTTTAATACTCCTTGTATTGGGTGCTGTCTTACTCCAAAGCCTGATGTAATTACCGTTCCTGATATAGCTACAGGCCATAGCATTTCCCCTCCTGTATATTGTATGTTTAAGTCACCTAAACTATTCGTAGCTTGTTGAATTGCCATTTCAATTTGAATTTGCTCTAATTTATAATTAGTTATTTCTTGTTGTAAATCTTTTTCTTCCTGATTTAGTTTTGCTATCTCATTTTTTTGCATTGATATAGTGTTTTGTAAAATTACAGTAGTTTGTTCTTTTTTTGCTTTAATAATTTTTAATTGTGTTTCTTCTTTTTCTAATCTTTCTTTTGTAGTTTCTATGTCATTTTTCCTATTTCCTACTTCTTCCATTAGTTGATTGTCATATTCAATCAATTCTGTAATTAAATAATAACCTGATATAAAATCAACAATATTAGTAGAAGATAATAAAAAATCTAAATACCTTGTTTCTCCTGCCTCATACATTGCAATAAGCCTTTGTTTTAATATTTCTTCCTTTTGATTATAGTCTGCTTCTACAACTTCTAGAAGTTCTTTTGCATTATCTATTGAACTTTGCAATGTATCTAGCTTTCCAGATAAATCTGTCATTTGAGTTTGATATTCTAAAACTCTGTCTTCTAATTCTTGAACTCTTAGCATTGTGCTTGAAATCTCGCTTTGAACATACTCTAATTTTGTGTTTGCCATATCTATTTGTTCTGTTATTTCTTCTTGTTTATCTATTAAATTTTGTCCGCCTGTTTCCTCATTTGTTTGTTCTTCATTAGTTATATTCTCAGCAAATACAAAACCACATGAATAAAACAAAAATATTAATATACAAAATATCGAAATTAATTTTTGTTTCATATTTGCCTCCCTTTATTATGTATTAATCATTTTACCAAAATTTTAATTTTGAATAAACATCATTAGAAATATAGTTTAATGGATTTACTCTTGATGCAGATGTACCATTTGTACGCACTTCAAAATGTAAATGTGGTCCTGTGGTGACACCAGTGTTTCCTGACACCGCTATAACTTGACCTCTTTTTACTGTTTGACCAGTTGAAACTTTATATTGTGATAAATGTCCATAACATGTATATAAATTATTTGAATGTTTTATCATAATAAAGTTACCATATCCTGATTGCTTACTTGCAGTTACAACATATCCATCAGCTGGTGCATATACATTAACATATCTTACACCAATATCTAGTGCTTTATGATTTGTTGAAGCACCTGCAGTTGGTTGATCTCTTTTTCCATATCCAGAAGTAATTACATTCCAATATAAAGAAGATGTTGATACAGGCCAACTTAAAGTTCCAGAAAAGCTACCTACATATCCACTTGAATTTTTAAGTGCTTCCTGAATTTCTTTTTCTGCCTTTTTAATCTCTTCATTAAACTTATCTATATTAGCTTGCACTTTCTTTTCTTCTGCTGTTAAAGAATTTACTTTTGCTTGCTTTGTACTTTTAGTATTATTTAATGATATACTCTTTGCTTGTACTTTACTTCTAGATTGCTTTACTTCTAATTGTTCTTCCTCTAAATCTGCCTTTGCTTTTTCTATTTTTAGTTGTTGATTTTCAATAGCATCCATCATAGCTTGGTCTGCTTCTGCTAACTGTTCTACCATATAATAATTAGATATAAAATCTACAACATTATCTGCTGAAAGTAGTAAATCTAAATATGTAGTTTCTCCAGATTGGTATATTGCAACAAGCCTTTCTATAAAAGCCTCTTCTTTTTCTTGATATTCTTTTTCCAATCTTTTGATTTCTGTTTCGTTAGTAGAAATTTTTTTCTCTAAGCTATTTATTTCTTTATTTAACTCTGATATTTCATCTTCATAATCTGAAATCTGAATATCTAATTTTTCAATCTCTTTTAAAACACTATTTTTTTGAGTTGTAATCTCTTTTTTGTCTTCTTTTGCATCTTGCAGTTGGTCCTCTAATTCATCTTTTCTTTGTTGGGCTGTTTTTGCATATATTGCTGGCATTATTATCGCCATTATTAACAAAAACGCTAAAAAAGTGGATACTATTTTTCTTTTCATAAGCGACTCTCCTTATTTTTTCCTAATTACTTATACTTCTAAGTATTTTCTCATTGATATAGCACTACCTATTGTACCAATTCCAATTCCTAATGCTAAATAAATACCAATTAACATATTAAATGTATCTGAGAATTGTAATAAACTTATATTAACATTTTCAACAACCCCTGTAGCTTGTCCTGCAAAATAGTTATATCCAATTCCTAATAGAAGTACAGATATTAATGCTGCTACTACTCCAATAACAATTCCCTCTATCATGAATGGCCATCTAATAAAACCGTTTGTTGCCCCTACATATTTCATGATAGAAATCTCTTTTCTTCTAGCATGTACTGTTAATTTGATTGTGTTTGTTATAATAAATATAGATACTAATATTAAGAAAACTAATATAACTGCTGAAATCGTTCTAACTCCATTTGCGATATCTAAAAGTCTATTAATTGTATCACTTCTTAATGTAATATCATCTACATTTTCAAATGTTCTAATTTGCTCTGCTACTTCATCTATTTTACTTAAATCATCTAACCTTACTATGTATGAATCTGGGAAAGGACTACTTTTATCAAGTCCTGCAAGTACTGCCTCTGCTCCCTTATATCTTGCTTTCATTATATTTACAGCATCTTCTTTTGAAACAAATTCAGGAGGTTTTACAGATGGTAAACTACTTATTTTGTTTCCTAATTCTGTAATTTGTTCCTCTGTTGCATCATCTACAATAAATACTTGCATTGCTTGTTGCTCTGATACTTGTCTCATTACTTCTTGAACATTTTCGCCTATTAAGAAGAAAATTCCAAATATAAACATTGTTGCACACATAATTATCAAAGACGCCACTGTAGATTTTTTATTTTTAAATAAATTTCTAAAACCTTCCCCTATTAAATATCCTAATACATTATACCTCACTATTATAACCACCTTTTTTATCATCTCTTATTATGTTGCCTTTTTCAACTTGGATTACTCTTTTTTTCATTCTATCTACAATATCTTTAGCGTGTGTCGCAACAACTACTGTTGTACCTCTTGCATTAATGTCTCTTAATAATGTCATAATTTCCCACGCAGTATCTGGATCAAGGTTTCCTGTTGGCTCGTCTGCTATAATCATTGATGGGTTATTTACTAAAGCCCTTGCTAACGCTACTCTTTGTTGCTCTCCTCCTGATAACTCATTTGGATAAACTTTTGCTTTATCACTTAGTCCAACTAAAGATAGAACCATTGGAACTTGTCTTCTAATATGTCTTGGTGTTGCTCTTACAATATACATTGCAAACGCAACATTTTCATAAACAGTTTTATCTGGTAACAATCTAAAGTCTTGAAATACTACCCCCATACTTCTTCTTAAAAAAGGTACTCTTTTTGGTTTTAAAAAGGTAGTATCTTTTCCATTAATAATAATATTTCCAGAAGTAGGTTCCTCTTCTTTTAATATTAATTTAATAATAGTTGACTTTCCAGAACCAGAACTTCCAACTAAAAATGCAAATTCTCCCTTGTCAATCTTAAAATTAGCATTGTTTACCGCTTCTGTTCCTGTGTCATATGTCTTACATACATTTCTAAACTCAATCATTTTTATCTCCTTTGACCAATTTACTGCTATTAGTCAGCTTGTTATATTCGATATTATACATTTTAAAATATTACACTCTAATCATAACAATAAAATATTCTAAATGCAATACCTTTTTATGCGAAAAACCATATAATTTTTTCTTTTTTATTTCTTTTTCGTATTTATTCTTTCTTTTTTTCATTATTAATAGTCATTGTTATTTTTTAGAAAAATTACTATTCTAATACAGTTTTAGCAATAGTTTCTGCATCTATTTTAAAATACTTTATTAGCTCTTCTGCTTTACCTGAACGCCCGAAACAATCTTTGATTCCAACTCTTGCAACCTTTGTAGGATATTTTTCTGATAACACCTCACATACTGCTGAACCAAGTCCTCCTATAATACTATGGTCTTCTACAGTAACTATTTTTTTAGTTTCTTTTGCACACTTTATAATTAATTCTTCATCTATTGGTTTAATAGTATGAATATCAACTACTCTAACAAATACGCCTTTTTCTTCTAGTAGTTTTTGTGCTTTTATCGCCTCTGATACGCAAAGTCCTGTAGCTATAATTGTACCATCAGTTCCTTCTCCTATTTGAACTCCTTTTCCAAATTCAAACTTTTGGTTTTCTTCATAAATTACTGGTGTAGCGAGTCTACATAAACGCAAATATACAGGTCCTTTTATTTTTGAAATTTCCTCTACCGCCCATTTAGTTTGAATATCATCTGATGTACACATAACTTTCATATTAGGCATTGTCCTCATAAGGCTTATATCTTCTAACATTTGATGTGTAGCTCCATCTTCTCCTACTGAAATTCCTGCGTGTGTACCACATATTTTTACATTCAAATTAGGATATGCAATACTGGCTCTAATTTGGTCATATGCTCTTCCCACTGCAAACACAGCAAAAGAACTTGCATATGGTATCTTACCAAAGGTAGAAAGTCCTGCTGCAATTCCAATCATATTAGCCTCTGCAATTCCCACATCAATAAATCTATCTGGGAATTTTTTCGCAAACATTTCTGTTTTAGTTGCTGTTGATAAATCAGCATCTAAAACAACAACATTTTTATTTTTCTCGCCTAATTTAACTAATTCTTCTCCATAACTTTGTCTTGTAGCAATTTTTTTATCTATATCCATTTTTAGAAAACCATTCCTTTCTTTATATTATTGGTTAAATTCTAATGTATCTAGTTCTGTCATTGCTTTATTGTATTCCTCTTCATTTGGTGCTTTACCATGCCAATCTGCTTTTCCCTCCATATATGAGATACCTTTTCCCTTAATTGTATTTGCTATAATCATAGTTGGTACACCTTTTGTTTGCTTTGCGGTATTAAAACAATCTATTAATGAATTAATGTTGTGTCCGTCTACTTGAAGTACAGAAAAGCCAAAACTTTTGAATTTTCCCTCTACATTGTCTAATCCAGAAACATCTTCTACTCTTCCATCAATTTGCAAATGATTATAATCTAAAATTACACACAAATTATCCAAGTGATACTTATATGCCATCATACAAGCCTCCCAGATTTGTCCTTCATCTATTTCTCCGTCTCCTATAATACAATAAACTCTACAACCTGCTCCATTCATTTTAGATGCAAGAGCCATTCCAACAGAAGCGGATAGCCCCTGTCCTAATGAACCTGTTGTCATATCTACTCCTGGAACCTTTACCATATCTGGATGTCCCTGTAAGAAACTATTTATATTCCTAAAACTTTTCAAATTTTCTTTATCAAAATAACCTTTTTCTGCAAGCACACTATATAAAGCAGGTGAACAGTGTCCTTTTGATAATACTAATCTATCTCTATTTATGTCATCTGGCTTTTTTTCATTTACATTCATTTGATTAAAATACAAAACTGCTAGAATATCTGCACATGATAAAGAACCTCCTGGATGACCAGACTTGGCTGAATATACAGCCTCAATTATTCCTTTTCTAACATTGTTTGCCTTCATTTTTAAGGCATCTATATTTGTAATTTTCAAATTTATCCCTCCTTGCTTTTTTTAGAGTATATCATAAACACATAATAAAAAACAATGCTTTAAAAAATATAAGCATTGTTTTTTATTAATTTTAATTATTCTACTACACTATTTTCCATTATCATATTTGCAATTACATTTTCCTCTTGTTTCTTTTTTTCTTCTTCCTTTACAGTTTTATTTAATTGATCTATTAACTCTTGTAGTCTCTTTACATCTTTTCCTATTAGCTCTAAATCTCCATTTGAAGTTGATTGTTTTAAATTATTATTTGCTTTTATAATCGCTTCTATCAAATCTTCTTCATTATCTGGGTTTTCAATTTCAATATTAACTGCATAGCTTGAAACTAAATTTGATAAGGCTTCTTTTAATGTATCTCCTATAGCAAGTTTATTTCCTGATGCTACTATTACCTTTTTTAAAGTTAGTGTAGAATCTGTTTCATTAACATATTGTTGATAAATAGGCTCCACATATAAAAGAGTATTATCAATAGGCACTATTATCATGTTTTTAGTTATTCTGGTGCCATTTACATTTAATGTTTGTAGTTCTGCTGATATTTTTTCATCTTGCTCTATTTGTGTATCTAATTGCATTGGTCCTAAAACACTGCTATCTGTAGAAAATTTATATACACATAATTTTGGTTTTCCATCTTCATAAGTTGCTACCATGTATGAAATAATATTTTGCTTTTCATATGGTGTAAATGGTAATACAAGTCCAAGCTTTTCTTCAGTATTTTCTATGGTTTTTACCATTGTATAATAAGGTTCAATATCTGTACCGGTTTTATTAGATAATTTACTTGTATTATGTGTTGCTACATCCCATACATCATCACCTCTATATAATACATCTGCTTGAATATTATGATATCTTTGCATCATATCTGCTTGAATTTTGTATAAAAACTGTGGATATACAAATTGATCGCTTATGTCTTCTGGTATTTGCTCTTCTGTAAATAAATCTGGATAAATCTTTTCATATGCACTTGCTATTGGATCTGCAATATCTGTAACATAGAATCTTATTGTTCCATCATATGCATCAATTAATACTTTTATAGAATTTCTAATATAGTTAAATTCTAATTTATTAATATTATCAATTTGTAATATTGTTTTCTGTGCGTATGGATAATAATTAGATGTAGTATATGCATCTAAAACCCATACTAGCCTTCCGTCGTCACTTACTACCATATATGGATTATCGTCATACAATAAATATGGCATTACTGTCTTTGCTCTATCTATTATATTTCTATTAGTCAATATTTTACTGTCCTGATTTACATTAGCAGAAAGAGCAAGTCTTAAATCTCCTTCTTTTATACCTATTATAAATCTGTCTAAAAATCCTAGGCTTAGTCCTGCTTTACCATCATATGTATTCTTTGAAGTTTGAGAAGTAGTAGATGATAATATTGGATAATCAAATTCTTTTCTGTTGTTGCTGTTTGTTACAATATTATTGTTTGTTTGAATTCCAAAGTATATCCTTGGTTGGCTAACAGAAACAATATCTTTATCAGACGAATCAAAGCCTTTTTGTAATTTTTTTAAATTTCCACTATTATTAACAGATACTGCTGATGTGATAACTAAACCATATCCATGTGTATATTCATATGTTTTATTATTATATGTTCCACTACTATTTATTTCTCTTGGTGAAATATACATAAGCTCATATTTGCCATTATTGTTATGTCTTGCAATTTGTGTAGAATGATATGTATAATAGCCTTTTTCTGTTTGAACAGCATTTAAATCCTTAATTACTGTATCTTTGTCTACAATAGGAATATTGTCCACAGTTTTAGAATAATTTTCTAACATTTGCTCTGTTATTGTGGCTCCTCCATTTGCAATACTAATCTCTTCTGCATTAATTCCATATGCATCTTTTGTATTTTTTATATTTCTTTCAATATTAGCCTTTTCTTTATCTAGCTCATTTGGTGTAATAAAAGCTACTTGAAATACAAATATTATTAACAATAGGCTAACAAGATATGTTGGCACAGCAGCAATGCTTAAAATAACTTTTTTTGTTTTTCCATTGTTAAAAAATCTAATAGCCATATAAACAGATATTATAATAATAATTGGAAGTATTCTGTAACCCCATAACTTAATTGTGACATCTGTAAGTCCTGCACCATATATTGAATATGATGTATCTTCTTGTAATGTCATAAACTTTTCAAATCCAATATTTTGTGTATGTATAAATGTAAGTCCTGCAAGAAGTATTGCTGCAATCATAATATTATTTAATAATTGTTTCAATATTTTGCTCTTTTTCAAGGTTTCCCTTGATATTCCTTCAAAATATATGTTAAATGCTGCAATATAGTAAATAACATTATAGATTGTAATTCCAATAACCAATAAAAGCATATAAATAATCATAAATTCAATAAAAGGTTTTTGGAACATAAAATAACCTATATCATGTCCAAATATTGGATCTAATACTTCAAATGATGTTTTATTCATAAATAGCATATATGTATTTAATATAATTTTTGATGTAATACTACTTACTATAATAGAAAGAATAAAAGCTATTGATTTATTAGGCATTTTTGGCATTACTCTTTTTTCTTCATCAAAAAACACTTTCAACTTTCTTTTTATCCTATAATTGTTTGCATATATAATAATAAACAATATAATAAAGTTAATTCCAAATGTTATTGCAGTAGAATTAAAATTTTGCCAAAATATACTAACATATTGCTCGCCTATTTCTTTAATTTCTAAGTATTCTCCTCTAAAAATGATGTAGCCTATTATCAATGTAAGAAGTATAAATAAAAGAACAACATACATTCTAACTTTACTCTTTTTTACTTTTGCTTCTTCTTTAGTCTTTTCTTCCGCTTTAGCAGCTCTTAGTTCATTTTTTATTTCTTCTTTTGAGACTTCTTTTACTTGATTAATATTATCATCCATATTAAAACTCCTTATCTTTTAAAAAAGTTATATTAGTGCATTAACAAAATCAGTACTATTAAAAATCTCCATATCATCTATTTTTTCTCCGACACCAACAAATTTTACAGGCATTTGATTTTCTGAAACAATGCCAATAACAACTCCTCCTTTTGCTGTGCCATCTAGTTTGGTTAAAATTAAACCTGTAATATCTACTGTTTCTTTAAATGCTTTTACTTGCTCTATTGCATTTTGACCAGTAGTAGCATCTAAAACCATTAAAAATTCTTTTGAAGCATCTGGTAATTCTTTGTCAATTATTCTTTTTATTTTTATTAATTCATCCATTAAATATTTTTTATTATGTAATCTTCCTGCCGTATCGCAAATTAATACATCTGCTTGCTTTTCCTTTGTTATTTTTATTGCATCATATACAACTGATGCAGGATCGGCACCTTCTTCTTTTTTTACAATATCACAACCTGCACGATTTGCCCAAATTTCTAGTTGTTCAACTGCTGCTGCTCTAAATGTATCTGCTGCTGCAACTACAACTTTTTTTCCGTCTTGTTTTAATCTGTTTGCTATTTTTCCAATAGAAGTTGTTTTTCCTACACCATTAACACCAACTACTAAAATAACTGATGGTTTTGTTTCTATTTTTAGGCTATTATCTACTGAATCAAATATTTCTTTTATTTCCTCTCGTAAAGCCTGTCTTACTCCTTCTTCATCTTGTATATTTTCTTTTTTAATTCTATCTCTTAATTTTGATACAATCTCTGTTGCGGTTTTTACTCCCACATCAGACATAATTAAAGCATCTTCTAGCTCTTCTAATAATTCTTCGTCAACTTTTCTAAAATTGCTAAAAACATTATTCATCTTTTCTTCAAAAGATGTTTTTGTCTTGTTTAAACCTTGTTTTAATTTATCAAAAAAACCCATATTCCCTCCATCTTGTAAATATAACATATTTAGTATACCATAGATTTCCAAAAATGTATACTTTTATTGTTAAATATCAGTTAATTTTAATATTTTTTTAATATATTAAAAAAATAAATTATAAAAAACATAGAAAAATCTAAAATAGTATGATACAATAAAAATGTTAACAAAATTGTGCCAATATAGCTCAGTTGGTAGAGCAACGGATTCGTAACCCGTAGGTCAGCAGTTCGATTCTGCTTATTGGCTCCATTAAAATTTGAAAATAATGTTAAAATGTGATATAATAAATTAATACCGGTTTGGTTATGCATCATCACTTTGACCTGTCGTATAATACTTGTGTAGTGTACATTGAAAAGGAGATTATTCTTGTGAGAAAATCAGTAAACAATGCGACCAGAGCAACTAAAGTAATTCGGATGATTCAACGCAATGGATTAACTTGGAAAGAAGTAGCCACGGAAATGAAGCTTTCTGTGTCTTATCTTCAACAAATCCTAAGGTCTTACTATAAGTCTGAAAAGGCTTATAACAATCTTCTTGCCAAAGGCAGAGCCAACAAAAAGGCAAAAAAGAAAGCCCAGATCCTATGGAGTAGTTACACTATGTTGCCATTTGTGGAGCATGGGATATGCAATTAATCTATTGACTAATTCTCGAGAAATCGAAGAATTGGTCAATCTCCAAGGAATTGATGTTACTGTAGTTCGTAGCTAACCGGTAAGACAGGTCAAAGTGAGAAGAGAGCCTATTCACTTAGGCTCTTTTTCTTTTGCAATTATAAAAATACACGAAGAAGTCCTTTTGCTTTAGAGCAAAAGGACCTTTTCGTAAAATCGGATAATCTTTGCATATTTTTCTTGCAAATAGCTTAACTCTGGTTTGTTGCTAGAATATACAAAATACAGATCATAGCATCTAATTTGCGATTGCAAAAATGCAATCTGTTTTTGTAAGCAATCTAACAAGGCTTCTTTATTCTTTTCCCTTCTTTCCATGATTTGGTTTAACTCATCTCCTACAAATACATTTATCGATTTAACTGTATTTGCATCAAAAATTAGTGAAGTTATACCTTTTCTTAACAAGTACTTGATTGCGTACTCGCCACAATCATATGCAATTGCTATTCTTTTTATTCCAACTCCTTCCAAATATTTGTAGCCAATGTCCTTAATTTCCTCGACAGAAAACGAATCTAAAAATTGTTTCCGCTCATAAAGGAGCTGACTATAGTGGGCAAGAGTTTTTCTTGAACTGCTTTGGTAGTTGTTTCTACTACTATTGATAGAAGATTTCTTCTTTAGCTTTTCCCAAACCTTATCATCTACCAACCCAATAATAATCGCATAATCTCGGGCCTTGTAAAAAGCATCTTTAGGAATATCGTACTTAGAACTGTAGAATGAACACGCAAAATTCGTATCCGAATTTGCATATTCTGTCACAACTTGGGCTATGGCGTCATTAGAAAGAGAGTAGCGAGCCTTAAAGTCAACAAACTTCTTGCAAATATCCTTTTTCATGTTGATATTTCCTCCCTTAATTAAAATGAGAAAGACTATACCATTTACAATATTTATTATATAACATTTTATGTAAATAGTCAATTTGTCATAATAATACACAATTTTTTTCAATTTTTAAGTGACATTTACAACAATATATGATAAAATAAGTTCGTAATTCAAATGGAGGTTTTTTATATGACAAAAATATTTGATGAATTAGTAGAAAGAGGTTATATTGAACAAATTACTCATGAAGAACTTAAAGATGTTTTAAATAATAAATCAGTTCCATTTTATATTGGGTTTGATCCTACTGCTGATAGTCTTCATGTAGGTCATTTTGTATCTATGATGGTTGCATCACACATGCAAAAAGCAGGTCATAAACCAATTATTTTAATTGGTGGTGGAACAGCAACTATTGGCGATCCTTCTGGCAAAACAGATATGAGAAAAATGATGTCACGCGAAGAAATAAATCATAATGTAGAATGCTTTAAAAGACAATTATCTAATTTTTTAAGTTTTGAAGGTGAGAATGCTGCAATTATCGTAAATAATGCAGATTGGTTACTTGATTTAAACTTTATCGAATTTATGAGAGATATAGGTTCTTTGTTCTCTGTTAATAAAATGCTTACAGCAGAATGTTATAAACAAAGAATGGAAAGAGGTCTTACATTTTTTGAATTAGGCTATATGCTTATGCAATCTTATGACTTCTTGCATTTGTATAATACATATGGATGTAAATTACAAATGGGTGGAAATGATCAATGGTCAAATATCTTAGGCGGTGTTGATTTAATTAGAAGAATTGGACATTCTGATTCATATGGTCTTACATTTAAACTTCTTACTACAAAAGAAGGTAAAAAAATGGGTAAAACAGAAAAAGGTGCTTTATGGCTTGACGCTAACAAAACTTCTCCTTATGAGTTTTACCAATATTGGAGAAACATTGCAGATGATGATGTTAGAACAGTTCTATCTCTTCTTACATTCTTACCAATGAGCGAAGTAAATAGATTATCTTCTCTAAAAGATGTAGAAATTAATGAGGCAAAAAAAGTTGCTGCGTTTGAAATTACAAAGCTAATACATGGTGAAGATGAGGCTTTAAAAGCTCAAGAGGCTGCAAAGGCTTTATTTGAGGGTAATGGCAACTTAGAAAATATGCCTACGACTAAAATAGAAAAAAATATATCAATAGTAGAATCAATTGTTCTTTCTGGTCTTGCTCCCTCTAAAGGACAAGCAAAAACTTTAATTGAACAAGGTGGAATTACTTTAAATGATAACAAAATTTCAGATACAAATTATGTGCTAACAGATGATGATTTTAAAGAAGGATATGCTATATTAAAAAAAGGTAAAAAAGTATATCATAAATTAGAAAAATAAAAGGAGTATTAGATATGAAAAAAATTTCTATTGTTGTTCCATGTTATAACGAACAAGAGGCTATTCCCTATTTTTATGAAGAAGTACAAAAAGTAAGTAGCACAATGTCAGATAAGTGTGAATTTGAATTTTTATTCATAAATGATGGTTCAAAAGATGATACACTTAATGTTTTAAAAAATTTAAGTAAAGAAGACTCACGTGTAAAATATATTTCTTTTTCAAGAAATTTTGGCAAAGAAGCAGCCATGTATGCTGGCTTAAAAGAAGCAACAGGAGATTATGTTGCAATTTTAGATGCTGATTTACAAGATCCACCTTCTCTTTTACCTAGTATGTTTGAAACTTTAGAAGAAGGCGAATATGATTGTGTTGCAACAAGACGTGTTACAAGAAAAGGCGAACCTAAAATTAGATCTTTTTTTGCAAGATTATTTTATAAAATTATGAATGCTATTTCTAATACAGATGTCGTAGATGGTGCTAGGGACTTTCGTTTTATGACAAGGCAAATGGTAAATGCAATAATAGAAATTAGTGAATATAATAGATTTTCAAAAGGTATTTTTGGTTTTGTAGGTTTTAAAACAAAATGGTTAGAATATGAAAATATTGAAAGAGTTGCAGGAAAAACTAAATGGTCTTTCTGGAAATTGTTCCTATATTCATTAGAAGGATTTACCGCTTTTTCTACTAAGCCACTTGTCTTATCTACAATTATGGGAATTCTACTTTGCTTTGTAGCTTTCATTATGGTGATTGTAATTATTTGTAATACATTTATTTTTGGAAATCCTGTTGGTGGATGGCTTTCTCTTGCCTGCATTATACTTTTTGTTGGTGGTATTCAGCTATTTTGTACAGGTATTATTGGACAATATCTTGCAAAGACTTATTTAGAAGTAAAGCATAGACCAATTTATATTGTAAAAGAAAGAAATTTTTAAAATAATATTAAGGCAGTATTTCTTATATAAGAAATATTGCCTTTTATAAATTTTTGTTTTCTATATATTTTTAAAAATGAACAACTATATACTCTTCAGTTTCAAATATAGAACCGTCTTTTGGCCACTCTGGTACATCATCTTTTGCACTTACATAAAATGATTCAAAAAACATTTCCATAGTTCCTGCTTTAAAATCATATCCTAGTAAATTAAAATATTTTATTAGTTCTATATTAGGAATACCTTCATTTAAAAATCCTGATAATGCCCATTCAATATATGATTGTACAGAACTTTGTGTTACTTTATATGTTTCTATATTTTCTATTTGATTATCGTAAAAATTCTTATTATAATAATCTAATACTTTATAATGTAGGCTATTAGGCTTAATTCTTGTATATTTAGATATACTATCTGGCAATTTATAAATCCCACAGAAAACAACTGGCTTTTCCTTATAATTGTATTTAGAAGTTATTTCATTTGCAATACTAATTACAGCTGCCTTTTCATATTGATATCTTAAATTATTTATGTATTGCAAATAATACATCTCTTTTACTTGATAAAATATAACAAAAAATGCCATAAATACAAATATATTTTTTAAACATTTTTTTAAGTTTAAGCTTAATACTAGTTGACTTAAAATCATAAATATTATTCCAACAAACAATTGAAATTGCTGACATGTCCTGTATGCAGCAGAATCACCTTGTATAATAGAAAGTGATAAAATAGTTATGTTCATTCCTAGCATGACAACAAATATTGAGACATCCCTTTTTCTAATTGATAACACTATTGACATAATTATAGATATAATACTGCTAATTACTAAAATAGTTATAGGTAAATATCCTAAAGCATTTATAAGAAAATTAATTATAGTATTATCTATTAACTTGTCTATTCCCCCTATTATACCTTCTGTTTTATACGATATCTCTTTAAATGGATTTGTACTTATAGGAATATGTAAAATATTTAAAATTAAACTTGTAATAGCACCATTAATCATTATTACTACTGCTAAATTAATTATATACCATATTCCTTCTAGTATATGTTTTCTTAACTTTACTTTTTTATCATTTACAAATAGTATTTTTATCAATATTATTGCTAGCACTCCCATAATGTACACTGTTGCAAATGATTCATATAATGAAATTGCTCCCCATAAATAAATTCCACTTAAAATAGCTAATTTCTTTTGTTTGCAATTCAAAAATTCATAAAAAACTATTAAACTAAGTGCTGTAAGGCAAAAGCCAATACTAATACTTAACCCTGCAGGCGTATATGGAAATATTTCCATCATTAATGGATATGATATAAAAAGACATGAAAATATTGTATATGATATTGTTTTTATTTTAGATTTAGATACAACATCAAACAACGAACAAAATAGTATAGTGGCTACCATTAAAAATAAAACTGCTATAAAGTCTACTAAAAATGGGTAAAAATCCATTATATTAAAAATTTTATCTATTATTGGTGCTAGTAGCCTTTGTTGTGCAATTAGTTCTGTGCCATCCATATATCTATTACCTGACAAAACATCTACATTAACAGTAGTATGTGTAAGTAGGTAGCCAAAACCTGCTATTGCTACAATTATTAAAGGTACTATAAAAGTTGGCGTTTTTATTAGTTTTATTGCTGATTTCTTGTATTTTTCCATTTTTTACTCCTTAAAATTAATTCGTCTTTCTTCAATAACAAGAGGTCTTTTCATAACTCTACTATTTATTGACAAAACATATTCCCCTAAAAAACCTATAAAAAATATTTGAAGTGCACCTAAAAAGAATATTCCTATTAAAATTGGTGCCATACCTGCTGCAAATCTATCCCAATATATAAGTTTCAAAATTAGATAAATTAATCCTATTAACAAGCTAATCCCTGATATAATTCCACCAAAGAAAGTAGCAAGCCTTAATCCTATTTTTGTATAAGATGTAAATGAAAGCATCGCTGCATCATATAATATATAAAAATTATTATGTGTCTTCCCTGCTTTTCTTTTTTCTTGTGTATATGGAATCTCTTTCCTTTTAAAGCCCAATTCTGCTACTATTCCTCTTAGAAAAGGTGTTGGATCCTCTAAATTTCTTAACACTTCTATAAATTTTTTATCATACAATCCAAAACCCGTAAAATGTTCAATTTGCTCTACATCAGACAAAGCCTTAATAAGTTTATAATAAATACTCCTTATAAAATACATTATTCTATTTTCTTTACTTTTTTTCTTAATGCCTATTACAATCTTATATCCTTGTTCCCATTCATGTACAAATTTTGGAATCATATCTACTGGATCTTGAAAATCTGCAGCAATTAAAATTGTGCAATCTCCTGTTGTTTGGAGCATTGCATAATATGGGGAATTAAACTGTCCAAAATTTTTAGCATTAAAAATAGCTTTTATTTTTTCGTTTTGATTGCAAACTTTCTCTATTTTTTCCTGTGTTTTATCTGTTGAACAATTATCTATAAAAAGTAATTCATAGTCATACTCTGGTAAACTTTTTTCCATTTCTTGCGTTATTGCTTGACTTATTTGTTCAACATTTCCTTCTTCATTATAGCATGGCACAACTATACTAATTTTATTCATTTTAATTAATCATCCCTTTTTAATTTCTATTTTTATACCATTCGATTGTTCTTTTTATTCCCTCTTTAAAAGATATTTCTGGTTTAAATCCTGTATCTTTAGCTAAATTCGTAATATCTGCACATAAATTCATTACTTGGTTTAATTCATACTCTCTTGCACCTATTTTTAATTCTATATTAGGGTTTATTTGATTTCTAATTTCCTGTATATATTCTAAAAGAGGTCTTTTCTCTCCACTTCCTATACAATAGATAGAATTTTCTTTTCCTTTTTGAATAATTAAATATATAGCTCTTACTAAATCTTCTACATATAAATAGTCCCACTGTTGTTCCGCTTTTGTGTATTTTGGTGACAGACCATTTAACATTTCTCTAATACTAGACATTATCATTGTTCTTTCATCATTATAAGGTCCATAAACACTTAATATTCTTGTCCAAATATGTCTCATTCCTAAACTATTTGCCAAAACTCTACTTAAATTGCCTGCACATAACTTTGCCATTCCATATGCATTTTCTGGATTAGTTGGAGTTTCTGGTTTAAGCATTCCCTCTACTCTACCATATTCAGCTTGCGAACCAGCTCCAATAAAACTATTACATCCTAATCCTTTAGCTAATTTAACAGCATCTAATGTATATTCTATATTTTTGCTCTGAATATATACATCATTTCTTTCTTCTCCTATTGTCCCTTTCCAAGCCAAATGAACAAAATCATCATATGATTTACTTTCACAAATATTTAAGCTATTCAAATCTTCTAAATCACATTCTACTATTTTAACTTTATCATTTCTAGGTAATAAATTTTTTTTACTAGAGTTTTTTCTTATAATTGCAAGCACTTCTACATCTTCTTTAAGTATATAATGAATTAAGTTTATACCTATCATACTAGTTGCCCCATTTATAACTATCCTTCTCATTATTCTTCTCCTATCATAGGTATTATCATATTCTTTTTTAACTCTTCTCTATCTAAAAATGGTGCTAAATCTTCTAATGGTGGTGAAACTAATGTGCCATCATCTAATTTTTTAGTTGCAGACTTTGGTTCAAAGTTTTGTTTTGGTGATACAATTATTTCACAAATTACAGGTCCTTTTTGTTTTAAAACTTCTTCTATCACTTCTGGGATATTTTCATTTTTGCTAGCACTATAATATGGATATCCATATGCATATGCTATTTTAGACATATCTGGAAAACTTAAATCTCCGCTTTCTGGTCCTATTCCAACAAAATTTTTATTAAATAAATTTGTTTGTGTTTGTCTAATTGAATGATATCCATTATTATTAATAACAAAAATCTTCATTGGCATTTTGTGATGTATAATTGTTTGAAGTTCTTGCAAATTCATTTGAATACCACCATCACCTGCTAGACATATAACATCCATATCATTATCTTTTGCACATACAGCCCCAATTGCTGCTGGTAAATCATATCCCATTGATGCTATAGCAGAATTTACAATAAACCTACTTCCTTCTTTTATTACATAGCCATGACTTCCTACAGCACAAGGTGATCCAGCTCCCACTACCGTAATTTGATTCTCTTTTAGCCTACTACTTAATTCTTTAATAAAGCAATATACATTTGCTAACCCATCTATATTTTCATAATGCCTTGGAAGAACTACTGGATAATTTTTTTTCCAATTTTGACAGGTTTCTATCCAATCATTTCCTTGAAACAATTTATTATTAGTTAATTTTTCATCTAACCTTTCTAATACATCTTTTGCATCTGCCCAAATTGGCATGTCCACATGTATAGTTGGCTTTTTTAATTCTTCTTTATCTACATCTACAACTATTGTATAAGCCTCTCTTGCCCATGTTTTCCATGCATATCCAACCTGTCTAATACTTAACCTACATCCTATCGATAATACTAAATCACTGTTTTGTACAGCAAAATTTCCTGCTCTATCACCCATTATACCTGCTCGTCCTACATATAACGGATGTTCATCATATATAGCATCAATGCTGTTCCAAGCTGTAACTACTGGAATATTTAGTTTTTCTACTACACTTTTAAAAGACTCATATCCATTTGATATGCGTATACCATTTCCTGCATACAATACTGGTCTTTTAGCTTGTTTTATCTTTTCTATAATTTCATTAATTGTTTCTTCATTTACCTTTTCAGGTAATGTTTTCATATATTCTGTATTATCATATCCCTCTAATTCATCTGTTTCAATATATGCTCCTTGTACATTTAAAGGAATATCTAACCAGCAAGGACCTGGTCTTCCATTTTTAGCAATATATAAGGCTTTTTCTAAACAATATCTAATCTTTTTAGGATCTATTACCATCTCACAATATTTTGTCATAGATTGTACTGCTTTACAAATATCAAATTCTTGGTCTCCAACTGCCCTTAAATTTAAACCTGTACTTCTTGCTGTTGTATCATACCTTACTTGTCCAGATATAATTAACATAGGAATTGAATCCAAATATCCACCCACAACTCCTGTAATTGCATTTGTTCCACCCGGTCCTGTTGTAACACATACTGCTGCTATTTTATTATTGATTCTTGCATAGCTTTCTGCTGCCATACTACATGCTTGTTCATGATGGTTATAAATACAAGTTAAGCCTTTTTGATGGCCAAATGCATCATTTAAATGCATTGCCCCTCCACCAGTTACAGTAAATACATGTGAAATATCATTTTTTACTAAAAACTCTGAAATATAATTTGCAACCTTAATTTTCATATTTACATCTCCTTTTATTTATATGCCCACAATTTATTTAATAAAAAGTTAATTGGTATTGTAATAATTAAATTCATAAGTGTAGCAATGTAATGTGGCACTCCAAATATACTTTCCTCTATATATAGTAGTATTGCTGTTAGAAATAGTCCTGTTATAGAATAAGATGCATACACTTTTAATAATCTTTTTATCCAAGATTGTTCATTTTGCTCTTGTTCTTTAAATACAAACTTTCCATTTAGTATAAATGAAATAAATACTGTTATAACAAATGCTATTGCATTTGAAATTTGCTCATGTAAATTTAAAACATAAAACCCCACATTAGTAATTACATACGATAAAACTGTATTTACAGCTCCTACCACCCCAAATTTTATAAATTGTTTTATTAAATTTTTATTAATTTTAAATTTAGCTAGTAGTTTTTCCATCTTCAAGAAGTCCTTTCTTTTTATTGCCAACACACATAGTCTTTTTCATGTCATATAATTTAGTTATCACCATAATTAATATTATACTTATTAAAATAATTGGTCTTATTATTAATCCTACATTTAATGTAACATAGTTATTGAAAAATACTTGAAACCAATTCATTGGTATAATAGTAAGAGCAAAAAGTATTGAGTACACTATGTTTTCCCATTTTTTTGTATCTTTTGCAGCAATAAATAATACAATAGGAATATACATATGAATTAATGTATAATCAAATGAAACATGTGGGAAAGTTATCATCATAATAGTTAAAATAGTAATTGCTTTCCATTCTTTTTTCTCTATAAATATTACATAAATAGCTAATATTAAAGCTATTATTAAAATAATAATTGTATATATTGTCATATATGTATTTCCCATTACTTTTCCATTTGTAATTAAACTTAGATAATTCATTCCTGACCATATACTATGACCAAATTGAACACCTAATCCTTTTAGAGCATAATCCATAGTAAACATTTTAAAGTTAAACATTGCTATAGGAATCCATCTTATTCTACCTCCAAGTAAAAAATAACTTGAAATCATTACTACTATGCAGGAAAATATACATAAGAAGAATTCTTTGAAGCGCTTTTTGTTAAGAAATAATAGTATAAATACTGCAGGATATAGTTTCATACATATAGGAAATGAAAGTAGAACTGCCGCTATCTTATACTTTTCCTTTTTATAAAATATAAAGAACAACATTAAAAATAATAAAACTAAATATTCTATATTGGCTCTATCAAACTCAAACATAATTGGATATGACAGAAAAGTAATTAAAATCATAGCAAGAAACTTTGTGATTTTTTCTTTTTTAAGCAATATACGATAAAAAATAATTATAAATACACATGTAAAAGCAAATGTTATGAAATAGCTAAGATCTGGCTTTTGTATTAAAAATCCAATTACTTTTAGTACAATGTATGCAAATGGAAAATAGTTTCTTGCCTGTCCAATACCTGCATAAACTTTATCGCATATTTCTATTGTACTAAAATAGTCCATAAATCTATCATCTTCATAAAATAAAAATGATTGTTTCGTAATAACATATATTAATATTCCTAAAACCATACCTATTAATGTAATAGTTAAAATTATAGTTGCTTTTTTATTATTATCTACTTCTCCGTTTTTCTTTGTCTTTTCTATAATTGTATTGTGTGTGTGTGTGTGTGTACAGCCCCAAGGTTTTGCTGTTTCATCTGTTTATCCCCCTATTATTTTATATATTTAAACTTATTATTTCTTCATATTTTTATTTAACTATTTCTTTTATTGTTTTTATCATATAGTCTATTTTTTCATCTGTCATACCTGGGTATACTCCAATCCAAAAAGTATCTCTCATAATTCTATCTGTGTTTTGCAAATTTCCTACAATTCTATAGCCTTCACCTGTTTTTCTTAATTCATCAAAACATGGATGTTTTGTTAGATTACCTGCAAATAAATTTCTTGTTTGAATACCATGATTTTCCAAATATTCAACAACTTTATTTCTATCTACTCCGTCTTTACAAGTAATTAAGAAACCAAACCAACTTGGTTTTGAATTTTTAGTAGGCTCTGGAAGAATTAATTTATCCTCTAACCCTTTTAACCCTTCTTTTAATCTATTAAAATTATGTATTCTTCTTTTTGTAAATGTATTTATTTTTTCTATTTGTGCACAGCCTATTGCTGCTTGCATATCTGTTGCCTTTAAATTATATCCAAAGTGTGAATATACATATTTATGGTCATATCCTACTGGTAATTCTCCATATTGTTTATCAAACCTATGTCCACACAAATTATCTACTCCTGGAGGACAACTGCAATCTCTTCCCCAATCTCTAAAAGATTTTATAATTTTATATAATAAACTGTTATTTGTGTATACTGCTCCACCTTCTCCCATTGTCATATGGTGTGGTGGGTAAAAACTTGATGTTCCAATATCTCCGATTGTTCCAGTTAATTTTTCTTCTCCATTAATTGTATATGTTGAACCTAATGCATCACAGTTATCTTCTACAAGCCATAAATTATGTTTTTCACAAAAATCTTTTACTTTTTGTAAATCAAATGGATTTCCAAGTGTATGTGCTATCATAACAGCTTTTGTTTTATTTGATAATGCTTTTTCTAGCATATTTACATCTATGTTGTAACCTGGAATTGTAACATCTACAAACACTGGAACCGCTCCATATTGTATAATAGGAGATACTGTTGTTGGAAATCCTGCTGCTACTGTAATTATTTCGTCATTTCTTTTTATTGCTCTTTCTTTTAATAATGGAGAGGTTAGTGTCATAAAAGCAAGTAAATTTGCTGATGAGCCAGAATTTACTAATGCACAATGTTTTACACCCAAAAATGATGCAAATTCTTTTTCAAATTTTTCAGTATATTTTCCAGAAGTTAGCCAAAATTCTAGTGCACTATCTACTAAATTTATCATTTCATTACTGTCATATACTCTTGATGCATATGGAATTCTATCACCCTCTTTAAATTTTTTCTCTTGATTATGATATTTTTTACAATATTCGTCTACCATTTTTAAAATTTCATTTCTTGCCTCATCCTCACTTTTATTTCCAAACATAATTTGCCTCCTGTACTATTTCATTTTTTATTAATACATCAATCTTGTCAAAATTTTCACGATTTATAAATACTATCCATCCACATCTTTTCATTTCTACCATTTTATATTTTTCATTTAGCAATTCGCACAATTCATCTTCATATTTTAATTTTATTGCATCAAATATATCGGGTTGCATACATAAAGTTATTTCATTTTCTTCCATATAATCAAGAATTTTTTTGCAATCTTCATATGAAAATATATCTACATAAGCAGGAAACTTTTTATTATCCTTCTGATTTGTTGCAATATAGTAATAAGACTCGAAGTTTATCACAAAATCAACTTTTCCAAAGATATTTTTTAATATTCTAGCAGTTTTTAAAGCAGGACTTATAATATTTGTTTCAAAAACAGTCCTTTTGTCTAATTTATCAGAACAACCTTTTTCGTTAAATATTGCATAAATTGTAAATGTAGCAAAATTGCTAAGTGTAGCAGTTATCAATAAAATTATAAAACCTTTATATACTTTTTCTGCTTTCATGTATTTACGATAATTTTCTATTAAATAATCAAGGAATATTCCTAAAATAATTATCGCTGGATATACAACTGAGAAAAATACATCATCATGGCTTCTTCCTTGATAATAAGAAAATATTCCTAAGCCAAGTATTGCTAATGAAAAAAGAATACTACTCTTTTGAAAATTTTTAACATCATTTTGTTTTCCCATAAATTTTAATTTTTTGATTGTTATTGTTAAAGTAATTGCATATATTAAAACTAATAATATCCATGGATGCCATAAGTTCATCTTTATCATACAAAAGCCTGAACCTAAAAATGTACTTTGCCCAAAAATAATATTCTTAGGATTTAATAATTGACCAGTTCTACAAAATGTAATAGTCTCTAATATAGCAAAATATAATATAATAGCTAAAACTACCATTAATACTATTTTTCCTATTTCTTTATATGTACTTTTTTCTTTAAATGAATGAAAATACAAAACTTTATAACCTAAAAACATAGCCCATACAATTAATACTATTAATCCTGTTTCTAAGTTCCACATTAATGCGAGAGAAGAAAGAATTACCCCCCCCTAGTTGCCATAATGTGTTTCTTTTAATTTTATGTTTAGTGTATATTAATATGTAAACTAAAATAGCAATAGGGAATAACATTCTATGTGGTACATATTGTAAATATCCTGATAAGTATAATGAAAATTGTTGTATAACTATTATATAAATAAAAGATAAAACAGTCATTAACCATATAAATTTATTTTTTATCATTTTACTTGTAAAAATTGCTAAGCTTAGCAAAGTAACAAAAACCAATAATGCAATTATACAACTAAATGAAAATATACTTGTTGTTCCCATTAAGCTCATAATCATACTAAAGAAATATGAATAATATCCATAAATAGAATTAAAGTCTACTCCTGGTGTTAAGCCACTATTTATTTTATATATTGGATAAAAATATGCATCCGTATGATAGACTTCATATGTAACCTGTGCGTAACTATTATTAATATATAAGTAACTAGCTATTCCAATAAACACTATCCCAAATGTATATAGTATATAATTTACTATTCTATTTTTCCTACCCTTAGTTATTTTTTGACATACAATAATTCCCATTATGAAAATTGGAAATAATATAGTAAAAATCAATAATTTGTTTTCATATAACATTGTTCGACTTAAATAATATGGTGTTGTTATAAATATTTTTGTTATTAATAATATTAGTATAGCAATACTACATCCATCTATTATTTTAATTATTTTTTCATTTGCTTTCGGTTTAATTTTATTTATAATTTTGAAAAATATAATAAATGATATTGGAAAACATACTGTTATAAAAGCATATGTCATTACTTCCGATTTTTCTGCTGTAAAATAAGATACATCGCGTATGTAAGTATTTTCAATATATTCTTCATCCAAATTATCTGGAACATATTTTAAAATAAAATATCCTATTATAATCATTAAACAAATAGATAGTAAAAATGCTATCCTAACATATAAACTTCTTTCTACCTTATCTTGCATATTTTTTAGTTCCCCCATATACAACTTTCTTCTGTAAAGTCACAAATCTGTTTATCCATTTGTTTAATTTTATCATTTGCTTTTTCAAACTCTACTGTTTTTTCGATAGCTTTTTCAACATTCCAAGTTGGTCTCCATCCAAAAGTTCTTTTTATTTTAGAACAGTCTAGTTTCAAAAAGTTAGCCTCATGTGGTCCGCCTACAAATTGATTCTCCCAATTTGCATCTTCCCCCCAATGTTTGCAAAATAGTGTAACAAGCTCTCCTGTTGTTATACAATCTTCTTCATTTGGTCCAACATTATAATATCCAGCATAATTTTCATCTTCGTATTGGCATTTTGCAATCATTAAATATGCAAAAAGAGGCTCTAACACATGTTGAAATGGTCTTATTGAATATGGATTTCTCACTCCAATTTTTTGACTATTTTGAACTGCTCTAATACAATCAGGAACAATTCTGTCTTTTGCAAAATCTCCTCCACCTATTACATTTCCTGCTCTTGCAGTAGAAATTCTTACCTTTGAATCTTTACTACTGAAAAATGAATTTTTATAACTATGTGTTACAAGTTCAGAGCAAGATTTACTATTTGAATAAGGATCATATCCATCAAGATATTCATCTTCTCTATATCCCCATTCCCACTCATTATTTTTATAAACTTTATCTGTTGTTACATTTAAAAATGATTTTACTGTGTTTGATTTTCTAACACATTCTAAAATATTAACTGTTCCCATAACATTAGTTTCATATGTATAAACCGGATCTTCATAAGAAGTTCTTACAATAGGTTGGGCAGCCAAGTGAAATACTATTTCTGGTCCGTGCATCATCAAAAGCTTTCTTTAAATGTTCAAAATCTCTTATATCACCTATAATGTGATGCATTTTACTTTCAATATTAGAAATTTCAAATAAATTTGGATTAGTAGGAATATTTACAGAATATCCTGTTACATTTGCCCCTGCATTTATTAGTATCTTACATAACCATGTTCCTTTAAATCCAGTATGACCTGTTACAAATACATTTTTCCCTTTATAAAAACCTAAATCCATCATATTTATTTACCACACTTTCCAAGGCGCATTTCCTGTTTGCCACAATTCTTCTAATTTTACTTTATCTCTTTGAGTATCCATACACTGCCAAAATCCGTTATGCTTATATGCAACAAGTTCATTATCTTTTGCTAGATTTTCTAATGGTTGTTGTTCAAATACAGTCTTATCTCCTTCTGTAATATAGTCAAACACTTCTGGATTTAAAACCATATATCCCCCATTTATCCATGAACCATCACTTTCGTGTTTTTCCCTAAAAGCCTTTATATTATTTTGACTATCTGTTACTAACACTCCAAATCTTTGTCCAACATTTACAGCTGTAATTGTAGCAATCTTTCCATGTGATTTATGAAATTCTAATAAATCTTTAATATTTACATTACTAACTCCATCTCCATATGTTAGCATAAAGGGTTCATTTCCAACATATTTTTGAATTCTTTTAATTCGTCCTCCTGTCATAGTATTTAAGCCAGTATCTATCAATGTTACTTTCCATGGTTCAGAAAAATTATCATGTACCGTCATCTCATTTTTTGCTAAATCAAATGTTACATCAGAGGTGTGTAAAAAATAGTCTGCAAAATATTCTTTTATCATATATGCCTTATATCCTAAGCAAATAATAAATTCATTAAAACCATGTTTTGAATATTCCTTCATAATATGCCAAAGTATTGGTTGTTCTCCTATTTCTATCATTGGCTTTGGACGCAAGTGACTTTCTTCTGAAATTCTTGTTCCAAACCCTCCTGCTAAAATTACTACTTTCATTTTTACCCCCTATATTACTTCTTTAGTGTTTTACTATATTCTTCAATAGCTTTTTCTATTTCACCATCATATATTAATTTTCCGTCTTTCATAAAAATCCCTCTACTACAAAACTGTTTTGCAACTTCTGTAGCATGTGTAACAAATAATAATGTAACATCTTCTTTATTAATAATTTCTTTTACTTTTTTAATACATTTATTTTTAAATTCTTCGTCTCCTACACTTAATGCCTCGTCAACAATTAAAATCTCTGGTCTTATATTAACATTAATTGAAAAACCAAGCCTTGCTTTCATACCACTTGAATAAGTCCTAACAGGTTGGTCTATATAGTCTGAAATTCCTGCAAACTCTATGATTTCCTCTTCAAGTTCTCTTATTTCAGAATCACTAATTCCAAGTAATTGCCCTTTTAAATAGATATTTTCTCTGCCTGTAAATTCTGGATCAAAGCCAGAAGTAAGCTCCAAAAGTGCACTTACTCTACCATTTACAGTTATATTTCCCTCTGTTGGAAAACAAACTCCTGTAATCATTTTTAAAACAGTAGACTTTCCAGCTCCATTTTTTCCAAATAAAGCAACTGCCTCTCCTCTTCTAATCTTAAAACACACATCATTAACCGCTTTTTTCTCTTTATATTTTATTTTTTTACAAAAAGTATATAACAATCTTTTTTTATCATTTTTAAAAAGCTTATATGTTTTTGTAACATGGTCAAACTCTATCACAATATCTTGTTTATCCATTTTGTATTTTCCTTTCTAACTTAACACATCTGGTATTTCTTTTCTTAATTTTTTATAAACCCATATTGCCATTACCAATAAAACAATTAATATAATAACAAAACATAGTAATCTTTTTGGCTCTTCCCAAAACCAAACTTTATTTATAAAGCAATTTCTATATCCATTTACTATATATGTAACTGGATTTACCATTAATAACTTTTTTAACCATGGTATGTCTATATTATTAACATCCCATAAAATACCCGAAAGCCAAAGTACAGCTGTAATAAAAGACTTTACAAGATTTGAAAAATCTTTACTCATTGATGACAAAAGTGAAGAAAATAGCGAAAACACAGTAAAAAATAGGAAATTAAGTAGTATAAAAAATGGTAATTGGATAATATATATATCAACTGGTTTTCCAAATGCGAAAAATATACCAATAGTAATTGCTAACAAGAAAAAATGTACAATCATTTTTGAAATGCTCACAAATGTTGGTATGGTTGACACAGGGAATTTCATTTTAGTTACTAAATAACTATATTTTCTAATTGAATCTGTTCCTTGTGATAACATATCACTCATATAAAACCATGGCATTAAACCAGCAAGTAACCATAAAAAATTAGAATACCCGATTAACAGTTGCAGTTTTACTTCCTTTTAAACCAATCTCAAATGCAAACCAATATACAAATATAGTTACTGCTGGCTTTATTATAGCCCAAGACCAGCCTAATGCAGAACCTCTATATGTTTTTACTAAGTCTGCTTTTGCAAGTTTAAATATTTGACCTTTATACGCTATATGGTCTTTTATTATATCTATAAAACTACTCACTTTTTTTCTCCCCTATACTTTTTTGTGGTTCTGGTATTTGATTTATCCCATTAATAGGTTTTTGAAGTCCTAATTCTTTTTTTATTTTTGTTGTAGAAATTCCTTCTGTTCTATCTAAATAAATTACCTCACAATATTCTTTTAAATAGTCAAATCTGTCACTTCCAGCCCAGTCGCTACCCATTACAACAATGTCTACATCATATTTTTGCACATCAGATATTTTTTGTTCCCAGCATTCCTCTGGTATAACTAAATCAACATATCTTATTGCCTCTAACATTTTTTTTCGTGTTTCATAATTATGATAAGCTTGCTTTCCCTTTTCTTCATTAAATTCGTCTGTAGAAAGAGCAACAATTAAATAATCTCCTAATGCCCTTGCTCTTTGCAATAATCTAATATGACCATAATGTAATAAATCAAAAGTTCCATATGTTAAAATTCTTTTCATATTTACCACTTTTTTATGTTATATTAGTATAACATAAACTCCTTTCCTTACATTTCTATAATTTTTTCTGTAACTCTTTTTGCAGCATTTCCGTCATCTAAATAATTATATTTCTCATTAAACTTTTTGTACTTTTCATCATATTTAAAATCTTTTACTTTATTTATAGCATTTATTAAATCATTTTCTGTTTTTGTAATTTCTCCTGGAAGTTCGTCTATATCTATGTAAAAGCCTCTTAACTCGTCTTTGTATTTATCAAAATCATACATATAGAAAATCATAGGTCTTTTTAAGCTTGCATAATCGAAAAATACACTTGAATAATCTGTAATTAATATATCACTTATTATGTATAAATCATTTATATTATCTACTTCTGATACATTATATATAAAGCCTTTGTATTTTTCAAAATCAAATGAATTTGCGACTAAATAATGTGCTCTAAAAAGTATTACATATTCGTCTTTTAGCCTATCTCTTAATAAATCAAAGTCTACTTCTGTTTTATATGTATAGCCTACCCCTGATTCATGTTGGTCATCTCTCCAAGTAGGTGCATATAAAATTATTTTCTTATCCTTTGGTAAACCTAAATCATTTTTTATTTTCTCTACATCTTCCTGCTTAAAATTGTATAAAAAGTCATTTCTAGGATAACCTTCTTCAATAACTTTATGAGTCATATTAGTTTTTTCTAAGTTCCATGCAGATATAAATTTCTCTGTTGCAAATTTTGATGGTGATAATATATATTTGAATTTTTTAGCATCAGTTTTATACTTTTCATAAATTTCACTGTCTGTATTCATAGCATTATTTGTATTTTTTAAATCATATCCTAATTTTTTAAGTGGTGTTCCATGCCAACATTGTACATAAACCTGATCCTTTTTAGGATAGATTTGATCTTGTACACGATAATTAAAAATCCAATATTTAGCACTAGCTAAATTCTTTTGATATTCTTTTCCACCATATTTTACTACTTTTGTGTTTCTGTTGTTTTCCAAATATTTATGTGGCTCTACATCTTCAAAAGCCCATATAAATTTAAAATCTTTGTATTTATCATCTGATAACATATATTCATAAATTGCCTTTGGACTACATGCATATGACTTACCTTTAAATGCAAAAAATATTGCAGTTTTGCTATCTGTTTTTATCCCCAAAGTTCTTAATTTATAAATCATTCTTCTTCTTAATATAATAAGCTGCCTTACTATTTTTCTAAGTACTACATTTTTCTTTGAAAAATCAATTAATTTTGCTTTTAAAGTGCTTTTATTTTTCGCCATTTTTTTCTCCTTTAATTCTATGATATAATCAATAATTCTTTGGGTATTATGTGTATCTAATGTTTCTACATATTTTTTTCTAAAATTTTCTAACTCTTCATAATTGTATTTTTCATGATAAATAGCATCTGCAATATCTTTTATATCTGAATAAGTATTTGATTTCATTTCTTCTTTTAAATTGATATTTAGTCCTCTATTTTCTTTATAATCATTTACATCATATATATAAAAGAAAAGCGGTTTGTTTAAAGCACTTGCCTCAAAAGCAATAGCTGAATAATCACTAATAACATAATCTGCTATTTTTAATAATTCAGAAGTATTAAACTCTTGTCCTATTTTATATTTTTCTTCTACATTACTTTTATCTAATGGATGCAAGCGAATAATTAAATTGTATCCTTCTTTGTTAAAAGCATCTATTATTTTTTGAATATCTATTGTTTTATTCTTTCTAAATGTTGGAACATATACGATATTCTTTTTTTCTTTTAATATAGGATACTTTTCTACCAACTCTTTTACTTTATCATCTTTTTCTAGCAAATAGTCAACTCGTGGCATTCCCAATACTTTTACTTTTTCACTTTCTACTCCAAAAGCCCCTTCATAAAATTTTTTAGTAACATTACTTGTAGATGTAACAAAATCATAATTTTTATGCATTTGCATAATTCTTGCTACATCACTGCTACTTCCTTCGCCTTTATTAATAACTTGATACCCAAATTTTTTAATTGCACCCATAGCATGCCAAATTTGAGCAATAACAAGACCTTTTTTATGTTTTAGTACACTAATTGGAATAGAATATCCATCAACAATACAGATTTCTGATGTTGAAATATAATACATTGTTTTTATTGTATAAAAGCCATATCCAATTTTTCCAAGTAAAGACTTTGGTATTTTCTTAGTTAAAATTTTAACTTTGTATTTTCTTTTTTCAAATTCTTCTTTAAGCAAACAAAAGTCTATACTTGCTTTATCTGATTGCCTGCTGAGTAGCGTTACAGTATTTTTCTTTGTAGGAAATAATTTTATAAAACAATATATAAATTTTAGTCCTGCTTTTGCAATATAAAGTAATGGTTTTAAAATTATGTTATTTTTCATATATATCTCTCTTTTTCTTTACTCTTTATTTAAAAATTCTATAAACTTGTCTGTTACAATTTCTCTTGAATATATTTTTTGCATTTTGTTATAATTTTCTACTAATTCTTCTCTTGTAACTTCATCTATGTGATTTATTTTTTCGCACAAATCTTCAAAAGATTCAATATATGAATTTGGTATATTCTCCATAACCTCAAGTGAGCCAGGGTTTTTCATACAAAAAACTTTTTTACCATTTAATATTGCCTCTATATATGTCATACCAAAGCTATGATTTAAAGATAAATCTATCATCATATCATGTGCTTTTAATTCTTCTCCTACTTGTGTTGTTAAACCTCTGTAATTTACGAAATCAGTAATATCATTTTCTTCTAGCTTGTCCATAAACTCATTAACATAGTCTCCTGTACCAAAAACATCTAGCACAAAATTTTTAACATTATGCTCTTTTAAATATATACCAAAATTAATTAAATTATCTAAATCTTCTACTCTATCTTTACTAATTCTAAGTAAATAAATGCCTCTGTATAATTTTTTCTTTTTAACTGGCTCTATGTCTTCAGGGTTTACTATTTTGTATTGTTCTAACGCATTTCCTATTACTGCATAGGTATCATAATTATCATATTTATGTTGTGTCTTAAATGCTATCCTATTTTTATCTGTAACAAACACTGCCTTGTGTATTCTTTGTTTTTTTATTTGCTCTAACACTCCTGGGAATAATATTTCTACTGTATCATTAGGGCAATGGAAAAAGTATATCTTTTTATGTACTTTGTTAGATACACAATCATTTAAAAATAAATGCAAAGGCTCTCTTGTAGATATTAAAGTATTAGTTCTTATATTTTTCATAAGTTTTGTCAAACGATATCCACAATAAGGATGAAGTAATTTTTGGTTTGAATCATATTTTAAATAACTATAATTTTTCTTGTTCCTATGCAAATCTCGAATAATTTTTTCCTTTAAAGATTTTGTATGTTTATAATATAAATAATTTATCTGCAAACCATATGGCATATTTTCCGGCTCTTTCGTTTTCTTCAAAGAAAGTAGTTCTACTAAATAACCTTTTTCAAGTAAGCCTTCTGCTAGTGCTCTTGTAGCATTAACAGTACCGCCAATTCCATAAAAGTTATATCCCATAAAAGTAATTTTATTTTTTTGCACATTAGAAAAATATTCATACATTTTTTCAATATGTTTACCTTCTTTTACATAGTCGTAATCAATGTTTTCTGGTAATCTTGATTTGTAAAAATTATTGATTCCATAATCTTCATTTACTATTTTGTCAATCAATTTTTTTACACTTTTTATACTATTTTCTTCTAATTCCTCTTCTGTGCAATATATTTCTCTATCTTTTAAATATGAATCTCTATCCGGCTGAAATAATATAACCGGCTTGTTTAAAAATGTAAAATCAAAGCCCACAGATGAATAGTCTGTAATAAGTAATTTGCTTTTTACTATTTCGTCCATAATATTAACAGATTCCTGGCATACAATAGATACTCTTTTAGTATTAATATTTGAACTTATATTTTTTAGTATTTTTTTATCAAAGAAAGAATGAACACATATTTTAAGCTCTAAATCATTTTTTTCTAGATACTCAGCTATTTTCTTAGAAGTAGCTACTTTTTCTATACTTCTTGCAAAAATTCTAATATCTGCACCTTGTTCAAAATAATCCCTCCATGTAATAAACCACATTATTTGATTTTGTTTAGCAATAGACTCACTTTTGTTCACTAACTCCCAATATCTTGGATGATAGTCACAAAGTAATAATTGATAATCTTTAAAATCATTTTCTTTCATAAATTGCTGTTTTATTTGTTTATTATAGATGCAAAAACGAAACATATTGTTATTATAACTTTGCCCTGTGTATCCAACTTTTTTTATACCAAGTGTTCCATGTTGTAAATACACACATGGCTTTTTTAATTTCATTTTTATTGGAAGAAACAATAACTCTGATGGCATAATATCTTGATAAGAAAGCGTAACATAAAACATGTCCGCATCAAAATATTTTTTATAATGTTTTATACTATTTTTCCATAAAACAAATTTTTTTTCATAACTAGACAAATTTCTATATACTTCTCTATTTCCTTTATTTCTTTCTAATACTAAATATTTGTCAATATCATCATGTATATTTACAACCTTTTTCCAAAAATAATAAGAATTATTATTTGCAGTAGTTCCATTATTTTCTCCAAACAACCATATATAATTATTATTATCCATATAACTTCTCCTTAAAATTAATTGCTATTATAACTTGTATAATCTTATCATTTATTAATATTTGTTGCAAGTTTTTTTACCTATTTTTACTGTTTTTTTGGCTTTTCTTTTCTTGTCTGCATATGATATGATATTTCCTCTACAATAGCAGTAGGAGTAACCTCATTTAACATTCTTGCAATTTTAATAAGTGTTCCTGGTACAATAATAAACTTACCATTTAGCATATTTTTAATTGCATATTCTGCTACATACTGACTTGTAAGCCCTGGTATCTTAAATTCTACATTTGCTACATTGTTAAAATTCGTATCAACAGGACCTGGACAAAGAAGACTTATTTTTACATTAGATTTCTGTTTTTTTAGCTCTTTGTGAATTGCTCTTGTTAGTGAGACCACATAATTTTTTGTTGCATAGTATGTTGACATAAGTGGCCCTGGCATAAAGCCTGCAATAGATGCCACATTTAAAATATGACCTTCGTTTTTTTCTATCATATCTTTTAAATATAGTTTAGTTAAGATGTGGTATGCTGTTACATTTGTATTAATCATATTAATTTCTTTTTCCAAATCAGTATCTTTAAATCTTCCAAATAAGCCAAATCCAGCATTATTAATAAGAACATCTACATCTTTTATTTCTTCATATAAAGAATAACAACTCTCTTTGTTAGATAAATCTTTTGCAAGAATTTTTATTTGTATATTAGGATATTTTTTTAGTAATTCAGACTGTACTTCTTCTAAGCCCTCTTTGTTTCTAGCAACTAATGCTAAATCATATCCTAAACTTGCCATTTTCCTTGCCATATCTCTACCAATACCAGATGATGCACCTGTAATTAATGCTAACATAAATTCCTCCTTGTTTTCTTTCTATTTTTATAACCAAATAATACCAAATATATACATAAAAATCAATAAGAAGGATATTAAAATCCTCCTTATTTGTAAATACATAATATTCTTTTAATTTCTTCTAATTGTCTAACTCCTTCGCTCTGCTCTTTTATAATAGAATCTGCAACATTTTTTAACCTTGGATCAATATAATATTGTAATAAATTTTCACACATTGCAATCGCACCTTCGTGATGTGGTATCATTTCCAAAGTAAAATCATAATTGATATTAGTACTTCTTGGACTATTTCTCATTTCTTCAATCATGTTGCATGTAATTTCTTCATATTTTCGCATATAGTTATTTATATCTTTTGGGAAATTTATAAACCCTGATGTCGTTTTTTCTATTTGTTTCATTTGTTCAACACCCTTTGTTTGCATTTCAATAATATTTCTTGCAATTTTTTGTAATGGCATGTAATTTGTATATTTAAGTAAATTTTCGCACATATAAATTGCTGCCATATGATGTGGTATCATACATTTAATAAAATTAATTGTAATACTACCGAGTTACTTCTTGTGACAACATTTTATCTGCCATTTCATTTAGTATCTCATCAAACCTATGTAAATATTGCCTTGTTCTATATACTCTTTGATTTTGCATATTCTCACTCTCCTTATCATATTTTATAAAAAATTATAAAAAAAGTGACTTTTATTTTCCATATTCTAGTATATATTCATATTTTTTGGTAATACTACTTTTAGGTGGTGATATTTATGACAAGCAAAGAGCTTTTATATGTTGAAGATGCCTTAGGACATGAAAAATTCATGCAATCATGTAGCAAAAAAGCATCTGGTCAACTAACAGATGCAACTTTATCTACTTACATGGCAGAATTAGAGCAAAAACATACAGAATTATTAAACAAATTTTTAAATCTATTATAGGAGGTTATTTATGGAAGACAAAGATATAATGGAAAAAGAACTACTAATAATAAAAGGTGTATGTGATTTATACCTTCATGGAACAATAGAGTCAACAACAGCAGAAGTACACTCTGCTTTTAAAGACGCTCTAAATGAGTCTTTGAACATTCAAAACAAAATATATAACTTAATGAGTGAAAAAGGATGGTACAAAACAGAAACAGCAGAGCAAGCCAAAATTGATGCATTAAAACAAAAATTTTCTGCAAACTAAAAATATAATTTTTGACAATTGTCATTTAGCACAAAGTCCCACCAGTTTTTCTAGTGGGACTTAAATTTGTACATAACAAAAAGAATATGGTTTATTGATTTATATAAAGCACGACACGGAACCCAATGCCGATGTAGGTGTCAGTCACCGCATTTGTGCCACTGCGAGAGGAAACAGGATAGTAGGTGCCGTCGACGTTAAAGCCACCCCCACGAAGAACCGCGTACTTCGTACCGGTTGCTGTGTTTGCATCTGTTGTGCTATGGCGACCTGTCTCTGTTGTCCACTCCCACATATTTCCCGCCATATCATATATATTCTTTAGCATAAAGTTGCTTACTGAACCTGTTGCTAATTCTACTATTTTTGATAATGTATGTGTTGTTGTGTTATAACTACTACCATTTGTATAATCTGCTGAATTATATTTTAGTCTTTCTTCTTTGTCTGTTAATTCTTCTATTCCTAATTTTGGTTGTCCCTTTTTATATTTATTTGCTACTACCCATGCTGTTGCTTTACTGTCAGCTTTTTTGGTTGACCATACATGTTGGGCATATAATACATCTTCTGCTAATTGTGTTGAATTATTAGTATAATTTCCATAGTTACTACTTTCTGATGCTATATTTGTGTATTTTTCACCTAACCAATCCACCGTTCTGTCCCATGCCCATCCATCTATTAACTGACTTGTTACATCATAGCTACTCTCTGCTCCACTATACATATTGCTTGATACTGTTACTGCATTTGTTTGGCTTATATAATTCCATGCTTGCATGCCTTGCTTACTTACTGGTTTTAATTTTATTCCATTTTCTTGCGATACATTTTTTGATTTATTTCCATTACTAGCATCTGCCGTATAATATGTCATTTTTTCTTTATTACTTTCATTATTTACAGAAAATGATGCATTATCTGGTATTCCTGCCTCATATCTTCCTACATAAAATCCCCCATTATTTTTTACACTTTCTGCATTTCCTCCTTCTTCCGTCCAATCTGTATATTGTCTATATGACTGTGTTTTCCATGGGTTAGTACTATCTCCACTATCTGTTGTTGATCCTTTTGTATCGTCTACATTTGGAGTTTTATACACATGTTTCTTATATTGCTCCTCTGTACATGGTACCCATACAAATTGGTTACCTTGTTTATCTTCTATTACTATTCCGTCATTTACTTTTGTTCCTAAATCTGTCCTTACAAAAAAGCCCCTTGGCACTACTATTCTATTTCCATATACATCTTCCGCATCTACTGTACTTTCTAATACTACATTTGAACTTCCTCCACCCAATGTATCTACTAATGGTAGCCCATGTGGTCCTACTCCTGTTTCTTTCATCATTTCTTCTAGCATTGTATTTAGACCTTCTACTTCTTTTTTACTGCTTTCTTCATATGCATCTCTTGCTTGCTCTGCTTTTTTTATCAAGCCATTTTCTCCTACTACCATATTTATACTTACTGTGGCTAGTATTATTAGCACAATTATGGTTACAACAAGGGCAATTAGCGTTATTCCTCTTTCTTTTCTTTCTGTCATTTGTTTTCTTCCTTTCATTTTTATTTTTCCTCCTTTATATAAAAAACACGCAAAAAATACAGGCTGTTTATTTTTACATAAATAGTCTGTCTTCATATATCACAAATAAAGCGATTCTTTCGCTTACCTCTATTTTACTAAATTGTAGCTCTCTCTCTCTCTCTCTCTCTCTCTCTCTTACAGCCTTAAGGCTTTTGCAGTTTTTCATTTGTAATATTCTCCTTTACCTCGGGCGACCGATGGTCGCCCCTACATATATTTTTGCAATGGTCGTCCCTACATCACTTATTTGTGATTGGTAGTCCATGTTTGTGTTTTTCTGTTCTTTTACATTTACAGTATAGCTATATTTTTTCTTTTAGTCAAGTATTTTTCTTCATTTTTACTCATTTTCGTTTAGTTCAAAGTAAAACATTACTCCATTTTCTTTATTTATAACACCATATTTATTTTGATAATTGTTCATAATTGCTTTTACTATAGCAAGTCCTATTCCAGTTCCACCATCTTCTCTATTTCTTGAGCTGTCTACTTTGTAAAATCTCCCCCAGACTCTTTCTAAATCTTTCTCTGGTATGTTTTTACCTGTATTTAATACAGATATGCGAATTTTTCCATTTTCTTCAACTTTTTGTAGGTTAATCTCAATTTGCTTTTGTCCATTTACTTCTTCACAATGCTTAATTGCATTTGTAAAATAATTTGTTAAAACCTCTTCAATATAAAATTCGTCTGCATAAACATATACCGCTTCTTTTTCAGAAAAAATAATATCTATTTGCTTTTCTTCTGCCATAACTTTATATTTACGAATAACTTCTGCAATTAATTCTACAATGTTAAATTTTTGATTATTAAAATCTCTATTTTCATACTCTAATTTCATAAGCTCTAATAATTGCTTTACTAATTTATCCATTTTATTAGACTCGTCTAAAATAACTTCTGCATAGTACTTTCTAGATTCTTCGTCTGTGTTTACATCTTCTACTAACCCTTCAGCATATCCTTGAATTAATGCTATTGGAGTTTTTAACTCATGAGATACATCAGAGATAAATTGCTTTCTCATTTCGTCAATCTTTGATTTTTCCTCAATATCTTTTTCTAGCTCTATGTTGTTTTCTCTTAATTGCTTAATTGTTATTTCTAGTTTATCTGACATAGTATTTATGCTACATCCTAACTCATTTATTTCGTCTTCTGTATCTGTCGTTTGATATTTTTTACTAAAGTCAAGTTTTGCCATTTTATTTGCAATATCATTTAATTGCAAAATAGGAGCCGTAAACTTTTTTGACACATAAGACGCAATAAATGCTGAAATTAAAATAGTAATAACTCCAATAAAAATAAGGGCTCTGTTAGAAATTTTTACACTTTCTTCTATAGGAACAACTGGAATTCTAATATATAGACTATATCCATTATATAGACTTCCAGTTAGTAGAATATAGTTCATATTATTAGTTTTATCTTCTACTCTTGTAATTACCATATTATTATCTTTGTAAAGAACATTATTTCCATTTTTATCTATATCCTCTATATCACGAAACTGATTTAAAACATTAAAAAAGTCTTTGTCTGTACTAAAAATATACACATTGTCTTCAGTTCTAATATATATGTCAAAATTATTATTAAAAGCAATTCGTTTTAATTCCTTTTCAATATTAGCCCCGTCATTATATTGATAATATTGATTAATTCTTTGGTAGACTTGTTTTACGGTTTTTGTTTTAGAATAAATATAGAATGTTTCCAAAACAATGTTATTTGCTAAAATTAGGCATAGTACAATAATAGTAATAACAATACACATTGTAGAAAATAGCTTAAATTGAACTGACTTTATCTTTTCTTTAAAGTTTTTCATTTTTTATTTCTTTTTTCCCTTCTACTTATTTTATTTCAAATTTATATCCTACACCTCTCATTGTTTCGATATATCTTCCTTTTTTGCCTAGTTTGTGTCTAATCTTTTTTATATGACTATCAATAGTTCTAGAGTCTCCATAATAGTCATAATTCCATACATTATTTAGAATTTTATCTCTTGATAAAGCTATGTTTTCATTATCCACTAAATATTTTAAAAGTTCATATTCTCTTAGGCTCATTTCAACTTTTTTTCCATCTACTGTTACGGTTCTTCCCTCTTGGTCTATAACAATTCCGCCATAATCTTTTGACTTTTTTGTATCATCACCCATAGTTCTTTTTAGAATTGCCTCTACTCTAGCAACTAAAATTTTAGGACTAAATGGTTTTGATATATATTCATCTACCCCAAGTTCAAATCCAAATAGTTCGTCTTGTTCTTCTCCTCTTGCTGTTAACATGATAATTGGCACTTTAGAAGTTTGTCGTATTTGTCTTAAAACAGACCAACCATCAAGTTTTGGCATCATAACATCTAATAAAATCAAATTAAGATGATTTTCATTTTCTTCAAATACCTTTAGAGCCTCTTCTCCATCTCCTGCCTCTAAAATTTTATAGTCCTTTTTAATTAAAAAATCTTTAATTAACTTTCTCATTCTAGATTCGTCATCTACAATTAATACTGTAATATCGCTCATATCAAAAACATCCTTTCTTAACAAAGATAATATACTACAAAAATATGTCCAAAATATGAACAAATTGAAAATATTCAATTAAGATAATTTTGCAATAGCTCCTTTTATTTTTATTCCTTGTTCAGAAAACATTTTTTCATGCTCTGTTTCAATATTTTCCCAAAAATCTGTCTCTTTTTCTAAATCATATGTACATTTTTCTATAGTAAAGCCTGTTTGTTTAAAATAATTAAGGCTTTCTGTAAATAAAGCATCATCATCTGTTTTAAAATAAATTTCTCCGCTAGCAGCTAAAAATTCTTTGTACTTTTCTAGTTGCCTTGTGTGTGTTAGGCGTTTTTTCTTATGCTTACCTCTTGGCCATGGGTTACAAAAATTGATATATATTCTTTGTACATTATCTTCTTTTGCAAATATATTTAATATTCGTTCAATATCATATCTAGTTAAATATACATTATCTATCTGTTTTGATTCTTGTTTAAAAACATCTTCAATTTTTCTTTTTGCTACCCCTAACATAGCATCTACCAAATCAATTGCAACATAATTTATATTAGAATTTTTTACAGAAATTTGAGAAATAAACCCTCCTTTTCCACAGCCTAGTTCAATATGTAATGGGTTTTCGGGATGTTCAAAAGCATTTTTCCACTTTCCTTTATATTCTTCTGGATTATCTATATAAAATTTACTCGATTCTAATTCTGGCCTTGCCCATGGTTTATATCTAATTCGCATTGTCTTAAAATCTCCTTAAGTTTGTTATTGTAGCATATATTATACTATGAAAAGACTTTGTTATCAATATTTTAATTTATAAATTTAAAGATGTTTTTTTTACATAACAAAAAGAGATGCAGTGCATCTCTCTTTGTTTTCAAGTGGTAGGTTTAGCCCAAGCAGAAATATTCTCCGAGTATCACTTCATAATTCTCGTATCCGCGTGCCTTGCGAGACTGAAAGATTAAATTAGAAGGTCCTATCGGTCCATCTCTCAATAAGTCTTCAGCCCATTCGTAGATTTCTTCAGGAACTTCAACTCGTCCTATACGACTTTTGGTTTTTTCACTATACTGTCCTTCATCAAAAACCACACCCTTAATCGTATTAGGATATCTGCTGTCGTTCATTCTATGGAGAACTACGCTGCCTGCCAGCTTGCATCCATATTCTGCCTCATCTAATGGCAAACGCTTTATGAAGCTACCGCCTACTTCGAGATAGATAACATCCGCTAGGAAACTAACTTCCTCTTGAGTATAGCCGTTGTCTTCAGTGACTTCTTCCGGAATCTGATAAACTATCATGTCTTCAGAAAAGGATTCCTCTTCTACAGTAACTTCATCTACAGAGTCAACCTCAATAGTTTCGGTTTCCATCAAAGATTCTTCTTTTCTTTCTTGGGAAGAAGTTACATCCAGTTCCATGGGTTTTACTTCTGGTAGTATGATAGGCTTTAGTTCTCGAACACACTCTTGTTGTTCTTGTTGTTCATTTTGGTAGATTTCCACAGGCTCCACCTCTTGAACTTGCTCACAATGGTTCTGCTCAGCAAAGATTACCATAACAGGTACAAATGAATGGTTTGTATTCTTAACAATGCTGCCTACTACTAGTAGCAAAGCAAGCATCGTAAAAGAAAACACTTTCATCATTCGGATATTGAGGTTCTTACGCCTCTGCTTCCGTCTCTGCATCCTAGTCAAGTTTTCCTGTTGCATCATTGGTCTTGCTTACCTCCAATTACTAAATATAGTATTTTTGAATTTTCTTACGAAAGTTCATACTTTATTATACCATACTTTGCCATATTTTTCAAATTTGTGCTCTTTAATCTCTTACATATTCATTCATTGGTTTTATTAAATATTTAAGTTCGTCTAATTTATCTGTTGAAACATATCCAGGTTTACTATTTATAACATCTGGTATTCTATTTACTATAGTTGCACAAGTAAGTTCTACTGTTGCAGGCCTTGCTACTACGATTGTTGTATCTGGCTCTCCTTCTATTGTCCACTCGTTCTTATCATAATCTTCTTTTGAATATACTTTTCCAATACATTCAGACTCAATTGTAATTCCCTCTTTCGTCTGTGTTGTAACAACTGCGCTCATTCCAGTAGCATCTCCTGATTTTATTGTCATTCCAAGAGTTTCTGAATCAATGTCTTCTTTATATGTTTGAGGTACACATTTTTGAGTTTGATTAATTGGTGTTAAACCTAATTTTGAACACAACCATCCATTTACATTCCACATATAAGATGGTAAATAATTGCCCTCATTTATAATATGTTGTCTTTCTGCATCTGTAATTTTATCTACTGATGCAATCTCATCTTCAAATTGCTGTAATGTTAAGCCTGCTCCATGTGCTTTTGCAAGTGCAATTCCATAATCTTCTACATTGTATGAAGAGCTACCTTTAATTCTTCTAATTTTTTGTGTAGAACCTGCAATTGCTGAAATTAGTTCTCCCCAATAAACATCTTGATATCCACTTCCAGTAATCGTACATCCATTTTTCTTTGCCAAATCATCTATTTCATCTGCTAATCTTGGATTCGAATTAAATGGGAAAAATGCCTCTTCACAAGTTGAAATTGCATTAATTCCAAGTTTAGCACATAATAAAAACGCATCTTTAATATCCTTTAATAAGCTCATAGTTGTTACAATTACAATGTCTGGTTTTACACTTTTTAGCATGCTTTCTGCATCATTTGCATCTGTTATTTTAACTCCTTTATTTTCTGTTCCCATTATTTCTCCTATGTCTTTTCCAATGACATTTGGATTTACATCTACTGCTCCAACAATTTCTCCTCCTTTTTCATAAACATAACGCATAGTATATACTGACATCTTTCCTGTACCATATTGTACAACTCGTACTTTTCTATCCATATTTATATCCTCCTTTTCACAAATAAATAAAATTATTTGTACTTTTGTATAGATTATACACTAAAAAAAATACTTTATACAATATTTATATAAAGTATTTTTTAATGATTAAATAAACTTTTAAATGTATCAACAACAGCTGATACTAGTCCTATTGCAATATCAGCTAATATTTGAACTGCTTTATTTTCTTCATAAAGATTTAACATGATATCATGTGTTGGTGGTATAACCCATAAAATTCCTATAGTAGCTATGAATATAATAATTGCTAAAAATAATTTTTTTGTTTTCTTCCAAGTCCATTTTTCTTTTATTTTATATCCTAAACTTCTTAAATAATTATAATAAGCATTTTGATATTGTTCCTGCATTTGTTTTTCCATTTGCTGACTTTTTCTTTGAAGTTCAGCTTCATACTTTCTTCTTTGCATATCACGATATCTTCGCTCTTGCTCTATTTCTTGGGCTGACATAGTATTTTGATTTTGCTTATAATAATTTTCAGAATAGCTAGCTTGTCCATTTTGAGTATTTGTATAATTATTTTTCTCTTCCCTTTTACTTAATAGACTTTGATCATACTCTTTTCTTTTTACATCATCACTTAAAACCTCATATGCTTGGTTTATTTGTCTCATTTTAATTTCTGCATTTTTCTTGTTTTCTTCTGTTTGTAAATCAGGATGATATTTTTTAGCTAACACTCTATATGCTTTATCTATTACTTCTTTAGACGCATTCTCGCTTACTTCTAGTATTTCATATAGTGTACTCATGATTTCTCCCTATAACAAAATTATTATATTAATTATTATATCATTAAACTTATAAAAAATATAGTATTTTATATCATTTTATGATATAATTCATATGATTTTAAATTTATAGGAGTGTGAAAAAGTTGAAACTTACATCAGATAGTGAGACATTAGCAGAAAATAAGGTATTAATTCTTTATATTTTGTATCATTTAAATGATGCTATAACTAATAATAACTTGTATCAGATTGTTATAGATGTAGACAATATGAACTATTTTTATTTTCAACAGTTTTTATTAGATTTAGTAGATAATAACTATGTAATGCGCTATGAACAAGAAAAAAATACTCTTTATAAAATTACTGATAGAGGGAAGCAAACTTTGGAGTTAACAGAAGATATCTTGCCTGGCATTATAAAATTAAAAATAGATACTAATTTAGCAAGTACACTAGAAGAAGTTAGTGACGAAAATTCTATTATTGCAGAATATACTCCTAAAAATGAAAATTACTATAACATAACTTGCAAAATTGTAGAAAAGAATGAAACAATTTTTGAAATTAAAACTTTTGCTGGCTCACGAGAACAAGCAAAACAAATCGTAGATAACTGGAAAGCATGTGCAAATCAAATTTATCCAAAATTAATAGAAACATTAACTAAAGACTATTTAGGACAACATACAGACACAGATGTAAATGATTTAAATGTAAATAAAAAATAAAAGGGAAATTATAAACAATTTCCCTTTTATTTTTTATTTTAGTATTGTCTTCCCCAAACCACCATTGTATTTGCTGGTTTTCCACAACATACACAAGTATCTGATATATGTTCTTTTTCAAATGGTATACATCTTGATTTTGCACCTGTAAGCTCATGTATTTTTTCTTCACATTCTGCAGAGCCACACCACATTGTTTTTACATATCCTTGATTTTCTTCAAGATTTTTAGTAAATTCCTCCATATTTGTAGCAATTGTTGTTTTTTGGCTTACTCTCTTTCTACATTCCTCATACATATTTTTTTGTATGTCATCTAAAATATCTTGTAATTTTACTTCTAAATCAGAAATCAAAACATCTATTTTTTCAAATGTATCACGCCTTACTACAACACACTTTCCCTCTTCTATATCTCGTGGTCCAAGTTCAATTCTTACTGGAACTCCTTTCATTTCCCAATCATTAAACTTATATCCTGGTGAATATTGTTCTCTTTCATCAAGTTCCATTCTATATTTTTTTGATAAGTTTTTGTATATTTCTTCTGCCTTTTCTTTTACACCCTCTTTATGCATTGCTATTGGAACAATAACAGCCTGTATTGGTGCTACATATGGTGGTAATTTTAGTCCCCTATTATCTCCATGTGCCATAATAACTGCACCTATTAATCTTGTGCTACAGCCCCAAGAAGTTTGATAAGCATACTCTTCTTTTCCGTCTCTGTTTTGAAATTTAATATCAAATGGCTTTGTAAAATTTTGTCCAAAATAGTGTGTTGTTCCTGCTTGTAAAGCTCTTCCATCATGCATTAAAGTTTCTACTGTATATGTGTCTTCTGCACCTGCAAATTTTTCTGTAGGTGTTTTTCTTCCTTTCAATACTGGAATAGCAAGTAAATTTTCAATAACATCTGCGTAAACATCTAATATTTCTAATGTATATTTTTGTGCCTCTTCTGCTGTTTCGTGAATAGTATGTCCTTCTTGCCACAAAAACTCTCTTGAACGCAAAAATGGCCTTGTTTCTTTTTCCCATCTTAATACATTACACCATTGATTGTATATGTATGGTAAATCTCTCCATGAGCTTAACCATTTAGAATACATTGTTGAAAATATTGTTTCAGAAGTAGGCCTTATACATAATCTTTCTTCTAATTCTTCTCCACCGCCTACTGTTACCCATGCTACTTCTGGTGCAAAGCCCTCTACATGATCTTTCTCTTTATTTAATAAGCTCTCTGGAATTAGAACTGGCATAGATATATTTTTTACTCCATGCTCCTTAAATTTATTATCTACATATTTTTGAATATTTTCCCATATTGCATATCCATAAGGACGAATCGCAATAAAGCCTTTTACATCTGTATAATCTGCAAGTTCTGCCTTTAATACAATATCTGTATACCATTTTGCAAAATCTTCTTCTATATTTGTAATTTCTTTTACAAAATCTTTATTTTCTCCCATATATTATTCCTTTCTAAGATATATTATCTTTTTCACTTTCTTCTATAGCAGTTTCATTTACCCTTTCGGGTATTGGAGCCTCTATATTTTCTACATTTTCTTCTTGTATTAAATCATCAATTACAATTTGCTGATTTTCGTCTATTTTATATCTTGGAAGTTCTGGTAGGTCATTTAAACTTTCTATACCAAACATTCTTAAAAAATCGTTTGTAGTAGAATATGTTGTAGGTCTACCTGGTGCATCTAACTTTCCAGAATCTTCTATTAAATGATAGTCTAATAGCTTATATATTGTTCCATCTGAATTTACTCCACGAATAGATTCAATCTCTGCTCTTGTTATTTTAGGATTATATGCAATAATAGATAATGTTTCCATTGCTGCCTGTGATAAGCTTGGTTTACTTCTTTTATCAAATACAGGATATATATATTCGTAATTTTCCTTTTTAGTACATAGCTGATATGCACCATTTACATTTATAATCTGAATTCCTCTATTTTCTTTTTCATATTCTAATTTCATGCTCTCTACTATGCCAATAATTTCATCTGAACTTAGCTCTAATGCTGACATTAATTCATTTATCTTTACTTCTCTACCAGCTGAAAATAAAATTGATTCAATTATTCCTTTTATTTTGTTTGTTTCCATAATGATTTATCTCTCCATATAATAATTATTTTTTATACTATTCTATTATGACACGCATTTTCAGTAGTGTCAAGAAATAAATTAAATATATTGACATTTACATAATTATGTTATATAATAATTATGTTGTTACAATTCGTAGCACAAGTAATTTGAAAGGAGGGGCTACAATGAAAGCCCTAAACAGGCGGTACACTTCTGGGTTTATTTAGAATTCGTAAGTACACAAATACTAGATAAAAAGGAGTAACAACAATGAAGATCCGGGGACCTTTTTTCGGATACTTTCGGTATCCGACGGGATTTACCTAGAGTTAATATTTATATTTATTGTAGTGAATAACCGTCTTCTGACAAATGCCATAAAATCAATTATGGCATTTGTTTTTTTATTTAAATCTTTCAAAGTATATTAGTTTATTAGAATTTATGAAAATAAATTTTCCTTTTATTTGTCTTGTAATATTTTTTTTACTATGTTACTATATAGATATAAAAATTTAAGGTTGGTGTTATATATGGATGATAATAAAAAAATAGAAGTTGTAAATGGAGATGGAAAAGATTTAGATATTTCTCCTGTTTACAAACATCTTGAAGTAGAAAAACCAAAAGAGGAAAAGAAAAAGGGAAACATCATTATTCCTGAAGAAAAAAAATAATTATTCATTAGGAAAAGACATGGGCTTTTATGTTTTCCCATGTCTTTTTTTGGAATTTTTTATGTTATCCATCTTTGGTTAAAATCTAATAATTTATATTGCCTCTTTGTTTTCTTCGGCTTCTACTGCATTTTCTGTATTTTCGTTTGAGTCTTTATCTATTACCTCTAAACTTGAAACAGATACTTCATAAGCAATTCTTTTTTCAACAGTTCCATCTTCATGTTTTTTCTCATATTCTCTTGATTGTACTCTACCGATAATTCTAATTTCTGCCCCTACTGGTACAGTTTCACAGAATTTTGCATTTCTTCCCCATGCAATACAAGGAATATAGTCAGATTTATTGTATGAACGATTTACTGCTAATAGTATGTCTGCAATTTCTCTACCAAATGGTGTTTTTCTATAAATTGGCTTTTTACAAATATAGCCATCTAGAACAACTTCATTTGTAGTAATATCCTTTCCAACTGGAATTTCCTCTTCTTGATTTTCCATAAATTCAACTTCTTTTGCAAAAACAGTAAGAATTAATCTGTTCTTTTCGCCTTGATAACAATTATATGATCTAAACTGTCCTTGTACTGATATTTTGCTATCTATTGGCAATTCATTTTCTGTTAATAATCTTTCAGAGATTGTAATTGGAATGTTGTCTGCATTTCCACTTAAACGAGGTATGCTTAAATCAAACATATAAAATTTTTCTCCGTAGATTTCATGACTAAATCTTTTTTCACTTGTTACCTTTCCCACTAATGTGATGTGGTTATTATCTGAATAATTTGTATTCAACTTCATTTCCTCCCCTATTTGTTTCTTTATAATATTATTCATCTTGTTTAATAATTATTCGATTTTCTCAATTATATTTCCTATTATACTACTTTTTTTTGGGTTTGTCTACATAAAATGTTAAATTTTATCAATTTTTGTAAATTTTAGGCGTCTAAAATCTTTATTTTATCATATATTAATAGAATAATATATATTAAAACAATAGCATTTATTTCTATATTTTTCATAAATTTCACTTCAAATTCTTGTGGTTCATATTTTTTATCGTTTTTAATGTTCTTTATTATGCGTTGTAAACAAATGATAATTGTATTTTCTGATACACTAGACAAGGTAAAAGTAGCTTTTGCATTAAAGCCATAGGTTATTATCATCAAATTTAAGTTTTCTAAAACTTCTAAATCTATTTTTATATCAGTATTTAAAATAATATTTTTAGCATTCGAAACAATTTGTTTTAAATCATTTATATGTTTTAATTTGCTATCTATAACTATTGTCTCAAACCTGATATTTTTCATATTATTAACATTTTTATCATTAATGAAAATAATCTGCTCACTGGAAAAATCTTTTGATAGCATATTTGTTATATATTCTTCATTTTTTGAATTTGTAATAATTCCTATGAAAAACATTTCTCTCTCCTTATATTGTATATGCTATATTATTCCTATTTTTCCTTTATTTATTCACTAACAATAAACTTTTATATTGTATTTAAGCTAGTAACATTTGTTACTGTCTCTACACTATTTTCAGATGGAGATAAAAAATCATTTAAACTAGCTGCTGCGACAAACAATATAACAACCGTACATAATGCAATTATATAAGAATAAATTTTTGATTTATTAAATACAAAAAACATAAAAAATATAACCTCCACTTACAAGTTATTATAGATTATATTCTTGCAAGTGGAGATTTATGATTATATTTTTATAATCTTTTCCCAGCTTAAATCTTCTTTTCCAAAATGTCCGTAATTTGTTGTTTTTGAATAAATTGGCTTTGTTAACTCTAAATATTTAATAATACCTTCTGGGGTTAAATCAAACTTTTCTTTTATTAATTCTATTATTTTTTCTTCTGGAATTTTAGATGTTCCAAAAGTATTTATCCAAATAGATAAAGGCTCTTTCATTCCAATAGCATATGATACTTGAATCTCACATTTATCTGCATATCCATTTGCGACTATATTTTTAGCAATAAAGCGGAGCATATAGGTTGCTGACCTATCTACTTTACTTGCATCTTTTCCAGAAAATGCACCTCCACCATGGCGACTATATCCACCATAAGTATCTACAATAATTTTTCTACCAGTTAAACCTGTATCTCCTAAAGGTCCTCCTATTACAAATCTGCCTGTTGGATTTATATAAATTTTTGTTTTGCTATCTATCATATCTTTTGGTATAACCTTTTTTATTACTTCTTCTGTAATATCTTTTTTTAAAGTATCCAAATCAATTTCTTCTTTGTGCTGAGTAGAAATTAAAATATTTTCTATTCTTTTTGGCTTGTCCTCTTCATATTCAACAGTTACCTGTGTCTTTCCGTCTGGTCGTAAATATGGAATAATACCACTTTTTCTAACATCAGTTAGCCTTTTAGCTAGCAAATGAGCATAAAAAATTGCAGTTGGCATATAATTACTTGTCTCACGACAAGCATATCCAAACATAATACCTTGGTCTCCTGCACCTCCTATATCTACTCCCATAGCTATATCAGGACTTTGTTTAGTAATATTTATCATGACTTTACATGTCCTATAATCTAAATCTGTATCTTTGTTATCAAAGCCAATTTCTTTTACAACATCACGCACTAAACTTTCAATATCAACCTTTCCTCTTGATGTTACTTGACCTGCTACAACAATACTATCTTTTGATGCAAATGTTTCTACTGCTACTTTTGAACTGCTGTCTTGCTCTAAATAAGCATCTAAAATACAATCTGAAATATAGTCACATAATTTATCTGGATGCCCCTCTGTTACACTTTCTGATGTAAAATAATAATTCTTCATATGTTAGGTTCCTCCTATTTTTATTTATATTTTTTGTATTTTTTCTATCATATTCGTGTCTGGCAATAAATGTTTTGCTACATTTATAAAATTACACTCTGTATCTGTTAAATAAATTTTATACTCCGCTTTTCTACTACCTTTGTTTTCTATATTATGTGCTATTAAATAATCTTTAACAGCTTTTGACACAATTTTGCCTGTATTTATTACCTCTGTATTGGATAATAATTCTTTTTTTATCAAATCTTCAAATAAAGGATAATGTGTACAACCAAGAACAAGAGCATCTATGTTTTCAAAATCTTTCATATACTCATGTATGGTTAATCTTGCAATTTCATTATTTGTCCAACCCTCTTCTGCCATAGATGCAAGAAGAGGACAAGCCTTATTTTGTATGTGGCAATTATCTATACTTTTTTCAATTTCCTTTTGCCATCCACCACTCCTAATCGTTCCTGTTGTAGCAGCAATTCCAATATTTTTTATATTTTTTTGTTTTAAATATTCTACTGTTGGCTTTATAATTCCAATAATAGGGATATCAAACATTTTTTGTACTTCTTCTAATGCTTGACTTGTAGCTGTTCCGCATGCAATCACAATCATTTTTACATTTTCTTTTATAAGCTCTTCTATTCTAGTTTTTGTTAAGTTTATGATAGTTTCTTTTGACTTACTTCCATAGGGAAAACTTGCTGTATCTCCTATATATATAACATCCTCATTTGGAAGTTCTAAAACTAATTCTTTAAATACTGTCATTCCTCCAACACCAGAATCAAACATTCCTATTGGTCTACTGTCCATAATCTCCTCCATATTTTTATTTAATATATATTTATTAATGTTTATCTTCCAATATAACTTTTTCTATTATATCTCATATTTATACATTTTACTACATATTTTATCACTTTTATTTTCTATTCACATAATATATATTAAGCAGTTTGCTAAAAAGAAAGGATGAAAATTTATGGAATATGAAAAAAATGTATGTCCAGTTCTAAATGTGGATGGAGTATTAGCTTCTGGCAAACAGTTTGATTTAGACATCACTCTTCCAGAAGATGATAGAACAGTTATCTATGGTATAGTAAAAGATTGTTATCAAGAGCCTGTTTGTAATGCAGTTGTTAAATTAGTAGAAGTAGTTTACGATTGTGGTAAAGAAGAAAGAAGACCTGTATCTCATACTTTCACAGATGAAAACGGAGAATTCGTTTTTGGACCTCTTTGTGATAACAGATTTTATGAGATAGAAATTTGGGCAGATTTAGTAAGACATTGTAAAATATGCAAAAAAGTAGACCACGACGCTAAATGCTTAAAAGGTGTTAAATTAGACTGCAAAGATCATTCTCATGACATGAAACCAGAAAAACCTTGTGATAAAAAAGATGATTGTAAATGCGAAAAACCAGAATGCAATCCATGTAAATAACATTTATTAAAAAACAAAGACCAGTTTGAGTAATAAGTTCAAACCGGTCTTTTTATAATTTTTTACATAATTCCCATTTTTCTTGCAAATTGCTTTCCCATTTTCATCATTTTTCTTTTATTTGGTTGCATTCTCTCTGAACACATCATAGCAACTCCCGCTGAAATTAAACCACCTATTACCATACCTTTTACAAATTTCATATTCATTCTTATTAGCCTCCTTTTTTGTTATTTATTACTATTATGTCTATTTTTATATTTTATATTCTATGAACTTTGGAATTTTTTATATATTCATATGTCTGATATATTGCAATTAAAATTAAAAAATATCCAAAGCATTTCTTTAAAAGGCCTACTTCCATTTTCGTAGATATAACCGCTCCAACAAAAGCTCCCAAAATTCCCCATAAACAAATTGGTATAGCTATTTTTAAATTAATATTTTTATTTTTTAAACTAACAATAATCGCAGAAACTGCTGTCGGTACAAAAAAGATAACATTTGTGGCTTGTGCTACATGTTGTTCAATGTTTAGAAATAGTGTCACAAATAAAATTAAAATAGTTCCTCCGCCCATTCCCATACCACCGAATAATACCTGAAACTGCACCAATTAAAACTTCAATCATACTTTTCTCCTATTTTATAATAATACTAATTCCTGCATAAAATAAAAACAATATAAAAGATAATTGCAAAAATTTAGTCGGAACTTTATTAAGCAGTTTTCCACCTATAATTCCTCCTACAATTCCTCCTATCGCACATTTTATTCCAAGATTCCAATCTATAAAATTATTCCTACTATATACAATAGCTGCAACAATTACCATTGGCAAAATACAAAAAAGTGATGTGGCTCTTGATTGTTTTTCATTTAGTTTTAAAAAATATATAAAAATAGGCACCAAAACAAGCCCTCCACCTGCTGAAAACATTCCACTAATTAAGCCAGCTATTATTCCAATTAACATATTTTTCATGTTATTATTATGTATAGAAATTTTAAAATTATCCTTTTTTTGCTTCTTTATATCCTTTTTGATAAAAAGTATTAAACATATTTTCAGCAATTTCTGTCAAAACATTATCACATATTAACATTTGACTCACTATGCTTTGTCTTAATTCGCAATTTTCAATATTATCTACTTTATCAAAAAATTTCTGTAATTCTCTTAAATATAGCTTATTTTCTTCTTTCCATGTTCTATCACATTTTTCATTTTTTACTTTCATAATTCTCCTTTTTACTTATTATTTATATTTTATATATTAGTTAAATATAATTATACAAAAATACTAGCGTATATGCTAGTACTTTTATTCATATTTTTATAAATTTTTTTATTAATATCAAATACAGTATATTATTTTCTCATATTAGATACTAATTCTTGCAAAGTTTTTATTAAAAAGTCTACATCTTCTTTTGTATTAGTTTTTCCAAAAGAAACCCTTAAGGTGCTATTTGCCATCTTTGAATCTAAACCAATTGCAGTTAAAACATGTGATGGTGCCGAATCTCCTGTAGAACATGCAGAACCTGCTGATGCACAAATTCCAACCTCATCTAGCTTTAATAAAAGTTCTTGTGCATCTATTCCTATAAATGAAAAATTACTGTTACCTGGAAGTCTTTGAACTCTATCCCCATTTAATTTTACATTTGGAATTGTATTTTCAACTTGTTCAATATAATAATCTCTTAAAGATTTTAGTTTTTGGTTATATCCATCAAATTCTTGATAAATTAACTCTATAGCTTTACCAAGACCTACAATTTCTGCAACATTTTCTGTTCCTGCTCTTTTATCTTTTTCTTGGTGCCCGCCATCTTGTAATTTTTCAAACTCTATGCCTTCCCTTACATATAAAGCACCAACGCCTTTTGGTGCATAAAATTTATGTCCAGACATGGATAATAAGTCAATATTTAATTGTTTTGCATCAATTTTAACATTTCCTATTGCTTGCACTGCATCAGTATGAAATAAAATATTATGCTGTTTTGCAATTTTTCCTATTTCTTCTATAGGTTCTATTGTTCCTATCTCATTATTTGCAAACATAATGCTAATTAAAATTGTATCTTCACAAATACTATTTATTAATTCATTAATATCTATTTTTCCATTTTCATCTACATTTAGATATGTCACTCTAAAGCCTTGTTTTTCTAGAGTTTTACAAGTATTTAAAACAGCATGATGTTCTATTTTACTAGTAATAATGTGATTTCCTTTATTTCTTTTTGCATAACATACTCCTTTTATAGCAAGGTTATCACTTTCACTACCACAAGAAGTAAAATAGATTTCATGTAGCTTTACTTTTAGTGCATTTGCCACCTGAAGTCTTGCTTTGTCTAAACCCCTTTTTGCTTCTCTACCTATACGATAAATAGCTGACGCATTACCATAATTTATACCAAAATATGGAATCATTTCTTTTAAAACTTCTTCTCTAACAGCAGTAGTTGCTGCATTATCAAAATATCGTATTTGCATAAATCATACTCCTTAAAAAACAAAAAAACACATACTATATTATATGTGCTTTTTGTATAAGTATTACTCTGTTTTATTTTACTTTTTCAGTATCATTATTCCATCTATCTACTCTAATATTTTTATATGTATCTAATACTTCTGAATATTTACGATATTCGTCTTCCCAAATCATGTTTGGAATTCTATCAAATGCACTAAATACTTTTTCTGCCTCACTTAAAAAAATAACTTGCTCTTGTGGTGTCATATTGTTATATTTTTTTGAGAATATGTATAATTTATCTAACATTTGGTTTGCTTGAATAAAACCCCAAAAATCTTTTACTTTAATTCCTGCTAGTCTAATTTGAAATACAGAAAATGCTATTAAAGCTATTATCATAAAAATTAAAATATATATAATGGCTACGAACTCCATTTATTTACACTCCTATATAGTTTTCATAAGTAACTCTATATAAGATTATACCATTTTAGAGAATGTTCTGCAACTATTTTTTACCAAAATAGCAGAAAGAGGCTGTTCTCTTTCTGCTGTTTTATTTAGTTAATATACAACACGACACGGAAACCTAAGTAGAGATACTTACTAGTTGCATTGTAATCTCCGGGACGATAGGAAATAGGATTGTTAGTACCGTTGCCACTAAAAGCTCCACCACGAGGAACTGCGTACTTGACACTGTTTGTTTCTGTTTTGTTGTGATAACCTGTTTCTGTTGTCCACTCGTATATATTTCCTGCCATATCATAAATATTTTTTAATTTGAATTCACCTACTGCTCCTGTTGATAATTCTAACCTTTTTGATAATGTATAATTTGTTGAATTATAACTTGTACCATTTGTATAATCTGTTGCAATATATTTTAGTCTTCCTTCTCCATTTTCTGTTAAAGTTTCTTCTCCTAGTTTTGGTCGTCCTGTCTTATATTTACTTGGATATACCCAACCTTGAGTACCAGTTTGTTCTTCTTTTACTGTTGCATATAAATATTGTGCATATAAAACATCTTCTGTTAATTGTGTTTCATTATTAGTATAATTTCCATAATCTTTGCTATCTGTTACTATATTTGCTTTTTCTTGTTCACTTGCTATCCATTCTACTGTTCTATCCCATGCATAACCATCTATTAAACTACTTGTTACGCCATAATTACTACCTTCTTTATACATATCTCTTGATACTGTTACTGCATTTTTATGCTCTATATAATTCCATGCTTGCACCCCTTGCTTACTTACCGGCGTGTATTGGTCTGTATTTTTACTATTGCCATTAGTATCAGTATTTGTATAATATATCATCTCTTTATTATTGTCATTTTTTACAGAAAATGGTGCATTATCTGGTACTCCTGCCTCAAATCTTCCTACATAAAAGCCACCATTATTTGCTACACTTTTCTTATTTGTTTCTATATCTGACTCTTCTTTCCAATCTGTATAATTTTTATAATCACGATTCACCTTCCATTGGTTGTCTCCATTATATGTATGTTGCTTATACTGTTTCTCTGTACATGGCACCCATACAAATTGATTCCTTTCAGCATCCTCTATTACTATTCCGTCTTCTACTTTTGTTCCATACTCTGGCTTTACTTTAAAACCCTTTGGTACTGTTACTTCTTTTCCATATACATCTTCTGCATCTACTGTACTTGTTTGTATATCTGTTAATGTATCTACCAATGGTTTACTATTTGGTCCCTTTCCTGTCACTTTCATCATTTCTTCTAGCATTGAATCTAAGCCCTCTTCTTCTCTCTTACTACTATTTTCATAAGCATCTCTTGCTTGCTCTGCCTTCTTTATTAGCCCATTTTCTCCTACTACCATATTTATACTTACCGTGGCTAGTATTATTAGTACAATTATGGTTACAACTAGCGCAATTAATGTTATTCCTCTTTCTTTATTTATCATGGAAATCTCCTCCTCTTTTGTTAATATGTGTTATTTTTTTATTTATATTCATTGTACATTTGATTTAATTCTTTTATTGTATTATATATTTTCACGACATAAATGTCAATGTAATGTTTTTTATAAAATTTATTAACATATTTCATAATTTTTAAATTTGTAACTAAATGCACACAAAAAAGACAGGCTGTTTATTTTTACATAAATAGTCTGTCTTTATATATCACAAATAAAGCGATTTTTTCGCTTAACTCTATTTTACTAAATTGTAGCTCTCTCTCTCTCTCTCTCTCTCTCTCTTACAGCCTTAAGGCTTTTGCAGATTTTCATGTCCTACTTTTCTCCTTCGTTTGTATGGTCTTGTTTACTTTACTCCTACAGTATAGCTATATTTTTTTATTTAGTCAAGTGTTTTAATTTATTTGTAATCTAATTGTAATATTTATAACTTCTTTATTTCTTCTTCTGTAAGTCCTGTTATTCTAATAATTACTTCTATTGCTATTCCCTCTTCCAACATCTTTTTAGCATCTTCTTTTTTTCCTTCTAATTTTCCTTCCCTTAAGGCTTGCTCTTGTTGTTCTCTATAATACCTTTGCGCACTTCTTTCGTCTCTTATGTATTTCTCCTTTAAAAATGCTAGTCTCCTTAACTCTTCATCTTGACTTATCTCGTCTAACTCCTCTACTGCCTCTTTTATCTCTTCATTCTCTTTTGCCATTTTTGCTACCTCCATACTATTCGGATTATCCAAAAACATTAACCATTGGGCTATTTCGTCTCTTCTATTTTCTTCTATTCTCTTTCTCGCCTTTGGTATCTCTAGTATAACAATCTCTAACTTCTCTGTCAATACTTTTCTTGGTTCTTCTTCTAACATTATTTTCCACTTCGCACCTAGCTTTTCTACTCCTTCCATCTCTTTTAATTCAAGGTCTGTTATTAATATTCCTATCGTTTTATGTAATTCTTGATACTTGTCACCCTCTTTTAATTGTTCTCCGAATGCTCTACTCCAATAGTACAATATTCTATCTATTATATTTCCTTTATTTGCTAATTGTACTTCTACATTACATATTGTTCCTCCCTCTAGCTCTGTCCTTAAATCTAATATCCCTAGTTTTTCGTCTGGATATTTTTTTATTAAGTTTCTATCTTTATCCATATTTAATACTTTTACTTTTTCTTGTAATAAACTTGATATGAAGTAGCCTGTTATCTTTTCTTTATGCACTCTAAATAATGAGTGAAATACTACATCTATTTTTGGTGTTAACAAACTCTTCTTTTCTTCATTTGTTTGAATATTTTCTTTTATCATATTTTTTCCTCTTTTTAATATGTATTTATACATATTCTTTCTTTATATATTTTAAATGTCTTAAATATGCTATTAGTAAATAAACTAACACCTCCTTTAACAATAAAATATTACTATCATAAAAAGTCTTTAGATAGTTTTAATTAATACACTTAAATTTGTTAAATAGTTTTGTGGGTAATTTTTAAGAATAAAAACAAATTGTAAATTAAAAATTAAATAGATTATATAATAAATCATAAATTAACATAGAATATTTTTATAAAATTAATCTATGTTAAAGAATTGTAATAACATACCTATTACATTTAATAACAGTATTAAACCATATTATTTTAATATATTCAAGATAAATCGTTCGACCTTTTTCGACATAAAAATAGCAGAAGAGGAATAATTCCTTTTCTGCTAAAATGTCACAAAAGTGACAGTGATGTTTTTCAATTTACACAAAATTTATTACACTCTCTTACACTCTTGCAAGTTACTTAACATAAAGTACAACACGAAACCCAATACTAGTGAAAGTGAAAGAGTTTGTAAAGTCGCCACGACGATATGAAATAGGAGCGTTAGCACTGTTGTATTCAAAGCTACCACCACGAAGAATTACATATTTCGTATCTGTTACAGTATTTATGGCGTCATGATAACCTGTTTCTGTTGTCCATTCCCATATATTTCCTGCCATATCATATATGTTTCTTAATTTGAAATCACTTAATACTCCCGTTGATAATTCTACTCTTTTTAATAATGTGTGTGTTGTTGTGCTATAATTTGAACCATTTGTGTAATCTGCTGAATTATATTTTAGAATTCCTTCTCCGTTCTCTTTTAGTTCTTCTTCTCCTAACTTTGCTAGCCCTCTCTTATATTTATTTGCATATACCCAACCTGTTGCTTCTCCAGTTTGTCCAGGTTTTAATTTTGCTATCATATGTTGTGCATATAAGACATTTTCTGTTAATAGTGTTGTATTATTGTTATAATTTCCATGGGTACTACTTTCTGATGCTATATTAGTGTAACTCTCCCCTAACCATTCTACTGTTCTGTCCCATGCTATTCCGTCTATCAAGGCACTTGTTACTCCATAGTTACTTTCTGCTCCACTATACATATTTTTTGATACTTCTACTGCATTTGTTTGACTTATATAGGTCCATGCTTGCATACCTTGTTTACTTACTGGTCTTAATTTTGTTTTAACATTATTTATTATTTCTTCTGTTACATTTTTTGACTTATTTTCATTACTGTTACTATCTGTATAATATGGCATTGTTTCTCTATTACTCTCATTATTTATAGAAAATGATGCATTATCTGGCACTCCTGCCTCATATCTTCCTATATAAAATCCTCCATTTTTTGCTACACTTAATGCATTTCCACCTTCTTCTTGCCAATCTTTATAGTTTCTGTAATGTTCTGTTTTCCAATTTCCATTTCCGTCATCTGTATGATTCTCACTTTTTGTGTCGTCTATTTTTTTTGTATTATATTCATGCTTTTTATACTGTTCTTCTGTGCATGGTACCCATACAAATTGGTTACCATCTTCGTCTTCTATTACTATTCCGTCACTTACAGTTGTTCCACACTCTGGTACTACTTTAAAGCCTTTTGGTACTGTTACTTCTTTTCCGTACTTATCTTCTGCTTTTACTGTTCTTTTTTGTATTTCTGTTAAGCCGTCTACTAATGGTTTTCCATTTAGTCCTTGTGGTAATTTCCTTAATTCCATTAAATAGTCATATTCTTCTACAATTGAATCTAAACCTTCTTCTTCTTTTTTGCTACTATTTTCATATGCATCTCTTGCTTGCTCTGCTTTCTTTATTAGCCCATTTTCTCCTACTACCATATTTATACTTACTGTTGCTAGTATTATTAAAACGATTATTGTTACAACAAGGGCAATTAATGTGATTCCTTTTTCTTTTCTTCCTGTCATTTGTTTTCTTTCTTCCATTTTTAATTTTCCTCCTATCTCGGGCGACCAATGGTCACCCCCTACAATAGCTATTTTTACAATGTAATAATAATATTTTTTGAGTGGAAAAAAAATTATAATTACATTGCACAATTTGTACATTTATAAAAAAGCATGCAAAAAAGACAGGCTATTATTTTTACATAAATAGTCTGTCTTTATATATCACAAATAAAGCGATTTTTTCGCTTAATTCTATTTTGCTAAATTGTAGCTCTCTCTCTCTCTCTCTCTCTCTCTTACAGCCTTAAGGCTTTTGTAGCTTTTCATTTGCACTTTTTTCCTCTTTTCCTTTGCTTTTTTCTATGGTTAAAGTATATCTATTTATTTTTATTTTGTCAATGTTTTTATCAATTTACTTTTAAAAGTTCATGTAATTTAATTTACATTTATTAAAAAGTTTGATAATATATATAATTATAAGGGGAGAAATAAATATGGAAACAAATACTAGTATTGTTGTAGTAAATAAGCGTAGAAAAAAATTATCGCGTTTTTATACTCTATTACTATATTTTTTAATATTTGCATTTGCTGGTTGGTTACTTGAAACATTTTATAGCGTATATGAACTTGGACATTTTACCAAACGCGGTTTTTTATATGGTCCACTTTGCCCTATATATGGCTGGGGAGCATTAATATTAATAATCTTTTTTCGTCAGTATAAAGGAAAAAGTATAAAATTATTTTTTTACTCAGCTATTGTATTTTCATTTTTTGAATATATAGTAAGTTATGGTATGGATGCTCTTTTTGCTGCAAAATGGTGGGACTATTCAGCAGAATTTTTTAATTTAAATGGTAGAATAAGCATTTTTTATTCTTTCGTTTGGGGAATTTCTGCTATACTATTTATTAACCACATATATCCATTTTTTAAAAAGAAATTAAATATTATTTTGTTAAAAATACCATATACTTTTCAATTACATACTTTGCAAATTTTAGGAATCATTTTAATAGCAGATACTATACTATCTTTTATACGAAATTTAATCTAGACAATATTTATTTTATGTGATATAATGCATTCACGGTTTATTCTAAAATACTTTTTAAGGAGGAAATCCCACTATGGCACGGAAACTAAGTGACTCTAAAAAGAAGACCAAGAAAATCGAGAAGGCTGAAGAAAGGTTTAAGAACCACATGCTTTATGCTGGTGCTAACGGCATGTATCGCGTCTTCGAGGCTCTATGTCAAGAAGGTGTCAACTATGGGTATCGTATGCCCAAGCCATCCTGTTTTTCTGATCCATACATCCGTGAGATTTTGAGAAAATACGAATAATTCCTTAAAGAGCTCCCAGACTATTGTCTGGGAGCTCTTTTATTGTAAAACAACAAAATTGTTATTTACCTGTCCACAATCTTTGACCTAAATTGGTGAGTATGATTATTATTTACTTTTTGCAATGGCTAAGCCGTCTCCTACTTCTAAAACTTCAACTTCTAAATTTTTATTATCTTTTAGTTCTTGCAAAAATTCTCTTAAATTTCTTACTGCTGTGCGCTGTTTATGTTTGTTATAGTCGCTCATAACATAACCTTTGTATAGCACATTATCAGCAATAATCATGCCGTTTTTTTCTAACATTCGCAATGCCTCTTTTAAGAAAAATGGGTATTTTCCTTTTGCTGCATCTATAAAAATAACATCATATTTTCCGTCTAAAGTTGGTAGTAACTCTACTGCATCACCATATAAAATATTAATTTTATCTTCTACTTCTGCCTTTTTTATATTTTCTTTTGCCTCTATAACCCTTGTTTCTTCTCTTTCTATTGTATCTATTATTCCGCCTCTTGCTAAATATTTTGAAAAACAAATTGCAGAATATCCAACTGCTGTTCCAATTTCTAAAATTTTCTTTGGCTTTTTATCTCTTAGTAAGTCATCAATTACTTGTAAAGTATCGTCCATTATAATTGGAATCTTTTCTTCTAAGGCTTTCTTCTTTATTTTTTCTAACTCTATTTGATTCATATTTTTCCCTTTTCTTATTCTTGTGTGCGTCTTGCTTCTCTTTCACGAGTTTTGCTGTCCAAAATTTTCTTTCTTAAACGAATATTTTTTGGTGTTACTTCTACAAGTTCGTCATCTTGTATAAATTCAATAGCTTTTTCTAATGATAACTGTATTGGTGGTACTAAGCGTAGTGCTTCATCAGAACCAGATGCTCTTGTATTTGTTAAGTGTTTTTCTTTGCATACATTTATTGAAATGTCTTCGTTTCTTGCATTAATTCCAACAATCATACCCTCGTAAACTTCCACACCTGCGCCTATAAATAGCTCTCCTCTTTCTTGTGCATTATATAAACCATAAGTTACAGAAGTACCTTGTTCAAATGCTACTAATACTCCTCTTGATCTAGATTGAACTTCTCCTTTATATGGCTCATAAGAATCAAAAATGCTATTCATTGTTCCCTCGCCTTTTGTATCTGTTAAAAATTCTGTTCTATATCCAATTAGTCCCCTTGCTGGTATTTTAAATTCAACTTTTGTATGACCAAGTTCAGCAGGTTCCATATTAATCATTTCTGCTTTTCTTCTACCTAGTTTTTCAATTACATTACCAATGCAATCATCTGGAACATTGACTACTAATCTTTCTATTGGCTCACATTTTACGCCATCAATATCTTTAAAAATAACTTTTGGTCTAGAAACTAAAAGTTCAAAACCCTCTCTTCTCATTGTTTCAATTAGAACTGATAAATGTAGTTCTCCTCTTCCGCAAACCTCAAAACTATCTGCTGAATCTGTTTCTTTTACTCTTAAACTAACATTTCTTTCAAGTTCTTTGAATAATCTATCTCTAATATGTCTTGATGTAACAAATTGTCCCTCTTTTCCTGCAAATGGACCATTATTAACACTAAAAGTCATTGATACCGTTGGTTCGTCAATATCAACAAATGGTATTTTTTCTGGGTTATTTACATCACAAATTGTATCTCCTATATTAATATCTGGAATACCTGATAAACAAACAATATCTCCTGCATTTACTTGTTCTACTTCTACTTTTTTTAGTCCCATATAGGTAAATAGTTTTGCAATTTTTCCTTGTTCTGTTTTATCTTTTTTGCATACGCTAACTGCCATTCCAGACTTAATAGTTCCTCTTTCAACTCTTCCTACTGCAATTCTTCCTAAATAGTCGTCATAATCTATGTTAGATACAAGCATTTGCATATCACCCTCCATATCGCAAGTAGGTGGTTCTATGTTATTAATAATTGTATCAAATATGCAATTTACATTGTCGCTTTCATCTTCTAAATGCATTTTTGCAATTCCATTTTTAGCAGATGCATATACAACTGGGAAATCTAGTTGTTCATCATTTGCATTAAGCTCAATAAATAGCTCTAAAACTTGATCTACAACTTTTAGAGGGTTTGCACCAGGTCTATCTATTTTATTTATGATAACTATTGGTTTTAAATTTAAAGCAAGAGATTTTTTTAATACTTCTCTTGTTTGAGGCATAGGTCCTTCAAAAGCGTCTACTAAAAGAAGTACACCATCTACCATTTTTAATACACGCTCTACTTCTCCACCAAAGTCTGCGTGTCCAGGTGTATCTACAATATTTATTTTAACATCATTGTACATAACTGATGTGTTTTTAGAAAGAATAGTAATTCCTCTTTCTTTTTCCAAATCATTAGAGTCCATTACTCTTTCATCTACTTGTTCATTTTCTCTAAATACATGGCTTTGTTTTAATAAGCTATCTACTAAAGTTGTTTTTCCATGATCTACATGCGCTATAATTGCTACATTTCTTATGTTTTTATTGTTCATTTTTATTACCCCTTTTTATTCTTACTATGTGTCTTATTTCAAAAACAATATAGTGACTTGAATAGCACCGCGCAACAGTTCAAACGAGCGTTAGCGAGTGCTGGTTGTCGCAACCTTCATTCTAGTTGCGAACGCAGAGCATATAAAACAGGAAGTAATTTAAACGGATAGATTATTTTCTTGTATAAATTACCTCCTTAAAAAAAGGTTGCGAACAGCAAGGTGCATGAAAGTCACTATATTGTCTTTAATTTCTAATATTTATAATAAAAAAACTCTAATTCAATATTATATATTAATTCTCTTTCTTTGTCAACATAACTATTTTATCCATAATAAGTTTTGTAGCCTCATCTATTTTTTCTTTATCTTTTCCTTGATATTCTTTAAGATTTATTGGCTCACCATAATTAATATATACCTTTGTAAAAGGCTTAAAACTGCCATGTATACCTACTGGAATAACAGGGGTTCCAGTTTTAATTGCCATATAAGCTGCTCCATTTTTTGCTTTTCCTGTTTTTTCTAAGCCTTTTCTTGTTCCCTCTGGAAATATTCCAAGTAATTCTCCTGATTTTAATGTTTTTAAACATCTCTTCATAGCTTCCATATCTTGCATGTCACGCTTAATTGGTATAATGTCAAATAAATGAGCAAGCCAATTTAAAATTCTAAATCTAAATAAATCTTCTTTTGCAACAAAATGTATCATTCTTTTATTAAGTAGTACAATAGCTGCTGCGTCTAAATAATTAATATGATTTGCACAAATGATATAACTTCCCTCATCAGGTACTTTTCCATTAATTTTTATACGATAACCAATATGATATAACCCTGATAAAAAGCCTTTTGTTAGTTTCCTTACAAATTTTTTCCACTTTGTTTCAGGTCTTATACTATATATTCTTTCAAGTAATTTTATTTGTTTTTGTTTATCTTTTATAATCTTTTCAATTTGTTTAACAACTTGTTTTATTGTCATTTTAGTAGTATCTATAACATGTGCATCTTGTGCTACTTTTAAAGCACCAATCTCTTTGTTTTTGTCATTTTCATCTCTTTTTTTGATATTTTCCAAAATATCTTCATAGCTCATGTCAATACCTTTTTCTTGATTTTGTTTATATCTTCTTTTTGCTCTTTCCTCTACATCTGCATCTAAATATATTTTTACATCTGCTGTTGGAAAAACATATGTACCAATATCTCTTCCTTCCATAATAACAGACATATTTTCAGCCATTTTTCTTTGAAGTCCAGCCATTGCAAAACGCACTTCTTTAATACTAGATACTTGTGATACAAGAGTTGTTACTTCTTTACTTCGTATTTTAGAAGTTACATCTTCTCCATTTAAAATAACTTTTTTGCTATCTTCTAAATCAATTTTAATTGTATCTAAAATTTCTTTTATTTTATCTATATCCTCTAACCCTACATTTTTATTTAGCATATCTAATGTAACACAACGATACATTGCACCTGTATCAATATTAATTAATTTTAGCTTTTTAGATAATATTTCTGTTACTGTCCCTTTTCCAGTCCCAGCTGGTCCATCTATAGCAACAACAAATGACATTTCTTTCCCCCCTTTTATTTTGATTCATCATTTTCTGGCATATGTAACCCCTTTGCCATAACAGAAACTTCTTGTACATTCATACTAGTTAATCTCTCTATTTCTTTTTTTATCTTCTGCTTAAATTCTCTTAAAACATTTACTATGTTATAGCCAAATACTACATAAACTTCCATATATATATTAGTTCCACTAATTGTACTTTCGACTCTTGTTCTAGATAGTTTATATATTCCCTCTGTCTTTCCTGCTACATAAGATGCAATTTGTCTAAATACTGTATCAGATATTGTAAAATTACCTAAATAACTAAATGTAGGACGAATAATTGATTTTTCTGACATATATGCTTCATGTTTATCATTCATTTTAAAAATCTGCAATGGATCTAAAATATACCCTGAAAAATCTCTTTTAATTTCAAAAGTTGGAACTGGAATAACATGTTTTCCCTCTGTTGTTCTCATTCGTTTTGCAGTTTCCATCTCTGTTTTTGTTGCTACTTCATTTATATAAATAGTTTTTTCTGGTTTTGCTAATCCTAAATGAGAAGTGATTTTTTCTATCATATCATCAGAAGTTCCCAAAATTAAAATAGCATCTGGTTTATATTTTTTAAGTGCCTGTTTCATTTCTTTTCTATCTTCTTCGTCAACAAAAATTGCTTTTTTTACAGTTTCAATTTTAGTTGGTGCTTTTTTTGCAGAATTTCCCGCAATAACATTATTATCTTTAATTAATAAACCATCATCTATAATATAACTAATGTTATTTTCATTTGCTACCATCTGTGCACGGTAGCTTTTTCCTGTTCCAGAAGGTCCAACAAATGCATATACCTTAATTTTACTTGGCATAAAACTTCACTCTCCAAAATGTATTATATCATTTTATTTAATTTTAATCTCTTGCAAAGCTTTCTACTTCTTGTTTTACTCTTGCTAGAAAATCAGGAATTGACATTTGACCAATATCTCCCTCTTTTCTTGAGCGTACACCTACTGCGTTTGCTTCTATTTCCTTTTCTCCTACAACTAGCATGTATGGAATTTTTTGTACTTGTGCCTCACGAATTTTATATCCTATTTTTTCTTGTCTTTCATCAACTTCTACACGAACTCCAGCTTTATCTAATTCTTCTTGCACTTTTTTAGCATAATCTAATTGCTTATCAGAAATTGGAAGTATTCTTACTTGTACAGGAGAAAGCCAAAGTGGAAATGCTCCCGCAAAATGCTCTGTTAAAATTCCAATAAATCTTTCAAATGAACCGAATAAGGCTCTATGTATCATAATTGGAGTTTTCTTCTCTCCATCTTTATCTATATATGATAAATTAAAGCGAAGTGGTAATTGGAAATCTACTTGGATAGTTCCCATTTGCCATTCTCTGCCTAAACAGTCTTTCATTTTAATATCAATCTTTGGTCCGTAAAAAGCTCCGTCTCCCTCATTTATTCTATAGTTATTTTTTCCACAAATTTCATCTAATACATCTCTTAAATTTGCCTCTGCCTTATCCCATAAATCTAACTCACCCATGTAATCATCAGGTCTTGTAGATAAAGTTAAAATAAATTCCAAACCAAAAATATCATAAAATTTCTTTGCAATTTCCAAAATATCTTTTATTTCGTCTTTTATTTGAGACTCCATAATGTAGTTATGAGAATCGTCTTGTCTAAACATACGAACTCTAAATAAACCATTTAATTGTCCTGATTTTTCGTTTCTATGAATAACATCAACATCATTAAAACGAAGTGGTAAATCTTTGTAACTTCTTAATTTTGTTTGATATACTTTAATAGAATTAGGGCAATTCATAGGTTTTAATGCCTGCTCATTTCCATCTGCATCTGTTAAAACAAACATATCCTCTTTGTAATGATCCCAATGTCCAGAAGTTTTCCATAGACTACTACTGTTTAATTGTGGACCAGAAAATTCTTGATATCCTCTTTTTTCATGTTCTTTTCTCCAAAAGTCAATTAAAATATTCATCATTTTAAAGCCCTTTGGTAGCCAATATGCCATACCAGGAGCTGTTTCATCAAAAAAGAATAAGTCTAACTCTTTTCCTAATTTTCTGTGGTCTCTTTTTTTAGCCTCTTCTATCATAAATAAATATTCATCTAGACTACTTGCCTTTGGAAAAGATATACCATAAATTCTTTGTAGCATTTTGTTATTTTCATTTCCTCTCCAATAAGCACCTGATGAATTTAAAAGCTTAATAGCTTTTACTTGTCCTGTACTTAATAAATGAGGACCTGCACATAAATCTACAAAATCTCCTTGTTTATAAAAAGAAATCTCTTCTCCCTCTGGTAACTCATTAATTAACTCTTGTTTATATGGTTCGTTTTTCATTAACTCTAACGCTTTATCTTTAGGTAAAGAAAATCTTTCAATTTGTAAATCTTCTTTAATAACCTTTTTCATTTCTTCTTCTATTTTTGCCATATCTTCTTCTGTAAAAGGTTTTTCTACATCAAAATCATAGTAAAAGCCCTCATCAATAGATGGCCCAATAGCAAATTTAACTTTATCTCCATAAATTCTTTTAATAGCTTGTGCCATAATATGTGAAGTTGTATGCCAATATGCTTTTTTTCCGTCTAAATCTCCATCAAAAGTTAAAATTTCAACTGACATACCCTCTTCTTCTAACTCATACCTTAAATCTTTTACTTTTCCATTTACTCTTCCTGCTGTTGCATTTCTTGCTAAACCCTCACTAATTTGTTTTGCAAGTTCTAAAATAGTAATTCCTTTTTGAACCTCCATGCTTGAACCATCTTTTAAAACTACTTTCATAAAAAAACCTCCTTTATTTTATATGACCTGTCCCAAATGCGACAAAAATGGGAAAAAGGGTCAGGCCCCATTACCCCATTAAAAAAGCACTCCTCTAAACAACTTGTGCTTAGAGGGGCGCTTGCATATTTTAGGCGCGGTTCCACCCTTTTTTATATCTTAATTAAAACTTTTTAACGCAAGTTATGCGTCTGATTTTTTTCAGAAACAATGAGGTAGTTCTTCAAATATGTTTATTTAAAATGGCTTTCAGCCCATGACCATTTCTCTCTAAAAATAACCTTTATTTTACTTTGTCTCATTTATGTTTTTAATTATTTCGTTTTTTATTATACTACATAATATTCTTTATTGTCAATCTAAATTTTTTAATCTTCTGGTTTATCTAATAATTTAAACATATTCTTTTTGTATTTTTCTACACCTGGTTGGTCAAATGGATTTACTCCTAATAGCTTTCCTGACATTGCACATGCAAGTTCAAAAAAGTATAACAAATGTCCTAAAGTCTCCGCATCTAGTTTATCCATAGTAACCAATATGTTAGGCACATCTCCCTCTACATGTGCTGCAATAGTTCCCTCCATTGCCTTTTTATTAATATAATCTAATGATTTACCTTCCAAATAATTTAATTCATCTAAATTATCTTCATCTACATGAATTTTTAGGTCTGTTTCAGAATGTTCTATATTTATAACTGTTTCAAATAAATTTCTTCTTCCCTCTTGTATATATTGTCCTAGAGAATGCAAGTCTGTTGTAAATTCTGCACCTGATGGATAAATTCCTTTTCCATCTTTTCCCTCGCTTTCTCCAAATAATTGTTTCCACCATTCTATTATATAGTGCATTTTAGGTTCATATGTAACCAATATTTCTATATTTTTTTCAGCTTTATATAATATATTTCTAACAACTGCATATCTGTAACACTCATTATATTTTAAATTTTCGTCTGAATATTTATCTTGTGCAAATCTTGCTCCTTCCATTAATTTATCAATATCTATCCCTGCTGTTGCAATAGGTAAAAGCCCTACTGCTGTAAGTACCGAATACCTTCCTCCTACATTGTCTGGTATTATAAAAGTAGTGTATTTTTCAATGGTACTAAGTATTTTCAATGCACCTTTTGTTTTATCTGTTGTAACATATATTCTTTTTCTTGCCTCTTTTATACCATATTTATTTTCCAATATTTCTCTAAAAATACGAAAAGCAATAGCAGGTTCTGTTGTTGTACCAGATTTTGATATAACATTAATGGAAAAATCTCTATTTCCTATTAATTCTATAATATCATTTATATAATTAGGGTTTAAGTTGTTTCCAACATATAAAATCTGTGGAGACTTTCTTTCATTTTTATCCATCATATTATAAAAAGTATTTGTTAATGCCTCTATAACAGCTCTTGCTCCTAAATATGAACCACCAATTCCTATTACTAATAAAACTTCAGAATCTTCTCTAATTTTTTGAGCAGATTTTTTTATCTTATCAAATTCCTTTTTATCATAATCTGTTGGTAATTGTAGCCAGCCTAAATATTCTTTTTTACTTTTGCATTTCTCATGTAAATAGTTATGTATATCTAATACTTCATTTGCATATTTCATTATTTTTTTCTCTGTTATATGTGTGTTTTTTAAATCGACCTTAATGTTTCCCATTTTTTCCTCCTTAGTATATATTATTAATATTTTTAATTATGTTGATTATATATTATAATAATTAAAAATTTAATTCAAGGTCTTTTAAAAAAAACATCATATTTTTGGTAATTAAATTTCTTTTAATACTCTTGCTAAATATTTCATACTAATTAAACACTGGTCAAGAGTATTGCCTGTAGCCCCTACTTCTATAATGCTTGCTCCATTTGCCAAGTTTTGATTATATCTACTATTTCTTAATATAATTGGTTTAAATAAGCCTGGATATAACTTGTTTGCTTTTTCTTGAATTTTAATTGCAAATTTCAAATTCTTTTGCCAGTTGTCATGCTTATTTCCGCTTCCATTGCTACCTATTACAAACATTAATTGCGCTGCATATTCCTCTCCTATTTTTACAGTTGGTGCATAAGAACTATCTCCGAATAGCATCTCTGTGAATATCAAACACTACTTCCGTTCCTTTATTTTCACTTAAAAGCTTACTTGCTCCCTCATATGATCTTGTATATGAGCCTGTGTATGATGGATAATCATATAGTGACATATCATGAATTACATTATATCCATATTTTTTCATATATTTCGTAAGTTCTGTTCCCACTCTTATAACAGACCTTTCTTTATTGGTAGTTCTAAAATTTCCGCTTTTTGTGTAAGTATATTTCTCACTTTGGGTATAGCTTTCACAAGAATGAGTATGATAAATTAAAATATTTTTGGTATTAATTTGTACATCTGGCTTTAAAATTGAATCTGTCAACTTTATTTTGGTTTCGTTTTTTATTTTTACGCTATTATATGTAACTGTATATTTTGGAGTCACATTACTTTTTTGTACCTCTGTTTTTAAGCCTGTTTGTGCCTCTACAAGTTCTTCTTCTTTTTGTTCTTGCACATTATTTTCTTCTTCTTTACTTTTAAGAGTATCCATCATTCCCAATTCCACACTAAGAGCCATTTTTAATGGTTCAACCTTTTCTTTTTCCTCTTTACTTTGATTTGGGTTCATACTTTCTATACTAGGAACTACTGTATCCAAGCATGATAAAAGACTTTTGTTTTGTAAGCTCGTCGCTTGGTTTTCAAATTTTGTCCTAAAATTCAAAAAATATCTAGTAAAAAACGCAATTGCTACAACTGCAATAATAATCTTTACTAGATATTTAATAATATCCCTTAATTCTATAACAGCTAAATTAATCATTTGACTAATCTTCCTTTCTCAAGGCACAAATCAAATTAAAAAAAGAAACAGCATCGTTTCTTTTTTTATTTACTTTTCCTTTGTACAAGTATTTATATATATATATTCTAAACAAAGAAAAATATAACTATTTTAATATGGTAATTGCATCTTCTATGGATAATGTCTTTTGCTCTCCTGTTTCCATATTCTTTAAAGCCACTGTATTATTTTGCACCTCTGTTTCTCCTATTGTAATAACATAAGGAATCTTTAGCCTGTCTGCATACTTAAATTTAGCTTTTATTTTTTTATTTTCTAAATATATTTGTGTTGGAATATTTGCTTTCCTTAAAGCTGTTCCAACTACAAGTGCTGTTTGCATTTCATCTTGCATAGGTGTTACTAGCACCTTTGCAACAGATTTTTGAGATAATTTAATTGCATTTAGTTCATTTAATTTATAGAATAGTCGCGTTAGTCCGATTGAAACCCCAACACCTGGTAGCTTTTTATCTGTATAAAATTCTGCCAAATTGTCATATCTTCCTCCAGAGCAAACACTTCCTATTTCACGATAATCGTTTAAGAATGTTTCATATACTGTTCCTGTGTAATAATCTAGTCCTCTTGCAATAGTTAAATCTACTTTAAAATTTTTATCTGGAACTCCTAGAGCCCTAACAAACTTAATAACTTGTTCTAATTCTTCTATCCCTTCATTTATTAATTCATTTTTAAATTCATAATCTTTCAAAAGTTGTAATTTTTCATTAGTTTCTCCCTTAATTTGTATAAAACTCATAATTTGTTCTATTGCTTTTTCTGGAATTTGTAAATCTTTTAAAGACTCTATCACATTATCTTTTCCTATTTTTTCAAGCTTGTCAATAATTCTCATAATATCTACTGATAAAGATTCTTGATTTATTTCTTGAAATAGTCCATTTAAAATTTTCCTATTGTTGATACAAATAGTAAAATCTTCAAAGCCCAATTCTTTTATCGTAGTATATATTACACTAACCATCTCCGCATCATTTATTATACTTAATTCTCCATCACCAATAATATCAACATCACATTGATAAAATTCACGAAATCTTCCTTTTTGAGGGCGTTCTCCCCTATATACTTTACCAATTTGATATCTTTTAAATGGAAAGCTTAAATCATTATAATGTTCAGTAACATATTTTGCTAGTGGAACTGTTAAATCAAATCTTAATGATAAATCATTGTCTCCTTTTTCAAAGCGGTAAATCTGCTTTTCTGTCTCTCCTCCTGCCTTTGCTAAAAGGACTTCACTCATTTCAATAATAGGAGTATCAAGCGGTAAAAAGCCAAATTTTTCATATGAATTTTGAATTTTTTGTTTCATATCATTAAACAAAATTTGGTCTTCTGGTAAAAGCTCCATAAAACCCGGTAGTGTTCTTGGCTCAACTTTCATTTTCTTTCCCCCTTTTTAATATAATTTTTATAACTATTCTTCTGGTAGCGTAAGATTATAGTAAATTGACTCCTCATCTTTGATTCTAGTAGAATTTCCATGTCCTGGATATACTATAGTGTCATCTGGAAGTGTTAGTAATTTATTACATATTGAATTTATAATATCTTGAAAATTGCCAGTTGGTAAATCTGTTCTTCCCCATGTTCCTTTAAAAAGTGTATCACCTGAAAATAACAATTTTTCTTCTTTGCAATATAACGAACTTCCACCTTTTGTATGACCTGGCGTATGAATTACTGAAAATTCTAATTCTCCAACATGTAATATATCCTTATCGTCTAATCTTGAATCTGCCTCCAAATATTCACTTGTTAGTCCTATATGCTCTCTTAAATTAATATCTTTATTATATAACCCCTCTGCATCTTCGCGGTGAATCAAAATCTTTCCGCCTTTACTTTCTTTTAACTGCTTTACTCCTGCGATATGGTCTCCATGACAATGTGTTAAATAAATATATTTTAAATTTGCATTTAGTATATTTAACATTTGGATAATAGTATCTGCTTCTCCACCTGGATCAATAACCATTGTTTCCTTTGTTTTTTCGTCTTGTACAATATAGCAATTTGTTTTATCTCCTGTACCACTATTTACTTTTAAAATCTTTAGTATCATAACTTTCGCCTTTCTTATTTCCTATTTAGACCTGTCCCTTTTACGACAAAAATGGGAAAAAGGGTCAGACCCCATTACGACATTATTTCTTTCTTTTTACTTCATAAACACTATCTATTTTACGCAAAGCTTTCAAAATTTTATTTAATTGCTCTACATTTTCAACTTCAAGTGTTATTTCTGTTATTGCAATTTTTTCTCTTGTTGCTCTTGATGATACAGCTATTAAATTGCATTTTGTATTTCCTACTTCACTAATAATATCTGCTAATAACCCATTTCTATCATTTGCAAAAATTTCGATGTCTACTTGATATGTTGTTTTGTTATTATTGTACCAATACACATCAATAACTCTATTTTCTTCTGAAATAAGATTTTTCATGTTTACACAATCTGTTCTGTGAACTGATACTCCTCTTCCTTTTGTGATGTATCCTATAATTTCGTCTCCTGGAACTGGGTTACAACATTTTGAAAGTTTTACTAAACAATTATCAATTCCTTTTACGATAATACCATTTTGTCCTGACTTTGGTCTTTGTACTTTTTCATTAGATAACTCTTCTAATGTTTTTTCAATGTTTTCTTCGTGATGCACTTTTCTATATTCTTCCAAAGCTCTTGCAATAATTTTTCCTGACGATATTGAGCCAAAGCCAACTCCTGCATACATATCGTCAAGATTTGCAAATTTATATCTGTCTAATGCTACATTTATAAATTCTGGCTTAAATAAATCGTCATGTTTCATTCCAATTTTTTTGATTTCTTTTTCTATTAGGTCTTTTCCTTTAATAATGTTTTCTTCTCTTTGATTCTTTTTAAACCATGAAGATATTTTGTTTTTTGCACCTGAACTTTTTACAAATTTTAGCCAATCTCTACTAGGTCCTTTTGATTGTTCTGATGTAATAATTTCAACAATATCTCCATTATTTAGTTTAGTTATAATTGGCATCATTTTACTATTAATTTTACATCCAACCATATGATTTCCAATTTCTGCATGTATTTGATATGCAAAATCAATAGGTGTACTTTCTTTTGGTAATACCTTAATTGCTCCTTTTGGAGTAAATACATATACTTCATCTTCAAACAACTCTTTTTTTAGAGTTTGCATAAACTCTTCTGGATCTTGCATATCTTTTTGCCATTCCAAAGTTTCTCTTATCCAAGAAAGCTTATCGTCTTCTACTTTGACATTAGCTTTTTTACCACTAGCAAAACTTTTTTCTTTGTATGCCCAGTGTGCAGCAATACCAAATTCCGCTATTCTATGCATATCCCATGTTCTTATTTGTACTTCAAATGGTGTTCCTTTTGGTCCTATTAAAGTAGTATGTAGTGATTGATACATATTTGGCTTTGGAACAGAAATGTAATCTTTAAATCTTCCTGGCATTGGGCTATATAGCTCATGAACTACACCTAAAGCCGCATAGCAATCTTTTATAGAATTAACAATAATTCTTAATGCAAACAAATCATAAATTTGGTCTAATGTTAAATTGTCTCTTTTCATTTTTCTATAAATACTATATAAATGTTTAGCACGACCTGTAACTTCTGCTTCTATTTTTTGCTTTTTTAATTCTTCTTTTATTTGTTCCAAAATTAAATCTATAAATTTTAGTCTTTCTTCTCTTTTTTTGTCAATACCCTCTACAATTTCTCTATAATCTTCCGGATATAGATATTTAAAAGCTAAATCTTCTAGCTCCCATTTTAATGAATATACACCTAGACGATTAGCAAGTGGAGCATATAAATTCATGGTTTCTGTTGCATTTGCTATTTGTCTATCACGGCTAAGATATTTTAATGTTCTCATATTATGAAGTCTGTCAGATAGTTTTATTAAAATAACACGAATATCTTTTCCCATAGCTAAAAACATTTTTCTGTAATTTTCTACTTGTTGTTCTTCCACACTAGTATAGTTTAATTTATTAAGTTTAGTTACACCATCTACCATATCTGCAATTTCTTGATTAAATTCATTTTGTAAATCTTCTTTTTTTGAGTCAGTATCCTCTAAAACATCATGAAGTAGGGCTGCACAAATTGTATTTTCGTCTAACCCTAGTGTTGCTAGTATATATGCTACTTGTAGTGGATGTACAATATATGGTTCTCCTGATTTTCTTAATTGGTCTCCATGTTTGTTTTTAGCATATTCATAGGCTTTCATAATAAGTTTGGTATCACATCTTCTTTGATTTTTCTTCATTACAGAAATAACATCATTTATTTCCATTTGTGTATATTCAGACATTCTATATCACCACCTTTAATTGCTACTTATATTTTTTATTTAATACGATTTTCTAATATCTTTAATTGTTATTTGTATACTTTCTTCTGAATTAAAATTATTAATTTCTAAAGTTCCAACAACATCAACTTTGTCGTCTATCCTGTATTCTTCCGCCAAATTTCCCATGTTGAACCCTATAGCATCTATCATATAGTTATCGTCTTTTAAAATAAGTTTTAAATGCTTACCCTCAGATAATGCTCTAATAGAATTAATTCTTAAATTTTTAAACAAAAATAACGGATTTTTATTTGCCTCTCCAAATGGCTCTAATAACTTTAAACTTTTAACATCTTCTATATTTATATTTTTTAAAGATACCTCTTCATCAATTTGTATTAGAGGTATAATATCACCTATGTGGGAATTTGATGCATACTTTTCAAATTCGTCTTTAAATTTTTCAAAGTTTTCTTTTTGCAAAGTAATTCCTATAGCCATTGCATGTCCACCAAATTTTTGAACATATTCACTACAATTCATTAATGCATCATGTAAGTCAAAACCCGGAATACTCCTACCAGAGCCTTTTCCTGTTTCTCCATCAAAACATATGAGGATACTTGGTTTAAAATACATCTCTGTAACTTTTGACGAAACAATACCTATAATTCCATGGTGCCAACCATTTTCACCAAGTATAATACAGCTCTTGTTTTTCTCGCTTTCTTCTATCTTTTTAACCACTTGCTCAAATATTTCTTTTTCTTTAGATTGTCTTTCTTGGTTAAAACTATTTAATCTGTTTGCTATTATTTTTGCTTTATTTATATCTTCACATAAGAATAAATCTAAAGCCTCTTGTTCATGTCCCATTCTTCCACAGGCATTAATTCGTGGTGCAATTCCAAAAGAAATAGTGCTAGAATTAATGGTTTTAAAACCTATACTATCTATTAAAACATGTAAGCCTATATTTTTAGTCACTTCAACTAATTTTAAGCCTAGTTTTGCAATAACTCTATTTTCGTCTATCAATGGTACTATATCTGAAATTGTACCAACACAGACTAAATCTAAATATTTTAAATATTCCTTTTCTTCTAAACCTAGCTTTATAGACAAGCCCTGAATAAGCTTAAATACAACACCAACTCCTGCTAATTGATTAAATGGGTACTTATTATCTTTTCTTTTAGCATCAATTACAGCATAAGCCCTAGGTAATTCTTCTACTGGTTCATGGTGGTCTGTAATAATAGTCTCAATTCCTAACTTATTTGCATATTCAATCTCTTTAATTCCAGAAATACCACAATCAACAGTAATCATTAACTTGTATCCCTGATTAAAAATAGTATCTATTGCCTCTATATTTAGTCCATAGCCCTCGTCTAATCTATTTGGAATATATGTACCTACATCTATTCCTCTTTCGTTTAAGAACTTTTTTAATACAGTTATACTTGTAATACCATCAGCATCATAATCTCCATAAATCATTATTCTTTCTTTTTTATCTATTGCATCTAAAATTCTATTAGTTGCTTTTTCCATATCTGGCATTAAAAATGGATTATGAAAATCATTTCTAGTTGGATTTAAAAAACTATCCATTTTTTCTTCTATATCTATATTTCTATTTACTAAAATCTTAGCAAGAAACTCATTTAATTTATATTTATCCATTAACTGTTTTACTCGTAGATTATCTATCTCATAGCATTCCCATTTTCTATTCATTATCTTCTCCTTTGGGTAAAATATACAAACCTATTATATCACATATTATTTTATTTTTATATACTAAAAATGAAAAAAGTCCAAATAGACTTTTTTCATAAATATTTATTGTCTCACATAATATTTAACATGATAATTACAATTACACAGTATATTATTACTTTACTAAACAATTTTGTAATTAATTCAAAATTAACCATAGGTATTCCCATCTTGTTTAATATATTATAGTTTTGTATAACTTCCTCTATTTCTTGTTTTGTTAAACAATTACTTTCTTCTATATATTCCTTTGCAATATATGGTGCTCTTGTCATTGCATCTATTTCTAAATAGTCTCTTACTACATAATAAATAATTCCTAGTATCATTAAAATTAATACTTGCAACATTGAACATGGTATAACTTTTACAATAGTTAAAATCAATGTAATTAAAAAGTATAACAAATATATATTTGAAAAAATGAAATTGAATAACAATAATTTTCTATTTTGCATAGAATGAATACACTCATGTGCAATAGTTTGTATTCTTGTAAATGTATCTTTAATATTTGCTATTATAATGTGATTTGTTATAACAGAATAATATGTTAGTGTATTCTTATCTGTGCTTTCTTCTATTGATACATTATCATTTTTTAAATTTTCTAATATTTTTTCACAAACAACTCTATTTTCTGGTAATTTGTTTGTTATTTCATTTAATTTTTTATCATATCCTATCTTTTTTATTTCTTTCATGCTTTTTAATTTTATTTGAAAAGCAAATTTTAGGACAATAGTTGTTACTATACATACTACAATAGTGATTATATATTCCATTTAATTCTCCCTTTCCGGGATAACAACATATTCTTTATAAAACATCTTTAATTGCTTCTGCAATGATTTTATTAACATCTGCTATCATTACATTAAACTTCACTTCTAAATCAAAATATTCTTTTATCTGTTTATCTTCTACAAGCACACGATACATTTCTTGCAATTTTTTTGCTTTCTTTTCGTCTTTGTCTTCTCCTGTGTATTGCATTAATTGAAGTTCATATCTTAATTTTTCAAAGTCTTCTATTTTCTTTTTAGTATCTATATTATCCATTAACTCTTTTTTTAGTTTTTTGTATCCTATATACTCTTCAGATTCTCTTATTTCTTGTGCTAATCGATTTGCAGTATCATATACATTCATTTTTTATCCTACCTTGCATAATAAATTTTACGCATATGCGTGTCTCTTTTTGAAATTTAAAAGATTTGTAATCTCTTTGTCCGTATTTTTAGCTTTTTCTGCCTTTTTAGCTTTTTCTTGTGCAATTTGTTCTAATTGTCTTTGTGCTACAGTTTTGCAAATAGCTTTTTCATATACATAATGCGTATCTTGTGCAATTTTATTCCAATTAAATTCTTCTTTTACTTTTAATTTTGCTTTTTTAGCTATGTTTGCTGCTAATTGTTTGTCATATAATAGGCTTAAAACAGAATCTGCTATTGAGTTACTGTTTCCTGCATAGCTTTTCATTCCATTTTCTCTATGGTCTACAATTTCATTTAAACCACCAACATCTGATACAACTGCTGGAACTCCTGCAAGCATTGCCTCTAATGCAACAATTCCAAATGGTTCATATGTACTTGGAAATACTGCTATATCTGCACATTTATACATTTTTTGAACTTGTTTTGAATTTAAATATCCTGTGAAATATACCTTATTAGAAAGTCCCATAGAATCTACCTGTTGCTTTAATTCATCTAACATTCCACCTTTTCCTGCTATTACAAGTTTTGCATCATGATAATTGTCCAAAATCTTAGGCATAGCTGAAATTAAATATTGTACACCTTTTTCATAAACTAATCTTCCCATATAAAGAATGATTTTCTCATTATCCATTGCATATTGTCTTCTAAAATCATAATCTCTTTCAATACCATTAAAATTAGTTAAATTAATTCCATTTGATACAACATTAATTTTGTCAAAAGGAAGTCCAAATAAGCCTTGAACATGACCTTTCATGAAATTACTATTTACTATTACTTCTGTTGCCTCATATGTTAAAAGCCATTCTGTATCATTAATATATCTTTGAGTTTCGTCATGAATTCCTGAATTTCTACCTGCCTCTGTAGCATGAATAGTTGCTACCACTGGAATATCAAATGAAGTTTTTAGAGTTTTAGCTGCATTTGCAACTAACCAATCATGAGCATGAATAACATCAAATTTTCCGTTTTTTTGAATTAACTCTGATGCTTTCGCAACCATATTAAAATTTAGTTGCATTACCCAATCAATAAAATTATTTGGGTGTATCATATAATTTTGTACACGATATACTTCTACCCCTTTATCATTTTCGTACTCAGGAGTATCTCCATCTTGATAGGTTACAACAGTAACTTCATGTCCATCTTTAATTAATCTTTTTGATAAATCATGTACAACTCTTGCAATTCCGCCCACAATTCTTGGTGGATATTCCCATGTTAGCATTAGTATTTTCATGATAAATGCCCCCTTTTTTTCTTTTGCTTAAATTTAAGTATATTGTATACAATATTTATCTAAAAGTAAACATATTTTGACAAATTTTTTTATATTTTTTTGCATATATAAATAAATAAGCCATGTGTCTAAATGTTTAGTTCAAACACATGGCTTAAAGCTTTTTTCTCCCTATGTATTACTCACAGAGAGCTAGAGGTTTAAAGAGAAATCATAATCTTCGACTTCATACAAAAGGAAGTTCAATCTGGCTTTAAGTTGCCTTGTTGCTTTCCTGTGTTTCTTCATGATCTTCTTTTCTTCCTCTTCAGAAGTAGTACACGCATAATCATTCATCGTACGGTAGAGTTCGTATCTTTCCCTTGTTTCGTACAGTGCTCTCAGGAATTCTTTTGTGAGTTCCCGAAGCAATTCGTTCTCTTCTTCTCTGCTCATGACTTCTTCAAATTCTTCCATCGATAATTGACCATAGTCTACCATTTCTGGCACCTCCTAAAAAGTTTATGTAAATATTATATCATTATTTTAAAGGCTAGTCAAATAAACTAAGTGGATTTATATAACTTCCATTTTTGCGTACTCCTAAATGAAGATGTGGTCCAGTAGTTGCCCCGTTTGTTGGCTTTCCTTGACTATCTTTATAAATATTACCTTTAACACCATATACATTTTTAGGTCCAACATATCCGTATAATATCTCCCTTTTCTACTACATCTCCTTTTTTTACTATATAATTTGGAGAAACATGACAATATGAAAATTTCATAGAACCACTTGTTAGAGTAATTGTATACCCTCCTCCACCTAGAAAGCCCGTAAACGTGATTGTTCCTGAAGTAACTGCAATAAAACTACTTCCCTGCGGTGCAGCTATATCTATTCCTTTATGATATGAAGATGCTCCTGCAGTTGGAGAATATCGTTTACCAAAATATGAATTAATAGATGTATAACCAGGAGTAGGCCATAAGTATTCACTATTTGTTATATCAAAAGAATATCCACCTTGATTAGATTGTGAAGAAAAGCCATCTACATTAAGTGTTGGTATAAATATACAACATATTAAGATAACTATTATAATAAAAATGAAAATTAATTTTTGAAAAGACATAAAAAAACTATTAGACATATAAAAATCCTTTCTATCTAATAGCCCCCGAAAATTATTTTTGTTTAAAAGCAAAAAATTTGCTAATAAAGAAATTTAATATAATTACAATAACCGTTACAATGCATTTACTGATAATAGCAGGAATTGGAGCAAACTTAAATAGCAAATTGCATCCAATATATTCAACAGCCATTGTAAATAATCTACCTAAAATAAATTTACAAAATTCAACAACCTTTTCCCCAAACTCTTCTGCTGTAGAATGAAAAACTAAATCTTTATTTGTAAAATAAGCAAATAAAACTGCAATTATAATTGCAATAAGATTAGAAGTATTTTCCTCCCAATGTAAAATAGAATTCATAATATAAAAAGAGCCTATATTTACTAAAGTAGTTAAAATACCAAAAACGACATAGAAAATTACCTCTTTAGTTAACACTTTTTTTATTAGTTCTTTTAATTTTTCCATAATATCACTCTTTTGTTTTTATTTGGCAGGGGTACTAAGATTCGAACTCAGACTTGTGGTTTTGGAGACCATCGTGCTAACCATTGACACTATACCCCTATAAAATTACTTTATTATATTAACACATATTTTAAAAAAGTGCAAGTATAATTTTAGCAAATAAGGAATAAACAATGTATATATGTAAAAAATATTTGACATTTTATAATAAAGTGTGTATAATAATGATAGAAAATGAGAACCACAGATGTTGTGGTTACCACTTATACAAGTAATAACGACACATTCCCTTCGGTCAAAAAGTAGAATGTGCCGTTATTTTTATTCCTTATCTATAAGCTTATTAATATACTGTATGTATATAACTGTCAATAAGGCTACGTTTATGGTTAATGATACCATTAAAGTTAATATTAAGTAAAATATAAAACTCATAAACACCACCTCACTTTCTGATAGTAATTACTATCTAGTAAAGTGGCAACACATATCTACTATCTCATTTTCTATGCAATCGAGTATATACTATATTTCAATAAAAAACAAGCGAACAAACCAAAATTTTTGGTGGAGATGAGGAGAGTCGAACTCCTGTCCAATATTCTCTTTATATAAAATTCTCCGAGTGCAGTTTATTGGTTTTATTCCCTAAAAATAGTCCAACAAACAAATCTATTTTTTAGGTAGTCAGAAAATACCCACTATTTTGATGACGCAAAATAGTTTTGTTTCCCACTAACCTTAAACGCCTTGTTTCTAAACCGTGGGCAGTAAAGATAAGGCGTCGCCGCTATTATTAAGCAGCGTATGCTAATTCTCTATTATCAGCGTTTATTTTTTTATTTTGCTTTTTTAAAGTGGCCAAAGCAACCATCCACTACTCGCTATTTATATATTAAGGATACTGTCGAAACCAAATACATCCCCATATATACAATAATTATTATACTATATTTTACGCTATAATACAAGAAGAATATTCTTGTTATTGTGTAAAAAAATTCCACTGTATTAATATTTACAGTGGAATTTTTTATTTAATCTTTAATTTACATATCTTCGTCGTCATTATCTTTGTTTTCTGTTTCTTCTTTTGGGTTATCTTCTTCTACTTTGTAATCTTCTTCGTCCTCTGCTAAACAATGTGATTCACAATGAGAGCAATTTTTACCACATCCCTCTTGCTCTTCGTCTAAGTCCCAATCTAGCTCTATTGTGTTATGACATTCTGGACAAGTAATTTCGTCTCTGCTTTCGTCTTCCATGTCAGCAGTAAATTCATAATTGCAATAAGGACATACTATTTCAAATTCATAATTATTGTCGTCGTCATCCTCTTCAGTTTCATAAATGTCACTTTCTATTCCATCTATGATTGACTCAATACTATTAATTTTGTCTGAAATTTCTTTTTGTTTTTCCTCTACTATTCCTATTTGGCTATAGGTTATTTTAGTTAGTCTATCAAGTATATCAATAAACATCATTGTTAACTCTGATAGCTTATCTTTAACAAAATCTACTGTATTAGGATCTTTTATGTTCTTCTCTATATCCTCTACAATTTTTTTATATCTACCATGTATTTCTTCAGGCATAAAACCACTCTACTTTCTCTCTATACTCTTTCCATATACTCGCCAGTTCTGGTATCTATTCTAATAACATCTCCTATATTTATAAACATAGGAACAGTTAGTTCATAGCCATTTTCTAATGTTGCTGGTTTTCCTGATGTAGTTGTTGTGTTTCCTGCAAAGCCTGGTTCTGTATATGTAACCTCTAATTCTACAAACATTGGTGGCTCAACAGAAAATACATTTCCTTTATATGATAACATTTTAACATTCATATTTTCTTTTAAGAACTTTAAGCCTTCACCAATTTGGTCTTTATTTAAAGGTAATTGCTCATATGTATCATTATCCATAAAATAATATAACTCACCATCATTATATAGATATTGCATATCCTTTTTTTCAATTTCTGCTCCTGGATATTTATCTGATGGGTTAAATGTTTTTTCAAGAACAGCTCCTGTAATAACATTTTTTAATTTTGTTCTAACAAATGCTGCTCCTTTTCCTGGTTTTACATGTTGAAATTCTACTACTTTAAATACATTTCCTTCCATTTCAAAAGTAGTACCATTTCTAAAGTCTCCTGCCATATATACTTCTGCCATTTTATTTTCCTCCTTAATTTCTTTTTTTCATTTTACAATAGCACATATTTTATCACATTTTTCTTATTAAATCAAGACTTATCTACTATAATACAATTTTTATCTGATTTAGTTAAATTTATACATCCAGATTTTGTTATTAAAACTGTATCTTCTATTCTAACTCCAAAATTGTTTGGAATATAGATTCCTGGTTCGTCTGTTACTACCATATTTTCTTTTAATATGCCATCATTTTTACTATTAATAAATGGCAACTCGTGTATATCTAAACCTACTCCATGACCTAAACTATGAACTAAATCATATCCATTTAGTTTAAAATCATTTTCTACCATTTTTGAAATCAATTTAATACCTGCTCCCTCTTGCATTTGCCTTAAAGTTTGCATTTGATTTTTCAAAACCAAATCATACACGCTTTTGACTTGAATAGGTACAAACCCTGCAAATATCGTTCTTGTCATATCTGAACAATATCCTTTATATTTGCATCCCATATCTATTGTAATTGTATCTCCTGATTCGATTTTTTTATCAGTTGGGACTGCATGTGGTTTAGACGAATTTTTACCAGAAGCAACTATTGTATCAAACGAAACACCTTCCGCACCATTAGCTGTAAAAAATCTCTCTATTTCAAATGCTATTTCTTTTTCTGTTTTTCCTATTTTAATATATTCACAAATATGTTTAAAACAATCGTCTGTTATTTGACACGCTTTTTTTATACATTCAATTTCTTCTTCATCTTTTATCATACGCTGTTTTTCTATCAAATATTCCGTTTCTTCAAAACTGTGAATCTTATATTTTTGAAGATAATCTTTATATTTAGCATAAGTTACATAGTTTTCCTCAAAACCAACATTTTCACAAAACATAAAAAAGTTTTCGTAATCATCCTTTGATATATCTGCTATATCATTAACAATAATCTCGTCATTAATCGTTAAAATTGACTGTACTTGCTCTATATATCTTGCATCTGTTAGAAAAAAGTTCTCCTTTCTTGTAATTAACAAAATTCCCTCTGCATCAATACCAATTAAATATTTAATATTAACGGGATTGCTTACAATCATTCCTTGTATGTTTTGAAGACTTATTTTATTTCTTAACCATTGTATTTTGCTATTCATAAAGTGTCCTCCTTTGATATTTATTTTTCTATATTAAAACATACCTAACGAGAATATTTTTAATAAAATTACAATTAATAAAGCAGTTGATACATAAATGGAAATAACACTGCCTGCTACGATAAAAGGTCCAAAAGGTATATACTCTGTAATTTTCCTTTTATGCAAAATCAATATTCCAATACTAACAATCGCAGCTAATAAAAATGCTAGAATAGATATTAGAATAATATCTAGCCAACCAAAGTATAGCCCAAGTGCTCCCATTAGTTTTACATCTCCAAAGCCCATTGCCTCTTTTCCTGCAATTAACCCTCCAATAAAGGTAATTATCAGGAATATACCAGCACCTACTATCATACCTAACAAATTGTCTATCATAATTTGGATAATTCCATCATCATGCAAAATAGCCTGCATAAAAGTAAAAATTAAACCTGTTTCAAAAATTGTCAGTGTCAAGCGGTTTGGTATAATTTGCAACTTTAAATCAATACAAAATGCACTAGCTAACATTGGTAGTAAAAATATATATTTTAAAGAATTTATAGTGTAGCCAAATTTATATAAAACGGCTATGTACGCAACTGCCATTAGTATCATTAATATATATTTTGGTCTAGTATTTCTTAAATATTCTTTAAAAAAACTTTTGCTAAATACTTTTTTATACTCTGGTAAACGCACATTACACCAATCTACAAATTGCCCAACAAATAACCCAATAATTCCTACAATAACATAACTCAATATATGTATTTCATTAATATACATTATTTTTTCCTTTCTTTTTTCTTTAGATAATTATTAATAATTAGTTTTTCTAGTGGTCTTTTTATTTTTGTTACTAAATAATCTTTTTCTTTTATTGGCTTTACAAGTATTGAAAACATATTGCTACGATTTGCTCCTATCACATCTGTCATAATTTGGTCACCTACAACAGCAATATTTTTTTCGTCTAATTCTAAAATATTTTTTGCTTTTTTAAACCCGCTCTTAAAAGGTTTTTTAGCAAAATATATAAATGGCATATCTAACTTATCTGCTACTTTTTTCACTTTTTCTAATTTGTTACTATTTGATAAAATGCAAAATTTAATATGATTTTTTTTTAGATTTTCTACCCATTCTTCTGCACCCTCTAGCATCTTTTTATCAAAATCGATTAGTGTATTATCTACATCCATTATCAAGCCTTTAATCTGATTTTTTTTTAAAAAATCTATATCTATATCTTTAACACTATCTAAATACTCATTCGGATATATCATTTTGCCTCCTAAAAAACAAATAACTTCTCACAACTATATTATCAATCCCTTGTTTGATTGTCAAGTATATTTTTTTAGCAAATATATACTTCATAATTTTATTTTACGCTTAAAAAAAAGTGAATTAAAAAATTCACCTTTTATATATGTAGTTTTACTCTTTAATAAATATTCTTAATATTTTTCCAACTGCATGTACTATTTCTGTAGATTTTTCTTTTGCGAAATTTTTGCCTAAAGCTTTTCCGCCTACAGTGAGTGATGCTACCATTGCACTCATTATAAATTGTAAATTAAAATTTATTCCATATTCTGATGTTATTTTTGTTGTAATAATTGCACTTATTGCTCCTGAAAGAACTCCACAGATATCTCCTATAACATCTGCACAAATATTTGCTACTTTAGATGAATGTGTAATTAAAAACAAAGATGCTTTTGAACCTTTTGCTTTTTTAGTTGCTTTTGCATGGAATTCATGTTCATTTGCTACAGTAATTGCAACTCCTATAATATCAAATAAAACACCAATTAGTATAACTAAAATTAATATTAATATTGCTGGTACAAGTTTTATTGTATTTAAAGAATTAGTTGATATATATGAAAATGTAATCGATAATATAAATGTTGTTATAAATATTGTTATAAACCATTTCAGGTTGTCTTTTTTCATATTTTTCTCCTCATATATAATATGCTAAGTGGTAGAAATATAAGTAAATTTTACGGTTTAGGTCTGGTTGAATTTCTCTATTTTGTTACTCAAACATTACTGTTTGGCTGTTTCCATTTAAACAAAATACCTTTATATTTCAAAAGATACCAGATTGCCACTTAAATCCGCACCTTAATCCCTATACTTCCATGCCTTTACAAAGGCAAGCATTCTAGAAGTTTTCCTTGATATATTGATTCTATTATTAGTCTTTTTTGCAATAGTAATTTCATAACTAAAATTAAATAAATATATGGCCATATGCTTTATTTAAACACCGTTACTCCCGATACTATCACTCAAAACAGGCTACACTATGCATTGTGTCTTGGCACTTTGCATAGGTTTAACTTAAAAAATTAAAGATATAGAATAAATATCTTTTTTTAAGCCTCCGCGAAAACAGGGTCTTTTTTTATATGTATGCCATTACATACTGCCCCATCTTCTTTACTCCCTGACCACACGCAAAACTGGGCGTTTTGCGCACAAACAAGAAACTTCAACGATGCGCCCTTTAGTGGATTTTTAGCCCCACCCTCATAATAGGCAATATAACTAGAATAATGCACCACTATTTTTTATTATACCATATATTGTTAGTTTTTGCAAATATTATCTATTGCAACATCCATAATTTGTAAAAAGTAATAAAAAGATTAGTATGAAGAATAAAATACTATTATCACCACATCCACATCCATTTGAGCCAAATAAATTTCCTAAAATTCCTCCATTGTTATTATTACCGCAACTTCTAACTTCTTCTTGCATTTTTACACACTCCTTTCTATTTTTGCTATATGATATTAGTATGCAAAAAGGAAAATTTATGTTACAATAATAAAAGAGAAAATTTAATTATATTTTTTAAGAGGTATTATGAGTAAAAATATTGAATTGTTATCCCCAGCAGGTGATTTTGAATGTTTAAAAGCTGCTGTACAAAATGGTGCCGATAGTGTTTATTTTGGTGGTAGCCTTTTTAATGCTAGAGCATCTGCTAGTAATTTTGATAGTATTGGCTTAAAACAAGCTATTGATTATTGTACAATAAGAAATGTAAAAACACATTTAACACTAAATACATTAATTAAAAATAACGAATTTGAACAAGCTACATCTTTAGCCAAAGAAGCTTATCAGTTAGGAATAGATGCACTTATTATACAAGACTTGGGCTTGGCAAAATATTGTATAGATAATTTTCCAGACCTTCCCATTCATGCAAGTACTCAAATGAGTATTCACAATTTAGAAGGTGTACAAGAATTAGAAAAATTGGGCTTTAAAAGAGCTGTTCTTGCTAGAGAATTATCTATAGAAGAAATAGAATATATTTGTAGCCATTCTAACATAGAAATAGAAACTTTCGTACATGGTGCTTTATGTATATGCTATTCTGGTCAGTGTCTATTTTCTAGTATGGTCGGAGGCCGTTCAGGAAATAGAGGAAAATGTGCTCAACCATGCAGACTTCCATATGCTTTAATTTCTAAAACAGAAAATGAAAATCACCAAAAGGAAGAAAAAATATTAGATAATGGCTATCTTTTAAGTCCAAAAGATTTGTGTAGCCTAGAATTTTTACCTAATCTTATTGATTCTGGTGTTTCTTGTTTTAAAATAGAAGGTAGATTAAAAAATCCAGAATATGTAGCTACTGTTACAAGAATTTATAGAAAATATATTGATAAAGTATTAAATCATGAAAAATACATTATTGAAGAAAAAGACAAAAAAGATTTAATGCAAGTATTTAATCGTGGTGGCTTTTCTAGTGGTCATCTTGATATAAATCCTAATCAAAAACTTATATTTAAAGAAAAGCCAAGTAATATTGGAATTTATATTGGAACAGTTGAAAATTACAATGCAAATAAAGGTCATGTTAAATTACAATTAAAAGATAATTTATCAATTGGAGATACTATAAGTTTTGAAAATGAATCTACAAGATATACTATTTCTGAACTTATGGATGGAAATACAAACTATGCTTATACAAAGGCAAATACAAAAGTGACTATAGGCAGAATGAAAGGAAATATCTCAAATGGAGATAAAGTCTACAAAATGGCAAGCAAGGAATTAACTAATATTGCAAAACAAAGCTATGAAAATAAAGAAAATAAAAAAATATTACTTAATTGTATTGTAAATATAAAAAAGGATATACCAATTAATATGCAAATCATATGTACTAATAATAGACATGGCGCAGACAATTATCATAATATAAAAATAAATATATCTTCACATGTAACTCCTGTTCTTGCCGAAAACTCTCCTGTAACTTGTGAAAGAGTAGAAAAACAAATTTCAAAAACAAACAATACACCATTTGTTTTTGAAAATATAACTGTAGATTTAGATGACAATTTATATATTCCTAATATAAATGCTACTTTAAACGAATTAAGAAGAAATGCATTAGAAATGCTAGAAGCCAAAATAATTGATAATAAAAATAGACAATTACCAAAAATTAATAAAGTAAATGATGATGTTCTTTTAACTAGCCAATTTTTAGAACACCCTAGTATTTCTTTGTCATTAAGAGATTTGTCAAAAGATTTTGACTATCAAAAATTAAATAAGGATAAAATTAGTAGGATATATTTAGCATTAAAGCTATTTTCTAACAAAAAATATTCAGATATTATTAAATATTTATCTGAAAATTACGAATTATACATATATATGCCTACAATAATAAAGCCAAACTATCGCAATATGATTTTAAACTCATTAGAAGAATTATTGCAAAAATATAGTATAAAAGGCTTTGTTATATCTAATGTTGCAGACTTTAAATTATTAGAAAAGTATCACAAAAAATATGACTTTGTTGGTAACTATTCTTTAAATATTTTTAATAATGAATCTATTAAAGAATACGAAAAACTTGGATTGACTTGTGCGACTTTATCAAGAGAGCTAAACAAAGAGACTTTGCAAAATTTAGCTTTACATAGCAATATAGAAAAAGAACTTATAGTTTATGGTACTTTACCTCTTATGGCAGTTGGATATTGTTTGCTTGGAAATACAAATAAGTGTTATCCAAACTGTGGGGCAAATTGCTTAAAAGATTGTAAATATTATTTAAAAGATAGACTTCGGCTATGAATTTCGTGTTATTCCAGATAATTTACAAACTGTTACACTTATTTGTAATAGCAAGATATTATCTATATCTACTAAAGATATTTGCATTAATAGAGTTAGAATAGACATACTTGACGAAAATATTGAAGAAATAAATAAAATTATTGATACAGTATATAACAGAGAAAAACTAGAGGGTGAAGAATATACAAATGGAAACTTCTATAGAGAAGTATAATTTTAAAAAAAGCTTTAAGTATTTTTTACTTAAAGCTTTTCACTTTGTCCATTAACCGTTAATTTAATAATTAAATCTATATTATCGTCATTTGCTGCCTTGTTTCTTCTAATTGCCCCGCATTTCTTGCATCTAAAAACAATTACATACCCTTTTTTGCTATCTAACTCTACTGCAATTGGAACTAAATCACCATGACATTCTTCTTGCCTATCTCCTGGATTTATATCTACATGTTTCGAATGTAAACAATATGGACAATGGTTTCTACAAGAATATCCTAATGCTGATACATGTTTTCCACAATGATGGCATATAAATTCTTCGTCTATTTCTGTAAATCTTTTGCTCATTTTACTACTATCTCCTTATACTTCAAAGATACTTCCTCCAATGAATTCACGAAGTAATGAATTTTTTGGTACAAATTCATCTGATATATCTTCAAAATATTTTAAAAATTCATATAAGCTTTTTACTTCCGAATATTCTGGATGTGTATTATCTATTGCTGCTAAAAGTGGCATTGCATATTTCTTTAATACACATATTTCATAAATTAAAGATGTATTGAACATGCTGTCTGCCTCTTCTTGGAATGGATATATGTTGTTTTCCTCTCCTCTATTTACCGAATCCCATGTTTGCAAAGTATGAAGTGCATCATATCCTCTAAAATTATTATCTCTTACAATTCTACGAATTAACCTTGTGTCTGTAGTTGATATTCTATTAAAATAATCAATATTAAGAACAGTAAGAGCGCTAATATATACCTTGTATTTTTGCTCTCTTGGAATAGATGCAGTTAATTTATCATTTAAACAATGTATTCCCTCTATAACTAAAACTTCATTGTCTTTAATTCTCATTGTCTGCCCATTATATTCCTTATGCCCTGTTTTAAAATTAAATGTAGGTACAGGAATTTCCTCACCTTTTAGTAATTTAGTTAAATGGTCATTAAATAAATCTAAATCAATAGCCTCTATACATTCAAAATTATATTTTCCATTTTCATCTTTGGGTGTTTCTTCTCTTTCTACAAAATAATTGTCTACTGAAATAGTAATTGGCTTAATTCCATTTAATTGTAGTTGTATACCAAGTCTTTTTGCAAAAGTGGTTTTTCCAGATGAAGAAGGTCCTGCAATTAGCACCATTTTTATTCCTTTTCGCTTCACAATATTATCTGCAATATCTGAAATTTTCTTTTCGTGTAATGCCTCTGCAAGAAGTATTACCTCTCTTTCCTCACCCTGACTAATTTTTTTATTTAGTTTGTATAAAGTATTAATGTCAAGAATTCTATATATATCTTCATATTCCTCTAATGTATTTAATAATTTTTTAGTTTCTTTGTATTTTTCAATTTTATCTGGTGCTTTCTTATCTGGATATCTTAATAAAAAGCCTTCATGATACTTTATAATATCATAGTATTTAATATATCCTGTACTAATTGGCATTACACCATAAAAATAATTATAATAATCTTCGCAAAAATATAATGAAACCTCTTCTTTGTATTTATTATCTAACTGAAGTTTTCCTCTTAAAGTCTTTTCTTTTTCGTAGAATTTTTCCGCTTCTTCCTTTGACATTTCCACTTTATTAATTGGTATATCTTTTGCTATTATTTCTTGCATTTTTATACGAACATTTTCAATCATTTCGTCAGTTATTTCCATATTTTCAACTGTACAATAAAGAGAATTTGAGAGCTGAAAATTAACTGTTAAAAGTGCCTTTGGATATACTTCATAAAAAGCCTTTCCCATAATATATAATAAACCTCTTTGATATATCCTCCTACCATCTCGTACTTTTGTATCAATTGGCTCTACACTACCATTTTCTTCTATTTCTGTATTTAGTGACTTTATTTCATTTTTGTACCTACATGCAATTGCATTTTCTCTATTTTCTTTGCTTAATAACTCTATTGCTTTCAACCTCATTCTCCTTTCCTGACATGTCCCCAATCTCCCAAAAATGCGAAAAAGGGTCAGACCCCTTTACGACATCTTTTCTTTGATTTTTACAATTTCGTTTAAAGCATCAATTGGAGTTAATTCATTTATATTTATTTTGTCAATTTCATGTGCTATTTCCGCTAACTTGTAATTATATAAATCAAGTTGACCTGCTGCCACTTGTTTATTTTCTTTTTCTATATTTTTTTCTCCTAGTATGCTTTTTCTTTCTAATGATTTTAAGATTTCATTTGCTCTTTTTGTAACTACCTGTGGCACTCCTGCAAGTTTTGCTACATGTACACCATAACTTTCGTCAGTTCCACCTGGTACAATTTTTCTTAAAAAGATAACATCTTCGCCTTTTTCTTTTACAGCTACTGAATAATTTTTTACTCCCTCTAGTTTATCTTCTAGTTTTGTTAATTCATGATAATGTGTTGCAAAAAGTGTTTTTGCTCCACATTTTTCATTGTCTGAAATATATTCAGCAACAGCCCAAGCAATAGACAAACCATCATAAGTTGATGTTCCTCTTCCTATTTCGTCTAATATTACTAAACTATTACTTGTTGCCTCTTTTAAAATTGATGCAACTTCCATCATTTCCACCATAAAAGTACTTTGTCCCATGCTTAAATCATCTGATGCGCCAACCCTTGTAAAAATCTTATCTACTATTCCTATTTTAGCATATGATGCAGGAACAAAGCTACCACATTGTGCCATAAGAGTAATTAATGCTACTTGCCTCATATATGTAGATTTTCCTGCCATATTAGGTCCTGTAATAATAGATAGTCTATTCTGATTTCTATCTAGATATGTATCATTTTGTACAAAACTTCCACTTGGTAATATTTTTTCAATAACTGGATGTCTTCCATCTTTTATGTCTATAATTCCACTATTATCAACTATTGGTCTTACATAATTTTGGTCATCTGCTACAATTGCAAAAGAACATAATACATCTAACATTGATATTACATTTGCTGTTTTTTGAATTCTTTGAAGTTGTGATTCTATTTTATCTCTGATTTCTACAAATATATTATACTCTAATTGGACAACTTTTTCTTCTGCACCCAAAATTTGATTCTCTAAATTTTTTAATTCTTCTGTAATGTATCTTTCTCCTGTTGTTAGTGTTTGCTTTCTAATATATCTATCTGGCACAGCTCCCATATTTGATTTAGTTACTTCTATATAATATCCAAACACTTTGTTAAAGCCAACTTTTAGTCCTTTAATTCCTGTTGCCTCTCTTTCTCTTGTCTCTAAATCAAGTAGCCAATTTTTTCCTTGTGTTGTAGCAGTTTTTAATTTATCAATCTCTTCATTATATCCTAGCTTAATTATTCCACCCTCTTTAATAGTAATTGGTGGTTCTTCTATAATTGACTCTTCTATTAATTCATAAATATCTTGCAATTCATCTAGAGAGTCATATAAGTCTTTAAGCATTTTAGAATTTGTACTTGATATTACTTTTTTTATTTCTGGTAATTGCTTTGCAGAATTTTTTAAAGAAATTAATTCTCTACCATTAACACTTCCATATGATATTTTTCCTGCTAGCCTTTCTATATCATATACTTTTTTTAGTAACTCTGCTATTTCTCCTCTTAAAATAACATTATCTTTTAATTCTTGTACTGCATCTAAACGGTTATTTATTTGCTCTTTATCTACCAAAGGGTCACTAAGCCATCTTCTTAATAATCTTCCCCCCATTGCTGTACTTGTTTTATCTAATACCCAAAGAAGTGTGCCTTTTTTACTTTTGTCTCTTAACTTTTCTGTAATTTCCAAATTTCTTCTTGCATTAATATCTAATGACATATATTTATTTACATGATAAATCATTAGTTTGTTAATATGGTCTAAATTATTTTTTTGTGTATCTTTTAAATAATTTAAAAGTGCATTTGTAGATGACACACTAAGCATCATATCTGAAATTGTATCTACAGTATTCTGATTTTCGTCAACTAATTGATATTTTCTTTCTATTTCTTCATAGCTAGAATCAAAATTATCTTCTTCTAATTTGTTAATATATATTTCAAAACGAGTTCTGATTTTTTCAATTTCTTCTGCACACTCATACATCATAGGGTTCACTACAATCTCTGCTGGGTTAAACCTTGAAATTTCGTCTAACAACATAGTAAAATTATTGCTATCCTTAATTTGTGTTGTTCTAAAATCACCTGTTGATACATCACAAACTGTTAAACCATAAAAAATACCACTTTTAAAAATACTCATTAAATAGTTATTTTTCTTTTCTTCTAGCAAGTTTGACTCCATTACTGTTCCAGGAGTAACAACACGAATTACATCTCTTTTTACCATTCCTTTTGCTTGTTTTGGATCTTCTAATTGCTCGCAAATTGCTACTTTATATCCTTTGGAAATTAATTTAGAAATGTAATTTTCTGCTGCATGATAAGGAACTCCACACATTGGAGCTCGCTCTTCTTGTCCACATTCTTTTCCTGTTAAAGTAAGCTCTAGCTCTCTTGATACATTAATTGCATCATCAAAAAACATCTCATAAAAATCGCCTAATCTATAGAATAAAATACAATCTTTATACTCATTCTTCATGTCTAAATAATGTTGCATCATGGGTGAAAATTCTGCCATTTTTATTTACCCTCCCTATTCTCTTTCTATTTGTGACCTTTTAAATACCACATATGTTCTGAAACAATTTTAATAGTTTCTACCTTTCCTATTTCTTCTTTTTTACCCTCAAAAACAACAACTTTATTTGAATCTGTCCTTCCAGTTAATAAATTTTCATTGTTTTTGCTATAACCCTCTACTAAAATTTTTTCTACCTTACCAATATAGCTTTTGTTGTTTATAGCCATTTGTTTTTCATATAGTTCCTTTAATCTATCAAATCTTTTATGTTTTATTTCTTCTGGTATTTGATTTTCCATTCTGTCACCAGGAGTTCCTTTACGCCTTGAATAAATAAACATAAATATCTGCTCAAAGTCTACTTTTTTCACAACATCTAATGTATCTTCAAAATCTTCTTCTGTCTCCCCAGGAAAACCAACAATAATATCTGTTGAAAATTTTACTTCTGGAATTCTATTTTTCATTTTTTCTACTAAATCTAAATACTGTTGTTTTGTATATTTACGATTCATTTGCTTTAATACCGCCGTGCTTCCTGATTGAAGTGGCAAATGTACTAGTTTACTTACCTTTTCGCAGTTTGCAATTGCATCTATTACATCATCTGTAAAATCTTTTGGATGTGGAGATATAAAGCGTATTTTTTCAATTCCTTTTATTTTATTTATCTCTATTAGTAATTTTGCAAAAGTATTAATCTCACTTTCTACATATGTGCCCTCTTTTTTAGCCTTTTCATTTTCTACTACCATATATGAATTAACATTTTGCCCAAGTAATGTTATTTCTTTGTATCCCTCTTTTGCAAGGCCTTCTATTTCTTTTAAAATATCCTTTGAAGCTCTACTTCTTTCTCTTCCTCTAACATATGGCACAATACAATAACTGCAAAAGTTATTGCAACCATTCATAATAGTTACTTGTGCTTTAATTTTACTTTCTCTTTTAATAGGAAGTCCCTCTATTATTTCTCCATCTATATTAACAATATCGTCAATTCTTTTCCTATTTACAAGTACTTTGTATAAATCTTGTGCAAATTTGTGCAAAGTATGAGTTCCAAAAACAATATCATATTTGTAGCTTTTTTTAATTTTGTCTACAATATGGCTTTCTTGCATCATGCAACCGACCTATTGCAACAATCACTTGATTTTCTTCTTTTAATTTCTTTACCTCACCTAATTTTCCAAATAGTTTTTCTTCTGCATTTTCTCTAACACAGCAAGTATTAAAAAGAATTAGATCTGCATCTTTCATATTATCTACTTTAGTATAGTTCATTTGCTCTAACATTCCACATAATTTTTCTGAATCGTTTTCATTTAAACTACACCCCATTGTTAAAATATAATACTTTAATTCTTTTGTTTCATTTATCTTTTTTACTTTTTCTATATATTCTAATTGTTCTGTTATATCTGCTCTTTCCAAATTTGCTCCTCCTAGATTTTGTATATATCATTTTAACTTTTATATTTTATACTAAAAACAAACATTTTTCAAGATATTTTTTACCACACAACCAATTTTAGCAGACTAGAAATTTTTTGTTCTAATCTGCTAAAATACTTCCTATTTATATTTCACTTTTACTAAATATAGCCCATGTGGTGGTAATGTCTTTCCAGCTCTTGTTCTATCTTTGCTTTCAATTATTGACTTAATCTCTTCAGGTTTAATCTTCCCTAGTCCTACATCCACCAATGTTCCACTAATAATACGAACCATATTGTATAAAAATCCATTTCCCGTAAGCTCTATTATTATTCTGTCCTTTGACTTTTTAATAATTGCTTTATATATAATTCTTACGCTACTTTTACTACTTGTTCCAGAAGATTTAAATGCACTAAAATCATGCTCTCCCTCAAAATATGAAATTGCCTGTTTCATTTTTTCAAAATCTAACTTTACTGGCATATGATATTCTAAATTTCTGTATACAGCACTTCCGTATGGCGAATTGTTTACTACATAACGATATGTTTTTTCTTTACAATTATACCTACTATGAAAATCTTCAGGTACTTCTTCTGCCTTTATAACCCTAATAGAATTTTTTACTTGCGAATTAATTGCAATTGCAATTTTTTCTATTGGAATTTTGCTTTCTATTTTAAAATTAGCAACTTGTCCTAGGCTATGTACTCCTCTATCAGTTCTTCCTGATGCAAAAAGCTCCACTTTTTCCCCTGTAATAGTTTCTATTGCCTTTTCTATTTCTCCTTGTATGTTTAATTTATTAGGTTGCTTTTGCCACCCGATTAAATTCTTTTCCATCATATTCAATAGTTAATTTTATATTTCTCATATTATATCCTTCTAGCATGCTATTTTTGCTTTTTATCAGAGTTTTCGTCACCTAATCTTTTAGTTATAACATTTTTTATTAAAATGCTTTTTAATGCCTCTTCTTTTAAATCTGCAATTAAAGTTCCATCTTTTGCAACAGAAATTTTACCAGTCTCTTCTGATATAACAACTGCAATAGCATCAGTCTCTCTTGAAATTCCAAGTGCTGCTCTATGTCTTGTTCCTAGACCATTTACAATTTCTTTATCGTCTGCTAAAGGCAAAATGCAAGCTGCTGCTGCTATTTTATTGTGACTAATAATTACAGCACCATCATGTAAAGGTGTTTTTGGAACAAACAGATTAACAAGAAGTTGTGGAGAAACATCAGCGTCTATTTTAACACCCGTATCCATAACATCATTTATTTGTATATCTCTTTCAATTACAATTAAGCCACCTGTTTTTTCGTTTGATAGTTCTTTTGCAGCAATTACAATTTTATAAATATCTTCTTTTGTTTTTGCTCTTAAATCTTTTTCTATTCCAATTCCAAAATAGCGAAGTAATTTATGAGTTCCAAGCTGTTCTAGCATTCTGCGTAGCTCTGGCTGAAATATTACAATCATTGCTATAACACCATAAGGCATAAACAATGTTAAAATATAATTTAATATTTTAAATTGCAACACATCACTTAAAACTGTGATAAGTATTATAAATACAATGCCTTTTAAAAGTTGCCATACTCTTGAGTGTCTAGCTGATTTTATAAATTTATATAAAATAAAAAGTACAATAAATAAATCTAATATTAAAATCACAAGTTTTAATGGATTATTATATATTTCTGTAAAATAATCTAATATGCTTTGAAAAAAGTCTCTAAAATTAATCGAAAAACTTTCCATATTTTACCTCTTTTTATAATTTTTTAAGCTACTACTAAATAATAAATAAGTGTACCTGCAACAGCAAGTACCATTAATATTGCTAAAATAGCTGCCATAATCTTTGTTAAAATTTTTCCTATATCATGCCTATTTTTTGACATTGTTTTTTCCTCACTTCCATTATTTATTTTTCACATTTAAATATAACATATTTAAAAACAAATATCAATTTTTTTGTTTTTATTTATAAAATATTTTGTCCTATAAGTTCTACTCCGTCTATATCAGCTATTTGGACCTCTTTTATAGTATTTTCTTTAATAGGACATTTCTCATTTTGTTTAACTTTAACCATTATATAATTTGTTGTATGTCCCTTTATATAAAGATTTTCCTTTTCCAAATATTCCTCTTCAAAAAGCACATCTACTTTTTTTCCTATATATTCTTTTCCATATTGTATCTCATTTTCATCTGATAATTCAATTAATTTTTTACTTCTTTCTTCTTTTATATTTCCATCAATTTGATTTGGCATTGCCTCTGCTTTTGTTCCTTTTCTTGGTGAATACTTAAATACATGTATTTTATAAAACTTAATTTTCTTTAAATATTCATAAGTTTTATTAAACTCTTCTTCTGTTTCCCCAGGAAAACCTACAATAATATCTGTTGTAAGAGATACATTTGGATACGCTTCTCTTAAAATTTTAGTAACCTTTTCAAATTCTTCTGTGCTATATTTTCTATTCATTCTTTGCAAAGTATCATCACATCCGCTTTGGAGTGACAAATGAAAATGGTCACATATTTTATCTAATTTAGATAATCTATCTACAAATTCAGTAGTTATTAATGTTGGCTCAAGTGAGCCTAGTCGAATTCTTTTTAAATTTTCTATTTTGTTAATTTCTTCTAATAAATCAATTAATCTATATTCTTCTTTAAAATCTTTTCCATAAGATGCAATATGTATTCCTGTTATAACAACTTCCTTTACACCATAATTTACAACTTTAGTTATTTCACTTATTATACTTTCTGGTTTTCTGCTTCTTACTCTGCCACGAGCATATGGAATTATACAATATGAGCAAAATCTATCACAACCATCTTGCACTTTAATCACAGCTCTAGTTTTTTCTGTATATGTAACTGTACCAAAATCTAAAAACTCTTTTTGATGTAGCACATCAGATACAACTGACAATTTTTCATTATTTGAAATTTCATTTTCTACATAATCGATAATATTGTTTTTTTCATTTACCCCTAAAATCAAATCAATTTCTGGTATTTTTTCTAGTTCCTCTTTTGCTACTTGTGCGTAACAACCAACTGCAACTAAAACAGATTTTGGATTTAACTCTTTTACTCTACGAAGCATTTGCCTTGATTTTTTATCTGCCATATTTGTTACTGTACATGTATTTACAACATATATATCTGATTTTTTATCAAAATCTACTATTTCATATCCATTCTGTATAAACTTTTGCATCATTGCATTTGTTTCATATTGGTTTACTTTACATCCGAAGCGTGCAAAATGCTACTTTTTTGTTTCCCATATCTTGCTACATTTCCTTTCTAACATATACTATTTATTATATATTAATAAATAACAAAAGTAAAGATGGCCCTTTTGTTTAAAAGAACCATCTTAGATATGTTTATTTAATTATTAATACATACCATTCATATCTGGCGCACTTTCATGTGAGTCACAGTGGCAGTTATCTTCCTTTTTTTCTGTAACTAAACTTTCTGTTGTTAAAATCATAGATGCAATAGATTCTGCATTTTGAATTGCACTACGAGACACTTTAGTAGGGTCTACAATTCCTGCTTTTTTCATATCAACATATTCGTCTCTTGCAGCATCAAATCCAACACCTGCTGGGCTTTGTTTTACTTTTTCTAATATAACTGCTGGTTCTAACCCTGCATTTATCGCAATTTGTCTTACTGGCTCTTCCAAAGCTTTTAAAATGATTCTAGCACCAATTTTTTCATCTCCATGAAGTTCAGATACTACTTTTTCTACACTAGGAATTATATTAACATATGCTGTTCCTCCTCCTGCTACAATTCCTTCTTCTACTGCTGCTTTTGTCGCAGATAAAGCATCTTCTATTCTTAATTTTTTATCTTTCATTTCTACTTCTGTTGCAGCACCAACGCCAATAACAGCAACTCCACCTGCAATTTTTGCTAATCTTTCTTGCAAGCTTTCTTTTTCAAATTCGCTAAGTTCCTCTTTTAATTGAGCTTTTATTTGTTTTACACGATTTTCAATTTCTTGTTTATCTCCCATTCCGTCAACAATAATAGTATGTTCTTTTTGAACTTTTACTTGTTTTGCTCTACCTAATTGTTCTATTTGTACATCTTTTAATTCCATTCCTAAATCAGAAGAAATAACCTCTCCACCTGTTAAAATTGCAATATCTTGTAACATATTTTTTCTCTTATCGCCATATCCTGGTGCTTTTACTGCTACTACATTTAAAACTCCTCTTAATTTATTTAAGATTAATGTTGATAAAGCTTCTCCATCAACATCGTCACAAATCATAACTAATTTTCCAGATTGTTTCATTAATTCTTCAAGCAATGGTAATATTTCTTGGATATTGCTTACTTTTCTGTCTGTAATTAAAATATATGGATTATCCATAATAGCTTCCATTTTTTCTGTATCTGTTACCATATATGGAGAAACATAACCTCTATCAAATTGCATACCTTCTACTACATTTAATTCTGTTTGTGAAGTTTTAGATTCTTCTATTGTAATAACACCATCTTTTGACACTTTTTCCATTGCCTCTGATATTAATTCTCCTACATCTTCACTATTTGCAGAAATACTTGCAACTCTTGCTATATCTTCTTTTCCATTAACAGTAGAACTAATTTCTTTTAAAGCATCTACTGCTACTGTTACTGCCTTATCCATACCTCTTTTTATTGCCATTGGATCACTACCTGCTGCAACCATTTTAACTCCTTCTCTTATCATACTTTGAGCTAAAACCATTGCTGTTGTTGTACCATCTCCAGCAACATCATTTGTTTTTATTGAAACTTCCTTTACTATTTGAGCACCCATATTTTCAAATGGATCATCTAGTTCAATTTCCTTTGCGATTGTAACACCATCATTTGTAATAAGTGGTGCACCAAATTTCTTATCAAGAACTACATTTCTTCCTTTTGGTCCCATTGTAACCCTTACTGTATCTGCTAATTTATTTACACCATTTAATAAACTTTTTCTTGCATCTTCTCCAAATTTAATATCCTTAGCCATAATTAAAATTTACCTCCTTACACACTCTTTTATTCTACAATAGCTAGAATATCTGATTGTTTTATAATAATCAAATCTTCGCCTTCGTACTTGATCTCTGTACCAGAATATTTATTTACAACAACTTTATCGCCTTTGTTTACAAGCATTTTTTCTAATTTTCCATCTATTTCTCTTCCTGGTCCTACTTCAAGTACCTTTCCAATTTGCGGTTTTTCCTGTGAACCTCCTGAAAGAATAATTCCGCTTTTAGTTGTTTCTTCACTTTCTACCATTTTTATAACAACTCTGTCTGCTAATGGTTTTATCATTTTAAATCACAATCCTTTCTTGGTTAGCTTTATATCTAACCCTTTTCATTATATATATGCTAACACTTTAAAAATATTGTTAGCAATCTATCCTAATGACTGCTAATAGTTATATACCCATTATAAAAAAAAGTCAATAGGTATATATGATTTTCACATATTTTTCACAATATTACCTAAACAGTTGATACTTAAGGCAAAATATGATATAGTGTCATAAAAAGAGACTGCCCCATTTTCTTTTAAAATTTCACAAAAGGGACAAGTCAAAATTTAAAGGAGGAAAATTATGTCTATTCATTGTAATGCTGAAAAAGGTGATATCGCAAAAAATGTTTTAATGCCAGGTGATCCACTACGCGCAAAATATATCGCTGAAAATTTTTTAGAAAATGCTAAATTAGTAAATACTGTTAGAAATATGCTTGCCTATACTGGAACTTACAAAGGAAAAGAAGTAACTGTTTTTTCTTCTGGAATGGGTATGCCAAGTATGGGAATTTATTCATATGAATTGTTTAAGTTCTATGATGTAGAAAAAATCATTCGCATTGGCTCTTGTGGAGCATATGATCCTAACCTAAATCTTTTTGATACTATATTAGTTGACAAATCTTATACAGAGGCTACTTTTGCTCATTCATGGAATGAACAAGAATGTCATATTATGGAGGGTAACCGCAATTTAAATAATCAAATTGAAGATACTGCAAAAAAAATAGGTATTCCCTACATTAAAGGAAATGCTTTATGCAATGAGTTTTTTGATGGATATCTTGAAGATATTTCTAAACTTATAAATCGCTTGCCAAAAGACTTAAATATTATTGCTTGTGAAATGGAGGCTTTTGCTTTATTTTTAATGGCAAATCATTTTGGCAAACAAGCATCTTGTTTATTAACTGTTGTAGATTCTCATTATAAAAATGAGGAAACTACATCTGAGCAAAGAGAAAAATCATTAAATGATATGATTGTTCTTGCGCTAGAAAGCATTTAACCTTTAAATAGATACGCAAAAAAGATATAGTTTATATAAACTATATCTTTTTAAGTTTTAAATTAATATATTATAAATTTACATCTATATATACATTTTGCACTGATTTATTTTGTAATTGAAATAATTTTATATTTAATAACTCCTGCAGGTGCTTGTGCCTCTACGACTTGACCTTTTTTTGCCCCCATTAGAGCCAATCCTATTGGAGATTCATTTGATATCTTGTTTTGTGATAAATCTACTTCTGTTGAGCCTACTATTGTATATGACTCTTCTTCGTCAAATTCCATATCTAGCACTTTTACGGTGTTTCCTACTTGTACAGTTTTTGTATCTATTTCTGATTCGTCTATAATTTTTGCATATCTTAATTTATTTTCTAATTCTGCGATTTTTGTTTCGTTTGCTGCTTGTGCATTTTTTGCCTCATCATATTCTGAATTTTCTGATAAATCACCAAAACCTAAAGCAACTTTTATTCTTTCTGCGATTTCTGCTCTTTTTTCTGTTGACAAAAATTCAAGTTCCTTTTCTATATTGTCATATCCTTCTTGTGTTAACAAGACTTCCTTGTCTGATTCCATTTTGTCATTCCTCCTCCTTCATGTAAACAATTAAATTGTTATTATATACATAATACTGATATATATTAAACCACTTTTTTCGTTTTGTCAATATTTTTTTTACCATTTTCCATTATCTCTTTTTCTTCTATTTTTCCATTATTTCCAATTAACCCAATAATTTTTATCCCGTCTTTAGTTATTATATCTATTGCCATTGTTTTTCTTTTTTGTAATTGGCTTTTGGATAACATTAAATTTCTATTTTTTTCTTCTTCTATTTTTCTTACTAAAATACTTTCATATAATCTAGCTTTGTCAAATTCGTCTAATTTATCAATCTGCTCAAATTGTTCTTTGTATTCATCTGGAAAATATATTTGAATATAGTTTACATTAATACCATCAAAAGATTTATTTTCACATTTAATATTATCTTTAAAATTAACAATAATAGCATCTCTATTTTTCTTAAATTTTTCTATATCATTTTGTTCCATATTAATATTAAATATATATTTTGCTTTTTTTAAAGATTTACTTTTATTATTAGAAACACTAATTAATATATTTTCCTTTTCGTATAGTCTTTCCTGAATCTTTTTAAATCTGTCTATATCATTTGTAACAATATTGACTGTTTTACAGTTTTCTATAAATCTAGATAAAAATTGCAAATCTAAACTATTGTCTTTTTTTATTAAGAAAAATATATCCTGCCTATTCATAGTTGTGTTTTGCAAATTTAGAATATACTCAAAAATTTCATAGTTCATTTCTAACATCAATTTTCTTCCATTTAGAATTTTTTTTCCCTCTTTTAAAAACTCTTGCTCCATATCTAAATAAAATTTGCTGTTTATAATATTATTAGAAAATACTATTGTATCTATTCGCCTTTTTTCAATTTGCTTTTGTAAATTTCTTATTATAATTCTCATTCTTTTTTCTTTTTTATTTGTTGGTATTTTAAAAACATAACCTTGTCTTGTATTATAAAATACTGCCATTCCAAATAAATATTTTACTTTATCAATAGTATTTAGCGGTCTATTTTCTTGCTCTATATATCCAATATTCAAAAAATCACCTCCATACAAATATAGCTTGTTCTTATATTTATATTAGGTGATTTTTATTTTATGACTTTTTTAAACTCCTAATTCCTCTGATATCATGTTCCAAATACTTTCTGGTTCCATTCCCTTTTGCCAATATGCCGCTCCTGCTAAATTATATTGTGATACAAAAGATAATTTATCTTTAATTGTACTTTCATCTTCTATCCATATTTTATACTTTGTTCCGTTTTTGGTATATGTTGCCACATATTGTCTTGCAACTTCGTCCCATGTTTTTTCTGCATTACTTGGTATCTCATTTTCTAAAACTTTCATACTAAAAGCTGTACCCTTTGGGTTTCCATTTGAATCTGTATAACATCTTCTTGCATAAAAAGGAAGTGCAAGTATAATTTTATTAGGCTCTATTTCCTCTTGTTTTCCTACAAATTTTTGAAGGCTTACTTCTACCCATTCATATCCTGCATTTGGTCCCTCTTTAGTTGAACCATTTTGGTCATATCCCATAAACACTACATAATCTGCTATTTTACCTATAGTATGTCTATCATAGCAAGTAGACCAATTTGGACTTCCGTCTGGTGCTGTAACATCTACTGATAATACTGCCCCTATTTCTTTTAAACGAGGTGCAAGTTCTATTAAAAATCTTGAAAATAAATTTTTGTCTTTGTCATACATATATTCAAAATCAATATTAATTCCATCTAAATCATACTGAACCACATAGCTCACTATACTATTAATTAAATCTTGTCTTAATTTGTAATCATTCATAATTTCTGATGTAGTATCTATTTGAGAACTATTTGAAATGCTTGGCCAAACTTGATAACCTTGATTATGTGCCCATTCAATATAATTCTTGCCACTTTGTCCCACATTCACATTTACTTCTCCTTTTCCGAAGTCTTTTTAATGTGAAAAATGTTGGAGATACAACATTAACCCCTTTTAAAGGTCCTGTTCTAGAGGGTGCTGAGCCCCATTGTGTAAAATAGTCCCAAATCATGCTTATATTTCCATTTATTTTTTCTTTAGGTTCCATATTTTCTCTAACAGTAGTTTGGTTTGTAATATTCTTTTCTCGTACATAGCCCAATTTTCCATTTTCTGTTCTAACTCTAACCCAGCCATCTTTACTACTATCTGGCACAACAATTAAATTATCTCCTCTTTTTACTTTGTCTACTGTTCTAGAAATATCTGTCCTTTCTTGCTTTATTTTGCTATCTTTATTACTATCTGCTACAATAAATTTTCTATCTAATGAATCAACAGTAACTATATCTTTTCCCTCTATATATGTAGTTTTAACATTATAAATATTATCTAATGCAGAAAATGGAATATAGTATGTGTTATCTTTCTCTAAAACAGTTGCAGGTATAGAAACAACAGCCCCATTATTTGTCATTTGTTTTTGACCTATTACAATTGCTGCTATTTTTGTTTCTGAACCAGTTATAATCTGGTTATACTTTTCTTCATAATAAATATATGGATCAAAAAAATTAGATATATCTTCTTTAGAAACATAAACAACACCATTTTCTATAAATATCGGCTTTTTTAATGATTTTGTTACATTACTATTGTTAACAACTAAATTTATCTGATTTGTAATATCTTTTCTAATATAGTTATTAGCATATTTTAGTACTATAAGAATGCATACTAAAAATATAGCTATTATAATTAATTTCCTAAATGTTTTATTACTTTGTTTTTCTTTCATTCTTGACATACTATTTCTCCCTTTTTCTTACTTTTTTCTCATTTTTCTTAAAATAATATATCACAAAGAAAAAAAAAATAATAGTAGTTATATAAAAAAAATGCAAATATACTTTAATTTTTATTTACTATTGTGTTATAATAATTGTGTTATATAATTATTCAAAAGAAAAGGATGATGAATTGATGTCAAATAGGATATTTTCAAAATTAAAAAGCCAAACTGGTTCAATGGCAGTATATGTTTTGGTTGTTTTATTAACTTTCTTAATTATTTTAGTTATCGTATACTCTCAAATTATGCTTGCTAGAAGAACTCAACTATCAACTGACCTTAAAGTAAAGGATGCATATGAAAAAGATTATCTAAAAGCAAATTTAGTTTATTCTGAACAATTAAAAAAATATGTAACAAAAGGCTTGATAGCACAGTTTGATGGAACAAATAATACCGGAGATGGTCATAACAGTAGTGCTAGTAGATGGGAAAACTTAATAGGTGATAATAATAACGGTACCTTTCATGGAACAACAATAAGAGATAATTATGTTGCATTTGATGGAGTAGACGACTGGGTAAATTTAGGTGAAATTAAAGGCAATTCAGCAATAACTTTGGAAATAACGGTAAGGATAAATGAGCTAGGTAAGACACATGCACTTTTAGGAAATTGGGAATCAGGAGGAGGAGGACTAGCTGTAAGTCCTACAGGAACTTTTTATTTTCAAGAATATATCAAAAAAACTGATAATTCTTCAGCATACCAAGGACCTACTTCTTCTGATGTTTTATCAACTAATCAAATATATCATATTGTAGGAACATATGATGGAAAAATTTTTAAATTATATCTAAATGGACAATTAAACAAGTCTTTAGCCATAGAAGGAACAATAGTAGACCCAACAAATAATGAAATGGCATTAGGAACAAATATAAATAAAATGCAAAGTAATACTGATTATGCAAATATGAATTTATATTCTTGTAGAATATATAATAGAGCATTAACAGAAGAAGAAGTACAACATAACTACAATGCAGATAAAATAAATTATTTTGTATATGCTGACCAATTAAAAAATTATGTACCAAATGGCTTAATATTACATTATGACGGAATAAATAATACTGGAAGTGGTCATGATGCTAAGGCTACTACATGGAAAGATTTAAGTGGCAATAATAATGACGGAGAACTTAAGAATTTTGGCAATGTTACAGGCAGTGGCTGGGCAGATAGCGGTTTAGTACTAGACGGTAATGATGACGGAGTTTATTTGGGTAATAAATTGATTGATTTATACAAAAATAATGCAACAATAGAAATGGTAGTTAATTTAGCATTTGAAGCTACGGATACTTTTGATATTTTCTTAGGTAACTATAATACACAGCCTGGTATTAATATAGAAAGAAGTAACACTTCTAAAGGAAGATGGTGGTATAATAATGGTAGTGTAAGTCAAATTACAACCGAAGATGTTTATGAAGGAAACAAAACAATTCTAGTGCAATTTTTACTTGATAAAGAAAATCATAAAATTACATTTTCAGTAAATGGTAAAGAAAAGGCATCAATAACACATGCAAATTATACCGGAAGTTATAACTTTGCTAATGCATGGATAGGAAGAGATCAAGTAACAACAAATAACAGGTCTTTAAAAGGTACAATTTCTTCAGTTAGAATATATAACAGACTATTAGCTCCAGATGAGGTACAACATAATTACAATGTAGATAAGTTAAATTATATTAAAAATTAAGCAAAAGGGTATTCAAAATTTTGAATACCCTTTTTATTTTTACTGCTTTTTTATTTTTGGTTTTGCAATCAAAGATGCAATATATCCAAAAAATACTGCTGCTGCAATTCCCCCTGCTGACATTTTTACTCCACCAATAAATGCTCCTAAAAGTCCAGAATTTTGCACCTCTTGAATAGCACCTTTTGCTAAATTTGCTCCGAACCCTGTTAAAGGTACAGTTGCTCCACAACCTGCAAAATCAATAAGATATTTATAAATTCCAAGTCCTCCAAGAATTGCCCCTGTTGTTACAAAAATCACTAGAATTCTAGCAGGAGTAAGTTTTGTTTTATCTATTAATATTTGTCCTATAATACAAATTAGTCCACCTACAACAAAACATCTAAGCATTTGCATCCAATCAATACTTTGAAAAAATTCCATAAACACTTCCCCCTCCCACTTAATTTTCTATTGCAATAGCATGAGCTATACCTGGAATTGTCTCACCTTGTTGGGAGCTTGTTGAATTCATTAATGCTCCTGTTGCGATTAATAAAATTCTATTTATTTTCTTTTCTTTTAATTGTCTAAAAAAGTATCCAGAAAATACTGCTCCGCAACAAGCACAACCACTTCCTCCTGAATGAGTATCTTGCTTTTCTTTATCAAAAATTAATACTCCACAGTCATTATAATTTGCTTTAATGTTATAACCTTTTGTTTCTGCAAGCTCTGTTAAAATTTCTTTTCCAATATGTCCTAAATCTCCTGTTATAATTGCATCATAATAACTTGGCTTTCTACCAGTATCTCTAAAATGAGTGATTAAAGTATCAAGTGCTGCAGGAGCCATTGCTGCTCCCATATTATTTGCATCTTTTATTCCCATATCAACAATTTTGCCGGGTGTGATGCATGTGATAAATGGTCCTGTACCCTGTTTAGTAATAATTGCTGCACCTGAACCTGTAACAGTCCATTGTGCTGACGGTGGTCTTTGATTTCCAAGCTCTAATGGAAACCTAAACTGTTTTTCTGCACTACAGAAATGACTTGATGTAGCACAAAGTACATTGTTTGCTGCTCCCCCCTCTATAAAGACAGCTCCTAAACAAAGACTTTCTACAAAAGTAGAACATGCTCCAAAAATTCCAAAAAAAGGTACATTAATTTCACGAAGTCCAAAACTTGACGAAATACATTGATTAAGTAAATCTCCTGCAAAGCAATAATCAATATCAGTTGCTGCAATTCCAGATTTATTAATAACACCATTTACATTTTCTTTTATAATTTTACTTTCTGCTTTCTCCCAAGTTTTTTCTCCCCAAAATTCGTCATCTAAACATTGGTCAAAATATTTTGCTAAAGGTCCTTGTGACTCCTTTGGTCCAACAATAGAAGATGTTTCTAATATTGTAGGAGGTGCATCAAATAAAATTGTTTGTGTTCCTACATGTTTCATAAAAATTTCTCCTTTACTTTTTTTATGACCTGTCCCCCATCTCCCAAAAATGGGAAAAAGGGTCAGGCCCCTTTACCCCCTATACAAAAAATGTATAGATAATTCCAATAATTACAGAAGCGGATATACCAAATACTAGTACCGGCCCTGCTACTGTAAACATTTTTCCACCAACTCCCATAACATATCCCTCTGATTTATATTCAATTGCTGGTGATACAATCGAATTTGCAAAGCCCGTAATTGGAACAAGCGAACCTGCTCCTGCAAATTTTCCAATTTTGTTAAATATATTTAGACCTGTTAAAATTGCTGCAATACCTATTAAAACAATAGATACTATTGAAGAAGATGATGTTTCGTCTAAACCCTTAAATTTGCAAAAATCAAACAAAATTTGTCCAATACTACAAATTAGTCCTCCTACCCAAAAGGCATTAAAACAATTTTTTAGGATAGGAGAATTTGGCGATTTTTGATCTACATAGTTACTATATTCTTGTTTTGTTTCAATCGGTTTCATAAACTTTCCCTCCTTAAATTTAATCTCTATCTCTATCAACTATAAATGATATATCTAAATCTACATAATATTGAACTATTTTTTTACCATCAATTTTAGCTCTTTGATCTATTATTTTTACAGAAGATAAATAGTCTATTGTTTTAGCTACTTCTGATACTGCTTGTACTACGGCATCTTTCCAAGATACATTAGATGTTCCCGTAATACTTAAATGTTTCTCAATACCCAATTAAAATCAACCTCCAATTTTAAATTTATATCTATATAGTTTCCTAAAATTTTCAAATTATACCATAAATAACGAATTTATTTAATGCACAAAAAAAGACAACTAAATTTTAAAATTTAATTGTCTTAATTTTTTATATCACTATATTTTATTTTTTTGATATTTCTGCAAGTTCTGCAAAAGCTTTGCTATCGTTTACTGCAAGCTCTGCAAGCATTTTTCTATTAATTACAACATTTGCCTTTTTTAACCCTGCTATCATTTTACTATATGTTGTTCCATTCATTCTTGCAGCTGCATTAATTCTTGCTATCCATAATTTTCTAAAATTACTTTTTCTATCTTTTCTTCCTACATATGCATACATTCCTGATTTCATAACAGCTTGTTTTGCCATTCTAAATCTATAATGTTTTGCACCATAGTATCCTTTTGCTCTTTTTAATATTTTTTTATGTTTTTTACGAGTGATAATTGCTGTTTTTACTCTTGCCATTTTTTTATTCCCTCCTTATTTTGCTAATTAATTACCATATGGTAATAATCTTTTAATTCCTGATTCACATGTTTTATCTACATATGCGTCTTGAACTTTTCCTCTTGATTTTGCTCTTGATGTTTTGTTTGCTAAAAGATGTCTTCTATTTGATTTTGTTCTTTTTACTTTTCCTGTTGCAGTATATGAATATCTTTTCTTTGCTGCTTTGTTTGTTTTTAATTTTGCCATAATATTTCCCCCCTAAAAATTATCTTTATTTTAACATTAGCTAAATTTATTTATCAGTTTTTTTAGCTAATATAATAAACATGTTTTTTCCTTCTAAAACGGCTTTCTTTTCTGGTGATGCAATATCTGATAAATTGTCAATAAATTTATCTAAGTTATCTTCACCTAATTTTACATAGTTTAATTCTCTTCCTCTAAATCTAACTGTTATCTTTACTTTGTTTCCATCTTCTATAAATTTTCTGGCATTTTTTACTTTAAATTCAAAATCGTGTTGTTCAATATTTGGTGTTATTCTAATTTCTTTTACTTCTAATGTTTTTTGTTTTTTTCTAGCCTCTTTTTCTTTTTTTGCTTGCTCAAATTTATATTTTCCATAGTTCATAATCTTACAAACTGGTGGCTGTGAATTTGGCGCAACTAACACTAAATCTAATTTTTTATCAAATGCTAAATCTAGTGCTTCATTTAAACTAACAACACCTTTTTTCTCTCCTAGGTCATCTATCAGTTGAACTTCTCTTGCTCTTATTTGTTCATTAATAAGTAATTCTTGCTTTATATAAAACACCTCCAAAAAAAATTGATTTGTCTTAAAAAATACAAATCAACCCACATAAACATATTTCATATAGTTATTTTTTATTTGAAATATAACCTTTTTCTACTTAAGATAAGGTGAGAAGTGGATTGCTTCTTCTTTAATTGACTTAATTATAATACTATATTTTGTGTAAAAAGTCAAGTAAAAACTAATAATTTTATTGTATTTTAGCAAATTTTCCTTTTTATACTTGACTTTTTCACCTATTTATTATAAAATATTATAGCGTTATAATAGTTTGTAACCTATTTTTTAAGAACTTCTCCCCGGTGGTTCTTTGAATTTTAGGGTAACATATAAATTTAATTATGAAATGGAGGACATATATTACCATGAATAATACAACATATAGTATTAAAAAAAGTGAAATTGAAAGAAAATGGTATATTATTGATGCTGATAATAAGCCATTAGGTAGAGTTGCTACTGAGGCTGCTAAATTATTAAGAGGAAAACATAAACCAACTTATACTCCAAACATGGATGTTGGAGACCATGTTATTATAGTAAACTGTGGTAAAGTTGCTTTAACAGGAAAAAAACTAGATCAAAAAATTTATAGACATCATTCAGGATATATTGGTGGAATGAAAGAAATGACTGCAAGAGAATTATTAAATAAAAGTCCTGAACAAATGATGATGCGTGCAGTAAAAGGAATGCTTCCACATAATAGCCTTGGAAGACAAATGCTTAAAAAATTAAGAGTATATGCTGGTAGCGAACATGAAAATGCAGCTCAAAAACCAGAAGTTTGGAATTTTTAAAAAATAGTAAAGGGAGGATATAAAAATGCCTAAAGCAAAAAAAGATAAAATAATGTTCTATGGTACTGGAAGAAGAAAAAGCTCAATTGCTAGAGTTAGATTAGTAGAGGGAACTGGAGCTATTACTATTAATGGTAAAGATATAAATGAATATTTAGGAACTGACACTTTAAAAGTAATTGTAAGACAACCACTAACAGCTACAAATACTACTGATAAATATGATGTTATTTGCAAAGTACAAGGCGGTGGCTTTACAGGTCAAGCTGGTGCAATTCGTTTAGGTGTTGCAAGAGCTTTATTAGAGGCAAATGCTGAATATAGACCAACTTTAAAATCTGCTGGATTCTTAACAAGAGATTCTCGTAAGAAAGAAAGAAAGAAGTATGGTCTTAAAAAAGCTAGAAAAGCACCACAATTTAGTAAAAGATAAAACATATACCCCAGAAATCTATTTTCTGGGGTTTTCTTTATTCTATAATGTCAACTGCATTATCTTTATTTAGGTTCTCTAAATCATAGTATGTAGTAGGTATATTGCCAACAATAATTCCTTCTGCAAGTAATACTTGATTTATAATCTGTTCTTCTATATTATCAAATGGTGTAAGTATAACAGTATTACATCTTACCTCTAAATAAACTCTATGCAAAGTTTGATTTATTCCTGCCTCAATAAATTCTGATTTAAGGCTAGTTTCAATGTTTCCAACTACAGAAACCTTTATTTCAATATCTGGTCCTCTTCCTGAAAAAAACTTACTTCCAGTAAAGTTTCCCATTTTAATAAAGAAATGTCCATTTTCTACTTTGTTTAGTTCTTCTTGTATTTTAACAGGGATATCTGACACAATTTTATTTATTATAATCATATTAGCACTAATCATTTTCACATTGCCCTCACTATCTTTTGTAACATTCATTAAATCTTCGTATTGATAATTATTCATAACAAGACTTGCTTGTTCATTTGATATTTTAGTTGCTATTGCTTTTGCTGTATTGATACATTGTGCATCTATAATTGGCTCAATAATATCAATTAGCGTATTTGCCACTAGAAATGATATTATCAAAACAGAAAATATCTTTATAACTTTTCTCGTTTTTTGTTTTGAAACATTATTTTTACTTTCTGTAAAAAATCTTAGTTCTGGAAATTTTAATCTACTTCTACTATAAATTCTTTCAATTCTATTTTTATCATCAGCCATTATATCTAGGAATAAATAATTGTTGCGATATACTTAATCTGTCAGGATCATCTATTCCATTTACCCTCACAATTTCTTCTGATGTACTTCCAAATTTCTTTGCAATTTGCCATAATGTATCTCCTGGTTTTACAAAATATACTACCATACTATATTGATTTATTGCTCTATTTTCGTCTTCTTTAATATCATCTATAATATTTATATCTGCATTTTTTACTAAAGTAGTATTAAAAACAATATCTACTTTTATCTCAACACTATTGTCTGAAGTAACTATAAAGTCTTGCATGCCTATTTCTATCAATGTTTCTATGTTTGAATTAGTATTTATACCATCAAAATCTACATTAAAATTAAACGGAATTGTTATAAGCTTAGTATCTATTCCACTTTGGTTTGAACCTGCATAAATAAAATTTAATTTCAATTCTCCCTCGTATAAAACTCTTCCATTTAACAGTGTCTGCTTTAAAATTTCTGTTTTAATCTCAACATCATATATTTTGTTTCCTTGTAATTCCATAATTTGCTGATTTTCTCTAATAGAGCATGTATTTTGCATAGTTTGTCTTGTTTGCATAACCTTTATACTTCTTTGTGTAAAGTTTAAATTAACAGATGGGCTATATAAATCTTGAATCAAATTAATCTCCTGATTTTCATATGCCTCACAAAATATCTCTAATTCTGCCTCTACATAAATAGAGTGTTCTTCTACACTATTTGGTTTTACAATTAAATTTTTAATTTCATATTTAACATCACACATATGTGTTTCTGCAATATCTGGAATATCAATAAAGCCCATTACAGGTATAACATTTTGAACAACATTTATACGATTATCTTCTGTTAAATATAGAATTTTAACATCCATATCTGATTTTGCCAAAACTTTATTATAACTAATTTTAGTATCTTTATTGTTTATTTTTACATCAACTTTCATAATTTCTGCTAAATTATCAATATTATCTAATACAAATGTGTCTTTAGCATATACTTTTGTCGTTCCGCTTCCAATTAGTGAATGAACATTTACACTTGTATTTAATGTCTGTACATCATTCAATTTTACCCCCGCTATTATATCTACATTTTCATTTGCACTTATTTTAACCTCTATCTCCATAACTGCCTTAGTATTTACTTTTCTTCCATTTAAGACTTTACATTCCATATTTTTCAAAACTACATTTGTTTCTAACATCATATCTTGTTTTGCTTTTGGCATATCTATAACTTGTGTAAAATCAATATTGCTATTAATACTTCTTATACTTCCATTTTCATCATCTGCTAAATACATAATATATGCATTGATACTTCCGTCAATTCTAACTTTACCGTCCATAATTTCTTTTTTATAAATACAAACTGTACCACTTGTACTAATTGCACTTAGGATATCTGGCTTTATATCAGGAATGATACTATCTGCCTCTGCTACTATACTCTCATTTTTTTGTTCAATAATTTGATTAATACATACGCTATCTTTGGTCGTCTCAATAGCCATATTAAACCCCTCCTTAAATATCTAATTAGTAATGTATATTTAAGGACACAAAAAAAAATTCCTAAAATTTAGGAATTTTTTATATTTTTTACTTATACTTTCTGTTTTTTTACTTCTGAAATTGGTGGAATAAGTGGACTATATCCATTTCCGTCAAATACATCAACTTCAACTGTTCTTGTTAAAACATCTGTATAACTATAAGTAACATTTCCCTCATCTTCCTCATATTTTATAACAAAAATATTTGGATATGCTTTTTCTATTGTGGCTTCTTTCTCAAACGATTTACTTCTCCCTAGTGAACCTTTTACAATTATCTTTTGTCCTATCATTTCATTAATATCTGTCTTTAAACTCGTAATATCATTTGGGCAAATCATTTTGTATCACCTACTTTTCTATTGATGCCCTGATTATATCACACAGTACACTTAAAGTCAAAAAAACTCGTTCAATGTCGTTTCTTTGTATCTCGCTTATATCAAGCGTTTCAAGAGTTTTGTGTAGGTATATTACATTTATGTTACAATTATGTTACAAGAATATTACAAGCTATTTAATTGTCTTTTTATATAATAGATCATACTGTAATATATTGTAGTTATCTATAAGCTCACCTTTAATATTTTGTGAATCACATAGATTTTTATTCTTATCTATAACATATCTTTCTGTAAATACTGGATATTCTTTATAAAAATTACTAATATATTTGTAATACCATGGAAGGTTAATATTTGCATTTTCTAACATATACATTGATAAGCCACCCAAAGAAACATTTTCTATTCCTTCTAATTTTAAATCATAGTTTGTCCATATAATATATGGTGTTGAATACTTTTCTATACTTTCTCCAAACGCTGATTCATGTATTTTATTTAAATGTGGAAGATGGTCTCCAAACAATACTATCATAACAGGCTCTTCTCTTTGGCTAAAATAATCAACCAAATATTCATATGATTTATCTAAATTATATATTCCCTGTGAATATGCCTTTAGCTCTTTAATTTCCTCTTCAGAAAATTTATCTGATTTTACATCTATATTATAAGTGTCATATTTAGTTTCTTCATATGGAAGATGTGATTCTATCGTTATAGTAAATATAAACTTTTTGTCTTCATTACAATTTTCATATTGCTGTATAATCTGTTTTGCTGTATCCATATCAGATACTGTATCATCTGTGACTCCAAAATCTTCTTTAAATACCATTTTATTAAAACCTAAATCTCTATATACATTAATCCTATTGTAAAAATTTCCATCATTAGGGTGAATCGCAATATTATAATATCCTTCATGGCTTAAAGTCGTTAAAATTGAGTTCGTTTTTGTTTTTATTATTTGCGAATATGGATACCTTTTTCCATTTAAAAATCTTGCTGTACTTGCTGTCAAAAATTCAAATTCTGACATTGAAGTTTCGCCACCATATATATCAACAATTGCATTACCACTTGCATATTGTTTTGATAATTGCCTATATGTTGATAGTGGATCAGCTGTATAAGTTACATCTTTTATTTTAGTCGGATCTGATAACGATTCTGCCATAACCACAATTATATTTGGTTTTACACCAGTTTCTTCTATTTCCTGATTTTCTGTATTTTCTACTTGACTTTTTATCTCTTCTAGCTTTGCTTGACTATAAATATCTAATTTAGGTGAGTCTACAAGTTTATATACATTTTTAAAAAAGTATATTACTCCACTATATATGCGATAGTCAGATTTTAAAACATACTTTTCTTCTGGTAAATATTTTCCCCAACTAAAAAATAAAGTAGATATTAATATGATAATCGCTAAACATAATTTTAATATATTAATAGATTTTTTCTTTGTTATCGTTTCCCATTTCGTATATGATGTAATAAGTCCTTGTATTAATAACACAATTATATTTACAAATATTTGTATAATTATTATAGGTTGAATTGTTAAATTTCCGTATTTTGCTATTTCAAGAGCATTACCAACTAGTAATATATCTTCTGGTAAAAATGGCTTTTGTGTTATAGCTACTTTATAAAATGATATAATTGATATTGTTTGAAACAATATACTTAAACAAATATTTCTTATTATGCTCTTTTTAAAAATTACTTTAAATAAAATAGAAAAACCTATTATTATCAGTAATTCATATATAATTGTCACTATAAAAGCTGGAGTTTCAAATATGTGCATAAAAATCATTTTTTTCATTAAAAAGAACTCTTTATTACACATATTAGAAATACAAAATATTAAATATGGATATAAAAAATTAAAAATTATCTTTTGTATAATTACTTTTATTTTCTTACCTTTTACAGCTTTGCTTTCTTCATTATTTACCAATTCTTCTTTTTTTATTTCTACTTTTTCCACTTCTATTTTATTCCTTCGTTTTTTTCTTATAATAACACTACTTATTTATTAATTCAAGTCTTTTTTATATCTCTAAAATTTTCTTTTTACCATTTGCCCCAATTCCATCAATTCCCCTATTTCCATCTCTTAATTCTTCTTCTATGTCTCTTATTGTAATATATTTGTTAAAATCTGTTGTAGCTATTCTTTCCGCTACAATTAAAGGATCTATGAAATCAATTAATATTCTTGCAGGTGAAGATGCAAAATTTGCTCCTGCCTCTATTAACCCCTCATAATAGCTTTGACATGCACCTGCAAAAATAACTAAATCAGCTTTTGAATTTCTTGCTTGTCTTGCTTTTTTTACCGTTTCAATAAAATATCTTGAATTTCTGTAATTGTAAATATCATGATATTTAATTCCACCTTTAATCATTCCATCATGTCCGGTAATTACCAATATATCAGGATTATATCTATCAATTAAGCTAGATACAACAGATACTTGTCTATATTCTGGAACATTTTTTACAATAGCTTTTAGCCCCATTTTTTTATAAAACACATTTGATTTTTCGCTATATCTTCTATCTCCGTCTAAATGCAAGATTCTCCCAGTATAAATAATTTTATTACTCCTTTTTGACTTTTGTTCTTCATACTGCTTACTATTTAATTTTTCTATAAATCTATTTTCTAATACTTTTTCGGTATTTTCTATTGTTTTTTTATCAATTAACTCTAAATCTTCGATATCGCTGTCTGCTTGAATTCTAATATCCAAACCTTTTAATAAAACAACTACATTGCGATTACTTGATTTTATAATTTTGTCTACAACAAATAATATATCTTTATTGTATGATTTTCTACCTACTATGTCTCCTCTTTTTATTTTTTCCACTTTTTTCACCTCATACATACTACTATAATATGTCGAAGTTTGTAAAAAGGTGAAAATTAAGCCAAATAAAAAAGGAAACTTGCAATTAAAGCTCGCTTCCTTTTTTATAAATATTTTTTATTTGTTCATTTTTTTAATTTTAGTATTTATTTTTATAATTCTAACTAAAAATGCAATCATTATAATAACTGATATACTAATTAATGTTAAAATAAGTGTATTTCCAGTTACTCCTGTTTGTGGTAATTTTTCTTTACTTACAGTGTTATCTTTGTTTTTATCACTATCAGTTGATGGTTTTTTATTATTATCCTCTTTGTCCCCATCATTTTCTGTATTTTCTTTTTCGTCTTCTTTGTCAGTACTTGGATTTGATGTTTTTTCTACAACTTTTATAGATGTTTCAGCACTTCCAAAATCTTTTCTTTCATTAACATCCATATCTGTAATAGAAATTTTAGCAGTTCCTGTAAAATCTGATTTTACTTTAAATTCTAACTCAAAAGCCTTTGAATTAGCATCTATCTTTCCTGCTCCAAAGCTAAATCCACCTGTTGTTTTTTGATAGTTACTTCCTTCTACTGCTAAGTCCCAACCAGCATCTCTATTTGTAGTTACTTTTTGTAATTCTAACGCATTAGTATCGTATACTATTTTACCGCCAAATTCAACCATATTTTCGTCTGTATTAAAATTAGAGAAATTAACTGATATAACGACTGTATCTCCTGGGTTATACTCACTTTTGTTGCTTGTTAATACAACTCCTCCTGTTGTAGCTCCATAAACAGTGTTTAATGCACCGATAACTATTATTGTAACTAGTAATACTAAAATTTGTTTTAATTTGTTCTTCATTGTAAATTTTCCTTTCCTTACACATACATTTATTATTATTTGCTGTTAATGTAATTTCTTCTCATTGATAATATATCATAAGAAGTAATATCTCCATTTGAATCGTAGTCACACGCTTTTGCATATGCTCCGTCTAATAAAGTTTTGTCTGATATCTTATGTTTTCTCCAATTTAAAATATCATTTGTGCCAAGGGTTCCATCTCCGTCTATATCTCCATATACAACTATAATATATTCTGTTACATAGTCATCATCTTCAAATTCTGTATCTTGCCCTTGTGTAATAACAAGTTTCATACCTGTTGCTACTGGTTTTTTTACATCTGCCACTAATTTTCCATCTTTGTCAAGCATTTCTACATTTGTATAGCTTGAACTTACACTTTGTATAATGCTTTCAATACTTGTGTCTATATCAATCTTTGAAAGATAACTTTTTCCATTATCTTCTTCAATAAAATATTTCATTATAGGTGTTTCAACTTCTGTCTCACCATTTTTCTCGTCTTCTTCTTCAACGATTTTTGACATAAATTTTGCACATACTCTTGTTGTTCCAACATCTAAGTCTTCTGCTTTTATTGTAAATGTCATTTCGTCTTTATTACTTACTGGTACAGTTGAAGAACCAACGGCAATACTTTCTATTACCATTCCTTCATTTGCTTTTACTTTTACAGTTATTTCTGAATTTTGATTCATGTCAATTGTATCAGTTTCAGAACCTTCGTATGTTATAGTTCCACCCTCTGAGCTTGATAAAACAACCTTTTTCTCTGTTGGTGTTGTTCCATCTCCTTGTACTGCTGCAATAGTAAATGGACTGAATGATTTTACTATTAAAATTAGTCCTTGTCTTGTAACTTCAACTGGAATTGTTTCAACTCCTGTTATAGCTCCATATGCATCATAATTATAGTGATATACTTTAAATTCTTTTGCTCCTGTTAAGTAATCTTCATAAGTTGTTCCTTCTGGGAATCCTACTCTTACTCTTACGCTTTGACCTGTACTTACAACTTGCATCTTGCATAATTGTAATCTAATATTATATGTCTCAGAATTTAATATATTATCATTTTTTGTTTCATTATCTTTTTTAATTTCTTCCATCATATCTTTATTTTCTTCTGGAGTTGTTGTTGTTGTAACTAATGATAATCTGTGTGTTAATTTAGATAAGTCTCCTATTTGGCTAAAGTCTGCATCTGTTCCATCAGACATATCATAACCTTTCCATTCACTTGCATTTAGTGAAGACGAATCCATTAATTCTGGTTGACCAAATACATTCCAGTCAATTCCCTCACTCTTAAATACATAAGCATCACATGGTGAACCAACAGCCCACACTGCATCAATTGGTGCTTTTTTACTCTTTTTGCCTTGAGCACCTTTTAATTTTATTGTATAGCAAACTTCATTTGCTGCATATTCGTCACTTGGAATAAATGTAAAACTTATTTTACCTTCGTCTAAATGGCTATAGTCAATATTATCTAACTTACTAGTTGCCATAGCTGATGGTTTTGTTCTTCTATTTGTGCCACAAACATCAGCAATTACTAATTCTGGTGTTTGACCGTCAATAGGTTCTAATGCATCATCATATTCAATAGTCATATCATATGTTTCACCAAAATTAAGTTTTACACATTGTGTTGGTGTTGTCTTTTTTATGTATGGTGGTGCAACATATAAGTCATTTTCATTGAAAACTTCTGGTGTTTTTTCTGTTAATAATGAAAGACTTCCTTTATAGTATAAACCACCATCTAATAAATCTTCTTTAGTTTCTTCTTTTGGTGGTAAATCTGTTACTGCAAATTGTACCATTCTTAAATGAGGCATTGGGAATTTTAAATAATGTCCTCCCATTAAATCTTTATCATTATATTCATCTTTTTCAATACCATCATAATATTTTGGTGCTATATATGCCCAATCTGTATATACAAGCTCGCCATCATCTTCGATAGCAAATCTTGATAAAATATATACACCGTCTTTTTCATTTTCAGTATAGTTTTTACCATCATAGCTAACCCAAACTTCTTCTGATTTTATAGGTGCATCTTGAGCATCCCATCCTGAATGTGTTGCATTTTCTACATAATCTATACCAAATGCTCTTACTTTAAATTTTCCTACATTATAAAATTCTTCTCCAGCATATGAACTTTGTTCTAGTTCTGGATATTCAAATTCATAATTTGCTGATGAGAAAACTTTTGATGGAATATGATGTGCATTTAAATCATTTTGTCCTACTAAACAATATTGGCGTGTTTCTTTAGTAGACTCTTTGTACTCTGCTACTTTTCCATTTAATTTTATTATTGGATCATCATGAGTAACATCAACTCCATACCATTTACCATCTATTTGAACATAATTCCAAATATGTTCCTCTGTTTGTACTTCTGATACCATGTAAGCACCAGTTACACATATACAAGGAATGTTTAGTTGATCTAATATAGCTTTAAATCCTCTTGTATAGCTTTCGCAAACACCCTCACCAAAAATTAAGCAGTCATAAGCAGTTCTTGCATTACTGTATTGTTTGCTTGCGTCTCCATAATTTTCTACTTGATATTCATATTTGTAAATCATGTTTTTTGTAACATAATCATGTGCAGCTTTTGTAAGCTTAACATTTTCTGGATCTTTTGATGTATCTTCTCCTGCTGCTTTTTTTATTGCTGTTAAAGCAGTATTCATTGCCTCATCATATTTTGTTTTTGCTTCTGATACTTTTATTGTACCTTCTGATGCCTCTTTATTAGATGCTACAAAACCTGGTAGAAAATAATCACTTCTTCTACCTTTTCCTAAATATGCATGATATCCATCTGAACCTAAAGTTACTCTAAATGTGATTGCTGAAAAGTCTAAATAAAATGCCTCTGGATAATCATATTGGAATGCATCTCTGGCAGCTGCCATTTTGTATAGCAAATCTTGTGAGCCAGTAGCATATTCCTGTAATTGTTTTTGTGTAACTTTGCCATTTTTTACAAGATTATAGTCTTCTCCATTTTCAAAGTTTCCATTTGTAAGCATTTCAACCATAACATCATAAAACATTCTAGCATCCTTGTCTTTGTTTAATTGATTTCCGTAATATTGTCTTACTTCGTCTGTAACTGCAATTGAAATGTTACTAAAATTTAAAAAACTAAATTGTGCGATTAATAATACTGTAATTAATATAAATGTAATTAATTTCTTTGTGCGCATAAAATTTCCCCTTTCTTTTTTTATTTATTTTATTATATAGTAACATTAATATTATATTACATTTTCGTCAAAAAGTCTATATTTTTTTACATTTATTCCAAAATAATATATAAATGTAAAAATGTGGTAAGAGGAGCTATAAAAAAATTTGATACAAATGCAGAAAATATTTGATTAGAGATTTTGAAAAAGAAACTCATACCTTATTAGATGCAGAGCAACAAATAAAAAGAGAAGATAGAGAAAAAGAATGGGATTTAGAAAGAAAATACTCGAGGGTAATTTTTCAACCCTCGAGATAATCAATAAGTATAATATATTATATTCCTAATTCATAAGGAGTATCATTAGTTCCATCTCCACCTGTGATCTTGACATCGGATGAAAGAAGGAAAACCGGGCGAAAACCGTTAGAACGCACAAAGCACGAACGGTCCCCGGACGTGTATCCGCAAAGCCAATCCAAAGAAACAGTATTACCCCCGGCGGAAAGCTTTCTAATGCCGAAGGAGTAAAGACCCGTAAATTTTCCTGAACCTATACGCGAGGCTAGCCAAGTGTCAGAAGAACCATATAAACCTAATTTTTGTAATTGACCAGTTGTCCCTTCTGTAGAATCTCCTACATCTTCTACATAATTAACATCTTCATCCAAAAACTTTTCCTTGGAGTTCGGTAAAGAATACTTGTTGAGATCAACGTATGTTTTTGTAATATCTCCCTGAAATTTTCCATTTTTTAATGTTGCTAAACTTCCTAAACTTCTTGCATCTGTTACTATTCCACTATTATCTTTATATGTTTTTGCTTTTTCATTTAATGTATCTACTGCTTTATTATATGATGCTCCTGCATGCTTAAATTGTTCATCTTTAGTTTCATCTTTAGATATATTTCCTTCATAATTAAAATCTGATGCTGTAACTTTATCATCTTCATATCCTAATGTTACTTTTTCCTCTTCATCCGCACCGTTCGCTTCAATATCTTTCTTTTTAATATTATCCGCCGATATTATTTGTAACCCATGGCTCCCATCGGTATATTCATCATTATATAATACTCTCCATAGTATTCCATTATATTTTACATACGGACTTTTTTTATAATCGTCCTCTGCATTTGGATTTATAGTTAATACATCTTTAGCTAAAGGTCTATTATCCTTTCTTCCAATATTACCATCTTTTTCTATTACATAACTGTCCCTGTCACCTTTAAATTCCCATGGACCTGCTTCGTCTCCTTTAAAAGTTTCGTCTGTTACTTTTTCTTCTCCAAATTCACTCTTTAATGCATTTCTTACATTTTCTGTTGAGAGTTTTCCTGCTCCTGTAATTAGAGCATCTGCAACTGCAAGTTTTACATGCTCATCTTCTGTTACATCTTTTGCTAATTCTCCTGTACCTGTGGCTTTTTGTATTAACCCATTATCCATTACCAATATGTTTACACTTACTGTTGCAAGTATTATAAGTATAATAATTGTAACAACAAGAGCAAGTAAGGTAATACCTTTAGCGTCTTTTTTAAAATTTTTCATAATCAAATCCTTTCTTTGTCTTTTGTAAAAGACATATATATTTTTTAAAATATTAAAAACAAATTTAAACAACAAAAAGACTATTTTTCCTTATACATTTTTAAATCAAAAAAATGCATAGGGAAAAATAGCCCTATAGCCATATAAATGATTTATACAATTAAAGCCCGTAATATATATATATATATATATACAGTATCAAGACTTTCAGCGATTTTGCTCATTTTAAATTATCCTTTGTTTTTTTATTTTACTTCTATATTATAGCAGTTTACTATTTTTATTGCAACAAAATTTTAAAAAATTTTAACTTTTTATTCCAAAATAATATATAAATGTAAAAATGTGCTATTAGTTCTAACTATTGTCCTCAAAGAATAGAATGTAGAAAAAGCGTCAAGGGGGTTTTTAAATTGGGGAAAACATATATAGAAGAGCGTGCCATAGGCTTAGCACATTATATTATAGATAGTAAAGATACTGTAAGAGGAGCTGCTAAAAAATTTGGAATTAGTAAAAGCACAGTACATAAGGATGTTTCAGAAAGGCTTCTTAAAATTAACCCAATCTTAGCATCAGAAGTAAGAACAGTCTTAAATGAAAATAAAGCAGAGCGTCATATTAGAGGAGGTTTGGCTACAAAATTAAAATATAACCATAAGAAAAGTGCTTGTCCTTGATTTTTTACTAAAGGTATGATATAATTTTAGCACATTACTCAAAAGGAGGATGTTCAATGGAAGTCAAAGAGTTTTACGGTCGGCTAGGTCAGTTAGGTACAAGGTGTATGAATCAATGTCTTACCAAACAGTACCAACTCATTGAAGAGATTTTTGGGATATTTATTCATTTCCCTTCTCTTCTTCCCATGGAGATCACGATCCATCTCAAGAACCACTACTCTCACAAAATCTTAAAGGAAACTTTCCGCTTTTTGGGGTATTCACTCCCTAAAAAGCCTGACTGCAAGAACCTGAAACTTACCCTCATTGAAGAGGACAAATGATTTCTTAAAGGGCGTCTATATATTAAGACGCCCTCATTTTTTATTTCAACAAGTTTAAATTATTTACAAATCAAATCATAATTATTTACATCTACTACTTCTACTTTTGTAAACTCCCCTATTTTTAATTTTTGTCCGTTATTTTTTATATAAACAGTTCCATCTATATCTGGAACATCCATGTAACTTCTTCCTATATAATATTTATTGTCAAAACTTTTTTCTTCAATTAAAACAGTTAATTCTTTTCCAATATGTTTTTTTAAATTTTCCCTTGAAATGTTTTGTTGTAATTTCATAATTTTATTATATCTGCTCTTTTTAGTCATTGGATGTATTTGCTCTTTCAATCTTGCAGCAGGAGTACCATCTTCTTTTGAATATGAAAAACAACCTAATTTATCAAACTTTGTTTTTTCTATAAAATTATATAACCTTTCAAAATCTTCTTCTGTCTCGCCTGGAAAACCAACCATTACAGTTGTTCTTATTATTACATCTGGAATCTGATTTCTTAATTTTTGAATAAGTTCTTCTATACTTCTGCCATTACTTTGTCTATTCATTCTCTTTAAAACGGTATCTGATATATGTTGTATTGGAATATCAAAATAATTGCATATTTTACTTTCTTTTTTTACTACTTTTATAAGCTCATCTGTTATTGTTTCTGGATAAGCATATAAAAAACGAATCCAACGAACTTTTTCTATTTTGCAAAGTTTTTGTAAAAGTTCTGCAAGCATTGGTTTACCATAAATATCAACTCCATATTTAGTAGTATCTTGTGCAATTAATATAATCTCACTATAGCCTTTTTCTGCAAGGTTATTTGCCTCTTCAATAATATCTTCCATACTTCTACTAATTTGTTTTCCTCTAATATATGGAATTGCACAATATGTACACCTATTGCTACATCCGTCTGCAATTTTCAAATATGCATAATAATTGCCTGTTGTAATAACTCTATCTTGAAATTTATCAAAAACATAATTGTTGTCATTTTTAGTCTTATCTTTTTCAATTAAATTTTTAATTTTATCCCATAAGCTTTCATATTCACTATACTTAATCCATAAATCTACCTCTGGAATCTCTTTTTCTAGCTCATCTTTATATCTTTCTACTAGACATCCCATTGCAATTAAATACTTGCATTTTTTCTTTTTATATTCTGCCATTTCCAAAATGGTATTAATTGCCTCTTCTTTTGCAGGTTCAATAAAGCCACAGGTATTTACAACAATAATATCCGCTTCTTCTGGCTTATTTACAACTATATAATTTTCTTTTTTAAATATTGCAATCGTTTTTTCAGTATCTACTAAATTCTTGCTACATCCTAATGATACAAAACCAACTTTCATTTTATTTCTCCCTCTAGCATAAAGGGGCTTGTCCTCTTTTTGCTATGTCTCTAATTTGTCAAAATTGAATCTAATCTTTTCAAGCCTTTTACTAATCTATTATATGTGTTTCTATCTACTATATCTGTATTGCCACTAGCATAACTACTTGCTGTACTTTTCATATCAATTAATTCATAACGATTTTGACTATTTCTTCCATTATCTAATACATAAATTGGTGTATAATCTACTTTATTTAGATATACTTTTCCATCTTTTCCGCTTTTTACAAGTTCTATATTTAATACTAGCTCTACTTTTGCGTTTTCATCTGCTAAAGTAGAAATGTATGTTCCAATAGAATATGCAATAAATACATTCTTTCCCTCTTTATTTTTTCTAACTTCCATTGGCTGAACTACTGATGGATGAGCTCCTAATATTAAGTCCACCCCACTGTCTACTAAAAAATCTGCCATTTGTTTTTGCTGTTTGCTTATTTCTCCTGATATTGCCTCACCCCAATGAATTAATACACATATATAGTCTGCACCTTTTTCTTTTGCATATTTAATATCACTCTTAACTTGTTTTTCGCTATAAATACTTACTGCGTCAAGTTCTTCTTTTGACTTACTGCTTTGTGAATTAACTCCATATGTATATGTTAAAAAAGCAATATTTACATCTTTTATCTTCCTTATTAATACAGCATGTTCATCTTCTAATTTGTCTCCTACTACATCATAGCCCATATCTTTCAAATATTTTTTTGTATCTTTTAAGCCTTTTAGTCCTTTGTCTAAACTATGGTTATGAGAAATTGTAACAAGGTTAATTCCAGTTTGTTTTGCTGCTTTTGCAAATTCTTTTGGTGCGTTTTCTTCTGTATAATCTCCATCTGTGAAGTTTGTTTCCATTGTTCCCATAATAATATCTGCTTTATTAATATATCCTGCTACTCTTCGAAACATATGAGTAAAGTCATAGCTTTCATATTCTTCGTCATACGCATCTTTTATCATTGCCTCTCCACATAGGATATCCCCTACTGCCGACATCTTTATTACTTCATTTTTTTCTAATATTTCTTTATTTGTTTGACTAATATTATCCCCTATTTCTACAAATATTTGCTCTGACATATTATCTATTTCTTCTTTTTGTTTTGCAAGTAATTTTATGTCCTCATTTCTTTTATATTCATTTATTAAAATACAGACAATAATAATAGCTAATAGTACAGCAACAATCATTAAAAAAGTTTTTGTACTTAAATAATCTGTTATTTTATGTCTTCTTACATTTCTTCTGTTTCTCGACATTTTTTTCTCCTTTATAATTTTATACTTTATTATTTTACTATATTCTTCATAAAAATACAATATAAAATATTTGCAAGTTGCTTTTTTTCCATATTTTGTAAATTTTACTTTTTGTGTATTGCAATATTTTTTTTAATGATATACAATATGAAAAAAGGAGAATTAATTATATGAAAAAATCAAAAAGAAAATTATATGATAATATAAAATTAAATGATTTTAGAGAATTAGTATCTAGATATGAAAATTTATATGCAGATAAGACAGCATTTATTTATAAAAAAGACCCTCATGACAAAGAGAAAATTTCTATATCATATTCTACATTTGCAAATGATATAAAAGCCTTACGGAACAGCTTTGTTACACCTTGGCTTACAAGGTAAAAAAGTTGCAATTATTGCACCAAATCGTTATGAATGGTGTACAAGTTATTTGGCTGTTACCACATCAGATATGGTTGTAATTCCGCTTGATAGGTCTTTACCAGATAATGAAATAGAAAGTTTATTAGAAAGAAGTATGGCAGAGGCTGTTATTTTTGATAAAAAATACATTAATATATTTGATAAAATTTCTAAGTCAAACCCTAAATATTTAAAGCATTTTATTTGTATGGATGAGGAAAGTCCTTTTACATCTTATAAAAGTCTTATTGAAAAGGGAAAATCATTTATATTAAATGGAGATAAATCTTATAATAATATTAAAATAGATAATCAAAAAATGTCTATTATGCTTTTTACCTCTGGTACGACTTCTATTTCAAAAGCAGTTGCACTTTCACAAAGCAATATCTGCGAAGATATTTATGCATTAAGCCAAATGACTAATATTAGAAAAGAAGATGTCTTTCTTTCTTTTCTTCCTCTTCATCATACTTTTGAATCTACTTGCACATTTTTATATGGTACATTTTCTGGTATTACTGTTGCTTTTTGTGATGGTATTAAATATGTACAGAAAAATTTAGTAGAATTTCATATAACAGGTTTTGTATGTGTACCTTTAATGCTTGAAATGATGTACAAAAAGATAAAAAAAGGAATTGAAGAAAGAGGAAAAACAAAGTTAGTTAATATCATGACAAAAATTTCTAGATTTTTGTTAAAATTAAAAATTGATATTAGAAGAATTGCTTTTAAAGAGATTTTAAAAGAACTTGGTGGAAATTTAAGACTTCTAATTGCTGGTCGGAGCCGCAATGAGCAAAGAGGCTATACAATACTTTTTAGATTTAGGAATTAATTTACTTCAAGGATATGGTCTAACAGAAACTTCTCCTGTTCTTGCAGGTGAAAATGACAAATACAAAAAGTTAGGCTCGGTAGGTTTTCCTCTACCTGGTATAGATATTAAAATTGACAAGCCTAACTCTGAGGGAATTGGAGAAATTGTTGCAAAAGGTCCTACTATAATGTTAGGATATGTTGATAATGTAGATGCTACAAATGAAGTTTTAAAAGACGGCTGGTTTTATACAGGAGATTTAGGTTATATTGATAAAGATGATTTTTTATTTATCACTGGAAGAAAAAAAGATGTTATTGTATTAAAAAACGGCAAAAATATTTTTCCAGAAGAAATAGAAATATTAATTAATAAATTGCCATATGTTTCTGAATGTATGGTTTATGGAAAACCTCAATTAGATGGAGATTATAAGATATCTGCAAAAATTGTATATAATCTACAAGTAATGCAAGAGATGTTTAAAGATGTTTCTAAGGAGGAATATTCACATATTATATGGGAAGATATTAAAACTAAAGTAAATAGCTTAATTCCAAAATATAAATACATTAAGGAAATTATTGTAACAGATATTCCACTTATTAAAACAACTACTCAAAAAGTAAAGCGTCATGAAGAGCTAAAACTAATTTTAGGAAATGCTTAAAAAAAGGCTAATATTTGCTATTTAAAATAACAAATATTAGCTTTTTTATTTGTATTAATATATTACTGGTCTTGCAGCAGCATTATATGTAAAAATTCCTGCACCTAATATACTTAATCCTAATAAAATTACGATAAGTACTACTACAATTAATAAGCCACAGAAATATGAGCGAGCAAAATTCCTACGATTTAGGTTTGTTGAATCACAAGCAAATATAATGGCACAAATAAAACCTACAAATGGAATTGCAAATAATAAATTGTATCCAAAATATGCCCAAGGTGAAAGCACTCTATATTCTGAAGGTATGTTTGCATTATTATCCATAATATTACCCCCTTTATTTATAACACAATAGTATCACTTTTTATTTTAAAATTCAACAACTTTTTTTAATTTTCGACATTTTCTAATCATTACTACACATATGCTTTCGTGTCATTTCTAATAAATCAAGTGATGTAAAGCCAATTACCTGTGTTTTAGACCTATCTTTTTTTAAGTTTTCTGTTAAAATTTCTTTTATTTTCTCTTTGCTTTCCTGTTTTTCCATATCGATATAATCAATAATAATAATTCCACCAATATCACGAAGTCTTATCTGTTTTGCAATTTCTATTGATGCCTCCTTATTTACTGTAAAAACTGTTTGTTCTAGCACTTTATTTCCAATATATTTACCTGAGTTTACATCTATTGCCGTTAGTGCCTCTGTTTTATCTATTGTAATAAAACCTCCACATTTTAGCCATATTTTACGCTTTTTAGTTTCTTCTATTTGATGATCTAAATCATATAGTTTTAATAAATCGTCTTTTTTTAATTCTAATTTTACTTTTTCAATATTTTCCGTATCTTCAAGTATTTGTTTTACTTTTTGATATTGTGTTTCATCATTTACCCATATTTTTTCAATATCTTGGTCAATTACATCTATTAATATTTTATTCACTATGCCATCATTTTTATACAAGATTTTTGGGCTAAAATTTTGAGAATCAATTTTTTTAAATTCCTCTTCTATACCTTTTAATTTTTGTAATAATTGTTCAATATCTTTTTGAATTGTACTTTCATTTTTTCCATATGCAGAAGTTCTTACTATCGCTCCATAACCTTTTGGTAAGTATTTTTTTACAATTTCTATTAGTCTTTGTTTTTCTTTATCATTATCTATTTTTTGTGATATTGTTACAAAATCAGTATTTGGCATGATTACAATAAATCTTCCAGAAAGGTTAATGTGAGTTGATACTCTTGCCCCCTTTTTATTTGTACTATCTCTCTTTACCTGTATTAAAATAGGCATTCCTTGTCTAATATAATTCTTTATATTATGTTTGCTAAGTTCTTCGTTTTTGTTTCCAGTTTCATTACTTACGCTTGGAATTAAGTCTCTAATATGAATAAATGTATTTTTTTCTTCTCCTATGTCTATAAAAGCAGCTTGCATTCCTAAAAGGACATTCTGTACTTTTCCAACATAAATATTTCCCTCTAGTCTTCTTTGTTCTTTTGTCTCTTCATACTTTTCTACTAATTTTCCATTTTCTACAATGCATACTATTTTATTTTTATCTTTGTCTGTATTAATTACAATTTCTTGCATATTCTATTCCTTTATTATACCTTTTTAGTTATTTCATTAAACTCATTCATGGCATTATCTATATTACTCTTAATATATAAAACCGTTGCATCTACTGCTTTATCCTGTCCTTTTTGTAATTCTGAATATTGTTTATCTGTTACAGTTCCTATAACATAATCTATTCTATCAAATTCATTTTCTGGTCTTCCAATACCTACGCGTATTCTTGGGAACTCTTCTGTTTTTAGTTCATTTATCATAGATTTCATACCGTTATGACTGCCTGCACCACCTTTTGCTCTTATACGAACAGTTCCTATTTTTGTGTCCATATCGTCATAAATAACTAGCATATTTTCTATTGGTATTTTATAAAAATCTACATATTTCTTTACAGACTCACCGCTTGAGTTCATATAGGTTTGTGGCTTTACTAGAATAACCTTTTGTCCTTCTATAACTCCTGTTCCATAAATACTATTAAAATTAGTTCTTGAAAGGTCTATTTCATATTTTCTAGCTAGCTTATTAATAACATCAAATCCCATATTATGCCTTGTTTTGCTATATTCTGGTTCTGGGTTACCAAGTCCTACAATTAAGTACATTTTGCTTTACTCCTTTTTATGACATACTATGATAACATTTTTATGCATATACATGTATGTTCTTTACAATTTTCGTTTCCCAAATATATAATTTAATTATTTATTTCTTTGTAAAAATCTTCATAAAATTTTTCAAATTTTTCTTTTTCTATTTTTTCTTTTGCCTCATCTAATTTTATTTCAAATTTTTCTTTTAAGTACTCATATATTGTATCTTTGTCATCAATCATTTCTGAAGCTTTAGTTTTCTGAGCCAATTCTACACAGTAACTTAAATATCTAATTAATATTTTCTTATCAAGCTCATCAGTATATTTTCCTTTAAAATATTCATATACTTCATCATATATATCTATTGTGTCATATACTCTTTTAGCTTTAAAATTTGCTCTCATAATACTAGAGCTACTTTGTACATATGCATACATAACATCATTTGTATAAGCGATTTTATGGCTTTTGTCAATCAATTTATAAATAACAAACTCATCATCAATTATTCTACCAGTTGGAAATCTAACATTATTATCAAAAAGAGTACGCTTAAATAACTTATTTGTTACTAAAACACTGTTTACATATATATCTGGATCTTCTCCATACAATTCTAATAATTGTTCTACATTTGTATGTTCTTTTATTTCTCCACTATTTTCAAATTGCATTGTCTCATCTTTTGATATTCTCTTAAATCTTCCAATTGCAATGTCTGCTCCCGTTTTTTCTATCATATCATATAATCTATCATAGTAATTAGTGCAAATGTAATCATCACTATCAATGAAACTAATAAGTTCTCCTGTTGAAACTTCAATTCCAGTATTTCTGGCACTACCTGCTCCTCCATTTTCTTTATTAATTAGTTTTACCCTACTGTCTTTTTGTACATATTCTTCACAAATTTCTCTTGAAGAATCTTTTGAACCATCATTTACAACAATAATTTCTAAGTTTTCATATGTCTGTGAAATAATACTGTCTAAACATTTTCTTACATACTTTTCTGCATTATACATTGGAATAATAACACTAATTTTTGGTTTTTCCATACTTTTTCTCCTATTTTTCTATTTCTTTTAATTTATTCCATATTTCATTTGTTCTTAAATATTCTTTATAATGTTTTTTAACATTTTCGTCATACTGTTTTAAATCTTCCAAAAGAATTTCAAAATTAGAATTTTCAAATAGCTTATTTACTTCAGGAATACCAATCTTTAGGTTCTCGTAAGTTTTTTGAATTTTCTCTTCATAATGTTCTTTATCTGTGATATATTCAAATAAAGATTTATATTTTACCCAACCTCTTGATGCTTGAAAAAATCTTTGCTCTATTTGCTCCTCTGTTGATTTTATTTTTCTTAAAGTTTTTGGATATTTTTTTCTTGTTATATTAGTATATTTCAAAAATCCATCATGGAAGTGATATACTGGCACTTTTACAACTTTCGAATCATTTAATTGTGTTGAGAAAAAAGTATCTTCTCCCCTTGCACCCTCTGGGTTATAGAAAGCGGGAATTTTATTAATATGTTTTAAATTTAGGCATAAAGTTGAACCTGCAACCCATTTGCCAACACCATCACTTTTAATTTCATATGCTCCTTCTCCATCTGCAATTTTAGTATCAGCATAAGTAATTCCGTTATACTTTACAAATTTTTCTCTAATAGAATCCCACGAAATAATATCATTTCCTAGAGCCTCAATATAACATCTAAATTTTTCTTCATTAACATCTTCATTTAATTCAACATATGGAATTGGGGAAATATATCCGCAATGATATCCAATTGTTACATCCGCTTTTTCAATATATTTCAAATGCATTGCAATATTATCTTGCTCTTTCCATGTAAGCTCACTTGTCTCTTCATCTTTGATACATGCAACAGGATATTCATCATCATCCCAAAATAATAAATAATCCATGTCTTCTTTATATGCATAATACATTAATGTATTTCTTCCTTTAGCATGTCCATGACCTAAAAAAAGGTCAGCATCTGCTTTTGTAAAGTCTTCTCTTGCAATTAATTTCTTTTTTTCTTCTTCTATATCTTCTGGTGTAATATATTTAATTCTAATATCTTTGTATACATTAGGTATAATACCGTAAAAATCAACTCTTGTTGTATATTGATATCCTAAATCAAATAGTATAAATATTGTAAGTTCTACTTTTTTATCCATGTCTTTAAACTGATTAATTAATTGTTCATATGTATTGTTAATCACTTTACATACATTTGGTCTTCCTGTAACAAAACCGAGACCAAATTTTATTATTTTACTCATTATTTATATATTCTCTCCTTTTGGATAATACGAATATTATTTTTATTATCGAACTATATGATTATATCATATCCTATATTTGAGTGTCAAATTTTAAATATAATATTAAGATATAATTTACTCCTCTAATACTAGATTTTTTCTTACTATCAAATTAAAGCTTTACTATTGCATTAATTTGATAAGAACCATACAAAGTATTGATAATTCAACACTTGTATGGTTCTTTACTTGGTTGGGCTAGATTGACTCCAACGAACATTTCTAACACTTTAAACTACATTTGCTTAGCTAATTATTTGAGTATAAAAAATTAAGAAAAATTAGCAATAAAATTTAATATCGTCAACGCCAAAACGCTCTTTCCATTTTGTGGTAATTAAGAAAAAATTATATTGTATAGCTTTATATATTTTTCTTAAATCTTGCTGTGGAATTTGACTATTATTATTAGATAGAATACAATCACCGATTTTTAGTAATCCATATTTTTGTTGCATTTGCTCCTGGATTTCCTTTGCAAACATGAACATGTATAGGTTCATTATTTTCATTTGACCAAAAAAATATTACATATCCTGAATAACTAAATAAATTAGGCACTTTCTATTTCGCCTCCTCTTGCTACATCAAAAAAGTATGCTGCCCCACGCTCTACAACTGTTTTAAATAGAGCAATCTCTTCATCTGAAAAATGTCCATCTTTTTCAACAATATCATAGCTAGGAAGTTCAAATACTACTGTATCAAAGCCATATTCCATTGGTCTTTCAAATGAAATAATAATATATTCTTCTCCATTTTCTTTTTTACGAATATCTGAGGAAACTACTAAAGTTCCATCTGCATATGTTACAAATTCATGCATCATAATCACTCACTCTCCTCTACTAATTAGTATTATAACATGATTTAAAATATTTTACTACTAATTATGAATAAAAAATAAAATTTAAATGTAATATTATTTTCGCAGTTTATTAAACAATTTATTAAAAATATATTAACAATAAAATTTGACTTCATCTGTCTTAAAATTATCTTTCCATCTACTTACTATATAAAAATAGTTTGATGTTAATGATTTCATTATATCATTTAAGTCTTGTTTAGGAATTTTGCTATTGTTATTGGCTAACATACAACCGCCACTTTTAGTAAGACATATTTTTGTAGAATTTCCACTTGGATTAGATTTTGAAACATGAACATGAATGGGTTCGTTATTTTCATTAGACCAAAAATATATTTTATAGCCGTACTATTTCAAATATACTAGGCAATTTTGATACCCCCTTCACGCGCCCACTCATAAAAATATGGAGCTCCTTTTTCTACTACTGTTTTAAACAATGCTATTTCTTCTTCACTATAATGCCCTTCTGTGTATGTGATTTTATAACTTGGAAGTTCAAATCTTATACTATCAAAACCATATTCCATTGGTCTTTCAAAATGCACAAATAAAGCTTCGTTGCCATCTTCATCTAAATATATATGAGAAAAAACGACTTCTGTGCCATCTGAATATTTTACAAATGGATATACCATAATATTTTACTCCTTCTTTTAATATATATTTAATATTATAGCATTTAAAAGAAAAAAATACTACTACTTTTAAAAAAACTTGTAATACTTGTAATATTTTTGTTTTACAAAAAATTAACCCTTATATTAACTGCAAACCCACCTATAAAGTAGATTGTGTTCATATAAGGGAATTTTGGTTGGGCTGGCTAGATTCGAACTAGCGCATGCATGAGTCAAAGTCATGTGCCTTACCGCTTGGCTACAGCCCAGTATGATTTTTATGGGGTGGAAGATGGGACTCGAACCCACGGCCTCTAGTGCCACAAACTAGCGCTCTAGCCAACTGAGCTACATCCACCATATTCTATCCACAATTTTATAGAATATGCATTAATTTACAATGCATATTCTATTTTAAACCATTTATCACTATTTTGTCAACCATTTTATTTATTTTTTCTTATACTTCTTGTGCCCATATAACTAATCTTTTACTTGAGTCATTTGTACAAGTTGACAATGATATTTCTCTTTTATTTCCTACATCTCTTGTTGCATAATCAAAATCTCCTGAACCAGTTTCATATTTTCTATAAACTTCATATGTAATCTTTTGTCCAGAGTTATCTGTAATATATATTTTATCTCCATTAGATAATTTTTGGTTATCTGAGAAAAATGTTCCGTTTCTATAATTGTGTCCTACAAGTACTGCATTTCCACCTGGTTCATTTAATTTACCATATAGATTACAAATTGCAACTTTTAAAGATTCTGGGCTAACATCATCTTGTTTAATGATAGGAAGTTTGACACCTGTTTTTGGTATTTCTATTGTTCCAACAACTTCATATCCTTTGTATGTTACTTTGTGTCCACTACTACTAGAACTATTATTATCTACTACATTTAGGTTAACATTTGGATCTATTACAGTATTTTGATCTATATTACCTTGCGTAGTTCCATCAACAATTTTGTTTAATTCTTCTTCAAACTTACCAACAGCTTCTTTTCCTTCTTCTTGTATAGTATATTTGTTAAATGCTTTGTATCCTAAAAAACCAAGTAGAGCAATTACTATGATAATTACAATGATTAATATAACTGTTAATAATTTACTATATCTATTATTAAAAATATTATTCATTCCATCCATATCTCTTTCCTCCCTTGTTCACCTATATACTATTATTATATCACATATTTCTACAATAATCTATACTTTTATCAATTTATCCTACAATTTTTGTACCTAATTTTTTCCCTGCAAGCAAATGAAAATGTATATGCATTACCTCTTGACCAGAATCTTTACCACAATTTGCAATTACTCTAAAGCCGTTTTCTTCAATACCTAAATCTTTTGCGATTTTATTTATAACTTGATAAATTTTTGAAATTAAGTAGCTATCCTCTTTTTTTACATCTAATAAAGTAGCAATATGTTTTTTAGGAACAACTAATATATGAATTGGTGTGACCGGATTTATATCTTTAAATGCTATAATTTCTTCGTCTTCGTATACTTTATCAGATGGTATTTCTCCTTTTATAATCTTACAAAACACACAATTTTCTTCCATTACTCTTTCCTCCTACTCTTCTGACCTGTCCCTTTTACGACAAAAATGGGAAAAAGGGTCAGGCTCCATTACACCCTATTCTAAAATAGCCTTTATACGGCGTACTCCTGCTGAACTTGATTCTTCTTTTTTTATTTTAAAATGTCCTAACTGTCCTGTATGTGATACATGTGGTCCACCACAAATTTCTTTACTAAAATCACCTATTGTATATACTTTTACTTTTTCGCCATATTTATTTTCAAATAAACCTGTTGCACCTGATGCTTTTGCTTCTTCTAATGTCATTTCTTCACATGTTACTGTTAAATCTCTTGCAATTTGTTCATTAACAATATCTTCTACTTGCTTTAATTGTTCTGGTGTCATTTTTTCTGGATGTGAGAAGTCAAATCTTAATCTTTCTACTGTTATATTTGAGCCAGATTGTTTTGCATGTTCTCCTAATACAATTTGTAATGCTTTATGTAGTAAGTGTGTAGCTGTATGATATGCTATTGTTTTTTCATTTTGTTCTGCTAAACCACCTTTAAACTTCTGCTCACTACCTAATCTTGATTTTTCTTGATGTTCTTTAAACAATTTATTAAATTCTGATAAATCTATTGTAAAGCCTTGTTCTTGAGCTAAATCTGATGTGATTTCTGGTGGAAATCCATATGTTTCATATAGTTTGAATATGGTTTGTCCATCAATTACTGTTCTATTTTCTTGTTTTGCCTTATTAATTACTTTTTCAAACTCTTTTTCCCCATGTGACAATGTTTTCATAAACTTATCTTTTTCTTCTACAATAACTTGTTTTATAGTTTCTCTATTTTTTTCAAGTTCTGGATACATTTCTTTTAACATATCAATGTTTAGGTCAATTAAATTTGGCAATTCTGCTAAATCAATTTGCATTTTGTTTAAGTGTCTTGACATTCTACGAATTAATTTTCTTAAAACATAGCCTCTGTCAATGTTTGATGGTCTACCACCATCACAAACTACCATTATGCTCGCTCTTAAATGCTCTGCTACAATTCTTCTACTTTCAATATTATCTTCTTTTGCTAGTTGTTTTAGTTTTTCCATCATTGGAAGGAAAAGCTCTGTATCAAATGGAGTTTCTTTTCCTTGTAATAGCATTGTCATTCTTTCTAGTCCTAAACCTGTATCTACATTATGTTGCTTTAATTTTGTATAAGTTCCATCTTTTGACTTATAGTATTCCATAAATACATTGTTCCAAATTTCAACATATTTACCACAACCACATGATGGCTGGCAGTCTTTGCTACAAGGCTGTTTTCCTGTATCATAAAACATTTCTGTATCTGGTCCGCATGGTCCTTCTTCTCCTGCAATCCACCAGTTATCGTCTTTACCATAAAAATATATTCTTTCTTCTGGTATTCCTGCTTTTTTCCAGCATTCAGCAGTAGTAGTATCTCTTGGTGCATCTTCGTCTCCTGCAAAGCAAGTAACAGATAGTTTTTCTTTTGGAATTCCAAGTTCTTTTGTTAAAAACTCAAAACTCATTGCTACTGCCTCTTCTTTAAAATAGTCTCCTAGTGACCAATTTCCTAACATTTCAAAATATGTTAAATGGCGATTATCTCCAACTTCGTCAATATCGTTTGTACGAAGGCATTTTTGATAATCTGTAAGTCTTGTTCCTTCTGGATGTTTTTCTCCTAAAAGATATGGCACTAATGGTTGCATTCCAGCTGTTGTAAATAGTACAGATGGATCATTTTCTGGAATAAGTGGACTACTTGGAATTATCTTGTGCCCATGATTTTTAAAAAAGTTTAAATATTTATTTCGTATTTCTATAGCTTTCATATTCTTCTCCTCTTATTTTCTTATTTCTGCTCCTATTTTCTTTTCTGCAAATTCAATTATCTTATCCATTGTAGCGTTTATTTCTTCATCTGTCAATGTCCTATCAGATTTTTCAAAAGTTAATGAATATGCAATACTCTTTTTATTTTCTGGAATTCCTTTTCCTTCATAAACATCAAATACTTCTATATTTGTAAGAAGTGAGCCTGCTGCCTTTTTTATTGCCATTTGTGCTTCATTTGATGTCATATTTTTATCAATTACTAATGCTAAATCTTTTTTAACACTTGGATATTTTGAAATTTCTTTATACTTCATTTTGCCAACTTTTTTGTCTAGCAGTTTATCTAAATCAATTTCCATTACATATACTTCTTCTTTTGCTAATTTTGGATGAACTCTACCTACTATTCCTACAATATCGTTATTTACTGAAATCTGCGCAGATTGGCCTGGATGTAATTCTGCTGGCATTTTTGACTCATCTACTATTAAGCTATATCTATTTGCATATCCTAAATATTCAAGTAATTCCTCTACTATTCCTTTTATTACATAAAAGTTTACTTGTGCTTTATTTTCAATTCCTAAATAGAAATCTCCTGTCATTAGTACCGCAAGTTTGTTATTTTCTCCATACTCTTCTTTTAGTTTATAGAAAGTTTTTCCTATTTCAAATATAGAAACATTTTTTACATTTCTTGCTTTGTTATATTCATAAATTTTTAAAAGTGATGGAATTATGCTATGTCTTAAAGTATTTCTTTCTTCTGTCATAGGATCTAATAAGCGCACCAATTCTGTATCGTCTTTTGTAAACATTTTTGCCTCTTTGTCATTTACCAAAATATATGATAGTGTCTCATTTAAGCCTAAATCTATCATTTTGTTTCTAATTCCTCTTGTTACTTTATCATAACTTCCATCTTTTGGTGCAATGTCAGGAAGTTTACCTTTAATATTGTCAACTCCATAAATACGGCCAACTTCTTCTATTAAATCTTCTTTAATAGTAATATCTCCTCTTCTTCTAGGAACTGACACTAAAATAGTTTCGTCATTTTTAAGAGTAGCTGTAAATCCTAATTTTCTAAATACCTCTAAAACATCTTGTTTGCTTATTTCCATTCCCAAAATACGATTTATATTTTCAAAAGTAATTTCTATTTCTCTATTTTGTAAATTCTCTTTATCGTATTTAGCAATTCCTCCTACAACTTCTCCATCTGCATATTTTTCTAGCATGTTACATGATCTTTCAATTGCCATATAGGTTCTATTTGGATCTAAGCCTTTTTCAAATCTTGTACTTGCCTCACTTCTTAAAATTTCTTTTGATGTCATTCTTATTTTAATAGGGTTAAAAATTGCAGACTCAATAATGACATTCTTTGTATTTTCTGTAATTTCTGTTGTAAGTCCTCCCATAACACCTGCTAAACCAATAGCCTCTTCTCCATTAGAAATTACAATATCATCTTGTGATAATATTCTTTCTATTCCGTCTAATGTTGTTAGTTTTTCATTTTCTTTTGCCATTCTTACTTGCAATTTACCTTTTAAAGTATCTGCATCATAAAAATGCAAAGGTTGCCCTGTTTCTAGCATAACATAGTTACTTATGTCTACAACATTGTTAATTGGTCTTATTCCTGATGCAATTAATCTATTACGAATAAATGCTGGGCTTGGCTTAATTTTAATATTCTTTACCTTTTTTGCTAAGAAAATTGTACAATTATCTGTATCAACTTCTACTTTAAAGCTATCATTTATATTTTCACTGTTTTCTTTGTGTGATAAATCAATGTCTTTTACTTTTTTATCATATATTGCACCTATTTCATATGCCATTCCAAGAACGCTTAGTAAATCACCACGATTAGCCGTTAAGTCAAAATCAATTACTCCATCATCCATTTGCATATATTTAATAGCATCTTCTCCTATTTTTGCATCTTCTGGCAATTCATGAATTCCTGCTTTATCTTTTTCCTCTAGGAATTTATTTTCCAAGCCTAATTCTGCTATTGAACAAAGCATTCCATTTGACTCTTGACCTCTTATCATACCTTTTTTTATAGTACCACCAGGAAGTTCTGCACCATCTAATGCAACTATTACTTTTAACCCTGTACGCACATTTGGCGCACCACAAACAATATTTAAAATTTCATTTCCAACATCTACTTTGCATACATGTAAATGGTCTGAATCTGGATGCATTTTGCATTCTTTTACTTCTCCTACAACCAACTTTGTAGCCTCTATCAAATGCCCTGCAGAGTCATATTCATTTCCAACTTTTGTCATATCTTCTGCTAATGTTTTTACATCAACATCAATATCAACATAGTCTTTTACAAAATTTGTACTTAATTTCATTTTTCAAATTCCCTTCTTTTAAATTAATTTTATATTTATTCAATCTAATATAACTTTTATGCACGACGCGCAGTTTGGGAGGACACATATTCATATAGATTAGACACATTAATGTCTCGATTGTTTAAAGTATATCCTCCTTTGCTTATATGATTAGTCCGACCAGCAAGGAGAAATAAAAGTTATATTAGATTAATTTTATTAATTTCTATCTATCAAGTCTGTCAAATTGCTCTAAGAATCTAACATCATTTTGATATAACAAACGAATATCTGTAATTTCATATTTAAACATTGCAAGCCTATCTAAACCTGTTCCAAAAGCAAAGCCACTATATTTTTCTGGATCATAGCCATTCATTTTTAGTACATTTGGATGAACAATTCCAGAACCTAATACTTCTATCCATCCTGTTTGCTTGCATAAATTGCATCCTTTTCCTCCACATTTAAAGCAACTAACATCTACTTCATATGATGGCTCTGTAAATGGGAAATAACTTGGTCTAAAACGCAAGCTCAAATTTTCTCCTAACATTTTCTTTACAAATATTTCTAGTGTTCCTTTTAAATCAGCAAGAGAAATATTTTTATCAATTACTAAACCTTCTACTTGGCTAAATTGATGAGAATGTGTTGCATCATCATCTCTTCTATATGTTTTTCCTGGACAAATTACCCTAATTGGTGACTTTTCTTCATTTGCCATCATTGTTCTAGCTTGCACAGCAGAAGTTTGCGTTCTTAATAAATATTCTGATGTTATATAGAAACTATCTTGCATATCTCTTGCAGGATGTCCTTTTGGAAGATTTAACCTTTCAAAACAATATTCATCTGTTTCAAGCTCTGGTCCTGTTACAACATCATATCCCATAGACACGAATAAATCTTCTACTTCTTCAATAATTCTATTTAAAGGATGTTTACTACCTCTTTTTATTTTTGTACTTGGAAGTGTAATATCAATTGTTTCCTCTTTTAATTTTCTATTTAATTCTTGCTCTCCGTATTCTTTTTCTTTTTTAGAAATTAACTCTTCTAATTCTTCTTTAACTACATTTACTAAACTTCCAATAACAGGTCTTTCTTCTGGTGTAAGAGACCCCATACCTCTTAAAATAGTAGTTAGTTCTCCTTTTTTTCCTAAATATTTAACTCTAACATCATCTAATTGTCTTGCATCACTTGCTTTTTCAATCTCACTTAAAGCAGATTGTTTTATTTTCTCAATTTCTTCTTTCATAGCTCCTCCTTCTATTCTGACCTGTCCCCATTGCGACAAAAATGGGAAAAAGGGTCAGACCCCCAATGCGACTTTAAAAAAAGCTGTTTTCCTATAAATAGGACGAAACAGCTTCCGTGGTACCACCTAAATTTATTAATTGTTTAAAATTAACCTTAATTTTGCTATAACGGGCTACCCGCTTCTACCTACTAAACAACTGCTAGCTATCTTTCAGTCAGAAAACCTAAAAAGTGAAATTTCAATTTAATTAGTATGAGTAAGCTTACAGCCACGACTTACACTCTCTTACATACTATTTTTATTTAAATCTACTTTGCTTTTTCAAACGGCTTTTTATTTTAATTACGGCTAATATATTATCACAATTTTATTAATATTTCAAGGCATTTTGCAATATTTATTCTAGATTTTATTTACTTTTTTTCACAAAAAAATATATTTAAAATTTTTTAAATATATTCTTTTTCTAATTTTTCATTTAAATATAATTTACTAATTAGCTCCAATTCTTTTCTTGATTCCTCTGACAAGCGAAATGAAAAAAGTTTTTTAGGTGGAGCCATAACAATATATTTAATTGCAGTAACCGTTCCCTCTCCTATTTGTATTGCTCCTTTATCTTGTCTTCCACATGCATCACATTTTAAGCCGTTATCTTTTAGACTAAAATATTTTAATTCTTCTTTTTGATTACATGATGTGCATTTATCAATAACCGGCATAAAGCCAAGTAAACATGCAAGTTTCATTTTAAAAACAGAAGTAATAAAATCTAAATCTTCGTTAGTTTCTGAAATCATATATAAAGTATTTAAAAATAATTGCAAAATCTTATATGTATTCTGATTTTCATCTGTTACATCATTAACAATTTTAGTAATATGTGCAGCGCAATTTAATTTATCTAAATCTGTGCGTATGTTGTAAAACACTTCAATAACATCACACGAATTTAAATTATATGAACTTGCACCTTGATATATCATATAATCTCCAAAGCATAGAAACTGGGTGCCCGCCATCAGACTACTCTTTGGTCTTCTTGAACCCTTTGCAGCACACCCAATTTTTCCATTTGGAGTTAATATTGTAACCATTTTATCATAATCGCTCATATTGTTCTCTGCTAATATTATTCCCTTTATCTTCAATATTCCCATACTTTTCCGCCTTTATTATATCATTTTCTACATTCTCTACCTCTAGCAATTCTAAAAAAGTATTAATATCTCCTGTATTTTTAAAAGTATTCCATGCTATTTGTTTTATCATGTAATCATCTCCTAATCAATAAAGCAATGTTTATCTTATCATTTGCATTTTTTATTTTTTTATGCTCATTTGCAAAATTTTCATGTTGCCATTTATTGTAATTTGAATTTTTTTACAAATCTATCATCATTTAGCCAATCTTCTTTTACTTTTACCCACAATTTTAAATTCACTTTTATATCTAGCATTTTTTCCAAATCTTGTCTTGCATATGTGCCTATATTTTTTAGCATTTTTCCATCTTTTCCAATTATTATTCCCTTATGTGACTCTCTTAAGCAATAAATAGTAGCATCTATATGAAAAATTGGCTCTTTATTTAAAGTTGTTTTCTTTTTAAATTTATCTACTTCTACAAAAATTCCATGTGGTACTTCATCTTTTAATAATTTTAAGGCTTTTTCTCTAACTATTTCTTCTACTAATTGTTTTGTTGTTTGATCTGTATATTCCTCTATATCATAATATGCTGGTCCTTCTTTTAAGTTACTTTCTATTTCTTCTAAAATTTTCTCCATATTAATATTTTTTACAGTTGAAACAGGGATAAATGCTGAAAAATCATATTCATTTTTATATTGCTCAATTTGTTTTGCAATATGCTCTTTATCTACTAAATCAATTTTATTAATTACTAAAATTGTTTTTTTATTTGCCTCTTTAATTTTATCTAAAATAAGCCTATCACCTTTGCCTATATCATTTGATGTTGCGTCAACTACAAAAACAATAACATCAACATCTTGTGCTACTTCAAAAGCGGTTTCTACCATTACATTTCCTAATTTTGATTTAGGCTTATGAATTCCAGGAGTATCTATAAAAATGATTTGGCTATTCTTACGATTCACAATTGCCTTTATTGCTGTCCTTGTTGTTTGAGGTTTATTTGCAATTGCAGCTACTTTTTCTCCTACTAATTTATTTATAATACTAGACTTTCCTACATTTGTTCTTCCAATAATTGATACAAATCCAGATTTAAACATTCTTCCTCCTATTGGGGCCTGACCCTTCTTCCCATTTTTGTCGTAAAAGGGACAGGTCATATTTATTATACCTTTTTTTCTTTCGCCTTTAATTCTCTCACAAAAACATATAAAAAGTCAAGGCACTAAAAACATGCTTTTTATATGTGCCTTGACTTTTATTTAACTTTATATATTGTATTTTGCCTTTTTACTATATTCTGTATGTAATAACTCGTGTGCTTTGTGTCCTCCTGGTGCTCCTATATATTCTTTATAAATTTGCTTTAACACTGGATTTTCATGTGATTTTCTAATTGCACTTTTTTCATCAATAGAATATATTGCTTTTGCTCTTTTTTGTCTTACATCTACTTCTCTTCGTATTTTTGAGCTTTTAATTGGTTGACCTCCGCCCATAACACATCCTCCTGGGCATGCCATAACTTCTAGAAAATCATAATCTGCTTTACCTTGTTTTATTTCTTCTGATACTTTTCTTGCATTTCCAAGTCCATGTGCTACTGCTACTCTTACTTTTTTATCACCTATTTGTACTACTGCTTTTTTAATTCCTTTTTCTCCTCTTACTTCTTTAAAGTCAATCTCCTTTAGCTCTTTTCCTGTTATAAGCTCATACGCAGTTCTTAAAGCAGCCTCCATAACCCCACCTGTTGTACCAAATATTGCGGCAGCTCCTGTTGCCTCTCCCATAGGGTTGTCAAATTCTTCGTCTTCTAATTCTGTAAATTCTATGTTTGCTTGTTTAATCATTCTTGCTAATTCTCTTGTTGTAATTACTGCATCAACATCACTTATACCATCTACATTCATTTCTTCACGACTTCTCTCATATTTTTTAGCAACACATGGCATTACAGATACAACATATATACTATCTTTTGGTATATTATTTTTTTCTGCATAATATGATTTTAAAATCGCTCCAAACATTTGGTGTGGTGATTTACAGCTTGATAAATGTGGCATATTTTCTGGATATTCCATCTCTGTATATTTAATCCATGCAGGGCAACATGATGTCGTCATTGGCAAATTATCATTTTCTTTTAATCTTTTAACAAATTCTGTTGCCTCTTCCATAATAGTAAAATCTGCACCAGTATTTGTATCAAATACTTTATTAAAGCCTAATCTTTTTAATGCACTAACCATTTGTCCTGCTACATTTGTGCCTATTTTCATACCAAACTCTTCGCCAAGTGCTACTCTAACAGCAGGTGCAGTTTGAACAATTACATATGTATTAGGATCTTTTAACTTTTCATTTACTTCGGCAATGTTTTCTTTTTCATGTAAAGCACCAACTGGGCAAGATTCTATACATTGACCACAAAATGTGCAGTTAACATCATTTAAACTTTTACCATAAGTTGTTGTAATGCAAGATTCAAAACCTCTTCCACCATTATCAATTGCCCCTATTTGTTGAACTTTTTTGCAAGTAGCAACACATCTTCTACATAAAACACATTTACTAAAATCTCTTACTATAGATGGAGATTTATCATCTACCTCATGACTTGACATTTCTCCTTGGTATTTAACATCTTGTATATTAAATTTTATTGCTAAATTTTGTAGTTCACAATTTCCGTGAGCGTATGCAAGTTAAGCAGTCCTTTGGATGATTAGAAAGTATTAATTCTAATATATTGCGTCTTGCCTCTAATACATTTTGTGTATTAGTATGAACAACCATACCCTCTTCTAACTTTTGTACGCAAGAAGTTACAAAGCCACGCCTGCCCTCTACTTCGACAATACACATCCTACAGTCTCCTACTTCATTAATTTCTTTTAGGAAACATAGTGTTGGAATATCAATACCTACTTGTTTTGCAGCCTCAAGTACAGTTGTCCCTTCTGGTACACATACATCTTTTTCATCTATTTTTAAATTTACCATTTTTTCCTCCTATTTATTCTCTGAATTAAAGTTAGCCGATTGCATGGAAAGGACAAGCCTTTATGCAAGTTCCACACTTAATACATTTATCTTGATTTATTTTTCTTTTTTCTCTTGCTTCTCCTTCTATTGCTCCCACTGGACAATTTTTCTGGCATAACCCACAGCTCTTGCATTTTTCTTCATCTATTTGTATTTTTGCAAGTGCTTTACATTCTTTGGCTCTACATACTTTATCTATGCAATGCTCTTCAAATTCATCTCTAAAATATTTTAGAGTGCTAAGTACTGGATTTGGTGCGCTCTGTCCCAATCCGCAAACACTTGATTTTTGTATACTTAAAGCTAAATTTTCTAGATTTTCAATATCTTCTTTTTCGCCTTTTCCATCACACATTTTCTCTAATATTTCAAGCATTCTTTTGGTTCCAATTCTGCATGGAGTACATTTACCACAACTTTCACTAACAGTAAATTGTAGATAGAATTTTGCAAGTGAAACCATACATTTTGTATCATCCATGATTATTAAGCCACCAGAGCCCATCATAGAACCAATTTCTTTTAATGATTCATAATCAATTGGTGTATCTAAATGCTTTGCTGGAATACATCCACCAGAAGGGCCTCCCGTTTGTGCAGCTTTAAATTCTCTTCCGTTTGGAATTCCTCCACCAATATCAAATACAATTTCTCTTAATGTTGTTCCCATAGGAACTTCTACTAGTCCTACATTATTAACATTTCCACCTAGTGCAAACACTTTTGTTCCCTTTGAACCCTCTGTTCCAATAGATGAATACCATTTTGCTCCATTTAAGATAATCTTTGTAATATTGGCATATGTTTCAACATTATTAATTAAAGTTGGTTTTCCCCATAAACCAGCATTTGCAGGGTATGGAGGTTTTAGTCTTGGTTGCCCGCGTTTTCCTTCTATTGACTCTAAAAGTGCTGTTTCTTCTCCACAAACAAAAGCTCCTGCTCCAAGTCTAATTTCTATATCAAAACTAAAATCTGTTCCAAAGATATTTTTTCCTAATAGGCCATATTCTCTTGCTTGGTCAATTGCAATTTGTAGTCTATGTACTGCGATTGGATATTCAGCCCTTACATAAATGTAACCTTTATCTGCACCAATTGTATAACCTGCTATTGTCATTGCCTCTAAAACAGAGTGTGGATCGCCCTCCAAAATACTTCTATCCATAAAAGCTCCTGGGTCACCTTCATCAGCATTACAAACAACATATTTTTGTTTACCTTCTACTGCTTTTGTAAGAGCCCATTTTTTACCTGTTGGGAAACCTGCTCCTCCTCTTCCTCTTAAGCCTGATTCTTGAATTTCAGAAATAACTTCATCTTGTGACATTTGAGTTAAAACTTTTTCTAATGCTTTGTATCCATCAAATGCAATATATTCGTCAATTTCTTCCGGATTTATTACTCCACAATTTTTAAGAGCAATTCTTTTTTGTTTTTTATAGAAAGTAAGGTCATCTAATTTTTGTACCTTTTTACCATCTATATCTTTGCATAATAGTCTTTCTACTATTTCACCTTGTATAATATGCTTTTCTATAATTTCCTCGCAGTCTTCTGGTGTAACCATTGCATAAAAAGTATCTTCTGGTCTGATAATAACTATTGGACCTTTTGCGCATAAACCAAAACAACCAGTTTTAATTACTCTAACATTATCTAAATGTTTTTCTTTTACTAAATTTTTAAAATTTTCTAGTATCTTTGGTGATTTAGATGATGTACATCCAGTTCCTTGGCACACTAAAATATGCTTTTCTCTTGTGTCTGCTTTTGTATTTTTTCTTAAATCTAATTCTTGTCTTTTACTTTCTCTTATTTTATCAATTTCTTGTATTGTTTTCATTGAAACCTCCTTTTGGTTGTTTGATATGTTTACATTAATTTATCTAAAACTTCATCTAATTTTTTTACTGTTGCTTTTCCATAAACTTCGTCATTTACTGTAAATACTGGTGCAATTCCACATGCTCCAACACATCTTGTAGTATCTATTGAAAATTTACCGTCCTTTGTTGTTTGCCCTTCTTCTATTTTTAATTTATCTTTTAGTCTATCTAATATTGCTTGAGAACCTTTTACAAAGCAAGCTGTTCCTAAACATACAGAAATATTGTATTCACCTTTTGGCTCTAAAGTAAATCTTGAATAAAAAGTAACTACTCCATAAATTTCTGCCATTGGAATTTGCAAATATTTTGATATTTCCATTTGAGCAACTTTTGGTATATATCCATATTTTTCTTGAGTTTCATTTAGTATAGAAATTAAATTGTCTTTTTCAACTTTATATTTACTCATAATTTCTTGCATTTCTTCTTTTATTTTTTTATCTATGCAATCACACATACATTTCCCTCCGTTTTCTCTTTTTATTTTATGTCCTCATTATATCAAATAGTATATTTTTTCACAAGAAAAATATATCATTTTTTTGTTCTTTTTGTCGAATAATACAAAAAAGGCAGAAATGGGACTATTCCCACTCTGCCAAATTGTCACAAAAAGGACCTACCCTTTTATTCATTTTGCTATTTTACATATAGTACGACACGAAAGCCATGGTAGAAGCTGGTGGTAGTCGTCGCATCGTTGCCACTGCAAAAGGAAACAGGAAAGTCGCTGCCGGAGCCGTTAAAGCTACCCCCACGCTTAACCGAGTACTTTATACCGGTTGTTTCATTTGGATTCGTGGTGCTATGGCGACCTGTCTCTGTTGTCCACTCCCACATATTTCCTGCCATATCATAGATATTCTTTAATTTAAAATTATCTACTGCTCCTGTTGATAGTTCTATTCTTTTTGTCATTGTATGTGTTATTAAATTATATTGGTCACCATCCGTATAATCTGCTGAATTATATTTTAGTCTTTCCTCTGTATCTGTTAAATATTCTTCCCCTAATTTTGGTTTTCCCTTTTTATATTTGTTTGCATATACCCAACCTGATTTGCCCGTTTGTCCACTTTTTACCCATGTATATACATGCTGTGCATACAAGACATCTTTTGCTAATTCTGTTGAATCATTGATATAATTTCCATAGTTGCTACTCTCTGACGCTATTTGGGTATAACTTCCACTTAACCAATCTACTGTCCTATCCCATGCTATTCCATCTATTAACTGACTTATTACTCCATAGCTACCTTCTACTCCATCATACATATTCTTTGATACTTCTACTGCATTTGTTTGATTTATATAATTCCATGCTTGTACTCCCTGTTTACTTACTGGTTTTAATTTTGTTCCATTTTCTTCTGTTACATTTTTTGATTTATTTCCATTACTGTTACTTTCTGTATAATATGGCATTGTTTCTTTATTACTCTTATTATTTACAGAAAATGATGCATTATCTGGTACTCCTGCCTCATATCTTCCTATATAAAATCCACCATTATCTTTTACACTTTTTGTATTTGTTTCTACATTTGACTCTTCTTGCCAATCTTTATATTGTCTATACTGATGCGTTTTCCATGGGTTTTCTCCACTATCTGGTGTTGAGCCTTTTGTATCGTCTACCTTTGGACTTTTATATTCATGCTTTTTATACTGGTCTTCTGTACATGGTACCCATACAAATTGGTTACCATCTTCGTCTTCTATTACTATTCCGTCATTTACAGTTGTTCCACACTCTGGTACTACTTTAAAGCCCTTTGGCACTGTTACTCCTTTTCTGTATTTGTCTTCTGCTTTTACTGTTCTTTTTTGTATTTCTGTTAGTCCCTCTACTAATGGTTTTCCTGTTGGTCCTTGTGGTAATTTCCTTAATTCCATTAAATAGTCATATTCTTCCGCCATTGAATCTAAGCCCTCTTCTTCTTTTTTGCTACTATTTTCATAAGCATCTCTTGCTTGTTCTGCTTTCTTTATTAAACCATTTTCTCCTACCACCATATTTATACTTACTGTGGCTAGTATTATTAAAACGATTATTGTTATAATATTCTGTTATGACTATTTTTTTATCTAGCCAACATTTATTAGTTCTTCTTCATCATTTAA
>CANQCV010000002.1 GCA_947591045.1 uncultured Clostridia bacterium
TAAATATTGCTTCAAATATTGCTCTGGAATATACCACAATATATTATTTCCGTTTGTATTTGTTATTTCATCAAAATTTCCATTTTTTACAAAGACAAGTTTGGTTCCTGCTGGCACAGCAGGATGTCTGCCCCCTTGATACATATAATATTTTGATACATCTTTTAGTTCGTCTTGATTTAATTTATCTCTAACTACTTTTCCACTTCCTAATCTAGGGTCTTTATAAAAAAGTACTCTAATTTCAAATGCTTGTTGCTTTCCACCATATGCTTTAGCAGTAGTACTCCTCTTCTTTCATAACTAAATTTGGCATCACTTCTTTCTACACAGCACAAAGGTCTTCTTTTCACTTCTCTGCCATTTACTACTCCATTTCCTACCGTAAAATCATTACCTAATAATGATGTATCCCATCTATCTAAACTTGAACCATGTGTTAAAAATGTCCAGCCTTCTGGTATAACAGGATTGCCATTTTCATCTACCTTAATTTCAATATTTTGTTGTCGCTTAAGCTCTTCATCATTAAAAACATTTTCACTAATATCATCGTTTATATCATCAAAATCATCATCTGGTCTTATTTTTCCGCCATCACTCATTTCTCTTCTTACTTCAAATCTTTTGTTAAATCTAGCCATTTTTCACTCCAATTACTATTTTTATAAATTTGGTTATTATATAACTTTTATTTTTATTATATTATAAGCATGTATTTTTTACAATACTTTTAAGCATCATATGTTTTTTATATACCTAATCCATTCATTTATCTTAAACTTGCAGATAGTATCAATCAAATATCGTAATCCCCTGGATAAGAGAACTTTGCTTCTTTAAACCTCCCAATTAACGCACCTGCTAAAATAACAGTAGATCTCATTTGATGCATCAAATTTTCGGGTATTTCCTTTTTACTAATGTTTTTTGAATTAATTTCTATTTTATCATTATGTTTCTTTATTTTACATCCTAAAAATCTTAATATGTCTTGCGTCATTTTTGTATCACTTATTTTAGGAATATTATATAGTTTAGTAGTGCCAGCATGTAAAATAGTAGCCGCCATAATTGGAAGTGATGCATTTTTCGAACCAGAAATAGATACTGTTCCTTGCAACTTTCTTCCGCCTTCTATTATGTATTTAGGCATTATTTTCACCCCTTTTTGTAAACTTTTTATGCTATATATTATGTATTGGGGTAAAAAAGTGTAACTTTTTTCTTATAATGCTACATATTAATTTATATAACAAAAGTTCTAAACTTTCAATATGTTATTAAAAGTTTAGAACTTAATTTGTAATTTCTTTCCCACTTGCGCTAGCCACAATTTAAAAGGCTCCGATTTTTTTGATGGAATTGTTTAACTTACATACACTCTTTGCACCCTTTTTCCAATAGTCGATAATACTTCATAAGGAATTGTATCTAAATAATCTGAAACTTCTTTTATATGCTCATTATCTTTTAAAATATATACTGTATCATGTACATTTACATCATCATCAACTTCTACAAATAGCATATCCATACAAATATTGCCTACAATTTTATATTTCTTGTCATTTATATATACATATCTTCCTTTATTTTTGCGAATCACTCCATCTGCATATCCTATTGATACTACTGCAATTTTTGTTTTCTTATCTGCTTTAAAATCAGCATTGTAACCTACAGTATCTCCTTTTTCCAAATTATGAATTTGGACTACCTCACTTGCTAACCTTGCAGTTGAATCTAACTCCAAAAATTCTTTATCTGTAAAGCCATACATAATAATTCCAAACCTGCAACCATTTACAAAACTAGGTTGTTCATAGTTTGTAATTGCTTCACTTGCAGAAATATGAATAATCGGTATTTTCTTTAAATCTACTCCTTGCAATAGTTTTTTAAATTCTTCAAGTTGGTTTTCGTAAGTTTCTTTTGATGTTGCATCATAAATATGTGTATACACGCCCTCTAATGTAATTCTGTTCTTTTTTATTATCTCAATTGCCCTTAATACTTCTTCGTTAGAATTAATTCCTAAACGATTCATTCCAGTATTAAGTTTTAAATGAACTTTTAGTCCTTCACAATCTTGTAAAATTACTTCTTGCAAATATTCCAAACTATTTATAGTAACAGTAATATTATTTTGTATACATGTTTCTATGTATTGGCTGGAAATGACTCCCAAACATAAAATAGGAACATCATTTAATTTTTTTCTAATATCTAAAGCCTCATCTAATGTTGCTACTGCTAAATAATTGCAACCGCCTTGCAAAATTGCTTTAATTGGTTTAATTCCACTTTGACCGTAGCAATCTGCCTTTACTACTCCAAAATAATATTCATATTCTGAATAAAACCTAATCAATTTACGCACATTTTTCTCTAAATTCTTTAAATTTACTTCTAAATATGTATTTCTTGATAACATCTTAAAATCACCTTTTTCAAATTACCACTTTACAACAAGTTTATTTACTTTTGACTTAATATATTCTTCTAGTTTAGTCATAAATTCATTTGATGCAATCTGTTTTTTTGCAACCATATCTAAGCCTTTTTCCCAACTAGCTGTAAGTTTTGGATTTAACATATCTGGCATAGAATTATATATTACATCATATATAGCTTCTCCTTTTTTAGTTGGAGTAATTATTTGCGTTTTTGTATTAACCATAATATATCCTATGCGTTCTAATTTCTTCATAATCTCTGCTCTTGTTGCACTTGTTCCAATTCCAGCTCCTTTTATTTGTTCTCTTAATTCCTCTTCTTCAATTAATTTTCCTGCGTTTTCCATTGCAAGAATTATAGAGCCAGAATTATATCTAGAAGGAGGAGAAGTTTCAGATGTCTTTGTTTCAAAATTTAAAACATTTACTTCTTGACTCTTTTTTAATGTGCCTAATATTTCAACATTACTTTCAGTTTCATCTTCCTTTTTTTCTTCACTTTCTATATCTTGCATATTGTCATCTACTTTTTGTTTTTTATCCTTTAATACTTGCAAATACCCTAAATTTGTACAAACTTTTCCACTTGTTGTAAACTCTTCTTTGTCTACTAAAATTGTAGCTGAAATTTTATTATACTCTGCTGGTGGATAAAAAATTGCTAAAAAACGCTTTACTATAACTTTATATATCTCTTTTTGCAAGTTTGGTAATTTATCATAATTTTCATATCCCTGCCCTGTTGGAATAATAGCATAATGGTCTGTTATTTTACTATCATTTACATACTTTGTTTTTGTTAAATCAGTTTTATATTTTTCTTTAACCATTTGAGATAAATAGCCTTGAATTTCCTCATCTTTAAAACCTTTTGCAATTCCATTTAAGTTTTTAGAAATAACTTTTGCAATTGCAGTAGATAACACTCTTGCATCTGTTCTTGGATAAGTGACAAGCTTTTTTTCATATAAATTTTGTATAATCTCTAATGTTTCGTCAGGTTTTATTTTAAATCTTTTTGTACATTCATTTTGAATTTCAGCTAAATTAAACAAAAGTGGTGCATTTTCTTTTGTTTTATTCTTTTTTATTTCTGACACAATAGCTTTTTTACCTTGCATAGATAAAATAAAGCTTTTAGCATCATCTTCATTTTTAAATCCTGACTCATTATATAATTTAGGACTTTCATATATAGACGAATTTTGGGTTACTTTCCATTCTGCATCAAATGAAGATTCACCAACGCCAAATTTTCCTATTATTTTATAATATGGTACTTTAACAAAATTTCTAATTTCTCTTTCTCTTGAAACAATCATACCTAAAACACATGTCATTACTCTTCCAACAGAAATAGATATTTTATCTTCTTGCAGGTCTTTAGCTACTCTTCTTCCATAAATAATTGATAATAGTCTTGAAAAATTAATACCAATTAAATAATCTTCTTTTGCACGCAAATAAGCAGAATCAGATAAGCTATCATATTCTGCTAAATCTTTTGCCTCTTCAATTCCTCTTTTTATTTCTTCTTCTGTTTGTGAATCTATCCACACCCTTCTTCTGTTTGGTTTCTTTATACCAATTTGTTGTTCTACTAAGCGAAAAATATATTCTCCCTCTCGTCCAGAGTCAGTTGCCACATAAACAGAATTAACATCTTGTCTCTGAATTAAGCTTTTTATAACATCAAATTGTTTTTGTACACTTGGTATAACTTCGTATTTATATTCTTTTGGCATAAAAGGAAGAGTATCTAGTCTCCAAAATTTTAGATTTTCATCGTATTTTTCAGGATACGACATAGTAACTAAATGTCCTACACACCATGATATTATCCAATCTTCTGACTCTAAATACCCATCTTTTCTTGTTCCATTTATATTTAATACTTTTGCGAACTCCATTGCAACAGAAGGCTTTTCTGTAATTAGCAACTTTTTTGCCATTATTTTATGCCCCTTTTATTTATAATAATACAATGTCCATTTCTGATGTAAAATTGTTATTTCCATATGGATAAATAATATATAATCTATTGTCATTTCCTAGTAAAAAAGTTTTGCTATTATCAACAGTATATATATCGCTACTTAAATCTCTTGAAAAAATATCTTCATATCCCATGCCTTGTATTGCTTTTGCTGCATTATCTGCCTCTTGCACTACAGATTTTATTTTTTCTTCTACATCACTTTTATTTAGTGACTTTATTGTAATTAAATCATTTAAGCTAACTTGCATTCCTGTAGCTAAATTATAGTTATATGTTTGTACCATCACCCTTTGTGCATTTTGCCCTTCTTTTAATGTAGATTTAATAGCAATAGATAAAATATCATTATTTACAAATGCCACATAATCAATGCTATAAATTGTTTGTGATGTTTCATCTGTTTTCTTTAATATTTCGTTTGCCTTGTTTGCAAATATAGCCTGAGTATTTTGGTTAAAAGACTTTGCTACTTCAGTATTAATATTTACTAAAGGTATATTAATATCTAAATCATATGCTAGCTCTGTTCTATCTATATCATATGCAGAATAAACAATTTCTTCATTTGGGTTCATTCTAACAATTCCTGTTGTATCAACTCCATTTAGATTAATTGTATTTGTAAATAAATCATCAAATTCTGATTTAATCGTTTCTGCATCCTTTTCTTCATTTACACTTCCTGATTCTTTAATAACATTCTTATTCGAACCTGTTCCATTTTCAATAAACTGTGCATATATTCCTCCAATTAAGGCAAATATACAAAATACAAAAATTAAAATATATAATGTTTTTGGTGATTTCATTATATCCTCACAATCTGGCATTTATTACCTATTATAATCTTACATAATAATTGTATCATTTGTTTAAAAATTTGTAAATATGTATTAAAAGTTATTATTTTTAACAATAAAAAGACATCCTGTATTAGGATGCCTTATATATTTATTTTTTATTTACAACAACAATTATCATGTTTTTCTTTTTTATTACATACTGCTAATATAATTTGAATAATTAATAAAATAATTAGAATAGCAAGTATTGCTACAAATGCTCCAACACCTAATGCAGCAAACAAGCCTGTTACTGCTCCAATAATTACTCCAATAACAAATGTAATTAATGCTACTAGTAAAGCTATAACTATCTTTGAACAAGTTTTATTATTTTTTCTATAACCGCAATCATTTTCACACATATTTGTCACCCCCCTAATAGCACTTTTATTCATGCTATTATTATATAATATGCAATGATGCGACTTTTTTCTACATTATTTTTTATCCAAATATTCCTTTTTTCTTTATTGGTGGTTGTTCATTCATTGTTTTGGCAAGTTCTTGTAAAATAGCATATTGCTCTTTTGATAATTTTTTTGGAATTTGAACAGCCACTGTAAATACAAAATTCCCTTGCATTCCACTGTTTAAATTTTTAAATCCTTTTCCTCTAATTACAAATTTTGTACCATTTTGAGTTCCCTCTGGTATCCTATAACTTTCCACTTTTCCATCTACCATTGGTATTTTTAAGTCAGCTCCCAATGTAGCTTGTGTAAATGTAATCGGTACTTCACAAATAACATCCTGACCTTTTCTTGAATAAATGTTATGTCTTTTTAAATGTACAGTTATGTATAAATCTCCTTTTGCTCCACCTTTTTCTCCAGGTTCTCCTTCGCCCCTTAATACAATGGTTTGATTTTCGTCAATTCCTGCTGGAATTTTTACAGAAATTCTAACAGATTTTCTTACTGTTCCCTTTCCTTTGCACTCGGTACAAGGTTCTGGTATTACCTCTCCTGTTCCATGGCAGTTACTACAAGGTCTTACTGTTTGCATTTGTCCGAAGAATTGTAGTTTGTACTTGTTTTATTTGACCTGTTCCACCACACACACTACATTTTTGCTTTTTAGTTCCTGGCTTTGCACCTTCTCCATGGCAAACACTGCAAGTTTCATTTCTTGTTAAATTTACATATCTTTCTGTTCCTAAAAAAGACTCTTCAAAACTGATTTCTAAATCATATCTTAAATCTGCACCTTTTTTTGGACCTTGATTTGCTCTTGATGAACCTTTTGCAGAAAATCCTCCACCAAAAAATGATGAGAATATATCTCCTAAATCACCAAAATCACTAAATCCATCAAATCCTGATGATGAATACGAATAATATCCATTTTGTCCTCCAAAAGGACCACCAGCAGATCCAAAGCCGTTTGGATCCGCTGTACCAAATTGGTCATACATTTGTCTTTTTTGTGGATTTGATAAAGTTTCGTAAGCCTCATTTACTTCTTTAAATTTGGCTTCTGCCTCTTTTTTATTATCTGGATTAGCATCAGGGTGATATTTTTTTGCAAGCTTACGATATGCCTTTTTTAGTTCATCGTCTGTTGCATTTTTATCTACTCCCAATATCTCATAATAGTCTTTACTTGCCATCTATTCCTCCACTATTTTTTGTCTCCATCTTCTTCTACTTTATAGTCTGTATCATAAACATTTCCGTTTTCATCTGCTTTTGGTCCTTCTGTACTTGCTCCTGCATCTGCTCCTTGACCTCCGTTTGCAGCTCCTGCTGTTTGAGAATAAATTTTTTCTGAAATTGAATAGAATATTGTTGTTAATTTTTCTGTTGCAGATTTAATTGCCTCTACATCAGTTCCTTCTAATGCTTTTTTAACATTTTCTATTTCTGTTTCTGCTTTTGCTTTTTCTTCTCCGCTAATTTTATCTCCTAAATCATTTATTGTTTTTTGACAATTATATACTAAACTTTCTGCATTATTTCTAACTTCAATTTCATCTTTTCTCTTTTTGTCTTCTGCTGCATGTGCTTCTGCATCTTTTACAGCTTTATCGATATCTTCATCTGTTAAGTTTGTACTTGCTGTAATTGCAACTTGTTGACTATTTCCTGTTGCCATATCTTTTGCAGAAACATGAACAATACCATTTGCATCAATATCAAATGTAACCTCAATTTGAGGTACTCCTCTTGGTGCGGCTGGAATTCCTGTTAATTGAAATCTTCCAAGTGTTTTGTTGTATGCTGCCATTTCTCTTTCTCCTTGAAGTACATGGATTTCAACACTTGTTTGTCCATCTGCTGCTGTTGAGAAAACTTGTGATTTTTTAGTTGGAATTGTTGTATTTCTTTCAATTAATTTTGTAAATACTCCACCTAATGTTTCAATACCAAGTGATAAAGGTGTTACATCTAGTAATACTAAATCTTTTACATCACCAGAAAGTACACCACCTTGAATTGCTGCACCAATTGCAACACATTCATCTGGGTTAATACCCTTATCTGGTTCTTTTCCTGTTATTTTCTTTACAGCCTCTTGAACAGCTGGTACTCTTGTAGAACCACCAACTAATAATACTTTATGAATTTGCTCTGCTGTAATTCCAGCATCTTTTAAAGCATTTTGTACAGGAATTTTTGTTGCTTCAATTAAATCAGAAATTAATTCTTCAAATTTTGCTCTTGTTAGAGTTACATCTAAATGTTTTGGTCCATTTGCATCTGCTGTAATAAATGGTAAATTAATTTGTGTCTGTTGTACTCCAGAAAGTTCGATTTTTGCTTTTTCTGCTGCTTCTTTTAAACGCTGCATTGCCATTTTATCTGATTTTAAATCAATTCCATTTGCTTTTTTAAATTCGTCTACTAGGTAGTTTATAATTCTTTCGTCAAAATCATCTCCACCTAGTCTTGTATTTCCATTTGTTGCTAAAACTTCAAATACACCATCTCCAATATCTAGTATAGATACATCAAATGTTCCTCCACCTAAATCATAAATCATAATTTTTTGGTCTTGGTCTTCTTTGTCCATACCAAAAGCAAGAGCTGCTGCTGTTGGCTCGTTTATAATTCTTAAAACTTCTAGTCCTGCAATTTTTCCTGCATCCTTTGTTGCTTGTCTTTGACTATCGCTAAAATATGCAGGTACAGTAATAACAGCTTGTGTAACTTGTTGTCCTAAATAATTTTCAGCATCTGCTTTTAATTTTTGAAGTATCATTGCTGATATCTCTTGTGGTGAAAAAGAATCACCCTCTATTTTTACTTTTTTATCTGTTCCCATTTCTCTTTTGATTGAAATAACTGTGTTATCTGGATTAGTAACTGCTTGACGCTTTGCAATTTGTCCTACTAATCTTTCACCATTTTTTGAAAATGCTACAACAGAAGGAGTTGTTCTGTTTCCTTCTGCGTTAGGAATAACAACTGGTTCTCCACCTTCCATAACTGCAACACATGAATTTGTTGTTCCTAAATCAATTCCTATAATTTTTCCCATAGTTTTAAACTTCCTTTCTTTTTTGAGATATTGGGGTCTGACCCTTTTTCCCATTTTTGTCGCATTTGGGACAGGTCAGCCTTTAAAATTTATATATATTTGCAAAATATTTTTTGCATTAGCTAGTTTTACAAACTGTTTATGTCTCTTAAAACTAACTTAAAATTAAAAACAAATTTAGAATAATTTTAGTTGGCTACTACAACTATTGAGTGCCTAATTACTTTGTTTCCTATTATGTATCCTTTTCTATACTCTTCTTTTATTTCTTTTTCTCCTAAGTTTTCATCTACAACTGAACTTACTGCTTCATGTAGCTCTGGATCAAATGTCTGTCCTACTGATTCTATTTCTTTTACACCATTTGCAGTTAAAACATCTTTAAATTGTTTTAATACAAGTTCAATTCCTTGTTTATAACTTTCGTCTTCTGTTTGTGCTTGTAAGGCTTTTTCCAAATTATCTAATACTGGTAAAAATCCTACTATAATGTCTGACAAAAGTGAATCTCTAAGCATTTCTCTTTCTTTTGCATTTCTTTTTTTATAATTATCAAACTCTGCTGCCACCCTTTTTAGTCTATCTTCTGTTTCTTCAATTTGAATTTTTTGTGAATCAATTTGTTTTTTTAATTCAATTATCTCATCAGCATTTTTAGAATTTTCTTCTTGCTTTAAGTCTTTTTTCTCTTCTGCCATTTTATACACTCCTATTCCTTTATTTTCTACTCTCCGTTTAGCTTTTTGCTAATATATTTCATAACTGAAATTACTTTTGAGTAATCCATCCTTGTAGGTCCAATAATTCCTATTGTTCCTAAATCTTTATTTTTATATCTATGTTTAAATGTAATAACACTAAAATCTTTTAATTTCTCATTTTCATTTTCATTTCCAATATATACATTGATGTCATTTGCAAAACCAGTATTTAATAAATCTGCAACAATTTCCTTTTGGTCAATAACATTAATAAAGTTTTTTGCAACATCTAAACTTTTAAATTCAGGAAAATCAAAAGATTTATTTGCACCTTCTAAGTAAATTTCATTTTCTTTATTGATTACTCTATTTAACTCTTTCATGATTGGCTTTATTACTTCTAAACTGTAATTCATTTGAGAAAAAATATACTCTTCTAGTGGCTTATCAATTTCGTCTAGTGGCTTTCCTTTTAATTTGTTGTTAAATATGAAGTTTAAAGTATCAACTTGTTCATTTGTAATATCTTCGTCAAATTTGATAATACTTTCTTTTATAATTCCACTATCTGTTAAAATAACTGCCATTAACATTCTAGTACCTAATAACACAAACTTAATTTCTTCTATATTTTGCATTGTATTTTTAGGGCCTATAGCTAATGTGGTATAATGTGTAATATCAGACAATGTACTTGTTGCAATTTTGGTTAGTTCTTCAATTTCATTTACTCTTGTTTCTAATTTTGATTGTATGTATTTTATTTCATCAATACTAATATTTTGGTCATTTAAAAGCTCATTGACATATAGTCTATATCCTTTTTCTGATGGCACTCTTCCACTAGATGTATGTGGTTTTTCTAAATATCCTACTTTTTCTAAATCTGCCATTTCGTTTCTAATTGTAGCACTACTTAAATCTAGTCCATATTTGTGCACAATACTGCCTGAACTAACTGGTTCTGCTGTATTAATATATTCTTCTACTATAGCTTGTAATATCTTTTTTTTCCTATTATCCACTTTTACACCTCTTTTAGCAATTTAAGAGTTAGACTGCTAAACTTCATATATATTATATCCATTTTTAGCAATTGTCAATACATATTGCTAAAATTATTTGTGATTTTTTTGTGAATAAGTATTGACATATTGGTCAAAATGTTTTATACTTAATTTTGCGTTGAGATGCGCCCTTAGCTCAGTTGGTCAGAGCAACCGGCTCATAACCGGTGGGTCCAAGGTTCGAATCCTTGAGGGCGCACCATTATATTTATATTTGGGTAGGTGGTCGAGTGGTTAAAGGCACCAGACTGTAAATCTGGCCGCGAGAGCGTACGATGGTTCGAATCCATCCCTGCCCACCAAAAAATAAACAACCTAAAATTAAGCTCTTTAGGTTGTTTTTAATTTGAAATTAATGAAATAAAAATTTTTCTAGTTAAATTATTTTTCCTCCGCCTAATACAATATCACCGTCTATATAAAATACAACTGATTGTCCTGGAGTAATTGCTCTTTGAGGTTCTTTAAATTCAAGTTTTACTTTGCCGTTTTCTTCTGGATACAATATAGCCTTTGCTTCTTTTGAACGATAGCGTATCTTTGCCTCTACTTCTAGTGGCTTACTTAAATCTATGTCTAGCAAAAAGTTTAATTCATTTGCATATAATGTATTTGTATATAATTCTTTCTCTAATCCTACAATAACTTCGTTTTTATCTTTATCTAATCTTAATACATATAGTGGCTCTTTATATGAAATTCCCAAGCCTTTTCTCTGTCCTACCGTATAATAAATAATTCCTTTATGTTTTCCTAATATAGTTCCATCTCTTAATACAATATTTCCTTGTTTTGGTTTTTTATTTAAATTTTTTTCTAAAAATCTCACATAATTATTATCTGGAATAAAGCAAACCTCTTGACTGTCTGGCTTTTCTGCAACTAATAGACCATTTTCTTTTGCAATAGCTCTTATCTCGTCTTTTTCCTTATAATTTTCCAATGGAAAAATCAGTTTTGGTAATATTTCTTTATTTATACTATATAAGAAATAAGTTTGATCTTTTTTTTCGGCATCAGATTTTTTTAGTACATATTGATTATACTTTTCTGAAAATTCTACTTTTGCATAATGCCCTGTTGATATATAATCGCACTCTAATTCTAATGCTTTTTTATAAAATACATCAAATTTTAAATATTTATTACATTCTATACATGGGTTTGGAGTTCTTGCACATTGATAACAGCAAATAAAGTCTTTTATAACATTTTCTTCAAACTCTTTTCTACAATCTATCGTATAATGTGGAATTCCAATTTTATCACACACCCTTTTTGCATCATAGGTTGCCGAAAAGGAGCAACATCCTCCTTCGATATCTGGGTTATCTTTATCTTCCCATAATCTCATTGTTGCTCCTATAACTGTGTATCCTGCTTGTTTTAGTAGAAGTGCTGATACCGAACTATCTACACCTCCACTCATACCTATTAATACTTTTTTATTATTCACTTCGCTTTTACCCATTTGGTTCATTTATTATTAATCTTCCTTTTTTACATCTACTTTGATATGTACATCTTCTAATTGTTTTTCTGTTACTGTATTTGGTGCTCTCATAAGTAAATCTCTTGCCTTTTTATTTTTAGGAAATGCTATTACCTCTCTAATATTATCAGAATCTGCAATTAACATTACCATTCTATCTAGCCCTGGTGCTGCACCTGCATGTGGTGGAGTTCCATATTGGAAAGCATTATATAATGCACCAAATCTTGTTTCTACTTCTTTTTCACTATATCCTGCTATTTCAAAAGCTTTTACCATTAATTCTGGATCATGATTTCTTACTGCTCCTGATGCCATTTCATAACCATTACATACTACATCATATTGATATGCCAAAATATCTAATGGATTCATTGTCTGTAATGCCTCCATTCCTCCTTGTGGCATTGAGAATGGGTTATGATTAAAATCAATAGTTCCCTCATCTGATAATTCATACATTGGGAAATCTACAATAAAGCAAAATTTATATACATTTTTTTCTATTAAATCTAATCTTTTACCTAGCTCTATTCTTATCAATCCTGCTATTTTTTGTATTTTTTCTAATTTTTCATCTGCTACAAAAAATACTGCTGAATTTTTTGTAGCTCCATATTTTTCTTCTAATTCTTTTGCAATTTCTTCTGTTATAAATTTTGCAATTCCACCACTAATTTGGTTTTGGTCATCTATTTTTATCCAACCTAAACCATCTGCTCCCGCTTCTTCTTTTGCAAAATCTGTCATACTATCAAAGAATTTTCTTCCTTGACTTGCTCCATCTGGTACAACTATTGCTTTTACTACTTTTCCTTTAAATGCATTAAATTCACTATCTGTAAATAAATTACTTACATCTTGAATGATAAGTGGATTTCTTAAATCTGGTTTATCTATTCCGTATTTTTCCATTGCCTCTTTATATGGAATACGCACAAATGGTCCTTCATCAACTTTCCAATTTGTATGTTCTTTAAATACTGTTGTAAAAATATCTTCTAATACTTTAAATACATCTTCTTGCTCTGCAAAACTCATTTCGAAGTCTAATTGATAAAATTCACCTGGTGCTCTATCTGCTCTTGGATCTTCGTCTCTAAAACATGGTGCTATTTGATAATATTTATTAAAGCCAGATACCATAAGTAATTGTTTAAACTGTTGTGGTGCCTGTGGAAGTGCATAAAATTCTCCTGGATGTAGTCTACTTGGTACTAAAAAATCTCTTGCACCTTCTGGTGAAGAATTTGCTAAAATTGGTGTTTGAATTTCTGTAAAACCTAATTCATCCATTTTTCTTCTTAATGTTTTCATTATTTTTGAACGAAGTAAAATATTTTTATGTATTCTATCATTTCTTAAATCTAAAAATCTATATTCTAATCTTAAATCTTCCCTTACATCTCCTACTGATTCTGAATTAACTTCAAAAGGAAGTACACTCTTGCATTTTCCAAGAACTTTGATTTCCTCTGCATCTATTTCAATCTCTCCTGTTGGTATTTTTGCATTTTTATTACTTCTTTCAAGTACAGTTCCTGTTACACTAATCACACATTCTGTAACTAAACTTTCAGCTTGCTTTTTTATTTCTTCTTTATCAGATACAATTATTTGTGTAATTCCGAATTCGTCACGCAAATCAATAAATTTCATTGCACCTAAATTTCTAATTTTTTGAACCCAACCTGCTATTGTTACTTTTTGTCCCACATTATTTATATTTAATTCTCCACAATTATGATCTCTATACATACTATATCTCCCTTTAATATTTTGTTATGTGATATTTTATCATATTTTACTTTAATATACAATATTTTATCATTTTTCCATTATAATAGTTACTGGTCCATCATTTAAAAGACTTACTTTCATATCTGCTCCAAAGATTCCTCTTTCAACATGTAATCCTTGTTTTTCACATTCTGTACAAAAATAATCGTACAAAGGCTTTGCAATATCTGGCTTTGCTGCATTTATAAAAGAGGGTCTATTACCTTCAGAGCAATCGGCATATAAAGTAAATTGTGATATAATAAGAAGCTGTCCACTAACATCTTTTAGTGCCAAATTCATTTTTTCATTTTCATCTTCAAATATTCGTAAATTACAAAGTTTTTTTACTAAATAATCAGCTTGATTTTTCGTATCTGTATGTGTTACTCCAACTAATACTAAAAATCCCTTTTCAATACTTCCTACTGTTTTTCCCTCTACTTCTACTTTTGCATTTTTTACTCTTTGCACTACTAATTTCATTTTTTATCCCTTTCCTTTTTATTTTCCTAACTTTTTTCTTACATATTCGTAAATCATAATACTTGCTGCAACAGATGCATTTAAGCTTTCTGTTTTTCCGAAGCATTGGTATTTTTACTTTCTTATCTGCTAAATCTTGAATTTGTTTTGATACTCCATTTGCTTCATTTCCAACGACAATAACCTTATTTTTATATTGCATGTCATATATACTATCTTGTGCATCAAGTGATGTAACTACAATTTCAAAATTATTTGACTTTATTTGTTTCAAAGTTTCACATAGATTTTCAGTTTCTATTATGCGTACTCTAAAAATTGCTCCCATTGTAGAACGCACTACCTTAGGACTATAACTATCACTACTATTTTTTGAAACAATAATTTGATTTAAACCTGCACTATCTACTGTTCTTAAGATTGTTCCTAAATTTCCCGGGTCTTGTATATCATCTAATGCAATAATAATATCTTGCGAATAGTCAATTTCATTTTCTAAGTAGCTTTTTTGAATCACAGCCAAAATTCCCTGTGGTGACTTAACATCAGAAAGAATATTAAATACCTTTTCTGTTACATAAATGCATTCATATTTTGCTATTTTATATAAAAGTTCTTTTGAGATACTTCCATCTTTTACACACTCTTCGCAAACTACAATTAATGCTATTTTAGCATTTTCATTTATTGCCTCTTCAACTAATTTTATACCTTCTACTAAAAATTTATTTTCTAAATCTCTATACTTTTTTTCTTTTAATTTTTTTACATTTTTAACACTTTCGTTCTCTTTGCTTGAAATGACTTGCACCCTTTTTCTCCTTTTCTATTTATTTTGCCACAAATTCCAAAAACTCTTTAATTTCTTTTACCAATTTTTCACTTGTACTCATATCTGTTTTTAATGTTATATATGGTTCTATTCCAGTTGAAAATTTAATATAAAATTCATATTTTTTTATTAGCTTATCAATTATTTCTGGATTATATTTATTTTTGTCAAAATAAAATACAACATTTCCATTTCTTTGTGCAATTTTTATAACACCTGCTTTTCTCGCAAGTTCTTTTATTCTTGCAACTTCTATTAAATTTTCTAATTCTTTTGGCATACTTCCATATCTATCAATTAATTCATCTATTACATTTTGTATATCCTCTTCTGTCCTACAAATTGCAATATTTTGATATACTTCTATTTTTTGGCTACCATTTTCAATATAACTATCTGGTATATAACTTGAAAGATTAATATCAATCTGCACATCTTGTTCTTCTTGCACTTCTACCCCTTGCATTTCTTTTACAACTTCGTCTAATAGTTTGCAATATGTATCATATCCAACTTGCTCCATATGTCCATGCTGAATTTCTCCAAGTAAACTTCCTGCACCTCTTATTTCCAAATCTCTCATTGCTATTTTAAATCCTGAACCAAATTCAGTAAATTCCTTTATAGTCTTTAATCTCTTATCTGCAACTTCTGTTAAAAGTTTATCTCGTCTATAAGTTACATAAGCATATGCCTGCTTATCACTTCTTCCAACTCTTCCACGAATTTGATATAACTGTGCTAAACCTAATCTATCCGCATTTTCTACAATAATTGTATTAGCATTTGGAATATCGATTCCAGACTCTAAAATTGTTGTACAAACAAGTACATTAATTTCTTTATTTATAAACTGTTCCATAATTTCTTCTAGCTGTTTTCCCGTCATCTTCCCATGTGCATATTCTACTTTTGCCTCTGGAACAAGTCTTGCAATTTGTGCCATTTTACTTTCAATGTTTTCTACCTTGTTATACAAATAAAATACCTGTCCGCCTCTTTCAATCTCTTTTGTAATTGCTTCTCTAATTACTTCCTCGTCATATTCTAATACATAAGTTTGAACAGGGCGTCTATTTTGTGGTGGCTCATAAATAACAGACATATCACGCACGCCTAAAATTGACATATGTAATGTTCTTGGTATTGGTGTTGCTGTCATTGTTAGGACATCAACACTATTTTTTAATACTTTAATTTTTTCCTTATCTTTTACTCCAAAGCGATGTTCCTCGTCAATAATAAGTAAGCCTAAATCTTTAAACTCCACATCACTACTTAATATTCTATGTGTTCCAATAACAACATCTATTTCACCGAGTTTTAACTTTTTTACAATATCTTCTTGTTCCTTTTTAGTTCTAAAACGATTTAAAAGTTCTACTTTAATAGCAAACTCTCCCATCCTTTTTTTGAACTCTTCATACTGCTGATTTGCAAGAATTGTAGTAGGAACTAAATATGCAACTTGCTTTTGATCCATAACAGCTTTAAAAGCTGCACGAATTGCGACTTCTGTTTTTCCATAACCAACATCTCCACAAAGAAGTCTATCCATTGGTCTTGGAGATTCCATATCCTTTTTTACTTCTTCAATACATCTTAATTGGTCATCTGTTTCTTGATAAGGGAACTTTTCTTCAAACTCACTTTGCCAAGCTGTATCTTTTGAAAAAGCAAACCCTTTTATTTTTTGCCTTTTAGCATATAACTCTATCAAATCTTTTGCTACTTCTCTTAAATTTTTCTTTACCCTATCTTTGGTAGCAGTCCATTCTTTACCACCTAATTTATTTAATTTTGGTTCAGAACTTTCTCCACCACCTATATATTTTCTAACATTATCTAAACTGCTAGTTGGTACATATAGCATATCATCATTTTTGTATTTTATTTTTATATAATCTTTCGTAATATTATCTGCTGTAATAGTATTAACCCCAATAAACTGACCTATACCATGAGCACGATGCACTACAAAATCGCCTGGTTTTAAATCTGCAAAAACAATTTTTTCGCCCTCTTTAAAAGTGCTACTTACCTTTTTCTTTTTTACATCTTTTTCAAATACTTCTTCTAGGCTAATTACAACTAATTTTAAATCATAGCTTTCAAAACCTGATGATGTAACATAAACATTATTTTTTAATGGAATATATATGTATACATCTTTTTCTTGTATTTCATCACTGTTTTTTATATTTTCAAAACTAATATCTTTTTCTCGTAACAATGCAGATATCTTTTCTTCATTTACTTTATTTCCTGCAAGTAAAACAACTTGCTTTTTTTCTTTTTTCCATTTCTTTATATCAGAAATAAGTAATTCAATCTCACTTTTGTATACATTAATTTCTCTGTAATTAAATTCGTATTTATTTATGTTTGTATAACTGTCATTTGTCTGTAAATAAATAACTTGATTATTCCTAGTTTTAATCAAATTATCATGCCATTTATTGCTTGCAAATTCACTATTTGATATGTTCGAAATTGCCTCTGGAACAAACCTATCCTTTTCTATCAAAGATTTTATTAAATTGTTATTTTCAATAACTATATTTTCTCTTCTTTGATTTATTTTTCCTATTTCATCAAAACATAATAAATATTTTCCCTGTAAGTAGTCTAATAAAGTTTCTTGCGATGTATAAAATTCATTAAAATATTTATCAATTTTACTTATATAGTCTCCATTTTTTATTTGTTCTATATCAGAATTTATATTTTGGGTTAAATCATCATTTAAATTTGTATTATATAAATACTCTTTTTCTATGCTATTACAAATTTCATTTATATTTTTTGAAGAAATAGGTATGATACCTACTTCTGTATTTTCTAAATTTTCATCCATATTAATAGAAGTATTTACAATATATTCACATGATGGATAAATTGTAATATTATCTATCATTTCTTCTGACCTTTGAGACGATAAATTGAAATATCTAATAGAATCTACTTCATCTCCCCAAAACTCAATTCTGACTCCTTTTTTCTCTGATAGGCCAATATCTACAATTCCACCTCTTATACTAAATTGCCCGTTTGCCTCTACTAAATCATTTCTTTCGTAACCTAAATTTACTAAAATTTGTTTTAGTTCCTCTAAATCACACTTTTGATATGATTTATTATTTGGCACTTTAAATATTTGTCCTACTTTAAAATACACGATATTTTGATACAATAAATCTTTTTCTGGTAAGCTCTGCATTAGCGCCTCTATTGTTGTAACAACAATGGAAGGTTTATTTTCATATATTTTGTTCAAAGCAGTCATTCTTTCATATGGTAATTCTTTACTTTGAGATATATAGTCATATGGAGATATTTCCTTTTTAGGGAAATATATAACTTCTTTTTTATCACTATCTCCCATAAAAAACTGTAAATCTTTTATTATCCTTTTTGCTTGTATTTCATTGTATGTTATAACACAAATTTTTGAATTAGTAGCCTGAATAGTACCTGCTAATATATGTGTTTTTCCCACATCAGATAAACCCGATAAACTTATCGGGCTTATATTATTTTTTATATCTTTTGCATATGTTTCAAATTTTTCGTTATTTAGTAATTTATTTACTAGAAAATTCATATTCTGTTTGCCTTCCAGTTATTTTAACTATTTTAAAATAAACTTTAATTATATGAGTATTGACATTCTTAAATTATACTATACTTGTTCTTGTTTGTCAATTTCTTCCATTTGTTTAGTTTCTTCTTCTTTTTGTTCTTCTAGAATAGAAGTACAGTTTGGACACCTTGTTGCTTTATACTTTATTTCTGTATAACAATATGGACATAACTTTGTTTCTGGTTTTACCTCTTCTTTTACTTCTTCTGTAACTTCTTTTTTATTTTTTCTCTTAAATTTACCTTTTTTATCAATCTTACTTGCAGCAATATCTCCTAACTCTTTTAATCTATTTAATTTGTTTAAATATCTTACAACTAAAAAGATAGAAAAAGCGATAATTAAAAAGTCAATAACAGCAGTAATAAAGTTGCCATATGTCACTTTTGTTTCTCCAACAGTTAATACTAAATTTGAAAAATCAACTTTCCCTATTAAAATTGATATTATTGGCATGATTAAGTCTTGTACTAGCGAGTTAACAATCTTTTGAAAAGCACCTCCTATTACAACACCTATTGCCAAATCCATGATATTACCTTTCATAGCAAATTCTTTAAATTCTTTTAACATATTTTTCTCCTTTTATTTGTACATTTTTTCTTTATATATTATATACGATACATCTACTTTCGTCAATTAAAAAAGGTCAGTAATTTGCTACTCACCTTTTAAATAAAAACAGCAGAAAGGCAACTTGTACCTTTTCTGCTAAAATGTCACAAAAGTGACAGACCTATTTTTCATTTTACACAAAATTTATTACACTCTCTACACTCTCGACATTTGTGGCATTTGAGCTATTTTATATAAAGTACGACACGGAATCCTATACTGTAGTAAGGACTCGTAGCCACCATGCTCCCATAGCGACAAGAAACAGGATAGACAATGCCGTTAGCGTTAAAGCAACCCCCACGAATAACCGCGTACTTTGTAATGGTATTTGCGTTTGTTTCTGTAGTGTTATGGTAACCTGTTTCTGTTGTCCATTCCCACATATTTCCTGCCATATCATATATATTTTTTAATTTAAAATCACTTATTGCTCCTGTCGATAGTTCTATTCTTTTTGATATTGTATGTGTTGATGTATTATATTTTGAGCCATTAATGTAATCTACTGAATTATATTTCGTACTTCCTTCTCCGTCTTCTGTTAAACTTTCTTCTCCTAATTTTGGATGTCCTTTTTTATATTTACTTGCATATACCCATCCTGATGATTCTCCAGCTTGTCCAGATTTTAATGTTGCATATACATGTTGAGCATATAAGGCATCTTCTTTTAATTGTGTTGTATTATCGCTATAATTTCCATGGGAACTACTTTCTGATGCTATATTTGTGTAGTTCTCGCCTAACCAATCTACTATTCTATCCCATGCTATTCCATCTATTAACTGACTTGTTACTCCATATGTGCTTTCTGTTCCATTATACATATTCTTTGATACTTCTACTGTATTTGTTTGATTTATATAATTCCATGCTTGTACTCCTTGTTTACTTACTGGTTTTAAATCTTCTTCTCCTTCTTTAGTTACATTTTTTGATTTATTTTCATTATTAGCATCTGCCGTATAATATGTCATTGTTATTTTATTATTCTCATTATTTACAGAAAATGACGCATTATCTGGCACTCCTGCCTCATATCTTCCCACATAAAAACCTCCATTTTTTGCTACACTTTCTTTGTTTTTATCTACATTTGACTCTTCTTCCCAATCTACATATTTTCTATATTCGTATGTATTCCATTTCCCATTTCCCGTATCTGATTTTGATGTTGTATCATCTTCTATTTTTTTATTATATTCATGCTTTTTATACTGTTCTTCTGTACATGGTACCCATACAAATTGATTGCCATCTTCGTCTTCTATTACTATTCCATTATTTACATCTTTTCCAAACTCTGGTACTACTTTAAACCCTTTTGGTACTGTTACTTCTTTTCCATATTTGTCTTCTGCTTTTACTGTTCTTTTTTGTATTTCTGTTAGTCCTTCTACTAATGGTTTTCCTGTTGGTCCTTGTGGTAATTTCCTTAATTCCATTAAATATTCATATTCTTCTGTTATTGAATCTAATTTTTCTTCTTCTTTTTTGCTACTATTTTCATAAGCATCTCTTGCTTGCTCTGCTTTCCTTATTAAACCATTTTCTCCTACTACCATATTTATGCTTACTGTTGCTAGTATTATTAGCACAATTATGGTTACAACTAACGCAATTAGTGTTATTCCTCTTTCTTTACTTTCTGTCATTTGTTTTTCTCCTTTACCTCAGGCGACCAATGGTCAACCCTTACATTAAAATTTTATTTTTCAATTGTGTTGTTATTTTATTAGCGATAAAAAGCACGCAAAAAAGACAGGCTATTTTCACATAAATAGTCTGTCTTTAAATATCACAAACAAAGCGATTCTTTCGCCTAACTCTATTTTACTAAATTGTAGCTCTCTCTCTCTCTCTCTCTCTCTCTTACAGCCTTAAGGCTTTTGCAGTTTTTCATTTGTGCTTTTTCTCCTTTTTTTCTTGTTTTTATGTATTTAGTATATCCATATTTTTCTTTAATGTCAATGTTTAATGTCCATTTGTAATACAATTGTAATATTACACCTTCCATAAATATTTCTTTATTATAGTTATATCTGTAATTATTTTTTTAATTTCTCTAACTGTTCTTTTGTAAGTCCTGTTATTTCTATAATCATTTCTATTGGTAATTTTTTTTGCAACATCTTTCTCGCATCTTCTTTTTTTGCCTCTTTAATACCAGCTCTTCTTCCTCTCGCCAATAACATCTTGTTTTCTTCTTCTATCATATCTAATACTGCTAACATATTCTTATCTTCCCCTTCTTTTATATTTTTTATCATGTTCGTTTTGTACAGTTTTTTCTATATAGTTTGATGCTTTTGTTTCATATTCTTTTCTTATTATTTCTTGATTTATTTCATGCTTTTCGCATTTTTCGTAATCTTTATATGTATATACTTCTATTTTTTCTCCCTCCATTATACTAAATTTTTCTTTTACTTTCAAGTAAATTGTTACTTATTTTATAACTTCTTTAAGATAAACTTTACTGGCTTACTTTTTCTTTAATCTTTTCAATTTGTTTTGGGTTTTTTTAAAGAATTTTTTAATTTTTGAAAATTTGAATTAATTTTGACTTGTTTTTGATTTAATTCTAAAAAAACTTTAATTAATTTTTGAAAATTTGAATTAATTTTGACTTGTTTTTGATTTAATTCTAAAAAAACTTTAATTAATTTTTGAATCAATTTTTAATTAATTTTGGATTAATTTTGAAATTAAAATACTTTTTTGAATATATGTTTTTTCCAACAAAAAAAGACATATATTTTTAATATATTAAATATACATCTTCTTTTCTTATTTTGCAACAACAATCGTATTACATTTTTCGACAATTTATGACATTCTACTTAACATAAAGCACGACACGGAACCCAAGGCCGAAGCTGGCGACAGACACCGCAATGTTGCCACTGCGACAGGAAACAGGATTGCTGGCGCCGTTGCTGTTAAAGCCACCCCCACGAAGAACCGCGAACTTCGTACCGGTTGCTGTGTTTGCATCTGTTGTGTTATGGCGACCTGTCTCTGTTGTCCACTCATACATATTTCCTGCCATATCATATATATTCTTTAGCATAAAGTTGCTTACTGAACCTGTTGCTAATTCTATTCTTTTTGATAATGCATGTGTTGAAGTATTATAACTTTGACCATTTGTGTAATCTGCTGAATTATATTTTGTACTTCCTTCTGTATCTGTTAAGGTTTCTGCTCCTAATTTTGGTTGTCCCTTTTTATATTTATTTGCTATTACCCATGCTGTCGTTTTATTGTTATCATTTTTGGTTGACCATACATGTTGGGCGTATAATACATCTTCTGTTAATTGTGTTGAATTATTATTATAATTTCCATATTCCTTACTATCTGTTACTATATTTTCTTTTCCTTTTTCACTTGCTATCCATTCTACTGTTCTATCCCATGCTATTCCATCTATTAACTGACTTGTTACTCCATAGTTGCTCTCTGCTCCACTATACATATTCTTTGATACTTCTACTGCATGTTCTTGACTTATATAATTCCATGCTTGCATTCCTTGCTTACTTACTGGTTTTAATTTTGTTCCATTTTCCTCTGTTACATTTTTTGATTTATTCCCAGTAGAAGTACTATTTGTATAATATGTCATTTTATCTTTATTACTTTCATTATTTATAGAAAATGATGCATTATCTGGTACTCCTGCCTCAAACCTTGCTACATAAAATCCCCCATTTTCTTTTACACTTTTTGTATTTGTTTCTACACTTGACTCTTCTTGCCAATCTACATATTTTCTATAATCATATGTTTTCCATGGGTTAGTTGTATCTCCTCTATCTGGTGTTGATACTTTTGTATCGTCTTCATTTGGAGTTTTATATGTATGTTTCTTGTATTGAGCTTCTGTGCATGGTACCCATACAAATTGATTTCCGTCAGCATCTTCTATTACTATCCCGTCACTTACAGTTGTTCCACAGTCTGGTACTACTTTAAAGCCCTTTGGTACTGTTACTTCTTTTTCGTATTTGTCTTCTGCTTTTACTGTTCTTTTTTGTATTTCTGTTAGTCCTTCTACTAATGGTTTTCCTGTTGGTCCTTGTGGTAATTTCCTTAATTCCATTAAATAGTCATATTCTTCTGCCATTGAATCTAAGCCCTCTTCTTCTCTTTTGCTACTATTTTCATAAGCATCTCTTGCTTGCTCTGCTTTTTTTATTAAGCCATTTTCTCCTACTACCATATTTATACTTACTGTGGCTAGTATTATTAGTACGATTATGGTTACAACAAGGGCAATTAGTGTAATTCCTGTTTCTTTTTTTCTTATCATTTTTATTTTCCTCCCATCTTGGGCGACCGATGGTCGCCCCTACAATAGTTATTTTCTTCTGCAATGTAATCAATAATATTTTTTGAATAGAAAAAACATTATAATTACATTACACAATTTGTACATTTATAAAAATGCACGCAAAAAAGACAGGCTATTTTTCACATAAATAGTCTGTCTTTATATATCACAAATAAAGCGATTATTTCGCCTAACTCTATTTTACTAAATTGTAGCTCTCTCTCTCTCTCTCTCTCTCTCTCTCTCTTACAGCCTTAAGGCTTTTGCAGTTTTTCATTTGTGCTAACTCTCCTTTACCTCGGGCGACCGATGGTCGCCCCTACATTTAATTTTGCAATGGTCGCCCCTACATCACTATTTGTGATTGGTTCCCCTTGTTTGTGTTTTTCTTTTTTATGAATATAGTATAACTATATTTTTCTTTAATGTCAACATAGTTTTTATACTTGTAACATAATTGTAATATAAGAGCAATATTATTTTATTGTACTATAAAAATTCTATATTCTTATCCATTTAATCAATACATTTTTATGTAAAAGTATTTCTTTTTTTGTGGTTTTGTAGTATAATATGTAATGTAGTGTATTTTTATGAGATTTTTATCTAAATGGAGGTTTTATATTATGTGGCAAATTTGGTTAATTATTGCTGGCATATTCTTCATTGTTGAAATGGCAACTGTTGGCTTTTTAGTATTTTGGTTTGGTATAGGAGCTTTAATTGCAATGGTTTGTAGTTTCTTTATTCCAAATGTATATATTCAGTCTGCAATATTTGTTATTTCATCTACTTTATTAATTATATTTACAAAACCTTTGGTAAATAAATTTATAAAAAAAGATAAAACAGTTGCAACTAATGCATATTCTATTATTGGTAAAAAAGGTCTTGTTATAAAAGAAATTAACCCTACTTCTGGTGTTGGTCAAGTTAAAATTGGTACAGAAGTATGGTCTGCAAAATCTCTTTCAGATGAAGTTATTTCTGAAAATACAGAGATTGAAATCGTTGAAATTGACGGCGTAAAAGCTGTTGTAAAACCTGTTACTTCAAAAAAAGAAGTAAATGCTTAATACTGTTTTTAATATTTTAAATTTTTAATATATATTATTTAGGAGGAAATTTTATGTGGTTTTTAATTGTATTATTAGTTATTATACTAATTATCGCTTTTAACACAATCAAAATTGTTAAACAGTCTGAGGTCTATATTATTGAAAGACTTGGTAAATTTCACAAAGTAGCTGATGCTGGTCTTACAATAATTATTCCATTTTTTGACCATGTTCGTAGTGTTGTAAGTTTAAAACAACAAACAATGGATATTCCACCTCAAGGTGTTATTACAAAAGATAATGTTACTATTACAATTGACACAGTTGTATTCTATAAAGTAACTGATCCTGCAAAAGCAGTATATGAAATTCAAAGTTTGAAAAAAGGCATTGAATATCTAGCAATTACAACAATTCGTGACATAGTTGGTAAGATGGATTTAGACGAAACATTTAGTTCTCGTGATGCTATTAATGATAAATTAAGAATTATTCTTGATGAGGCAACAGATCAATGGGGTTGTAAAATTGATAGAGTAGAAATTAAAGATATTACACCACCTGCCGATATTCGTGATGCAATGGAAAAACAAATGAATGCTGAAAGAAATAAAAGGGCTTTAATCCTTCAAGCTGAAGGTGAAAGACAATCTGCTATTACTCTTGCAGAAGGTAAAAAAGAAGCCGCTATTTTAGAGGCAGAAGCTGACAAAGAAGCTAAAATTAGAAGAGCTACTGGTGAGGCAGAGGCTATAAAGAAAGTTGCTGATGCTAAAGCACAAGAAATTCATGTAGTATATGATGCTATGATGGATGCTAAGCCAAATGATAAATTAGTTCAATTAAAATCTTTAGAGGCATTAAAAGAAATAGCTCAAGGTAATGCAAATAAAGTATTTATTCCTTTTGATGCAACAGGTGCACTTTCTAGTTTAGGCGCTATTAGTGAAATGTTTAAAGAGAATAAAAAAGAATCTAAATAAATAAACAAAAAGGATGCTTATCAAATTAAGCATCCTTTTTTAGTCTGGTATTGTTTCGTCTTTTATATAGTATTTTGTTCCAAGCATTTTATCTGGCAAATATTGTTGCTCTACCCAATGATTTGGATAATCATGTGGGTATTTATACCCTACTCCATATCCTTCCTGTTTCATTCCGTTCGGCTGGTGCATTTCTAATATGCATTGGAATTTGACCTGTATCTTTGTTTTTAACATCTTCTAGTGCTCTATCTATTGCTAAATATGTTGCATTTGATTTTGGAGATGTAGCTACATATACTGCTGCTTGAGATAAAATAATTCTTGCCTCTGGCATTCCAACCATTGTTACAGCTTGCATTGCAGATGTTGCTACAACTAATGCATTTGGATTCGCCATACCTACATCTTCTGCTGCTGCAATTACAATTCTTCTTGCAATAAAAACCGGATCTTCTCCACCATTTATTGCTCTAGCTAAATAAAACACTGCTGCATCTGGATCGCTACCTCTCATTGATTTTATAAATGCACTAATATTATCATAATGGCTATCTCCATTTTTATCAAATATTGCTTTTCTACTTTGTACACAATCTGCTGCAATTTCGTTTGTTATATGTATATAACCATCTTTGTCCATTTGTGTGGTAAGAACCGCTACTTCTAATCCATTTAAAGCAGTTCTTACATCTCCATTTGATACTTCTGCAATTTTTCTAAGTGTTTCATCTTCTATTTTTATATTGTAATCTTTTAAACCTTGCTCTGCAGTTAATGATTTTTTTAATACTTCATATATATTTTCTGTTGTTAGAGGGTTTAATTTAAACACCATTGACCTTGAAATAAGAGCCTTATTTACTTCAAAATATGGATTTTCTGTTGTAGCACCTATTAAAATAACTGTCCCATTTTCTACATATGGAAGAAGTGCATCTTGTTGCAATTTATTAAATCTATGTATCTCATCTATAAACAAAATACACCTGCCACTTGGGTTTAAAAGCACATTTTTAGCTTCATCTATGGCATTTTTTATATCTGCAATTCCAGCAGTTACTGCATTTATTCTTGTGAACTTATATTTTGTTGTATTACTGATTACTTTTGCAAGTGATGTTTTTCCGCACCCAGGAGGTCCCCATAGAATAATACTTGATAATCTATCTGCTTTAATAGTTCTATATAAAATTTTGTCTTTACCTAAGATATGTTCTTGCCCAACATAATCTTCCAATGTCTTTGGTTTCATTCTGTATGCCAATGGTTCGCTAAAGTCCATTTCGTTATCATTTCCTCTCTTTGTATAAACTAAATTACTTTTACTTACCTTGCTAGATTACTTAAGCCTTTCCTAATAATATCTTCTACTGTAAGTTCTTTTGTATCTATCTTTTCTAAAGCTTTCTCTATTTCTTTTCTACTATATCCTAATACTTGAAGTGCAGATACCGCTTCCGACATTTTATCATTGTCTTGTAATACATCTTTTATTTCGCCCATAGATTCATTACTACTAATTGCCTCTTCTGTTTTTAATTTATCTTTTAATTCTAATATTACTCTTTGTGCTGATTTTACTCCTATTCCTGGCAATTTTTTTAATGTACCTACATCATTTGAAATAACAGCTACTACAAAACTTGATGGAGATATATTTGAAAGAATTGATATTGCCGATTTTGCTCCTATTCCACTTACAGATAGTAGTAATTCAAACATGCGTAGTTCTTCATTTGTATTAAAGCCAAAAATACTAACATCATCTTCTCTTACTCTAACATATGTATGTACTTTTGTTATGCTCCCAATCTCCCCCAATTTTTCAATAGCAGTTTCTGACATAAATATTTTATATCCAATGCCATTTGCCTCTATTACAATATATCCTTTTGTTTTTACTTCTAAACTTCCTTTTATATATGCAAACATAAAATTTCTCCTTTTTTTATATGTACAGGAATAATTTTATCATAATTATAAAATATAAGTCAAGAGTTTTACAAAAATTTGTTTGTTGTGTATTTTTGCTTTTTTGTTACAAAACTGTAATATATTTGTAATTGAATCGTCATATTAGTTTATGATATAATAAAAATGTAAAATGGAGGATACTAATGATTAAAAATAAGTTTTTTTCTAAAATCTTGTTAATATTTGTACTTCTTATGTCTTTATTTGCTGGAAGAACCTATGTTAGTGCCAGTATTGCAGAAAAAATTCAAAAAGTTGAATATAGTGATGCATATAGCAAATGGCTACAACTTAGTGATGAAGAAAAAAAGAAAGTATTACAGCCTAGAATGTACGATATAATAAATAGTCAAAGTAATAAAAATTATTTAAAGAGCATTAATAATGTATTAAAGACTTCTCAATTATTAAAATCTACTTTGTCTAATAATTACAGTCTTCAAAGTGTAATTCCTAAAAATATGACTGTTAGAAATCAAATGAGTACAGGTGCATGTTGGGCTTTTGCTTCACTTCGGTACATTAGAAACAAGTTTAGCTTTAAGTGACAAACTATTATCGCGTCCTGAAATATCATATGATTATTCAGAAAGACACATGACTTATGCAACAACAAGAGACGCATTCTTAAATGGTATGATTAATGAAAATGGTTTTACCAAAGAACTATCTGGTGGAAATTTTTCTCTTGCAAGTACATATTTAGCAAATGGAAGTGGAGCAGTTTTAGAAAGCGACTTACCTTTTGAAGATAATGAAAACCCTATTGATATAACTAAAATACAAAACAAAGATGTTGTAACAACCTTAATTGATACGGTTGAATTTGAAACTCCATCTTCTGCTAATAAATCAGAGCTTATGACAAAAATGAAAGAGCATATTACAAATTATGGTGGCATTTTTGCAGGACTCCATGGTGCTCAATTATTTTCAGATAATTATAATAATGAAACAGGTGCTATTTATTGTAGAGATTCTGCTACTGCCAAAATGGACCATGCTGCTGTAATTATTGGATGGAATGATAACTACGATAAGTTAAATTTTAATGAAAAAAATAGACCAACTCAAAATGGTGCATGGATTATAAAAAATTCATGGGGCTCGTCTATAAAACAAAATTTAACTGATTTAAAAGAACAATTATATAATGAACATACAGCACAATTTAATAATATAGGAATTAATTCAGCAGATGCTATTACAAATGACTCTATTATACAAATTCTTATAGCTAATGGATATGGTCAAAATAAAGTATCAATAGTAGGAAATGACCTTGTTATTGAAATAGGCAATAAAGGTTTTATGTATGTTTCTTATGAAGATGTAAATATATACGAATCTCTATATGGAATACAAAAAGCAAGTGCTTATAAAGATTATGATAATTTATATCAACATGACATATTAGGTATGTCTAATATATTACAAATTGATTCTGATTCTCCTGCATATCTTGCAAATGTGTTTACAAGAGATTCAAGTAAGCAAGAAGAATTAACGAAAATAAGTGTATATACTAATCAAAATTATACTTGTAAAGTATTTGTAAATCCTGATAATGATAATAAATCTTTAAATGATTTAAAAGAAGTAACTCTTGCAGCAGGTGATACTGAAAGTTTTGGTGCTGGTTTTCACACAATAGAGTTTGCAGAACCTGTTAAATTAACTGGAAATTCTTTTGTTGTTGCTATAAAAATATTAAACAGTGAGAAAGAAAAAACTTTTGCAGTAGAAAGTAAAATCGAAGATAGTGAATGGAAAAATGCAGTGGTAAATCAAGGAGAAAGTTTTGTTACAAATGAAGATTCCATTACAAATAATGAATGGACGGACTTGGCAACTTCTGAATATCCTGAACGAACAGGCAACCTTTGTATAAAAGCATATACAAATCTTATAGGGGATAAGAGTATCACTCTTACTAGAATTGATATTACGCAAGCTCCTCAAAAAACAATATATACAGAGGGAGAAAATTTTGATCCTTCTGGAATGGAAGTAACTGCTTTTTATTCAAATGGTTCTTTTGAAAAAATTACAGATTATACTATTTTAGATGGAGATAATCTAACATATGGAAAAAATACTGTAACTATTAGTTATGAAAAAGATAACGTTGAAAAAATAGCTACACAAGAAATTACAGTAAATAAAGCCTTAGAAGATGTAGAAGTTACTGAAATTGAAGTAGACACCCCTCCTACTAAATTAAGTTATATTCAAAATACAGAAAATTTAAATTTAGCAGGTGGTACAATTAAAGTATTTTACAGTAATGGTACAAATACAATTATTAGTATGGCAGATAGTAGAGTTAGTGTAACTGGATTTGATAATAGAGTTTTAGGTACACAAACTTTAACTGTAACATATTCTAATAAAACTACTACCTTTGCAGTTGAAATAACTGAAGCTCCAATAGAAAGGAACCCAGTTTCATCAGATTTTAGTAGTACTAAAGCTGATATAACAGAGGCTACTCATTATTTCTTTTCGAAAAATGAAGATAATAATTACAGCAAAATAAAATTAAATATTTATGGTATTAAACTTGGAAGTCAGGACGATACTTATACATATTATTACTATTTATCTGGTACAAGTGGTGATAGAAATATTCCAAATTCAAGTTGGACAGCTACTACTTCTAGAAAAGAAAATGACGGAACATATTCTATTGCTTTAGATATAAATACAAAAAATATTAAAAATTATAATGCTATATCACAGTCAGATAATTTATTTATATATATAAAAGAAATTGCTGAAATTGACGGTAAAAAAGCAGAAGTTATTAAAACTATAAAAGCAGAAAATAAATCTACACAGGTATTTTATTTAGATGGTAAAAAACTAGGTAGCTTAGATGAAGTGCTTGAACAAATTGATAAAAATAATTCTGCAACCTTAAGTCCAGATAAAGATGACGAAGACGATAATACAATGGCTACTGGTAAAATTCCTCAAACAGGTGTTATTTCAATTGGTTCAATATTAATTTGCATTGTTTCAGTTGCTAGCATATTTATTTACCGTAAGTATAAAAATATAGATACATAAAACTTATCAAAAGCCTTGCATTTTTATATAATTTGTGGTAAACTAGTAAATAGTCAGTTTTATTTTTGACATATAGGAGGTGCAAAAGTTATGGCAAAATGCGAAATCTGTGATAAATCAGTAGCATTCGGAAATAAAATAAGCATAGCTCGTTCTCATGTTAGTAGAAGAACTTCTAGAACTTTTAAACCAAATTTAAGAAGAGTAAAAGTTTTAGTTAATGGTGATACAAAGACAATTTATGTATGCTCAAAATGTTTGCGTTCTGGAAAAGTTACAAGAGCATAAAGAGTTATATAATTTTATTTGCGCGCAAAAACGGGTGATTATAACACACCCATATAATAAAAAAAGTGGCTTTGCCACTTTTTTTATTTTTCTTTTATTCCAAAAATAAACTTTACAATTCCTCGCAAAAATTTTGGAACTTTTTTTACAACTATTGTCATAAATATCTACTTCCTTTCTAACAAGATAGCCACATTAGGCCTACCGCCACAACAACTACTCCTATCACAAATAGCCAACCTGATATAGGAAGTAATAACACTAGCAGTATTCCTAATCCTAATCCTATTAGACATACCCCTAATGTTTTTTTCAATAATTCAAACATATGTAACATTACCTCCTATTCTTTTTTGTATATTATATTATTTTTTTATTTATGTGTTACTATTTTATGTTTTATTTATTTTTAATATATGATATAATAATATAAATTTTATATAGAGGTTATAAACATGAAAAAAAATGATGTAATAAATATAATTGAAATTTTAAAAAATACTTACCCTGATGCAAAATGTAGCCTAGATTTTGAAACACCTTTTGAATTATTAATTGCAGTTATATTATCTGCACAATGTACAGATGATAGAGTAAATAAAACTACTCCATCAATATTTGCTAAATGCTCTACTGCAGAAGATTTTGCAAATATTCCCTTGTCAGAATTAGAAGATTTAATTCATCCATGTGGCTTTTATAAAAATAAGGCTAAAAATATTAAACTAACTGCTCAAAAAATTTTAGATAAATTTGATGGTAAAGTTCCCGATAATATGGAAGATTTAATGAGTCTTCCCGGTGTTGGTAGGAAAACTGCAAATGTAATAATGCTTGAGGCTTTTAATAAACCACAAGGGATTGCTGTTGATACACATGTAAAAAGGCTTTCTAATAGAATTGGTCTATCTGCAAAAAATGAGCCAGAAAAAATTGAACAAGATTTATTAAAACAGATTCCAAAAGAATATTACAAAGATGTAAATCACATTTTTATTTGGCATGGAAGAAATACATGTACTGCTCGCTCTCCAAAATGTGAAAGTTGCTCTATTCAAAAATATTGTAAAAATTTATGAATATTTTGTCAAAAACACTTCATAATATGTTATGAGGTGTTTTTCTTGATTAATATAAATTGTTCTTCAAATTGTATATATCAAAAAGATGGTAAATGTAATTTAGATAAAGTTCAATTACAAAAAGTTAGTGGAAACTCTGAATGTATCTACTTTACAGCAAAGACTTCAAAAAATACTTAAATTTTGTTATTGACAAATACCGACTTACATTATATAGTATTATTGAAATTATATAAGGAGGAGGTTTTTTATATATGAAAAACACATTAAAAATTGTGTTACTTTTTTTAGTAACAATTTTACTTTTAACACCAATATGTATTGCAACAAATGAAGGTATAGAGCCTAGGACTGATGGTGTAGAAGATAGCACAGAAGAAAATGGTACATATATTGCATCTGATGTTTACAAATTTAATGACACTGTTTTAATTGATAATATTGTTGATGGAAATGCATTTGCATTTGGTAAAAACATTACTATCACAGGTGAAATTGGTGGAGACTTGTTTGCTTTTGGTAATAATATTACTATTGCAGAAGAAGCATATATTCATGGTAGCATTTTTGCTTTTGCGCAAAACATTACTATGGAAGGCGTTTGCTACGACTTGTACGCTGTTTCTGGAAGTTTTACATTAGATGATAATGCTGTTGTTGCAAGAGATATTAGACTTGGAGCAGATAATGTTTATATTAATGGTCAAATAAAAAGAGATGCTTATCTTGCTACATCTAATTTAGTTTTCCCTGAAAATGCTACAGAATTAATTACAGGAAACTTAAATTATTCATCTGATAGACAATTTTCTATACCAGAGGGAGCTGTAGGTGGAGAAACAAAATTTGACGAAGTAACTCCTATTGAGCCTAGTGCTGCAGATTTAGCTATTTCTTATATTAACAGTGTTCTAACAGCTGTTTTATATTCTTTAGCTGTTGTGCTATTTACAATTTGGCTTGCACCAAAGTTCAAAGAAAAAGCTGGTACAATCTTAAAGAAAAAATCAGTTTTATCTTTTGGTGTTGGACTTCTTGCATCTATTATATTAATTATTGGTGCTTTTGCATTATTAATTATTACAGGTGGATTAGCTATTGGAGTTTCTTTAGCTGTAATCGTAACATACATTCTTGCATTAACAATATCTAAAACAGTTTTTGGAATGGCATGTTCAAAATTAATACTTGACAAATTAAATAAACAAAATAGCAATATCTTATTTGTTATTTCAACTGCACTTGTTGTTTTAGTTGTTAGCTTAATTGGAATTATTCCATATGTTGGCGGTATTGTAACATTCATTATAACAATGCTTGGATTTGGTATTACTGTATTTAATTTAATAAACAGAAAACCATTAGAAGAAAATGTAAGCAAAGAATAGAATAATATTTAAATAAAAAGATGGCACAAAAGGGCTTTGTCCCTAATGTGCCATTTTGCATGCTTTTACAAGTTCTATAAATAGTGGTGCTGGCCTATCTGGTCTTGACTTAAATTCTGGGTGAAACTGTGTAGCAATGAAATATGGATGGTCTTTTATTTCTACAATCTCTACTAATTTTCCGTCTGGTGATGTACCTGATACTATTAACCCCGCGCTTTCCATTTGTTCCTTATAATTATTGTTATATTCAAATCTATGTCTATGTCTTTCCTCTATTTGTTCTTTTTTATATACTTTTTCTGCAAGTGTTCCTTTCTTTATTTTGCAAGGATAACTTCCGAAGTCTCATTGTTCCACCTTTTTTAGTCACATCTTTTTGGTCATACATTATATGAATTACAGGATCTTTACAGATTTCATCAAATTCTTCTGAATTTGCATTTTTTAAGTTTAAAACATCTCTTGCAAACTCCACAACTGCCATTTGCATTCCTAAGCAAATGCCTAAGAATGGTATTTTGTTTTCTCTTGCATATTTTATTGTTTGCACTTTTCCCTCTATTCCTCTATTTCCAAACCCGCCTGGTACAATAAGTCCATTGCATTTTTTTAGCTGTTCTTTTACATTTTCTTGTGTAATAGTTTCCGAATCGATTAACTCTACTTTTACTCTTACATTATTTTCTACTCCTGCATGTTTTAGGCTTTCTATAATAGATATATACGAATCTTCTAACCTTACATATTTTCCAACAATTCCTATGGTTATTTCTTCGTTTGATAAATTATTAATTTTATCTATCATTTTTTCCCATGTAGTATTATTTGGAGTACATTTTTCTAATTTTAAATGATTACATACAGCTTGTGCTAAGCCCTCTTTTTCTAGCATAAGTGGAACTTCATATAAGCAAGATGCTGTCTTATTTGCAATAACACTTTCTTTTCTTACATTACAAAATAGTGCAATTTTTTCTCTTAAATTATCTGGTATATCTATTTCTGTACGGCATACTAAAATATCTGGCTTAATACCAAATGATTGCAATTCTTTTACAGAGTGCTGTGTTGGTTTTGATTTTAATTCATTTGAGCCACAAATATATGGGAGTAATGTAACATGAATATATATTACATCTTCTGGTGCATTTTCTAGTCCCACTTGTCTTATTGCCTCTATTATAGATAAGCCTTCTATATCTCCTACTGTACCGCCGATTTCAGTGATTACAATATCAACATCTTTGTTTTCAAAAGAATATATTTTTTCTTTTATCATGTTTGTAACATGTGGTATAACTTGTACTGTCTTTCCTAAATAGTCTCCTCTTCTTTCTCTTTCTATTACTTCTTGATAAATTTTTCCCATTGTAATACTACAATTTTTATTTAAGTTTTCATCTGTAAATCTTTCATAATGCCCCAAATCTAAATCTGTTTCTGCACCATCATCTGTAACAAAAACTTCTCCATGTTCGTATGGACTCATGGTTCCGAGGATCCACATTAATATATGGGTCAAATTTTTGATTTATTACTTTATACCCTCTATTTTTTAGTAGTCTTCCTAAAGATGCTGCTGTAATACCTTTACCTAAACCTGATACAACTCCACCTGTTACAAAAATATACTTCGTTTTCATTTCTTACTTCCTCCAAATATAAATAAAAAAAATAGATTAAAATAAAAATACCAATGGCGGTTTTTTTTTAATCTATCTTTTAATATAAACATTTTATCACTAATTTTTATATTGTCAATAAACTTTATGCAAGTTCCTTTAATTTTTGTATCTCACTTTTGTAATCATTTGAATCTGTGATTGCAGTTCCTATAGCAACAATATTACATCCTGCATCTACAAGAGTTTTTAAATTTTGGGAATTAATTCCTCCATCTGCCTCAATATCTACCTCTAAACCATTATCGTCTAAATATTTTTTTAATGTTTTTATTTTCTCTATTGTTTCTGGAATTAATTTTTGTCCACCTTTTCCGGGCTCTACTGTCATAACTAATACCATATGGATATATGGCAATATTTCGTATATTTCTTCTACTTTTGTATCTGGCTTAATACTTATTCCAACTTTACAATTATTTTGTTTTATTAAATCTACATATTCTTTTAACTTTTCTTTATTTTTTACAGCCTCAAAGTGAATTGTTATTATATTTGGTTCAAATACTAAATAACTTTTTATGTACTGTTCTACATCTTCTACCATTAAATGTACATCTAATGGCACATTTGTAATACTAGACAAATACTCACAATATTCTAGCATTACATCATTTGTATTGTTTGGAACAAATTTTCCGTCCATCACATCAATATGAAAATAGTCTGTTTTAGCAGTTTCTAAATTATATAATGTTTTTATTGCGTTTTCTTTTTTTATACTTAAAATTGATGTAGATATTTCTACCATCTTTTTTCCTCCTTTTGTTTTAATTCTTCATATATCTTACAATATCTTTCATATCTTTGCATTGATATTTTTCCCTCATCTACCGCTTTTTTTACTCCACAGTTTTCTTCTTTTACATGGCTACAGCCTATAAATTCACAACTTTCTATATATGGAACAAATTCGATAAAATAGTGGCATAAGTCTGTGCTTGCTATTTCTGATATGTCAAATGCTCCAAAGCCTGGTGTATCTGCTATATAACTTTTTTCGTCTAGTTTATATAATCTTACTTGTGTTGTTGTGTTTTTTCCCCTTTGATTTTTCTGGCTTATAATACCCTCTTTGGTTATATCTTTGTTAAATATGCTATTAATTAATGTAGATTTTCCGCACACCTGAATTTCCAGAAAAAGCAGTTATATTTTGCTTTAAAATTTTGTTTAAAGTTTCTATTCCAACACCATCTTTTGCAACTGTTTTTATAACAGTATACCCTATTTTTTCATATGTTTTTGCAATTTCTTCTATTTTGTTTTCACTTTCTAAATCAACTTTGTTTAGTACAATAATTGGACTTATCCTCATATATTCACTGTAAGCTAGTTGTTTGTCCAAAAGCTCTAAATCTGGCTTTGGCAATTTCATTGACACTACTAATATAATTTGTGAGATATTTGCTATTTTAGGTCTTTTTATATAGCTTACTCTATCTTCTATTTTATTAATAACGCCTAAACCCGCTTCCATATCTATTATTTCAATTTCTACTTTATCTCCTGCAACAGGGCTTATATCATCTACTTTAAATTTTCCTCTTGCGTTACAGCTATATATTTTACCATCTTCTGTTTCCACATGATATAAATTTGATATATTACTAATTATAATTCCTTTTGGCAATTTTTCTCTCCTTATTGTATTTCATAATAAGACGCAAAACTCCAAGCAAATAAACTTAGAATTTTACGCCCTATTAGATGTTTTTAATCTATATTTAATACTGGATTTTCACTATTTAGGTTAAGTGTTTTTTGAGCTTTTCTTACTCCGTCTACAAATACTTTAATTGTAACTGTTCCTTTTCCTGTTATTACTTGTGAAATTTGTTCTGTATCTCTGCTATGTGACTCTTTATATACAGTTTCTTCATTTACTTTTATCTCTACTTGTACTGTTTCAGTACCATAATAATCTGGTGAAGTTGTTCCACCTAGTAATGACATTAAATTAATATTTACTGTTCCCTCTTTTAATTTTTCTATTTTATTTACTGTTAATGTTACTTTTGTTCCACTATTTACAGTTTCTCCTGTATCAATACTTTGTTTTAATACAGTTCCATCATCTTTTGATGTATCTTCTTCATATACGATAACTACTTCAAAACCTAAATCTCCTAGTGTTTTTTTAGCATCTTGCTCGTTTTGACCAATTACATATTCCATTGTAATTTGTTTAATTCCTGTACTTACATAAACTTTTACGCTATCTCCTGCATTTAGCTCTGAACCCTCTGCTGGCTCTTGTTTAATAACATAGCCTGCTTCTACCTTGTCACTTGATTCTTCTATTTTTTCCACAATCAACTCATTTTGCTCTATAAGGCTTACTGCATCTTCGTATGTTTCTCCTACTACTTTTGGTACATTCTTCACGCTTGTTCCTTTGCTAATAACTAATTTTACTGTTGAATGTTCTTTTATTTTATAGTTTTCCATGTAGCCTGGCTCTTGTGAAATAACTTTATCTAGCTCTACTTCTTTATCATATCTTTCTTCTATTTGTAATTCTAGATTTAATTTTTGTGCTGTTGTTTGTGCCTCTTGCCTTGTCATTGCTACAAAGTTTGGTAAATCTACATCTTTTTCTCTACCTATATTTAGTATTCCCTTTGTTCCAAAGAATCCGGCTACTGGAATTAATATAATAATAAGTATAATCAATAGTACTTTCATAGCAGGATGTTTTGCAAAAAATGATACTTTCTTTTCTTTTTGGGCATCTTTTCCTTCTGCATTTGAATTTGCAGTCTTTGATTTTATATTTTCTATTTTAATTTCTTCATCTGAAAGAGTTGGTACTACTTGTGTATATGCTGTATTTCTTGTATCTTGTACAAAGTTTCCGTCTGGATTTTTTAGTGCCATTCCTAAATCTTTAAGCATATCTGTAGCATTTTGATATCTCAAACTGCTATCCTTTTTTATTGCTTTTAATATAATTTTATTTACTGAATATGGTATAGTTGGGTTTAATTTTATTGGCTCTACTGGCTCTTCTTGCATATGTTTTAATGCTATAGAGACTGGTGTGTCTGCATCAAATGGAACTCTACCTGTTAACATTTCATACATTACTATTCCTAGCGAATATATATCTGATTTAGCATCAGTAAATCCACCTTTTGCATGTTCTGGTGAAAAATAATGTACGGAACCTATTGTAGTTCCAAATGCTGTTATTGTAGAATTAGATACTGCTTTTGCAATTCCAAAATCAGTTACTTTTGCGATTCCATCTTCTGTAATAATAATATTGTGTGGTTTAATATCTCTATGAATAATATTATTTTTGTGAGCAGTTTCTAATGCAGATGCAATTTGAATAGCTATGTTCAAAGACCATTTCCAAGGAAGTACCCCATCTTCATCTATAATTTGCTTTAATGTTTTTCCTTGTATTAGTTCCATTACGATATAGTAAATATTGTCTTCAGTTCCTACATCATAAATAGATACAATATTAGGATGAGCAAGTGATGCTGCAGCTTGTGCCTCTATATTAAATCTCCTAATAAATTCTTGGTCTGTTGTAAACTCATCTCTTAAAATTTTTATTGCTACAAATCTTTTTAAAACCATATCTTTTGCTTTATAAACTGTAGCCATCCCGCCATTTCCAATTTTCTTTAACAATTCATAACGATTTGCTATTATTCTTCCTTCTAATTCCATAACTTTCTCTCTCCTTACATGATTATAACAACAGTAATATTGTCATAGCCACCTGATTGATTTGCTCTTTTTATTAATTCATCTGCTGCTACATTTGGATTTTCTCTTACGACTTCACAAATTGTTTCTTCCGATATCATATTTGTTAAACCATCTGAGCACATTATTAAAATATCATTTTGTTCAATATTTCTTGCTCTAATATCTGGTTCTACATAAGGTGTACATCCTAATGCTTTTGTTAACATGTTCTTTTTTGGATGTGTCAAAGCTTCTTGTCTTGTAATTTTCCCGTCTTCTATTAATTTTTGTACATAACTATGGTCTTTTGTTAATCTCCTAATAAGTCCTTTTCTAATTCTATAAATTCTACTGTCTCCTATATGTCCAATATATGCCTTATTATTATATATTAAACAAACTTCCAAAGTAGTACCCATTCCACCTAAATCTTCTGTTTGTTTTGATCTTTCATATACTTTAAAATTTGCATATGAAATAGCATCTTTAACTAATTTTAGAATTCCCTCTTTTTGTTTTTCTGTTGTTTCAAAATTATCGTAAATATATTGTTTTACAGATTCAGTAGCAAGCTTACTTGCTATTTCTCCTCCTTTATATCCGCCCATTCCATCTGCTAATATATATAATTTTATGTCATCATTTGCATCTGGAATATAGTAATAATCTTGATTTTGTTCTCTTTCTTTGCCAATGTCTGTTTTAGCAAAAACCATACTTTAATTTTCCTCCTGGTTTTTTAAATTTTTTCTTCTTAACTGTCCGCATGCAGCGTCAATATCTGAACCTAGTTCTCTTCTAATTGTAGCCACAATACCATGATCATTTAAGTAATCTCTGAATCTAATTATATTTTCATTTGTACTTTTTATATAATTTCCATTTTCTATTTTATTAATAGGAATTAAATTAACATGACATAACATTCCCTTTAATAAATTTACTAGCCCTTTTGCATCTTCTAAATTATCATTATTATCTTTTGCAAGTGCATATTCAAAAGAAATTCTTTTATTTGTCTTGTCTATATAATATTTACATGCTTTCATTAATTCTTCTATTGGATAAACATTATTTACAGGCATCATACTACTTCTTTTTTCGTTGTTTGTACTATGTAGTGAAATAGAAAGAGTGCATTGTAAATCTTCGTTTGCAAAATCATAAATGCGTGGAACTAGTCCACTTGTAGAGATGCTTATATGTCTTGCTCCTATATTTAAACCTTTTTGGTTATTTATAATTCTAACTGCTTTCATTACATTGTCATAATTATCAAATGGCTCTCCTATTCCCATAAATACAATATTTGATATATTTTCTCCTAGATCTTGCTCTACAGCTAAAATTTGCTCTACTATTTCTCCTGCTAACAAATTTCTTGCAAACTTAATTCCTGTTGATGCGCAAAATTTACATCCCATTTTACAGCCAATTTGAGAAGAAACACATATTGTTTTCCCATGATGGTATTCCATTAAAACCGTTTCTATTGCATTTCCATCTAATACATCAAATAAATATTTTTTTGTACCATCTGATGCTTCTTGCTTTTTTAAGATTTTAAAATTACACATAGTATAATTCTGTTTTAAGGTTTCTCTTAGAGTTACAGGCAAATTTGTCATGTCATCAAATTCTTTTACTTTGTCTACATATATCCACTTAAAAATTTGCTCTGCTCTGTACTTTTTTTCTCCTAATTGTAATAATTCTTGTTGCAAGTCTTCTAAATTATAATCTTTAATATTCTTCATAATAATCTTTCTATATTTTTTATTAATTATTTTATATCATAGTTTTATATATTTTTCAATAATTTACTTTATCTTTGGGTTTTTAAAATCTTTTATTCTATCTTCATATGCTGCCATAATCTCTTCTTCATACTTTAATTTTGGATTGTCTACACCCATTAAGCCTATTAAATACTTTGTAAACAGCGGATTTAATATAAGTAGTGGTCCTGTTATATAAGTTCCTATAAAATTATTTTTTCTTATACCCTCTAAATTACTATTTTTATTTATTCCAATTCCTTTTTCTACTTTAATAAAATAGCCGTTTTGATTATCTCCGTAAGTCATGCTAAAAATAGTTTTAAATCCTACAATGTCTATATCGTCTAATTTTCCTAATATTAGCCCACTATATCTATTTAACATTTGCCTTTTGGCAAATACATCAAAAATTCCTAATGCTTCTATTTTTTCTCCATCATCTGTTTCTATGTATTTTTCTAATACCTCAAAGCTATTTCCTGTAAATAAAAATACAGTATTATTTTCAATTAATTCTTGTAACTTTTCTTTATATGGTAGTAACTTTTTTATTACCTTTTCTTGAGCCTTTTCAGTCATTGTACCCATATATATTAAATCTACTTTTTGTGTTACAAATTGTGGCTCATCTTCTAAGCTTGTGTTAACTACTTCTGCTTCTGGCAAGCATTTTGCTAAATATTCTATATTTTGCAAATCTCCATATAGATTACATATTTCCGGAAATAAAATTTCTATTTTCATATTCTTACCTCTCGCTACTCGTTTCTAATTTTATTTTTTCCTCAATTTTATCTCTTACTTTTTTTGCTATTGGCAAACTATAAACATCATAAAGTACAAATATTTTATCTATATTTTTTACATCAAGATGTTTTACCGCTTCTACTTTATCTTTTTCATAACTTATTTTTTCTCTTGGAACACCTGCTAAAAGCAATCTCAAATAGTGGTCTCTCATACGCGGTCCGCCAATAATAATTTGTTTTATATTATCAGAATTTAATAGTTCATAATCTGCATCATATATCCATGCTATATTTTCTGTTGAATCTCTTGCATCATGAAAATCGTCCATATTTAGCATAATTGCAATATTACCTTGTTGACTCTTAATATAATCAAAAGTTCTTGAACATGCTATTGAATTATGACCTTTTGATAGATATAAAATAATTTTTTTACCATTTACAGTTTCTTCAGAATACCTTGATTCCACAATTTTGTAATCTTCAAAAGATTTTTTTAGGTCTTGCGCATTTATTCCAAATTCAGTAAGTACTGCTATTGCAGCTACCATATTATAAATATTAATTATATTATCATGTATTAAATGATATGTCTCGATTTTATCTTTCATTTTTATTTGTATAGTCTTGTTTTCATAATCAATATTTGTTCCTAAATAATCACTTTCTGGTGATGCAAAAGAACAATTTACACAATGGGCTTTGCCAATGTGATGATAACGCATATATTCATATTCTAACTTACCATCACAAACAGGGCATGTCCTAATATCTCTAATTCTATTTTTAGTTTCTTTTACATCTGTGTCTTGCTTGCCAATTCCAAAATATACTTTTTCTTTATTTTCAGGTCCAATACCACAGCAAATTAAATCATCTGCGTTTAAAATAAGTTTTGATTCTTTTGGTATTGCAGAATTAATAATATTTACAATAAATTCTGTATGTGCGTTTCTTTTAACAGAATCTCTAAAAATATTTGTACATACAATATATGTTGGTGTTATATATGGGTAAATTCTTCTAGAACTTCTTTCGTCAATTTCTAATACTGCAACTTTTTTATTAGTTTTTCCTAAAAAATTTGCTCCTCCTATTAGGCTTGTAGCAATACCTGCATCTACATTTGAGCCTAATCTATTATTTACTACATCATAACCATTTTTTTGTAAAATATCAATTAAAATATTACATACAGTAGTTTTTCCATTTGTTCCAGTTACTCCTATAATTTTTTCTGGTTTATCTATCATTCCTAAAAATTTTGGACAAACTGTTAATGCAAATTTACCTGGAAAATATGATGCATTTCTTCTAAATAACTTTAATATACCTGTTCCTACTTTTGCTCCCCATAGGGCTATATAAAATCTAAATGTCTTTTTCATATAATTTTTCCTTTCCTTTGTACTCTGTTCATGCATTATTTTATTACAAATATTTAATGATTACAATAGAATTTTAAAAAATGGCAGAAAAGGGACATTCCTTTTTCTGCCATTTTAAGATTAGCTTTTAAATACCTCGTACAAAATTTTTTCAATGTTAGAAATTCTTTTTTCAAAGATTTTGTTTGTCATATCGCAAATTTCACAATAATCTATAAGTTTTGTAAATTTCTTCATGTTTACTTTGTGGTTTTGTTCTACAATTTTTCGTTCGTTTATTTGTTCTTTTTTTATATCGGTTAATAATTCATCTATTTGTGCTAATAGTGCTTTAAACTCTAGATTTTCCTTTCTATCATTTAACATATTATCACCTCACTTAAATAAATGATGTTAAAATTGTATCATTGTTTTTATTATAAATCAATAGTTTTTGCGAAAATTTGTTTTTATATTTTTTTGTTGACTGCTTGTATAAATTAAATTATACTACAATTTTAGCATTTATACTTGCTAAAATTCATATATATGATATAATGGATTTTAGACTTTTATTTTTGAGAGGAATTTTTATGGAACGATTCGAAGTAACAAAAAGAGCCGGTATATTAGGTATCATTGGTAATATATTTTTATTGGTTATAAAGGCGATAGTAGGTTTTATGAGTAATAGTCAAGCAATGATTGCTGATGCAGCAAATAGTGCAAGTGATATATTTGCATCACTTATGACTTTTATTGGTAACAAAATTGCAAGTGAGCCAGGTGACAAAACTCATAATTTTGGTCATGGAAAAGCAGAATACATTTTTTCTCTTTTCATTAGTATTTCCATGATGGTAGTATCATTAAAATTACTATATGATTCTATATTTTCTTTAATAAATCAAGATAAACTCACTTTTTCTTGGTTTTTGGTTTTAGTATGTATAGCTACAATTGTTATAAAGCTAGCCTTATACCTATATACAAACCGTTTGTCAAAAAAATTTCATAATATATTATTAGATGCAAACAAAAAAGACCATAAGAATGATTGTATAGTAACAAGTTTTACTTTAATTTCAGTTCTTTTAAGTTTACTAAATATCTATTGGTTTGATGGAATAGTTGGAATTGGTATTTCAATTTGGATTTTTACTACAGGGCTTAAAATTTTTATTGAAAGTTACAATGTTTTGATGGATATTTCTATTGACGATAATACTCAAAACTTAATTAAAGGCATTATTAAAAAATATCCTCAAATACAAAAGACAGATAATATCTCATCTGCTCCTGTAGGATATCAGCATATCGTTGTCCTTTCTATTTATGTAGATGGAAATATGCCTACATTTGATAGTCACAAACTTGCAGACCAATTAGAAAATGATATAACTACTTTAGAAAATATATACAAAACAATAGTACATGTAAATCCAATTTAAATAATAACCACCCATAAAATGGGTGGTTTGCTCTTAGCCTATAAGACTTTTGTACTGACACTTCTGGTCTTAAAACCTATTGAATATTTTACCAATCACATTTTTTCTCCTGCTATGTCTTTTCTTCCCCTATTTTTTTATCTCTCCATCCCCAACATTAAAAGGCATACCAATGGTGGTCCAACCGTCACCATCAGTTTTACAGTTAAAAGAATAATTTCCTACCTCTTTGTAGCAATCTATGAAATCACTATGTAACCCTTATTGAAAAAATATACAATCTATTATATAATTAACAAAGGTGATAATTCTTATGAAAAAAGTACGAATAATAATCTGGGTATTAATTGTGTCAACAGTAATTGTTAATATAATAGCTTTGTCTAACAGAATTGTATTTATAGACAATGAGAAAAGTGAAATTCTAAAGGAAAGATTTGAATTACCAAAGGATTCAAGAGTTCTTGTTGCAATTATACCAAAATCATTTTTTAGACCGTACTTTAAAATTGTGTACTTCGATAATATTATATGTATAAAAGATACAGGAAAAATAGGAGAGGCTGGGGATACTGCTTTCTCAATATTAACCGAAATGATGGAAAGTGATATATTTAAATATATCGGTATATTTAATATGGTTAATATTGTTATAGTTATTATCTTGTTTACATTGTATAAGTTTAATACTGAATAAATAAGAAAACAGAGATATAAGAAATAAATTAGTAGTTTCAACAGATGATAGAGATATTTTAAAGTTCAATTATTTCAATTAAATCGACAAGACCTGTTTGTTGGCTATAATGTAAATTAACCAAATATTGTACATCAGTATTGTTAAAATTTTGCTTTATTTCATTATAATCTTCGGATCCAGAAGTAGATAATCTATACTTTTTTTCTTTCATTTGAATATCAACTAACTCTGCTTCATTATCAATGTTAGTACAATTCATATATGATATAAAATCAATAATTTTAATTAATTCTTCTTTGTTATGTTTTCCCTCAACGAATATTTCATATGTACTATTATGTTTATAAACATCTAAATTAGTAATTCTTAATGTTTTATTTACCCAATACCCACCTTTCATATTAAGAGATGCTTCCTCTTTAATTTGCTTGTGCATAAGAATTAAAAATAAATTTGATATTACTAAAAATATGATTATCAAAATTACACCTATTATAAATATATTCTTTTTCACAAAATCACTCCTAAATATCATATTTGCTTTTCATAAATGATTATATCACTTTCCGCCAAAAATTAATACTAATAAAATGTAATTTTTTATAACTAACCAATATATTTTTATTTTTGTATTTTTAAGATAAAATTAAAATTTATAAAAAATGAAAAAAATGAAATTTTTTTATACATAAAAAACATCATATAAATAGAAGTGGGTTTATAACAAAACTTAAATAAATAATATAAAAAGGAGAAGAAATGGAGGAATTAGTAAAAAAAGCACAAAATGGTGATGAAAATGCTTTTACAAATCTTGTATTGTTATTTGAAAATGATTTATATAAGATTGCAAAATCCAGATTACAAGATGATGATGATGTATGTGATGCAGTACAAGAAACTATGATAATTGCTTTTAAACATATTAAAACTTTAAAAAAACCAATAAGTTTTAAAAAATGGATTATCAAAATTTTAGTTAATCAAAGTAATAACATATATAGAAACAAGAGTAGAAAAAAATTAATATCATTCGAGGAAATAGAAAATGAAGAAATAATAGATTGTTCAGAAATAGAAAATAGAGAACAGTTATTAGATTTTAATTTTTTTTGTAAAAACTTAAAATATGAAGATAGAATCATAATGATATTGTACTACATGGAAAAATTTACTGATAAAGAAATATCAGAAATAATGGGCTTAAATGAAAATACAATTAGAACTAAAAGATTTAGAGTATTACAAAAAATCAAGGATAATATAAAAGGAGGAAAAAAATTATATGAATAATGTAGAAGAAAATCAATATTATGAAATAGAAAAAAGGATATATCATGATGTAAATATAACAACAGAAATTCCAGAAAAATTTAAAAAATGTATACAAACCATACCACATAGGAAAAAGAAACAATATTCAATATTAAAAATGGTTACAGTAGCTTGTGCAATAATATCAGTAAGTGCTGGTATAGTATATGCAGGGGCTACGGTATCTAAAAAAATATTCAAGCAACCTCAAAAAACAGTAGGATTTTATAGTGATGAAAGAGCAAAAGAATATGCAATAGCGAAACAAGAAAGAGAAAGTGTAATTTCCGAAGAAGAAGCTAAGAAACAAGCAAAAGAATTACTAATAAAATATGAACATGAAGATGAAGAAATACAAAGTGCAGAACTTATAAATAGTTCAGAAGATTATGGTTTAGTATGGTTTTTAAAAACAAATAAAGATGATACAATTTCAATTAATGCAAAAGATACACGATGCTTTAGTGTAGAATTTAGGAGTGTTGAAGATAAAAAAGTAGAACCAATCAAAATATCAGATGAAGAAGCTAAAGAACAAGCAAAAAAATTATGTGAAAAATATGGATATGATTTAAGTGACTATACTCATGTAAGAGTAAAAGCAACAAGATATAACTTTGAAGATTTAAAAGATGAAAGATGTATAAGATTATATGTAGATTTTCTTAAAACATACGATGGACTTATTTGTCCATATGGGGCTATTCGTATAGGTTTTGTACCTAAAACAAATGAAATTTGTTCATTTACAGTAGGCTATTCAAAATATGAGGATAATCCAATTGAAATAACAGAAGAACAAGCTAAAAATATTGCTTTAGAAGAAGAACAAAAAATTAAAACAAAATATGATATAAAAGATATAAAAATTGAATTAAATATAGTTGGAACAAATGGTATAGCATATTTTAGAACTAAAGATTATGAACATTTTTATAATCAACTTCGAGGAACATATCTAGTAGAAGATATCATTAGTTACAGGGTAGAAAAACATATTAGAAAAGCATATGTTGTTACTTTAAGATATGATATACCAGAACCTGATGGTGAATACAATGAATTTGAATATGAATATTTTTCTTATTTTGTAGATGCAACAACAGGAGAAATAATAGGCGGAGACATTGATTTTGAAAGTACAAAAGAATTATTATATGAATAAAGAATAAACAAAAAAGGAGGGTGAATTACCTTCCTTTTTGTTATTTTTATATTTATTTTATTTTTACTTCTTCATCTTCCGCAAATATAGTTGCTTTTTTATTAATTACTATTTTTCCATCTAAAATAGCCTCTGCTATTTTATCTTCTATATTACTCTGTATTGCCCTTTTTAGTGGTCTTGCACCATAATTTGTATCAATTCCTTTTTTAGATAAATATTCTTTAATACTATCGTCAAATTCTATATCAATATTTTGCTCTTTTAGTCTGCTTTGTACTTGTTTAAGCATAATATCTATAATTTGTTTAATGTCTTCATCATTTAATTTATGGAACACTATAATTTCGTCAATACGATTAATAAATTCAGGTCTAAATTGCTTTTTTAATTCACTCATAACATCTTTTTTAGTATTTTCATATTCTTTTTGCCTTGATTCATCTGTATTACTTGCATTTGAAAAGCCCAATGTAGTTTTATCCGTAATTAACCTTGCACCAATATTTGATGTCATAATAATTACTGTATTTTTAAAGTTAACAGTTCTTCCTGTTGCATCTGTAAGTCTTCCATCATCTAATATTTGAAGTAACATATTCATAACATCAGGATGTGCTTTTTCAATTTCATCAAATAAAATAACTGCATATGGTTTTCTTCTAATTTTTTCTGTTAATTGTCCGCCATCATCATATCCAACATATCCTGGAGGTGAACCTATTAGTTTTGATACAGAATGTGGCTCCATATATTCAGACATATCTATTCTAATCATGCTATTTTCATTTCCAAAAAGACTTTCAGCTAGTGCCTTTGAAAGTTCAGTTTTTCCAACACCTGTTGGTCCTAAAAATAGGAATGATCCGATTGGTCTATTTGGATCTTTTAAACCTACCCTACCGCGTCTTATAGCTTTTGCGACAGCTGAAACTGCTTCACTTTGTCCAATAACTCTTTTATGAAGTGTTTCTTCAAGATGTTTTAATTTTTCATTTTCATCTTGTGTAATTTTATTTGCAGGAATGTTTGTCCAACTACTAATAACTTCTGCTATATCTTCTGCTACAAGATTTGTTACACTCCTTGTATTTTTATTTTCCCACTTTTCTTTTTCTTTTTCTAATTTTTCCTTTTGCTCTTTTTCTTTATCTCTTAAATTTGCTGCCTTTTCAAAATTTTGCATACGAATAGCATCTTGTTTATCTTTATCTAAACTTGCTATCTTGTCCTCTAATGTCTTAATACTATCTGGCATTGTATATGTTCTCATTTTAACTCTAGATGCAGCCTCATCTATCAAATCTATAGCTTTATCTGGTAGGAATCTGTCATTAATATATCTAACAGATAGCTCCACAGCAGCTTTAATAGCCTCTGGTGTTATTTTAACATTGTGATGTGCTTCGTACTTATCTTGTATGCCCTCTAAAATTTGAATAGTCTCTTCCATAGTTGGCTCTCCTACTGTAACAGGACTAAATCTTCTTTCTAATGCACTATCCTTTTCAATATATTTCCTGTATTCATTTAAAGTAGTAGCGCCAATTACTTGAACTTCTCCTCTTGCTAAAAGAGGTTTCAAAATATTTGCAGCATCAACAGCTCCCTCTGCAGAGCCTGCACCAACAATCGTATGAATTTCATCTATAAATAGAATAACATCTCCTGCTTTTTTTACCTCTGATAAGCATTTCTTAATTCTCTCTTCGAAATCTCCTCTGTATTTAGCACCAGCTACCATACTTGAAATATCTAGACTTACAACTCTTTTGTTTTTTAACATTTCTGGAACATCGTCTGCGATAATTTTTTCTGCTAGTCCCTCTACAACAGCAGTCTTTCCTACACCCGGCTCACCAATTAAACAAGGGTTATTTTTTGTTCTTCTTGATAAAATTTGTGTAACTCTTTCTATCTCATTTTTTCTACCAATAACAGGATCAAGTTTGCCCTCTTCTGCTTGTTTTGTGAGGTCTGTGCCAAATTGGTTTAAAGTAGCTGTTTGATTAAAACTACCTTTACCTTTTCCATTTGTTGGTCTTGCATTATTTACAGCGTTATTTTCCTCATTTATAACATTTACAATTTGATTATATAACTTTTGAGGATTTACTCCTAAATTCATCATAATTCTAACTGCAACACTATCTCCCTCACGCATAATACCAATTAATAAATGTTCTGTTCCAATATATTCAGAGCCAAGTTTTCTCGCCTCAACAAATGCATTTTCAATAACTCTTTTACTTCTTGGAGTAAAAGAAACTGCATCTTCATCTGATAAAGGTTCTCCTGTTCCAATTAAAACCTCTATTTCAGAAATAATATTATCTGCATTTACATCTTGTGTTTCCAAAACTTTACTTGCAACGCCTGTACCCTCTTTTGAAAGACCATACAAAATATGCTCTGTTCCAATGTAATTATGTCCTAATTCCATAGCAAGGTCACTTGCAATTTCTAAAGCTTTTTCTGCTCTATTTGTAAATTTATATACCATATTTTTTACACATCCTTTCATATTTGCATTATTTATAAAACTGTGATATAATTTCGCTAGTTAACTTTTTAACAGTCCCCTTGGGACATGAGCCATTGTCTAATTTAGACAAAACCAATAAGGAGGGAAAAGCTGTGCGGTTTCTTGTCTTTTTGATTGAAGGTGCGATTATCTTTGCCGGAAAGTTCATTTTCAACGATAACGACATAGCTTTCGCAGCAATAGTTGCGTCTGTTATCATCTTCCATGGGCTTTACACCATTGCTTCACAAATCGAAGAAAGTAGAAAAGTTTTTCATTTTTATTTTCACTACAAAAAAGAAAAACCAGATGTTGAACTTGAAAACACTAGAGTGGAACCTTATAATGAAGAAGATGATGATTGTGACTTTGATGATCAATAAAGAAAACCTTATTTTCCTTACCCTCCTTATTGGAGGGCTTTTTTTATTATGTTATAAAATAAATTATCACTAACTTTCCAAAATTTGTTTTATTACTTCTGTTCTTTTAATATCTCTATCATATCCGTCTAGTTTTTTTCCTAAATATATTTGCAAATTTCCTGGTTTTGTATATAAGTTTAATTTGCTTATTTTACTATCTTCTAATTCTTTTATAATTCCCATATCTGTTCCTAATTTAACATCAGATAATAGTCTTTTGCATTCGTCAAGTGATAATTTTTTCGCATATTTTAGAATTCCAAAAGAACGATATACTTTATTTTCTAACTCCAAAGAATCTTTTGTTAAATATTTTCTAGCTAGCCTTTCCTGCTCTATTACTTTATCAATAATTGTTTTTACATTTTTAACTATTTCTTCTTCTGTCAAACCTAAAGATTGATTGTTTGAAATTTGATATATGTCTGATTGAATTTGTGAAGTTTCCCCATACATTCCTCTAATATTCATTCCAAAATTATTAACAATATTAAGAACTTTTGCTATGTTTCCCGTTAAAGCAAGTGCTGGCAAATGTACCATAACAGATGCTTTCATACCTGTACCAACATTTGTAGGAGATACTGTTAAAAAACCGAATTGCTTGCTATATGAATAAGTAACAAGCTCCCCTAATTTCTCGTCAATTTCAATAATTAAATTCATTAAATTTTCTAGGTCTTGCCCTGCACTAAATACCTGCAATTTAATATGGTCTTCATCATTAATCATTATACATATATTTTCATCTTCACTTATTAGAATTGCACCATTTGCATTTTTCTTTGCTGCAAAATCAGGGCTAATTATATGTTTTTCAACTAGACTTAATATATTCAAATCGTCAATATCTTTTAATTTAATAAACTTAAGTCCATATCCTAAACTAGGTGTTATTTCCTTTATTTCTTCTAACATCTTTTCAAAATCATTTTCAGAACATTTTGTTGTAAATGGATATTTTTCAATATTTCTAGCAAGTCTTATCCTTGAACTAATTACAATATCCGAATCTTTTCCACTTTGCAAATACCAATTTACCATAACTTTCCTCCTTATTATATTATGACTTGTCCCCAATGCGACAAAAATGGGAAAAAGGGTCAGGCCCCATTACGACATTTTTGCTATTTGGTCTCTTATTTTTGCAGCATCTTCATATCTTTCTTCTTTTATTGCTTTTTGTAGTTCTTTTTTTAGTTTTTCTATTTCTGATTTATCTTTTTGCTCTGCTTTTTCTTGTTTTTCTGTAGTTTCCTTTTTGGTACCTTTTTTATTTTGAGAATCTTCAAATTGTTTTTTATTGTATTCTAACTCGTCTATTGAGTCTTTATATTCTCTTCCTATATGCTTACTAGAACCATGTAAATTTTTAAGTACAGGTGATATTCTATCTGCAAAAGTAATATAGCAATTACCACAACCAAATTCTCCAGTATTTGCGAAATCATCAAATGTCATTCCGCATTTATTGCATTCTAACAAATTTGTTTTTGTAAAACTTGGTAAGAACCCTTCTGTATCATGAAAAAAGTCTGTAAAGAAACTAGAAAAGTTAATTGGCATATTAAAATCTATACTTTCTAGTCCCAACTCTCTTGCACATTTATCACAAAGTGCCATTTCTTTTTTTACTCCATTTATTATTTGTGTATATCTAAAATTAACCTCATTTTTTCCACAATTTTGACATAACATAATATTACTTCCTTTCTTAATTTTACTTTTAATCTTCTACTAAGTTTAAAAGCATATTTTTAAATATTTTCGCTCGCAAGCTATCTTTTATATCTTGCGGTACAGTCAGCACATTATCACTCGTTGCTACTTTTAATAGTTTGGCCTCTTTTTGCGTAATAATTTCATAAGATAGAAAATTTCCAATAAAAATATCTACTTCTTGTGCTGTAATTTGATTTCCAATGTTTGAAATGATATGCATTAAATAATTACTTTTAGTAATATTAATTTTGCGAATACCTATATAACCTCCGCCACCACGCTTGCTTTCTACATAATAGCCTTGTGTCGGTTTGAATCTTGTTGCTATAACATAATTTATTTGTGATGGTACACAATTAAAATGTTCTGCCAAATCATTTCTCTGTATTTCTATGTAGTCATCATCTTCAAATAGTTCTTTTATGAAATTCTCTATCATATCAGCCATTCGCATTTCTATCACCTCGATTATATATTATTTTTATTCTTTGCTTCTGACTTTGACTTTCTTTGACCTACAATATTATTATACTACGAATTTTTATTTTGTCAATATATATTTTAAAAAAAATTAGCAGAAAAGGGAACTGTACCCTCTCTGCCAAAATATCACAAAAGTGACAAACCTATCTTTTGTTTTACACAAAATTTATTACACTCTTGCATTTTATGCTCATTTGTAACATAACTACAATATTATACAGGTTTCAATAACTCATGTCAACTTTATAATATAATCGTTATTACATTTTTCACACTTTATTACATTTAACAGAATGGAAACCGTCCTATTCTGATAAATTGTCACAAAAGTGGCAGAAATTTGTGGTATTTGTGTTACTTAACATAAAGCACGACACGGAACCCAAGGACGATGTTGGCGCCAGACACTGCATCGTTGCCAGCGCGACAGGAAGCAGGAGTGCTGGTGCCGTTGTTGTTAAAGCTACCCCCACGATGAACCGCGTACTTCGTACCGGTTGTTGTAGTAGGTGAGCTTGTGCTATGGTAACCCGTCTCTGTTGTCCACTCCCACATATTTCCTGCCATATCATAGATATTTTTTAATTTAAATTGCTCTACTACTCCTGTTGATAATTCTATATATTTTGATAATGTATGTGTTGTTGTGTTATAACTACTACCATTTGTATAATCTGCTGCAGTATATTTTAATCTTTCCTCTGCATCTGTTAAGTTTTCTGTTCCTAATTTTGGCTGTCCCTTTTTATATTTATTTGCTATTACCCAAACTGATGTGCCCGTTTGTTCACTTTTTACTGTTGCCAATACATGCTGTACATACAAGACATCTTCTGTTAATTGTGTTGTATTATTGGTATAATTTCCATAATCTTTACTATCTGTTACTATTTTTTCTTTTCCTTCTTCACTTGCTATCCATTCTACTGTTCTATCCCATGCTATTCCATCTATTAACTGACTTGTTACATCATAGCTACTTTCTACTCCACTATACATATTTTTTGATACTTCTACCGCATTTGTTTGATTTATATAATTCCATGCTTGTACTCCCTGCTTACTTACTGGTTTTAAATCTTTGTCCCCTTCTTTAGTTACATTTTTCGATTTATTCCCATTTGTAGAATCAGCTGTTTGGTATTTATAATCATTTTCTTCATTTGCATAAAATGGTGCATCTTCTGGCACTCCTGCCTCAAATCTTGCTACATAAAAACCGCCATTTTCTTTCACGCTCTTTTTATTTGTTTCTATATCTGACTCTTCCTTCCAATCTGTATAGTTTCTGTAATAATATGTTTTCCATGGGTTAGTTCCTTCGTCTACTGTTGAGCTACCTGTATCATTTACATTTGGTTTATTATACTCGTGCTTTTTATACTGCCCCTCTGTGCATGGTACCCATACAAATTGATTTCCGTCAGCATCTTCTATTACTATCCCGTCACTTACAGTTGTTCCACAGTCTGGTACTACTTTAAAGCCTTTTGGCACTGTTACTTCTTTTCCGTACTTATCTTCTGCCTTTACTGTTCTTTTTTGTATTTCTGTTAGTCCCTCTACTAATGGTTTTCCTGTTGGTCCTTGTGGTAATTTCCTTAATTCCATTAAATAGTCATATTCTTCTGCCATTGAATCTAAGCCCTCTTCTTCTCTTTTAGCGCTTTCTTCATATGCATCTCTTGCTTGCTCTGCTTTTTTTATTAAGCCATTTTTTCCTGCTACCATATTTATACTTACCGTTGCAAGTATTATTAAAACGATTATGGTTACAACTAACGCAATTAGTGTGATTCCTGTTTCTTTTTTTCTTATCATTTTTATTTTCCTCCCATCTCGGGCGACCGATGGTCGCCCCTACATTTAATTTTTTGGTTTTTTTCTTTCCTCGGGCGACCGATGGTCGGCCCCTACAATAGTTATTTTCTTTTACAATGTAGCCAATAATATTTTTTGAATAGAAAAAACATTATAATTACATTACACAATTTGTACATTTATAAATAAGCACGCAAAAAGACAGGCTGTTTATTTTTACATAAATAGTCTGTCTTTATATATCACAAATAAAGCGATTCTTTCGCTTAACTCTATTTTACTAAATTGTAGCTCTCTCTCTCTCTCTCTCTCTCTCTCTTACAGTTTCAAGGCTTTTGTGATTTTTCATTTGAATATTCTCCTTTACCTCTGGCGACCGATGGTCGCCCCTACATTTAATTTTGCTGTGTTCACCCCTACATTTAATTTTGCTGTGGTCGCTCCTACATTTGGTAATCCCTGTTTGTGTTTTTCTGTTCTTTTATGTATTTAGTATACCCATATTTTTTATCTTAGTCAAGTATTTTTTTGTTATTTCATATTATTTACACAATTTATTTGCAATTTGTGCAAATTGCTCTATTTTTAAGCTTTCCCCTCTTACATTTTCAGAAAGTTGTAACTCTTCTAATAACTTTTTTCCTTCTTCTTTATTTTTTATAATTCCGCCATTTAATAGCCCATTTAACAAGGTTTTTCTTCTTTGCATAAAACTTGCCTTTATTATTTTGAAAAATAATTCCTCATTTTTTACTTTTACTGACACATCTTTTCTAATGCTTAAGCTAATTACTTTTGAATCTACTTTTGGCACTGGAATAAAGCAATCTTTTGAAACAAAACATATTTCATCTGCCTTTGCATAATAGTATACGCTATATGTAATTGCACCAGAAAGCTTTTCTCCCGGGCATGCAGTTATTCTATCTGCAACTTCTTTTTGCACCATAACAGTAATGCTTTCTACTTTATCTAGTTTGTCTTCTAATAATTTCATTATAATTGGAGTTGTAATATAGTATGGTAAGTTTGCAACGATTTTTACATTTGTGTTTTGTCCTTTTTTTTCATCAATTAATTTTTTTAAATCTACTTTTAAAATATCGTCATGTAGTAGTTCAAAATTTGTATATAGTGAAAATCTATCTTTTAATATATTTACCATTCTATCGTCTAATTCTACTGCAACTACATAACCTGCTACATCTAGTATTTTTTTTGTCAAAGTACCAAGACCTGGCCCTATTTCAATTACCAAGTCTTGATTTGTTATATCACTAGATTCTACAATTTGATTTACGATGTTGTCGTCAATTAAAAAATTTTGTCCTAAATCTTTATTTGCTGTAATGCCATACTTTTTCATTATATATTTTGTTTCTTCTAAAAGATTTTGCATTCTTCTTATTTTCTCCCCTATGGTCTTTACTTTTTTTGCAGTGTTACTACTATAACTGTTCCCTCTTCTACTGATGTTCCTGCCGGAATGTCTTGGTTCGTGACAACTCCGCTTCCTGTTATTTTAATATTTAAGTTTTTCTTTTTTAATGCTGACTTTGCTTCTGAAATTGTCATTCCTTTTAAATTTGGTACAGTTTGTGATACTCTTGTATCATTTCCTTGTGTGTATAAAAATACTGTTGCGTCTTTTAATAATGGTGTTCCTGCCCTTGGCATTTGTTCAGTTACAATATCTGTTTCTTTACCTGATATTTTACAATTGAATCCTGCTTTTTCTATCTTTTTCTTTGCCTCTGAAACTGTTTTATTTACTACATTTGGAAGAGTTGTTGTTTTGTTATTTTTTGTACCACTTTCCGTTATTTCTGATGGTATTCCTAAATATGGTAATACTTCTGAAAGAATTTGTGATGCAACAGGTGCTGCAACTACACTACCACTATGACTACCTGCTCTTGGTCCATATAATGTTATCAAAACTACAACTTCTGGACTTTCTGCTGGTGACAATGCTGCAAAAGATGCTACATATTTGCTATTGTCATTGTCGTCTGGTTCTGATGTTCCTGTTTTTCCTGCTACTGTATATCCTTTTACTTTTGCTGATTTACCTGTTCCATCTTCAACAACTGTTTTTAACATATCTAATAATTTTTGTGAAGTTTCTTTTGATATTACTTGTCTAACTTGTGTAGGTTCTATTGATGTTACTGCTCCTGTATCTGTATTTGTAATTTCTTTTACAATTCTTGGTTGCATTAATACTCCGTTATTAGCTACTGCTGAAACTGCTGTAATCATTTGTAATGGGGTAATTCTAAACCTTTGACCAAATGACATTGTTGCAAGCTCTACTTCGCCAACATTTTGCAATTTCCAAAATACTCCTGAAACTTCTTCACTACTTGCAAATCCTGTTTTATCGAAAAAGCCAAATGCATCATAGTAGCGATACAAAGTAGCTGCTCCTATCTTTTTTCCTAATTGCATAAATGCAGGGTTACAAGAATTTTTTAATGCATCTCTAAGGCTTTGAGAACCGTGTCCTGATTTATTTGAACAACCAATTTCCATATTTGCAACTTTTTGATAGCCTGAACATTTAAAAACATTTGCTTGATCTTCTGTTACAATATTTTCTTCTAGTCCTGCTGCTGCTGTAATTATTTTAAATACAGAGCCCGGCTCATAAGTCGATGTAATTGCTCTGTTATTCCATAATGTTTGAAGTGTTGTATTTTGCTGTTCTGAACTTAATTTTTCCCAATCTTCTTCACTAATATTTGTTGGTGTGAATGGTGTATTTAAGTTATAGTCTGGATATGTTGCCATAGCTAAGATATCTCCATTACTAGGATCCATAATAATTACATTTCCACCATCTGAGCATTTATTTTCTTTACATGCTTGTTCCAAATATTTTTCTGCTATTGTTTGAATATTTGCATCTATTGTTAGTGTAATATCATTTCCGTTTTGTGCTGCTATATATGTTTTATTTTGGTCTGGTATTAAGTCTTGAACTGCATCTTGTGATGATACTATTTTTCCAGGTGTTCCTGTAAGCACACTATCCCATTTTGCCTCTATTCCCTCTAGACCTTGATTATCCGTTCCGCAAAAGCCTATTAAATTAGATGCTAAATCATTATATGGATAATATCTTTTTGTGTCTTCGTCTATGTTGATTCCAGAATATATTTTATTTTCTTTCATCCATTCTTTTAATTTATCTATTTTATCTTTTTCTACCTTTTTAGCAATAGTTTGTACTGTTTTACTCTCACTTGAAACTTTTCTTAGTGTTTCATCATAATCTAATTCAAATATATCAGAAAACGCTTTTGCCACTTTTTCTTTTAATGCTTTTGTTTTTATTTGTGCTACTTCTTCATCCTCGTGTTTTACAACAATTTTATCAGCATTAATACTTACTGTATCTACCTGTGCACTTCTTGCTAGGGCTTTTCCAGTAGAATCATAAATTGTTCCTCTTTTTGGGCTAATTAATCTACTTGTAGTTAACTGATTATACATTGCCTCTTTAAGGTCTGCACCTTGTACAATTTGTAGCCAGCCCAAACGCCCAATAAGCAAGATTAGTAATAGGAAAAATATTAGTAACATTATTTTTAATCTTTGTGGTATCGTTAAAGTTTTTTTGGCGCTTTTATGTACTATTTGTGAGCTTACTCCATTTCTAATTGGTTTTATATTTATCTTTTCATTATTTTTTTTATTTGATTTCATTAGTTCTCCTTTTATCCCTTTAAAGGGGCCTGACCCTTTTTCCCATTTTTGTCGCATTGGGGACAGGTCAGTTTTTATTTTATATATACATAATATACGAAGATAAAAGAAAAATCAATATAAATATAAAAATTAGATGATACTTTATAATACCATCTAATTTTTTATTTAATTTTTAATTATTAAAGATTTCGTCAAATTCTTCTCCGTCAATTTTTTCTTTTTCTAATAGGACACTTGCTACTTTATGAAGTTTATCTTCGTTTTGTTTTAATATTTCTTCTGCTTTTTTGTAAGCAAAATCAATTATACTTTTTACTTCTTCGTCTACTATTCCTGCTGTTTCTTCTGAATATTCTTTTTGTGTAGCAAAATCTCTTCCTAAAAATACTTCTTCTTGGTTTTGACCTAATGTAATAGTTCCTACTCTCTCACTCATACCATATCTTGTCACCATGTTTCTCGCAATTTTTGTTGCTCTTTCTATGTCGTTACTTGCTCCTGTTGATATATCGTCTAATATTAATTGTTCTGCAACTCTACCACCTAATAGTGACACTATACTTTCTACCATTTCTGTTCTAGACATGAATGATTTGTCTTCTGTTGGACGATACATTGTGTATCCTCCTGCCATTCCTCTAGGTACTATTGATATTTGATGTACAGGATCTTGTGTTGGTAAAAATCTACTAACAACGGCATGACCTGCCTCGTGATATGCTACTAATTTTTGTTCTTTATCACTTCTTACTCTTGTTCTTTTTTCTGGTCCCATTGTTACTTTTATCATTGCATCTTCTATTTCAAGCATTCCTATTTCGTTTAAGTTTCTTCTAGCTGCAAGAAGTGCCGCTTCGTTTAAAACATTTTCTAGGTCTGCTCCTGAAAAACCAGAAGTATTTTTTGCAATAGTTTTTAAATCAACATCTTCTGCTAATTTTTTCTTTCTACTATGAACTTCTAATATTTGTTCTCTTGCTTTTACATCAGGGCTTGATACTACGATTTGTCTATCAAATCTTCCTGGACGAAGTAGCGCTTTATCTAGTACATCTGGTCTATTTGTTGCAGCAAGTACAATAACTCCTTCATTTTCAGAGAATCCATCCATTTCTACTAATAATTGGTTTAATGTTTGCTCTCTTTCGTCATGTCCTCCACCAAGTCCTGCTCCTCTTTGGCGTCCAACTGCATCTATTTCATCTATGAAAACAATACATGGTGCTTTTCTTTTTGCCTCTTCGAATAGGTCTCTTACTCTTGATGCACCAACACCAACAAACATTTCGACGAAGTCTGAACCACTAATGATAAAGAATGGAACTCCTGCCTCTCCTGCTACTGCTTTTGCAAGTAATGTTTTACCAGTACCAGGACTTCCTACTAATAGGACTCCTTTTGGTATTCTTGCTCCCATATCTGTAAATTTCTTTGGATTTTTTAAGAATTCTACTATTTCTTCTAATTCTTCTTTTTCTTCATCTACTCCTGCTACATCTTCAAATGTTATTTTATTTTTGTCTGCAGGATTCATCATTCTAGCTCTACTTTTGCCAAATGACATTGTTTTTCCTGGACCTGCTCCTTGATTTCCTGAATTCATAAATAAGAACCAGAAAATAAAGAATATTATTAAAATTCCAAATGGTGTTAATAGGCTTAATATAAACATAAATGCCGACTCTGATTTTTCAGATACTTTTACACTTCCTGTTTTCATGCTTTCTTGCAAAGTTTCCATTAAACTATCTACACTTGGGATATTTACTTGTTTAACTAAATTTTCATTTTTTAATTTTACATCTGCTTTAGTTCCATCAGAAGATATTTCTATTTCTTTTACATCTCCTGACTCCACCCTTGCAACTAAATCTGAATACGCTAAACGATTATTACTACTATCAAATATAGAACTAATTAATACAACAAAAATAACTCCAATAATAAGCCATGTTGCTAATGTTTTTATACTATTTTTCAATTATAACTCCTCCTAATTTTTAATTACTATTGAAATATAACACATATATTTCCCATTTTCAAGCATTTTTATTAATTTATAACAGAAAATATAATTTCACCTTTTTTTACAAATACTTTTAAGTTTTTATTCGGGGTAAGATATTTGTTTCCTACATTGTTTTGACATAATTTTATAATATCTTCTATATGTATCTTTTCTATTCCTTGTGTTGTATCAAAAAGCTTATTAATAGTATATAAAATGAGTCTTGACTTTATTACATTATCTAAATTATTAAATTTTTTTAAATTTAGAGTAATAGATTTTTGTTTTTCATCTTTTTGGTCAATTTTTGTTTCTTTAAATACATTTTCTATAAGCTCTATGAAATACTGTTCTTCTTTTTGAACAATGCTAGACATACGATTTAATGTTTCAATTATATTTGGGTTAAATTCTTTTTCTATATATGGAATAAGTTTATTTCTAATTTTGTTTCTAGTATAAATATTTTCCATATTTGTTTTATCATACTTTGGCTGTAAATTTTTTTCTTTACAATAGTCTTCTATTTCTTTTCTCGTACATTCTAGAAGTGGTCTTATAAATTTTTCGTTTCTTTTTATTTCAATTCCTTTTAACCCAGATATTCCGCTTCCCCTCATAAGATTCATAAGTACAGTTTCTGCATTGTCATTTGCTGTATGTGCTGTTGCAACTTTATTCGCATTTACTTTTTTTGCAATCTCTTCAAAAAATTCGTATCTTGCATTCCTTCCAATTGTTTCTGTACTCATTTTAAACTCTTGTGCTTTACTTTTTACATCTACATTTTTTGTATAACATTTTACGCCTATCTTTTTACAAAAGTTTTGTACATATTCTTCTTCTTGTTTTGCCTCTTTTCTTATCATGTGATTTACATGTGCAACACAAATATCAATTTGCAACTGTTTTTTTAGTTCAAAAAGTACATTAAGAAGAGTCATTGAATCCGGTCCTCCAGATACACCAATGACTATACTATCTTTTTTTTGTATTAAATTATTTTTTGTAATTGTATCTAAAACCTTTTCTTGTAAATTCATTAACCTACTCCTAACAGCCTGAATTTGATTTTTTCCCCTATTTATGATATAATAATTTTATACTACATAGATAGGAGTGTAAAAGATGAACATTGAAAATCGTATTCTACCTTTTGGTCCTAACTACCTTGGCAACATTGTCCGGAATTCCGAAACATTCATTACAATCCACGAAACTAGTGAAGGAACAGATTTTGCCCCAGAGAATCGAACCATTGAGTACTATGAAGACCGACTCAAAAACCCTCCTAAGGGTTTAGAGCAGATTGGCTATCACTTCTTAGTAAGTGATAAAAGAGTTGTTCAGTTTATCCCTCTTAACTTTCGGACTGCTCATGCAGGTTCTACCGAAGGAAACAATAGCTTAGCTATTGAAAGACTAGTAAACAAGAACATCGACTTTCCCAAAGCGATTGCTAACCAAGCAAAACTAACAGCCACTCTAATGCACAAGTATGGTATCCCTATTACGCATGTCGTCCCTCATACCTATTGGAATCCTCGCAAATCTTGCCCCGCTAGACTCCTTGCAGGAATGTTTGGAGGCTGGGATGGTTTTATCTCCCAAGTAGAAACATTTTCTCGAAATCAGGATTTTTTCTTTGATATCCTGTAATTTCATCTCTCCCATATGAGCGAATTCGTTCACATGGGAGTTTTTTTATTCTCTATATTTATCGATATTTGCAAATTTTGTATAATTTCCAAGCCATAAAAGCTCAACCGTTCCTGTTGAACCTGACCTATGTTTTGATATAATAATTTCTGCTATATTTTTCTTTTCACTGTTTTCGTTATAATAATCATCTCTATACAAAAACATTACAATATCAGCATCTTGCTCTATTGCTCCTGATTCACGCAAATCTGCAAGCATTGGTCTATGATCTGGTCTTTGCTCTGGTGCACGAGAAAGCTGTGATAATGCAATAACTGGTACATTTATTTCTTTTGCAAGAATTTTTAAAGAACGACTTATTTCTGATATTTCTTGCTCACGACTTCCGCTGTTTTTTTCCACTTCCTTGAACAAGCTGTAAATAATCAATAACTACTAAACCTATATTTTTTTCTAGTTTTAACTTCCTACATTTTGCTCTAATTTCCATTATAGAGATACCTGGTGTATCATCTATAAATATTTGTGATTCTGAAAGCTGTCCAGATGCTGATGCAAGTTTTGCCCATTCGTCATCACTTATTGTTCCTGTACGAACTTTATTACTGTCTACCATTGCTTCCGAACACAAAATTCTATTTACCATTTGCTCTTTTGACATTTCCAAGCTAAAAATTACTACTGGTACATTTGCTCTTACTGCTGCATTTGTTGCTATATTTAATGCAAAAGCTGATTTTCCCATGGCTGGCCTTGCTGCAACTAATATTAAATCAGAAGGATGTAGTCCTGCAGTCCTATAATCTAAATCTGAAAAACCTGTTGGAACACCTGTAATATGTTGTTTTTGATTATATAGTTGTTCTAGCTGTGTAAATGTATCTACTAATATATCTTTTATAGATGTATAACCCTTTTGATTTTTCTTTTGCATAACCTCAAAGATTTTTTTCTCTGCACTGTCTATAATATCTTCTACTTCTTGTGTTGGATCATACCCCAATGTAATTAGTTCATTTGCTGTTTTTATTAAATTTCTAAGTGTTGCCTTTTCTTCTACAATTTTTATATATTGCATAGCATTTGCAGTTGTTGGTACTTTATCTGGAAGACTAGCTATATATTCTAGTCCACCAACAGCATCTAATTTTCCCATTGATGATAATTCTGATTTTAGTGTAATAACATCTATTGGCTGACTTTTGTTATATAAATTAAGAATTGCAGAATATATTGCCTTATTATCTTCTCTATAAAAGTCGTCTTCTTTTAGGACTTCTATTGCTGATAAAACTGCATCTCTATCTGTTAACATACTTCCGAATAACTGCTTGTTCTGCTTCTGTATCATTTGGTGGTATTTTGCCTAGTTCCATGTTTTATTTCCTTTCTGTCTTATTTTTCTATTTTAACGATTTTTTGCGGGCGACCAATGGTCGCCCCTACATTGCATTTTAATTACAATATAGTAAATTGAAGAAACACCGCGCAGGGGACCAAACGAACGGAGTAAATTTACTATATTGTTATTTTTGTATTGCTTGTGGGCGACCAATGGTCGCCCCTACAACTACTCACTAATTACCTGTAATTTTAAAGTGGCTATAACACCTTCATATAGCTTTATATTTACATTAAAACTACCTAATGTTTTTATTTGATCTTTTACTTCTATTTTCTTTTTGTCTATCTCTATTTTATATTGTTCTTTTAAGTTTTCAGCTATTTCTTTTGATGTAACTCCACCAAATATTTTTCCGTTTTCTCCAGCTTTTACTTTTATTTTTAGTAAAATGCCTTTTAATCTTTGGGCGGTATCCATAGCCTCTTGCTTTTCTACATCTTTTTTGTACGCATTTGCATCTTTTTTATTGTTTAATTTGCTTATGTTTTCTGCATTTGCTTCTACTGCTAACTTTTTAGGTAATAAATAATTTCTGGCATAACCATCACTTGCTTGCAAGATATCGTCTTTTTTTCCTACACCTTTTATATTTTCTAATAAAATTACCTTCATGCTTATTTTCCGCCTTTCCTAATTTATTTCACTAAAATATTCATGAATTCTATTTATTAACTCTTCTTTTACTTCTAATGTTGTCATTCCTTCGACTTGCGCTCCTGCAAGTGTAATATGTCCTCCTCCTCCGAGTTTTTCTAAAATAAGCTGAACATTTATATCTCCAATAGAACGACCAGAAATATATACTTTATCTGCTAACTTTCCTATTACAAAAGATGCTGTAATATTATTTATTGTTAGTAATTCGTCTGCTGCTTTTGCACAAATAAGGTTTGTATCTTTATCTTCTTCTTCATATATACTAATTGCAATTGTATCATAGATTGTATCTGCATTACTTACAATATTTGATATTTTATGATATGTTTTCAAATCACTTTGAAACCATTTTTTTACTCTTATAATATCAACTCCGCATTTTCTTAAATATGCTGCTGCCTCAAAAGTTCTAACACCTGTTTTAAATGTAAATGCTTTTGTGTCCATCATAATTCCCGCATATAGTGCCTCTGCCTCAAATTCCGTAAGATTTACGCTTTTATCTGCATATTCTATAATTTCTGTTACTAATTCGGCTGTTGATGATGCATAAACTTCTTGGAATGTAAGTGTTGCATTTTCGATATAGTCTGTACTTCTTCTATGGTGGTCTATAACAACTATTTTAGACACATTTTCTAAAATTTCTGGTACTTCAACATAGTTTTTCTTGTGTGTGTCTACTACAATAAGTAGTGTATTTTCATCTATTTTTGAAAGTGCCTCATTTTTTCCTATTATAGCATTTTCATATGCTGGCTCTATTTTTAAGCTTTCCATAAAAGCATCTAAACTAGTTCCATAACTTTCATTTACAATGTATCCTTCTTTTTTTAATGTTTGTACTAATTTATAGATACCTATTGCAGACCCCATACAGTCTATATCAGGGCTATTATGCCCTATGATAAGCACATTTGAAGATTCTGCTATTAATTCTGATAATGCATGTGAAACTATCCTTGCTTTTACTTTTGTTCTTTTTTCTAGCTCTTGTGTCCTTCCACCGAAAAAATGATATTTTTCTTCTTCTTTGATAACAGCTTGGTCTCCACCTCTTCCTAGTACAATATCTAATGATTCTCCGGCAGATTTATATTTCTCATAATTTGTTTCTCCTTCATTTGACATTGCTATACTTAAAGTAAATGGTATTTTTTCTGATATATCTTCATCTTTTATAATATCTAATATATCAAATTTTTTATCTACAATTTGTTTTACCTTTTTCTTTTCAAAAATACCTACAAATGTATCTCTATCAGATTTTAAAATTAATCCATCATATTCTGATGCCCAATCATATATTTTCTTTTCAATTTTTGCAATTATTTGTGGCTTTTCATCATCACTTATTCTTTGTATAATTTCGTCATAGTTATCTATCTTGATAAGCCCTATATAGGTATTTGTTTCGTCAATTTCTTTTTCCAAGCCTACTAATTTTGTTTCGTCAATAAAATATATAGTAATAACATATTCGTCTTTTAATGGCACATATTCACCATAAATTTTGTATGTTTTTTTATCTATCTCTATTTGACTTACTATTTTTTCTTTCTTTTCGTTATTGTTAATTTCTGCTTTTACATCTTTTAATATATCTTTTAAATAGTTATTTATATCTATGTTTGCAAATTCTTCGTTAAATCTTGTATTTCTAAAAATCAAGTTACCATTTGTTTCTGCAATTACCAATGGAAATGGAGAATTTACCAAAGAAATTTTAGCCACTTTATCTATGCTAAAAGTCAAATTCTTGATGTGTTCTGATAGCTCCTCTTGTCCTTTACTATTTGTCCAATAAGCATAAACTATAATTAGTATATATATACATATTGCTGGAATGATATAATGTGTATTATATACACAAATCATAATCATTAAAATTGCAATAATCAATAAATATATCTTTGTTTTTGAAACTATTTTTTCAAATACTTTTTTATTATGATTCATAAATTCCTTCATTCTGGCAGTCTTACTGCCTATTTTTTATATACTTTAATACATAGTATATTGTACTATCTTTGTACACCATTGTCAAGTTTACATAACTGAAAAATGGCAGAAAAGGAACTTCTTCCCCTCTGCCATTTTTTTATTGTGCTGTTTCTGGTATTTCTTCTTGTAAATCGCCACTTTCTTCTGATTGGTTTTCTGTGCTTATATGAATATTTTTATAAACATTTAAACCAGTTCCTGCTGGAATTAATTTACCAATGATAACATTTTCTTTTAGTCCAATTAATTCGTCTACTTTTCCTTTTACAGCTGCCTCTGTTAATACTCTTGTTGTCTCTTGGAATGATGCTGCTGATAAGAAACTTTCTGTTGCAAGTGATGCTTTTGTTATACCAAGCAATACTCTTTTATAAGTAGCTGGCTTTTTACCTTCACTTATAACTTTTTCGTTTTCTCTTTCTACATCATAAATATCAACAAGTGAGCCTGCAAATAAAGATGTGTCACCATTATCTTCTACTCTTACTTTTTTAAGCATTTGTCTACCAATAACTTCAATATGTTTATCGTTAATATCAACACCTTGGTTTCTATAAACTTTTTGAACTTCTTGAATTAGATATTGATAAACTCCCTCTGCTCCATTTATAATAAGTATTTCATTTGGATTTATAGATCCCTCTGTAATTGGCTGACCTGCTTTTACTTCGTCTCCGTCTTTTATACGCAATTTTGAACCAAATGGTATTGTATATGTTTTAGAATCGTCTTTTGATGTTACTGTAACTTGTTTATTTGACTTTTCTTCTAATATTTTTACTTTACCATCAATTTCAGATATGATTGCTAATCCCTTTGGTTTTCTTGCCTCAAATAGCTCTTCAACCCTTGGAAGACCTTGTGTAATATCTGCTACACCTGCAACACCACCAGAGTGAATTGTTCTCATTGTAAGCTGTGTTCCTGGCTCACCAATTGATTGTGCTGCAATAATACCAACAGATTCTCCGATGTTTACTTCTTCACGAGTAGCTAAGCCCATTCCATAACATTTAGCACAAACACCATGTTTTGTTCTACAACCTAATACTGAACGCACTTTTAGTCTTTCAATTCCTGCATCTATAATTTGTTCTGCTATATTTTCTGTGATTAATGTATTTGTGTCTGCAAGAACTTTCTTTGTTTTTGGATCAATAACATCTTCTAATGGATATCTACCAATTAATCTTTCTATCATTTTTTCTACAACTTGGTTTCCATCTTTAATGTCTGCAACTTCTATTCCCTCATGTGATCCACAATCATGTTCTCTTACAATAATATCTTGAGAAACATCAACTAATCTTCTTGTTAGGTATCCAGAGTCTGCTGTTCTTAAAGCTGTATCTGCTAATCCTTTTCTTGCACCATGGGCAGAAATAAAGTACTCTAGTGCGTCTAGTCCTTCCCTAAATGATGAAGTAATTGGAATCTCAACTGTTTTTCCTGTTGTACTTGCCATAAGTCCACGCATACCTGCAATTTGTCTTAATTGGTTAACATTTCCGTCTTGCTCCTGATTCTGACATCATGTATACTGGGTTTAATCTGTCAAAATTATCTTTCATTGCATCAGTTACTTTATCTGTTGCATCTTCCCATATTTTAATAACTGAATTATATCTTTCTGTATCTGTAATTAAACCACGCTTATATTGTTTTTGTACTTGGTCTACTTCTTTTTCTGCATCCTCTAATATTTGCTTTTTAGCAGGTGGTACTTTAACATCACTTGTAGAAACTGTCATACCAGCTATTGTAGAGTACTTATATCCTGTTTGTTTAATATAGTCTAGTAATTCTGCTGTTTTGCTTAAACCATGTACATTAATGCATTTTGCAATAATTTTTCCTAAATTCTTTTTAGCTACTGTAAAGTTTAGTTCTGGATCAAACATTGTCTCAGGGTTTGTTCTATCTACAAAGCCTAAATCTTGTGGTATTCCCTCGTTGTATATTAATCTTCCTACTGTTGTTTCTACTTTTTTATATTTTATTTCTCCATCTATTTCTTTACTCATTTTAACAAATATTTTTGCATGCATTCCTAATTCTTTGTTTACATATGCTATAACTGCTTCTTCTGGTGATGAGAAGTAATTTCCTTCTCCTTTTTCTCCGTCTACATCCATTGTTAAATAGTATGCACCTAAAATCATGTCTTGCGTTGGTACTGTTACTGGTTTACCATCTTGTGGTTTAAGTAGGTTATTTACTGATAACATTAAATATCTTGCTTCTGATTGTGCCTCTGGTGAAAGTGGAACATGTATTGCCATTTGGTCACCATCGAAGTCAGCGTTAAATGCTGTACATACTAATGGATGTAGTTTTATTGCTCTTCCTTCTACTAAAACTGGCTCAAATGCTTGAATACCAAGTCTATGTAGTGTTGGAGCACGGTTTAACATTACTGGGTGGTCTTTTATAACATCCTCTAGTATATCCCATACTTCTGGGCGTAGTCTTTCTACCATTCTTTTTGCATTTTTAATGTTATGTGCAATACCACGACCAACTAATTCTTTCATAACAAATGGTTTAAATAATTCTACTGCCATTTCTTTTGGAAGTCCGCATTGATATATTTTTAGCTCTGGTCCTACTACTATAACAGAACGACCTGAATAGTCAACACGCTTTCCAAGTAGGTTTTGACGGAATCTACCTTGTTTTCCTTTTAATAAGTCAGATAATGATTTTAATGGTCTGTTTCCTGCTCCTGTTACAGGTCTTCCACGCCTTCCATTATCTATAAGGGCATCTACTGATTCTTGTAACATTCTTTTTTCATTTCTTACAATAATCTCTGGTGCGCCTAATTCTAATAATCTTTTTAATCTATTATTTCTGTTTATAACTCTTCTATATAAATCATTTAAATCTGATGTTGCAAACCTACCACCATCTAATTGTACCATTGGCCTTAATTCTGGTGGAATAACTGGTACAACATTCATAATCATCCATTCTGGTCTATTTCCAGATAATTTAAATGATTCTACTGTGTCTAATCTTTTTACAAGTTTTGCTTTCTTTTGCTCACTTGCTTTTTCTAGTTCTTTTCTTAAACTGTTTGATAATTTGTCTAGGTCAATTTCTTCTAGTAGTGTTCTAATTGCCTCTGCTCCCATTTTTGCTACGAAAGAACCTCTACCATATTTTTCTTCTGCCTCATGATATTCTTTTTCTGATAAAACTTGTGTTTTTGCTAAATCTGTGTTTCCTTTATCTAAAACAATATATGATGCAAAATAAATTACTTTTTCTAGACTTCTTGGTGAAATGTCTAACATTAAAGCAATTCTACTAGGTATTCCTTTAAAATACCAAATGTGTGCTACTGGTGCTGCAAGCTCAATGTGTCCCATTCTTTCACGCCTTACTTTTGATTTTGTAACCTCTACACCGCAACGATCACAAACGATTCCTTTATATCTTACTCTTTTATATTTTCCACAATGACATTCCCAATCTTTTGTAGGTCCAAATATTCTTTCACAAAAAAGACCGTCTCTTTCTGGCTTTAATGTTCTGTAATTAATAGTTTCAGGTTTTTTTACTTCACCTTTTGACCATTCTCTTATTTTTTCATCTGATGCTAATCCTATTTTGATTTTATCAAAAATTTCTAATTCGTCCACTTTGGATTTTAGCCCCCTCTGATTTTATATTTTTTGTTTCTCAAAGATTTTTAAGACTATCCTCCGCTCTAGCAATTCCTTATGGTCGCTTAAAAATCTTTTTTGAAACTATGAAATTAATTTTTTATTCTTCTTCATCATCATCTAATATATCTTGGTCATTTAATAAATTATCTTCTGCTAGGTCTGTTAGGTCTAAATCTGTTTCATCATCTAAATCTAAGTCAAGCTCATCTTCTGGAAAATCTTCAAATAATTGATCACTATCTTCTTCTGATTCAACAGCTTCTTCACTATAGCCTTCACTTAAGTCTTGTTCATCTATGATTGAATTCTTTTTATCGTCAAGATTAAAATCAATTCCATCATCTATGTTTTCTTTTAATTCTAATTCTTGATTGTCATGTGATAATAGTCTTACATCTAGTCCTAAACTTTGAAGTTCTTTTATTAATACTTTAAAGCCTTCTGGAACTCCTGGTTCTGGAACATTTTCGCCTTTTACTATTGCCTCATATGTCTTTACTCTTCCAACAACATCATCTGATTTTACTGTTAACATTTCTTGTAATGTGTATGCTGCTCCATATGCCTCTAGTGCCCAAACTTCCATCTCTCCAAAACGCTGTCCACCAAATTGTGCTTTACCTCCAAGTGGTTGTTGTGTAACTAATGAGTATGGTCCTGTTGAACGAGCATGTATTTTATCATCTACTAAGTGGTGTAGTTTTAACATATACATAACACCAACTGTAACAGGGTGGTCAAATGGATCTCCTGTTCTACCATCATAAAGAATTGTCTTTCCATCTTCATTTAAACCTGCTTTTTTTAGTAGCTCTTTTATTTCTTCGTCTGTTGCACCATCAAATACTGGTGTTGCAACTTTCCAGCCAAGCATTTTTGCTGCCATTCCTAAATGAACCTCTAGTACCTGACCTAAATTCATACGAGAAGGAACTCCAAGGGGATTTAATACTATATCTACTGGTGTACCATCTGGCATAAATGGCATATCTTCTTCTGGTAATATTCTTGAAATAACACCTTTATTTCCATGGCGTCCTGCCATTTTATCTCCAACAGAGATTTTTCTTTTTTGTGCGATATAGCAACGAATAACTTGGTTAACACCTGGTCCTAATTCGTCTGAATTATCCCTTGTAAATATTTTAATGTCAACTATTGTTCCACCCTCTCCATGTGGTACACGAAGTGATGTATCTCTTACTTCTCTTGCTTTTTCTCCAAAAATAGCACGAAGTAATCTTTCCTCTGCTGTAAGCTCTGTTTCTCCTTTTGGAGTAACTTTACCTACTAAGATATCCCCTGGTCTTACTTCTGCTCCAATTCTGATAATTCCATTTTCGTCTAAGTCTTTTAAACCGTCATCACCTACATTTGGAATATCTCTTGTAATTTCCTCTGGTCCGAAGTTTTGTATCACGACATTCACAATCATATTCTTCTATGTGAATTGATGTATATATGTCTTCTTTTACTAATCTTTCATTAATTAAGATAGCATCCTCGTAGTTGTAACCTTCCCATGTAGTAAATGCAATTACTACATTTCTACCTAGTGCCATTTCTCCATCTTTTGTAGATGGTCCATCTGCAATTAGGTCTCCTTCTTTTACTTTTTCTCCTCTTGATACTACTGGTCTTTGATTTATACAAGTTCCACCATTTGTTCTCTTGAATTTTCTAAGCTTGTATACATCTAATTCATCATTTTTATTTCTAATAACAATTTCGTCACCTGTTACTTTCTCTACAACACCTGCGTTGTTTGCTGTAACTGTAATTCCAGAATCTTTTGCTGCTCTATATTCCATACCTGTTCCAACTATTGGAGCCTCTGGCATAAGAAGTGGAACTGCTTGACGCTGCATGTTAGAACCCATAAGAGAACGCTTTACATCATCATGCTCCAAGAATGGAATCATGGCTGCGGCAACAGATACTAATTGTTTTGGTGATACATCAACAAAATTAACTTGGTCTCTGTCTACAACTGTAATTTCTTCTCTAATTCTAACTCTAATTCTTTCATTTACGAATCTTCCATTTTTATCTACTTTTTCTGATGCTTGTGCAATAATATATTTGTCTTCTTCGTCTGCTGGCATATATATTATTTCATCTGTTATTTTTCCATTTACTACTTTTCTATATGGTGTTTCTACAAAACCATATTCGTTGATTATAGCAAATGATGAAAGTGCTGATATAAGTCCAATGTTTGGTCCTTCTGGTGATTCTACTGGGCATAGTCTACCATAGTGTGTATAGTGAATATCCCTAACTTCGAATCCTGCTCTTTCACGAGAAAGTCCTCCTGGTCCTAATGCTGAAATTCTTCTTTTATGTGTAAGCTCTGAAAGTGGGTTTGTTTGGTCCATAAATTGTGATAATTGTGAGCTACCAAAGAATTCCCTAATTGATGATGTGATTGGCTTTGTATTAATTAATGTTTGTGGAGTAATAACATCTAGGTCTTGAATTGTCATTCTTTCACGAACAACTCTTTCTAGTCTTGTTAAACCAATTCTAAATTGATTTTGTAATAGCTCTCCTACTGAACGAATACGCCTATTTCCTAAATGGTCAATATCATCAACATTTCCTAGTCCATAGTCTAAATTTAATAAGTAACTAATTGAACCAATAATATCTTCTGTTGTGATATGTTTTGGTATTAGTTCTTCCATTCTTTCTTTTATAGCATCATGTAATTTCTTTTCTTCTGTATTTTCTACAATTGATTTTAATACTTCAAAATTTACATATTCTTTTATATGTAAATCACTTAATTTTACATTTGGTAAATATTTGTGAATATTTACAGTTCCATTACCAATTACTCTTACTTTTTTATCATCTATTTTTATATCTACAATATTAATTCCAGAATTTTGTATGTCTTCTGCAACTTCTTGTGATATGACACTATCTTTTTCTACTAAAACTTCTCCTGTTGTTGGATCTACAATGTTATCAAAAGCTACTCTTCCTGCTATTCTTGATGCTAAACTTAATTTTTTGTTAAATTTGTATCTACCAACTTTTGCTAGGTCATATCTTCTTGAATCGAAAAATAAACCATTGAATAGATTTCTTGCGGCATCAACAGTTGGAAGTTCTCCTGGTCTTAATTTTTTATAAATTTCGATTAAAGCTTCTTCTTGAGTTTTTACTGTATCTTTTAAGATTGTAGCATAAATTTTTGGATCATCTCCAAATAATTCCATAATTTGCTCATCTTTAATAACTCCAACTGCTCTTAATAAAGATGTAACTGGAATTTTTCTTGTTCTATCAACTCTTGCATAGAATACATCATTTCCATCTGTTTCGTATTCTATCCATGCACCTCTAATTGGCATAACAGTTGATGTATAGATTTTCTTACCTGTTTTGTCGTAGTCAAATGCATAGTAGCATCCTGGTGAACGCACTAATTGGCTTACAACAACTCTTTCTGCTCCATTGATAATAAAAGTTCCGACTATCTGTCATTAAAGGAAAATCACCTAAATAGATTTCTTGCTCTTTAATTTCTCCTGTTTCACGATTGATAAGTCTTACTTTTACATGTAATCTTGTTGAATATGTAGCATCTCTTTCTTTGGCTTCTTCTAATGTGTATTTTGTTTTTTCTTCCATGTAATAATCTAGAAATTCAAGAACTAAATTTCCTGAATAATCAATAATTGGAGATATATCTTTTAATATTTCTCCTAGTCCTTCTTCTACGAACCAGTCGTAAGAATCTTTTTGGACTTTAATTAGATTTGGCATTTCAATTGAATCGCCGATTTTTGCAAAAGTCTTACGAGTAGTTTTCTCGTATTTTATGTCTTTTACCAAAAAAATCACCCCTAAAAAAGATTAAGCAGAACAAATACAAACTTACAAAATTATTAAAATTCTGAAACTGTTTGCATATATATGATTTATAAAAAAGTCCCTCTTATACATTATTTTAGCTTACTAAAATATAACTTCCTGCTTTCTAAAGTTCTATTTTCCGTAGCCTTGACAATGCAAATTCCTCTTTTTTATAAAGTTACATAACAAAAGAATATAAATTTGTTTTTTGAAGAATAAAATAATAAAAAGGCAACAAAAAAGTCAGGCTGATAATTTTTATCAACTTAACTTTTGTAATATTTTTTTAAAAAATGTTAATAAAGCTTGCCACTCTTATTATTAACCATCCTCTATTATTTTTTATTCGACCGATTTTTCAAAAGCAGAAAAATCCCCTATAATAGTTTAGTATACAACATAATACCAATGCTTGTCAACTATTTTTCGAAAAGTTATATATATTTTTGTTTTATTATTTATATTGAAATATTTTATACGGTATAGTAAAATATTGAATATTAATAAAGTAGATTTAACGAAAGGAATTAATTATATGTCAGTTATATATAAATATCTTATTACTTTTTTTGTTGGTATGGTTCCAATTATTGAATTAAGAGGTGCTATTCCCATTGGAGTTGGCTTAGGTCTATCATATTTTGAATCATTTATTTGTAGTTTTCTTGGAAACATTTTACCTATTTACTTTATTGTAAAATTTATCAGGCCATTATTTGATTTTTTTGGAAGATGGAAACCTTTAAAAAAGATAATCGATTGGGCTTCTAATAAAGCTACAAAAAATATTGAAAATAACCCTCGCTTACAAAACTTTACTGCACTCGGTTTATTTTTATTTGTAGCAATACCTTTACCTGGAACTGGTGCTTGGGTAGGCTCACTTATTGCTAACTTTTTAAATCTACCACCAAAAAAAGCTATTCCGCCAATTATAGCAGGTGTTATCACAGCAGGAATTATTGTTTTAACAATTACAGCAATTTCTTTTGGAGGAATTGAATATATTTTTTCACATACATAAAAAAAGTTTAGGCTAAAGCCTAAACTTTTTTATTGTAGAACCATTTACTTTTAGATTACAAATTTCTTAATTAATGCAATTCCTAATGTTAATATAGCAAGCATTATTCCTGTTATACCAATGTAGTTTTCTCCTATACCTGTTTTTACTGATAAGATTACTTCTGCATTATCTATGTCGTCTTCATCTTTTTGGTTATTGTCTGGTGTTGAATCTTTATCTGGTACATCTTTATCGTTTCTGTCTTTACTAATTTCTGCCCAGTTGTCTTTTAATCCTAAATTGTTGCTGCCATTCTTCCATTGGAATACTACTTCTACTATTGCACTTTCTCCTGGTTTTAATAGTGTATCTTTTAGCTGGTCTGTTGTTATTGTTTTTCCGTCTTCTGATAGTTCCCATTTTGGATTATCTTTTGCTACAAACTTCAAACCTTCTGGGATATAGTCTCTTATTTCGTCTGCATATCCTTCTATTTCTCCCTCATTTACTACTTTGATTTGATATGTGAATTTTATTATTGATGATTTTATTTGTGAATTTGTTAATTCTACTTTTACTACTGGTTCTGGTTTTACACCAAATTTATGTCCTGTTTTTGTTACTGTTTTCTTTCCGTTTCTTTCTATGCTGTATTGTGTAACTATTTTTTCTAATGATAAGTCAAAGTAGCTTACTTTTACATGCTCTTTATCAATATCATCTTCGTCATCATCATTATTGTCTGGATCTGAGTCTACATCTTCTATTGGGTTTCCGTCTTTATCTCTATCATCAGTTATTTCTGCTATATTTGTTAATATTCTATCTGATGTATTTGGTTCTGTTACTTTAAATGCTATTTTTAAGTCTCTATGATCTGGTTGTGTCATTGTCTCTTTATCAAATGCTTTTAATAGATTGTCTCTATTTGAATTCTTTTCTTGCTCTTTTGCTAAGTAATCTGTTCTAATTTCTTTTGCTTCTGAAACTAAAGTTGTCTCTTTTCCATCTGCATCGTACATTTTCCATCTATATTCTAAGTTTGTTGAATTTAGTGGTAAATATTCTAAGCCATCTGGTAAATCATCTTTTACTTCTTCTGCATATCCTGGTGTATTTCCTTCATTGTATACTCTTATTGTATAAATAACAATATCTCCATTTACAACTAATACTGGTGTCTTTGGATGATCATAACTCATGTTTCCATGGCTATCCATTGAGAAAACTGGAATTCTATCTGTTATTTCTTCATCATTTACACCTGTTATAAATTTTCTTAATGATAAGTCAAATCTTTGTACAATTACTTTTTCAAAGTCGTCGTCGTCTTCTTGTCCTTCTATATATTTGTCCCCTCTTTTAATTTCGTCATCTTTATATTCTGGTAAGTCTTCGTCTGATGGTAATTTTACTAAACTATCATTATCAAAATCTGGAATATTTTCTCCCTTGCTATCTGATTTTTTAGTAATTTCAGCAATGTTTGTTATTTTTTCTGCAATACCTGTATCTTTTACCTTACATTGAATTTGTACATCAATATAGTCTAATGTTGTTCCACCATCAAAATGTTTTAATAATACTTTGTCTTTTTCGGTTGTTCTATCTGCATATATAATATCTCTGTTTGCTGAATTTTTAGTTTTTGGTGATGTAATATCTGTTGTTACTGTTCTTCCGTCTCCAGATACGCTCCAACCATATGATGCATTAAATTCATTATTAACATATTCTAGCCATTCTGGTAAATGGTCTGTAATTTCATCTGCATAACCATCTATTTGACCTTCATTATATACTCTTAATGTATATGTTACGATACTTCCTACGCTTACGCTAACAGGAGCTTTTGAATGTTCATATATAGCTGTATCTTTTCCCTGTTTTAATGGTGATACATCTACAACTGGCTCTCTTGTATATTTTCCGTCTTTCTTTAATTCCTTATCGTCTACTTTTACAATAAATTTTCTTAATGCTAAGTCAAACATTTTTCCTTGAAGAACTAAATCTTCAAAATCATCATCATCTTGTTTGCTTGTATCTCCATAGTTGTCTTTTTCTTGATCTGTTAAGTTGTCTGGTGTTGAGTCTCTATCTGGATTTTTATTTGTTATTGTTCCATCTTGACTACTATGTCCTGTAATCTCTGCAATATTTTTTAAAGATACTTTTCCTACTTCAGGTGCAGTAGCTTTTACTTCACATTCAATTTGTACATCAATATAGTCTAATTTTTCTGATCCTTTATTAAATGCTTTTAGTAATTTTCTTCCTGCAGCATCTTGTGGCTCTTCTCCACTATGTCTATCTTCATAATCTTCTACTTCTTGACTTTCTGTTGCTGTATAATTTTTTGATGTGATTTTTGTACTTACTCTTGTTCTCTTTCCATTTGCCTCTGTTTCTTCTGATACTTCCCAGCCATATTTTTTATTTATTTCACTATCTTTTACAAATTCCAATCCATCTGGTAAATAGTCTGTAATTTCATCTACATATCCATCAACATCACCTTCATTATATACACGAATAACATATATAACTTTATCTCCTTCATTTACTTGTACTGGTGTTTTTGGATGTGTATAAATTGCTGTATCCTGTCCTTGCTTTAATGGTGATACATCTACAACTGGTTCTCTTGTATATTTATCATTTTCTTTTAATTCTTTTTCCTCTACTTTTATGATAAATTTTCTTAATGCTAAGTCAAATTCTCCATTTGGAACATATGTATCTGAATCAGTATATGTTTTTTCTTCTCTTTCTACTTCTACAACTGGTTGGTCTTTTGCATTTTCTGTTGACCAATATTTAACTTTAGTTTCAAAATATGAACCTGAAATTGTTAAAGTAACTTCTCCTAATTCTGTTACACTTGATTTTGGAATACCAATATAGAAATCCTGACCTATTGGTGCTTTGTTAGGTTCAGATGTCTCTCCTGTTCCTTCTGCATCTGTATAATACTTAACATCTTCAACTTCTGTTCCACCATTTGTTACTTTTACTGTAAGGTCTCCTATAAGTTCCTCGTCAATACCAGTATTTTTTTCTATTTTAAATGGACCAATAATATATTCATTATTATCTGATAACTTATGTGTTTTTGTTACTTTGCTTAAAGTATATGGCTTAACTGTTTGCTCTGTTGGCTCTGTATATGTAGCTCCTTCTGTCTTTGCTGTATTTACTAAATAGTTATATAACTGTTTACATTGATCTGCTCTGTCTTCGTATTCTTCGCTTAATGATTTCCAATCGTTATTAGCTTCTTGACCTTCAAGAGTTGATATCTGTATATCAAAAGTTGCTTCATCTTCAGCTTCACCATTAGTACTTACATCATAATCTTCTTGTTCTTTATTAGTAAAATGCCAAATTGCTAATTGTTGCACAACATCAATATCTTCATCTGTTAATTCACTTTCTTCTATGTTAGCATTTTCTAATAATGTATTTTTATATTTTTCTGCAGCATTTTGTATATCTGTATTTTGTGTTGGAGCAACATATAGGTGGTCTAATAACCACAATAATGCCTTTTTATCATCTTCGCTCATTTGTGAGCTTTCCTGTGGACTTGATGCTTGTAATAAGCCACTTTCAGTTTGATTTGCGTACTCAATTAACTTATCTAATGACTCTTCTTCTTTATATGTTTCAACAGTATTAATTCCACTTCCAAAGGTTGACGAACCAAACCCTACACCTGCTCTTACACAATATAAAGTATGGTCATAGTTTACAGTATTACCGGTTTCGTCTGTTACCTCACAAATTTTATATACTATTTTGTCACTTACTTTGTATGAGTGTCCTCCTTGTTTATGTAATGATTTAATAGTCATTTTCATTTCTTCTTGCGATGTTGCTGCATAAGTTTGATAAAAACTACTTGTATACATTACTGCTACAATTATCATTATTAATGTTAGCATTAATTTTTTTAGTTTCATATTATCCTCCATCCTTTTTTACCTATTCTTATATTATATATTTTACTTTCATTTGTTTTGATAGTCAATAACACATTTTGGCAGTTTTGCCAAATGTTTTCAATGTGTTTTTTGTGTTACTACGGAAATTTGTTTTCCATTTTTCGCGTAAAATATTACGATTATATTACAATTATATTACATTTTTGTAATATTTTCAAGTCCCTTAGCACTTATTCCTAGGAAAACAGTATTTTTATTCAATTTATGTATTGACTTTCTCAAGCAAATTTGTTATTATTGTATTGTTCTATTTGTATATTTATTGCATATATTATATAGGAATTAATATAAATAATTGTATGAATAGTTTAGTTAAAGTAGAGTTCTGCCTTGGCAAGGCAGGGTTAATTTTTTAAAATTTAATATTTGCAGGTATAGTTTAGTGGTAAAACGAGACCTTGCCAAGGTTTAGTCACGAGTCCGATTCTCGTTACCTGCTCCATTTTAAATATTTAATATATAAACAACTCGTCAGTATGACGGTATTTTATAGAAAATAATAAACGGCGAGTTAGCCAAGTGGTAAGGCACGAGTCTGCAAAACTCTGATCATCGGTTCGACTCCGATACTCGCCTCCAAGTTAAAACCAATTTCCACAGATTTTTAATATTTCTGTGGAATTTTTATAACTGTCCAAAGCTTTTTATATCAAGCATTTCAATTTTTTTATAATTTCTTTTAGTTTTCTTCAATTTTCCAAAACTACATTAACACTACATTAACTTTTCATAAAAACTACATTAACTTTTTTTACAAGTATTAACAAATAAGCACTTTTGAAATAATGTTTTTTTATATAAAAAATTAATCCTCCAGTTCAAATGCTTGGTTTTGATTTTAATATTTTTTATGGAATATTTAATATAATTTATTTGTATAAATATATTGACACTTACAAACTTTTGTTCTACAATATAAGCAAAGTTTACACAGGAAAGGAATGAATTTATTTATGAATAATCTCACTAATATTGAGCCAGTAAATAAAGAATTAAATTTAGTAAAATATGAAACAATAGATATTAAGAATTTAATTTATTGCATAAGAGGAAAACAAGTTATGCTAGATAGTGATGTAGCAATGTTATATAATTATCAAACTAAAAGAATAAATGAAACAGTTACTAGAAATAAGGAAAGATTTCCAGAAAATTTTTGTTTTCAATTAACGAACGAAGAATGTATCATATTGAAGTCGCAAATTGCGACTTCATTGGAAACTGAAGATATGCGGTCGCAATTTGCGACCGCATGAGAAAAAAGAGAATAGCAAGAGAAATAAAAGTAAACTTCCTTATGCGTTTACAGAACAGGGTATAGCAATGCTTTCAGGTCTATTAAGAAATGACATTGCAGTTCAAGTAAGTATAAATATAATGAATGCGTTTGTGGAAATGAGAAAATTTATTTCGATAAATGGACAAGTTTTTGAAAGATTAACAAATGTTGAATATAAATTATTAGAACATGATAATAAATTCAATCAAGTATTTAATGAATTACAAAAGAATAAAGACCAAGAATTCAAACAAAAAATATTTTTCAAAGGACAAATATATGATGCCTATGAACTAGTAATTGATATTATAAAAACAGCACAAAGTAAAATAGTAATAATAGATAATTATATAGACGATACTATTCTTAAAATGCTACAAAAGAAAAATAAAAATGTCCAAGCAATTATTTTAACTTCACAAAATTGTAATTTAACAAACTTAGATATTAAGAAGTTTAATGAGCAATATGGGGCACTAAAAATAGCACGAACAGATAAATTCCATGATAGATTTATTATTATAGATAATAAAGAGCTTTATCATTGTGGAGCATCACTCAAAGACTTGGGTAAAAAATGTTTTGGAATTAATAAGATAGAGGGAATAGAATTTATAGAAAATATAAATAAAATAATTAATTTTTAATACCTATATATAAGATAGATACTTTGTTTTTCGAGATATTTTATTCTATAAATATTTATATAGTTTAAAACTATTATAAATTACTATTAAACAGCCACTCGCTATTTGTGTCTAGCAAAAAATAGCAATTCGCTATTTGTGGGGTGTTAATTTTTTGATTTTTTTGCTATTTTTAATATGGAAGGAGTAAAAAATTATGGATATTCTATGATTGGACTAATTATATCATTAATTGGCTTTTCTAAGCTTAACAAGAAAAAATCGTATATAAAAAGGCTATTTTTAAATTTGATATATTTTATGTTAGGTTTAATTGATAATGTTCAAAATATTACTTTTAATTTTAGTGGTAATTCATATAAAGTAAATAGAAAGCAAGTCGAAGAATTATATCCTAATTATCATGATATAGTAAGCAATGAAATAAATAAAGACAATTTTAACAAATATTTAGAAAATAAAATGAATGATAGCGAATTTGTGAAGACAATTTTTAATAAAATATTTGTTAATTGAGAAATGTGCGACCTTAACAGGTCGCACTTGTTTTTTGCCATAATATTCATTTTTTATCATTATTCTAACTTCCGAAATACAAATAACATTCCTTATCGTGCGAATATATAATTCCAATTGCCTGCAAATACGAATAAATAATCGTACTTCCTACAAATTTCATTCCTCTTTTTTGCAAATCTTTTGAAATAGCATCTGACAATTCATTTGTGCTTTTTCCTATTTCATAAATTGTCTTATCATGTGTAAACTCTTTTAGGTAATTATAAAATGTACCATATTTATTTACTATATCTTTAAAAATTTTACTATTATTTATACTTGCTTTTATTTTTAGTTTATTTCTAATAATTTCTTTATTATTTAGCAATTCTTCTATTTTTTCATTCTGATACAAACATACTTTGTCTATATCAAAATTATCATATGCTTTTCTAAAACTTTCTCTTTTATTTAAAATGCACTCCCACGACAATCCTGCCTGAAATGACTCTAATATTAACATTTCATACAAATATTTATCATTGAAATTTTGCTTGCACCATTCATTATCATGGTATTCTATATATTTAGGATTATTTAGATTACACCATTTGCATCTTTTCATAATGCCGTACCTTTCTTTGGAACAAAATATTTTTCCATATCAATTCCTTCATGTTTTAATAATTCTACTTTATTATTTATACCCCCACCATATCCTGTAAGGCTCCCATTTGTTCCAACTACTCTATGGCAAGGAATAATTATACATATTGGATTCCACCCTACTGCACCGCCTACTGCTTGTGATGACATTTTTTCTATTCCTCTTTTTTTAGCTATAATTTCAGAAATGTCATTATATGTTAGCAATTCTCCATAGTTAATAGTATTCATTATATCTATTACTTCTTTTCTAAAAGGTGTTAAGTTATTTATTTTATATTTAGGTATAAAGTTAGGAACCTTGCCAGCAAAGTATAAGTCTAGCCATTTACTTGTTTGTTTAAATATTGGAAGGAGCTTTTCTTCGCAATTTGTTTCATGTTTTGATGTGTCTTTTGAGCCTTCAAACCATAAGCCTGTTAAATATTCTCCATCACTATTCATTATCATATTTGAAAATTGTTTTGGTGTTTGATATGTATATTTATATATCATTTGATATCTCCTAAAATTAAGATATATCACAATTATATCATAACAATTTAAAATATCAAAATTTTAAGGTGTACTATAATTTAGTACACCTCTATACAAATACCTCTAAAAATTCGGTCAAATATTCTTTTATATCCTTTTTTTGTATTTCTTTTTTATTGTATATTTGCAATATTTTTACAGTTTCATCTCCTACCATAATTTTCATATTGCCTATTACTTTGTTTTTTGCAATTGGTGCTTCTAAATAATATAAATTGTTTATTTCTATTTTTATATTATCTACCTGTGTGCTCTTTATAGCCATTGTCTGATATTCTATTTCTTGTAACCCTAACTCTATTTCGTCTCTTACTCCTTTATTTATTACTATCCTGCTTTTATTAAGTCGCAACCAATTTTCAAATTCTTCTTCTACTTTTTGTTTTATATTAATCATTTCATAGTTTTGGTCTGCATATTCTATCAATTTTATGCTATCTGATGTTCTATATTTTTTTGTATCTGCACCTAATACTACTGTAATAATATCTAGGTCATCTCTTTTACAAGCTGTTACTAAACATCTTCCTGCTCCATTTGTAAAACCAGTTTTTACACCATATACTCCTGATAAATTTCCCAATAATTCATTTGTATTCTTAATTGCTTTTGGATTTCCATTAATTGTAACTGTATAATTTTTCGTACCTACTATTTGCCTTATTTTATCTACATTTAAAGCATAATCTGCCATTTTTGCAAGTTCATATGCAGTTGTATAATGTTTATCTACATCTAACCCATGTGGTACTACAAAATGAGAATTCACAAGTCCCATTTGAACTGCTTTTCTATTCATCATTTCCGCAAACCCTTCTACACTACCTCCTACATGTATTGCAAGTGCAAGTGCTGCATCATTTCCTGAACATAGCATTAAGCCATATAACAAATCATTTACTGTAATTTTGTCGTTTTTCTTTAGACCAAGTCTAGATCCTCCTACAGATGCTGCTTTGTTTTCTATTGTAACAACATCTGTAAGATTACTATTTTCTACAACTACAATAGCTGTCATTATTTTTGTTGTACTTGCCATTGGCGTTTGCTTGTTCGCATTTTTTTGATACAAAATCCTTCCAGATGCTCTATCATATATAACAGCAATTCTTGAATTTAATTTAGGTTCAGTAGAAAGTGTTGCGCTTGTTTGTATAACTTCTTCTCTTATTTTTTCTACATCTACCTTTTCATTATCCTCTAAATTTGCAAAAACAACATTTATTTGAAATAGAAAAATTATTAAAAGAATAAAACTTATATGTTTTATCATTTTTTCTCTTTTCAATTTTCTCATAAAAAAATCACCTTTTAAATTATATTTTAAAAAGTGATTTTTATGATTTTTTGTGATTTATTTGTTTCCCCTATCAGGAAATCTTGATTCATCTAAAACAGCTTCTTTTATATCATTTGTAGTCATTTCTATTTCATCTTCTGATAATTCAAGTCCTGATTCTGAAATCTTTGACCTGATAAACTCGTCTTCTTCTCCTCTTGACATCTCTCCTTGTTTAAGTGTTTCTTCTACTATTTGCATTTTTAACTCTTTTAATGTTAGCTTTCCACCGTCTGCCATATCTGTATCTATTCCATCTAATGATTGAGGATCTACTCCTTTTTCTTGCCTTTTGTTGTAAATTTTTCCTTCTTTTTCTACTTCTTGCCTACTATCTCCTGCATTTTCTCTTACCTCGGCAGTTGGCACTCTTTGATTTTCTGATTCTTTCGTTCTAATTGGCGTTGCTCTTCTATTTTCCTTGTCCATAACATTTTTTACATAGTCTATATCCATCATTCCATAACTTCCTATTGATACAGCAATTCCATCATTTCTGTCTCTGCTATTTATTTGAAATAAGCCTTTTACTTGTTTTTGTGTTACTTCTGTTCCATCTTCATTTACGGAAATAACATTTTTAGAAGTCGATGTTCCTTCTATGCTATTTACACTGTTTAGTGGTTGCCTTTCTCCATTTTGTTTTACCCCTAATATTGTAAATTCTCCATTTCCTTTATTGTCAGAGTTACTATATACTACTTGTGCCTCTTCATATTCTCTTAATTCTGGCATGATGTCTGCTAAAGTTTCTTTGTCTGTTACCTTTTCATGTGGATTTATTGTATTTACTGACTTTATATCTTCTTTTTTCATTCCTAATGCTTCTGCAGATTTTTCCTTTTTTTCATCTTCTGTTTCTTGCTTTTCGTCTTTTTCTTTACTTTCATCTTTTTCTTGTGTATTATCATCTTTATTTATGTCTTGAGATGTTCTTCCTAGACTATCTCTTTCTAAGCCTTCTTTTCTATGTTCTTCTATTTCTTCTTTTGTAACAACTAAATCCTCACTCTTTATATCTCTTGGCAATTCAAATTCAATATTTTCTATGCTTAATCTATTAAAATACTCTTCTCCAAATTGTTTCAAATGTTCTATATATTCTGGAGTAAACTGTACTATTCCATCTTCTGCAACAATTCCTATTAAGCCAATATCCTCTTTGTATATTTCATATGTATTGGGATTTTTGCTTTCTTTATTTGCAATTTGTACAACATATATTTTTTCTTCTCCAAGCGTGTTTCCATACCCATTATTATTAAATTCAAGATTATTATAATATTGTATGTTTTCTATTTCTTGGTTTTTTGAATCTAAATGCAAGCTCACTTGTTTAGAAAGTTCTGTTATTTTATCTAATATATCTTTCCTTTCTTGCTCATTCATATTTTTTACCACCTTTTTTAATTTAAATTAAATGATATTGCAAAATCTGTTCCTTCTTTTAACTGAACTAAAAAGTTTTTATTTAAGGTAATTTCTTGGTTCTCATTTAACAGGCTTACTTCATATTTATGAATATCTCCTATTAGTTCATAATTAGAGTATTTTACTTCATGATTTTTATAGAAATTCTCTTTTGCATATTTAGTAAATGCCTCTAATGTTTTAAAGTTATTTTGTTTAAATGCATCGTCCAATTTTGAATATGCATATTTATAGTCTTCGTCATTTATTGCATCAAATACTTTTTGTATATTTAACCCTGCTTTTATTCTATCTGCTCCTGCATTATATTGTTCTAAAAATTCTGGTAAATCTATTGTATAAGTATCTAGTATAACTTTATAGTCTGTTACTGAATTTGCTATAAAAATATAATATTTTCCATTTGTATCAATACAAATATATTTTGTCTTTTCACCTTCCTGTTTTATTTGATATTTATCTACTGATGTATAAGTTATTTTGTCTATATTTGCTTGAATATATTTTTCAAATTCTTCATAACTACCATATTTTTTTTGACGATATTCTTCATCAATAAGTTGATATGCTTTTTCTGTATCGTTTAACATTTCCATTCTATATTCTGTGAAATACTGTGACACAATATAGTTATCTGTTACTTTCATATTCACATTTGCATGATTATTATAACTATTGACTTGTATATTATCACTTTTAATATTAATATCTTTTTCGTTCATGTTTTCATTATAACCATATTTTGTTATGTAATCGTCTAAAAAGATAGAAAATGTATTATTAAACTTATCTATTTTTATTATCATATTTAGTTCTTCATTGTTTAATTTTGCACTTACTAATATTATACTAATTTGTTCACTAATGTCTTTTACAAATATTTTATTATAGTCTATATTGTAATTAACATTTTGACTATAGTCTCCTTTTTGCATATATTTATTTTGAGCCTGCACAATTTTATTATCGTCTACACCCAAATCTTCAATATATTGATTATCTAACAATGTTTTTATTGCAGTGATGCTATTATCTTTTATTTTTACTTTTAATTCTTCTTCGCTTAATTCTTCTTCTTTTCCAACTTGGACTAATTCATCTCCATTTATTTGTTTTATATATTTAATATATCCTTCTATAATTCTTTTTGCTGTATAATATGTTTCATAGTCTTTTACTTCATAAAAGCCTTTTTCTATTGTGTTTTCAGCAACCGTATTTTCCTCTTCAATATCTTCTTGAATATCCTTTTCAATATTATCTATTTTATTTTTAAAGCAAATTAAGATAATCAGTAATATAACAAAGACTATTGCAAGTACTATTACAGTTTTTTCTAAATGTTTCAAGTTAGTCCCCCCTTATTCTCCTTCGATATCTTTTGTTATTTCAATTTCGTCTGTTAACAGATTTATAGTTATTTTTATTTTTGTATAGTTGATATCATTTAAAGACATTTTTATTTCTAACTGATTTTCTGTTATATTCCAATCTGTTACAATGGCAGTATCAGCATCTACTAACCCTTTCAAATATCTATATTCCTTAAATTCTATATTAAATTCGTCCATGTTTTTTATGTGATTAGTTATTTCTGATGTTAAACCTTGTATATCTATTGGAATATCAATGTTTTTTAATCGACTTCTGTCATATGGAGCTCCTCCTGCATCTTTTTCTTCTAATCCATTTTTTTGAATATATAGCATTGTTAATAGAACTAGCATTAATATTATAAGTGCTATCATTAATATAACAATAAATTGTAATATTATTTTTTGATTTTTCATTTTTTCCTCTTTTCTTTATCGTTCAAATATAAAATATCCTTTTGCAGCTCTGTCTATTTCTTCTTTTGTAAATACTCTATCGTTATATCCTAATCCTATTGCATTACTTCTGTTTGGATCTCTTACACGAATTCCACCATTTGAATCCATATAAAGTAATATAAAATGTCCTTTTTTAGTAAATAATCCTTTTTTTTGTGAACTAATTACAAGATTGCCTTTACGAAGTTGTGATACTACAGTATCAATGTCTTCTGTTCTAACTACTCTACATGGTAAGTTAAAATGCTCAGTAGCAGCCTCAAAGAAATCCCAATCGGCTCCTCTTCCTCGTATATAGTATTTGTCTGCACCTTTCCATCCTACTGCTTCCCTTGGCGTAATTATTCTGCCTGTGTAATCAGTAGCAACCATTGCAAATGCGGTAGGACCACATCCACTAGCACTAATAGTAGTTGAACCCCAGTGTACATCACTATAATCTCCTTGATAATATACTGCTCCACCTTCTGTTGAAATAAATCCACTTGTACTATTCTCTTTAAATTTTTGATACCACTCTTGTGCATATCCATATCTTAATGCACTTTCATCTCTTGATTCTTCAAAATTATTAGATGATGAAAATGCGATTTCATAATATCTTGCAAAATACCATGTTGCATATTCTAGATCTGATTCATCTGTAGATCTCATAATAACATCTCTTGTATCTGAATAATCATCTTCTAGTTCACTCCACATAAAGTCTAATTGCAAATCCACATCAGTCCAATCCACTCCTCTTTCAATTGCAAGTTGTTTTAAAGCATTTTTTCTATCTTGACTATACCACTGACATAAACCAGATGCTCCATTTTTATATACATTTGCTGGGTCAAAACTGCTTTCTCTTTGTATATTTCCCATAATGGCAGCTGCTCCAACTGGTGGCACTCCTTTTGATAATAAGAAATTGTATACTATTCCTGGTACTCCATCTATATCAACAGTTCCGATATATGAACCTCCTCCGTATGAACCTCCACCATATGAACCACTTGTATTTCCGCTTCCAAAATTTACGAATTCTTCTATTTTAAATGTGCTAAAATCATATTCTTCTACTCCATAATCTCGTCCTGTATATAAATGCAAAGCATATCTCATTATTTGTTCTAGATATTGAGTTTTCGAATCTTGCTGTAATAGTCCAAATAATGTTTCTGCACCCGATACAAGATTTAGTCCTGGAGTTTCATATACCTTGCTATTTGGTTTTCTAAATTTATTATCTAATAGTCCTAAAAATCGAGTGTTTTCGTCTACTTTTTCATCTGTATCAACTCTGTCATTTCCGTTTTTATCTAATATACCTTGTGACCCTTTTTCTCCAAGCCTAGAGCCTGCTTGTCCTCCTGCTATTTTAGTATATTCTACCTTAGTAGTTTCTTCTGAAGTAGTTATAGATTTTTCTGGTATATATTCCATATCAGTTCCATAATCTAATACTTCTTGTGCGGTCGGTTTTTTTTCTCCAGTAATTCTTTGAGAACTTTCTGGTTGCTTATTAGTGGTTTCCTTTTTTTCATATAAAATTGATTCTTCGTAAAACCATGTTTTCACATATGTTAGTTGTACAGTTGGAATTTGCGAACGAGTTATTTTCGATGTAGTTTCTGTAACATCATCTAATGGCATGTCGAAAGTATCTCCAATTGCATTACCATTAGGCTGGTATGACACTATATGTGGCGTATATTTATTTGTCTCTGTCTTTTTTGTTACTTCGGTTGTATACATTACAGTTATTCTAATTTCACTATCTTTTACTAAATCTGCTACGGCTGATACAAATTCAGGATTTTGAGAAATCATATTTAAGTATAAAAAGAAGTTCATTGGTGTTGTGTATTTTGATATAACATTTACATAGTCTATATGTTCTAGGGTTATTTCCCATGGAACATCTTCATAGCCCTTATCTGGTAATTCTCCTGTTGTTTCAATTTCTCCTTCAAAACTAGGAACTACTAAATAACCGTTATTATCTACTGAAAAATAATTACTAATATCCGATGAACCATTTGTTGCCATTTCTTGCATTTTTTCATATTCTTTATATGATAATTGTGTTATTGTTTCTTTTGATTGTTGTGTTGTTCCTCCTTGACCAAGATTGCCTGGTGCCCTCCTATATATTTTAACTGTTCCATAAGTTTTATTTGGCTCTTTACCTAAATTTCTATCTAGTGTTTCTGTTACTGCTTGTGCTTCAAAAAATTCTTTAATATACTTTCTTAACGCATCTTGATATGCCTCTTGATATTTTGCTTGTTGTTGTGGATCTAAAGAATTTTGTACACCTACATCTCCTAATAAATCTAAGCCTTCTACCGCAACACCTGTATCTTTAAGAGAATTAATAATTAAATCTATTTGATTACTATCAATTTCTATCGCACCATCGCTAGGCATTGAGAAAAAGCTTGTTATACTTTGCCATACCTCACTTATTACAGATCCTACTCCAGTTATAATTGCATACCAAATTAATACTGGTAATAATATAGATGCAAGCGCTGCAATTAAGACTTTTTTCATAAAAGTCTTATTTTTTAATAGGTTTAATGCATCTTTTGCTACTCCTAGCCAATTACTTGTTGCTGCGTTTTTAGCTAAATTTGCTGCATCTTTTACACCTTGTGCAGTTTGTTGTACATCATTTGCAACCTGTTGTCCCTTTTCTTGTAAGTTTTTTTGTTCTCCACCGCCATTTTCTTCGTCCATTTTATCACCGCTTTTCTTGTTATATCTCTATACTTATACTTACTTTTTGTATATTTTCATCATTTGGATTTTGCAAATATAGCTCTTTATCTAGTATTATATTAGACATTTCTATTTTTTCTATAATTCTATATATATCATATATTTTATTAAATCTAATTTCTATATTTTTTGTTTGCATACTATCTACAGACAATTCCTCTATTGAATTCTCATGTATAAAAGAAGAATATTTTACATTATTTTTATCTATTAAACTAATATCTTTGCTATTTTGCCTATCACTTATTAATATTGTTTTATCAGTGTTATTTTTTATTGTTATACTATATGTCTCATAGTCTGCATAAACTTCTTTACTATTTATTATTACTTCTATATTGTTTATATTTTGTGATTTGTCTATATTTTTTTTGGTTATAAGATTATTTATATTAAGTTTATTTTCTTTGTTTTTAGTTACAACAGTTATATAATCTTCTATTGCTTGATTTGTATTGATATTTCCTGTTGCCATCATATTGTTATCATAGTATTTAATTTTATATGTATATTGATTTGTTTCATTTAGCCATAATTCTAGCTTATATGTTCTACTTGTTGAAAATACATTTTTGCAATAACTATTTACAAATGAATTTACATCATTATTAAACTGTGCTTTTGACTCTTCTGTTAATAGCAAAAACGCTTTTTCATATTCTTTATTATTACAATTTTGCACAAATTCTTTTATAATATTTGTATTTTCATCTGTTTTTTCTTCTGAAACATTTTCCCCTGTAATAACAGATTGAATTGGCTTGCCTTTATCTAGTGCTCCTGCTATGTTCTCACTTGAATGATCTTCTTTTAATATTTGATTAACTATTTGTATAATAGCAAAAATAAAGACTACCACCGCGACTGTAATAATTATTTTGCTCCTATTTTGATTCCAAAATCTTCTTAAATTTTTCACAATGATAGTCCTCCATTTTTTATTTTACATACCCTTTTCGTAATTTACCTTTTTGTATTTACATAATAGTCTCATCATCTCTTCTGAACGATTCTTTAATTCTGTTTCACTTGTTACACCGCCAATTTTTTAGACCTTTTCTAAAATCTGCTCTTAAATTTTTTCTATAATCTGCATTTGTCATTAATTTTCCTTCATCAACATGATCCGCTAATCCCGCAATAGTTTGTGATTGATATTTTGCCATATCATTTCTATCTTTTTCTGAAAGGTTTTCTGGCAAATCTTTTCTTATATCATTTTCTAGTTTTAATGTTTTTTCAATTGAAGAAAAATCTGTAATTCCAGCATTGTAGTGTTCTATTGCTCTATTTTCATAATCATCTAATTCTTTTCTAGTTAATCTAGTTCCATCTTCATTCGTAAAGTTATTTCCAAGATACTGTCTTAGTTCTCCTGACTCCCTTAACATCTGTTCCTGTTTAGCAATTGCCGCTTCTTTTACACCACCATAACGCTGTTCTCTATAACCTTGGCTTAATGCATGTGCAAGTCCTGAATTTGCTACTCCTTGTCCAAGCATTTGAGCACCTGCTGTACCTAATGTAGCACCAGCTGCACCATACTTAAGTACATCTTCTAGGTCTCCTCCTGCTATTCCTGCTCCTAAACCTATTATTGCACCAGTTGCAGCTCCAGCTGTTCTTATAGCTGCTCTTCCTAAGAATCTAGCATTTTTCTTCCAGCCCTCTTTTGTTCCAAATCTATTATATAATTTTTCTCCTGTATACCTTCCTGCTGATGTTATAGCTCCACCTATTGATCTTAACACTCCAGATCCTTTTTTATCAGTATTTTCTGCTGATTGTTGTTGTTCTGGTTGTGGATTTTCTGCTCCATATTGTTCTGCCAATATCTGATTTATATCATCTTCTTCAAGTCCAAGATCTTGTAAGTATTGTCCATATTCTTCCCTTGAAAGATTACTATTATCAACACTACTTGGATCGTTTGCTCCTGCTTCCATAGCCATAGCTGCTCTTTCTTGTGGATCCCAATCTTGTGTTCCATAATTTTCATCATATGCATCTAACATTTGTTGTTGAGGCGTTCTTTCTCCCGTATTATTTTGATTATTTCTATTTTCCTCTTCTTGTGCACCGCCACTTCCTCCTGCAAATGCTTCATAACCTTTAGGAGCATCATCAGATTTAACTGGTTTATCTTGTGTTCTAATTCTTGCAGGATCTTTTCCTCCTGGTTGACCTCCTCCTATTCTTTTTGCTCCTCTTGAAACCAAACCTCTCATTGCACTCATAGCAGCTGCTCCTCCGAAGCCTGCTGCAAATGAAGAACCATTTGCTGTGGTTGCTTGATCAAATTTAAAGAACCTCCTTAATAATTTTTCTGCGTCTGACATAAATGCAAATAGCATGATAGCAAACAGTGGGTTATCAAATGCTATATCTATTGCCCCACTAAAGAATACCACATATATAATTAAATGAAATGGTTGTAACAATGCATTAAATATATATTCTTTTAGCCACATATTAAATGCTTGTGCTTTTCCATCTCCTATTTTGTCTAGTGGATATGTTAATGTTACAAGAGGTGCCATTAAAGTTAGAAAAGCAAGTGTAACCGCCCTTTTCATATAACTCCATGTAAATTTAAGTGTATATATAATTATTGCCACATAAAATATCATATAGACTGCTCTTTTGTAACCATTTATATTTTGCATCATTAACCTACAATATCCTGTTAAATTAGTTCTAAAGCTAATACTGTCACCATCTAATGATGTATCATTTATTATTACATTAACATTCATAGCCTCTCCTAATTTATCCGCAATTGATCCAACAAAAGTCATAATAAATGACATAATGTAATGTAAAAAGAATAACAAACATACTGCAATAAACCAATCCATTAACATTTGCTTGTATTTTGCTTTATCTGTCGTAACACTTGTTAACATCATTCTAATACCAACATATAATAATTCTGACAATAAGAAAACTAATACTAGATTTCTTAAAGCATTATACCAACTTGATATAGTTTTTTGTAATTTATTTGCAACTGATTGATTATTTTCCTTAAATGTAGGATTAATAAAGTTTGCGTCTAGTCCGGCTATTTTATTTGAAAATATCAATTCTGGGCTATATCTAATAATTGGTATACCATAGCTTGTAAGTCCAAGTGCGCCAAGATTACCATGATCTAGATCAGATGCATTGATTTCCTTCGTTTCTTCCACATCTATATACTTAATATCACCATCTAACTTTTGATTATATGTATCTTGGTTATCTACATATTTTCTTACATCAACAACAGCTCCATCCCACCATGCAGCATCGTCATCAGTATCATTTAGAAACTTTTGTAAAAAAGTTAATATACTATCTCCTATTGCTGCTACCAAATCTAATGTTGGACCTAATACTACTCCCCCAAAATCTGCTTTCGAATATGTTGGAGCTATGAAATTAAATGATAGCATAATTACAATTGCAATGATTATCTTCTGTGTGAGCTTTTTGTTAGTTAATATTTTCATATAATCCCCCTATTGATTTGCATATTGTTTCTTTCCTTTTTGCATTAGTTTATTTAAGTTTGTTTCTACAAATTCAAACTCTTTTCTTGTTGGATTTATTTGTATAATTGCACTATCTGCTCCAACTTTTAGTAAACCTTCTCCTTTTAAGCAAGTTACTAAAAAGTTTGCCTCTCCCTCGCTTAATTTGAATACTTCTTTTAAGTATGCAATTTCTGATTTATCTTGTGCTAAAAATAGTTTTGTATCTGATGATGTAAGTACGGCTTGTGCCTCTGGTTTTTCATAAAAGTCTTGGAATCTTTGTGAAATGATTGCTAATGATACATTTCTTTTTCTGGCACGCCTTGCCATTGTATTTAAAAAGTCTACTGCTTCTGGGAATGGAAGTAACATCCATGCCTCATCTACTAAAACTCTTTTTTTGGCTGCTTTTGTTCTGTCTTCACTATTTTTCTTTACATATTTTTCCCAAATCCATTCTAGTAATATTTGTTGTGCAAGTGGTCTTGCAAATTTTTCTTCTAGTTGTGATATATCTAAGTTGATAAATAATGAACCCTCTAATAAATCAAATGTAGATTGTCCATCAAAATATGCCATTTGTCCGTCATATTCTCTTATGTATTGTTTCATAACTTTTAATAAATAGCTATAATGAAAGTTATAGTCAGGGTTTCTATTTTCTTCTGCCTTTTTTTGAATTCTTTTATACCAAGAACCAATTGTTGGCATTTCTTTTTTCTTTCTTCCTAGCATGTTTGAATCTCTGCTATCTGCTGTACTTTCAAATAAACTATTTGGATCACTATTAATTCCATGTGCTACATATTCTTCTGAAACTGATTCTGCTATGATTTGTTTTGTAAGTTCGTTTACTTCTTCACTTCTTGTACTTCCTCTTGCCATTGTGAGTAGAGCTTGTGTTACATCTTCTACTTTATTTTCTACATTTAAAACTGTCCTATCTCTACCTGTTATTTCGTCTTTTATAATTTCTGTTTCAATATCAAATATATTGATTACTGTTTTAGATGTTGGGCTAATAACTACATTTATTCCACCTAAGCTCTCTGCAACAATACTATATTCGCCTTCAGCATCTAGAGCTAAACTTTGAATTCCCATAAGTACTGCTGACCTTGAAATTAAGGTCTTCATAGTAACTGATTTACCAGCTCCTGATTTTGCAAATATAACCATGTTGTAATTTGTAAGTGAGCTGTGGAAATTATCAAATAAAATTGGCACTCCTGTTTGTTTATTAACTCCTAGTGGTACTCCTGATGGATGTCCAACTTCTGATGTTGTAAATGGGAATACAGTTCCCATTGATCTACGGTCAAAAGTATGTGTTTTTTGTATTTTATTTTCCATTAAAGGTAGATTTGATTGAAAAGCCTCTTGTTGCATTGCCCACGCGCTTTTTATTCCTACTAATGATTTTGACATTTCTGTTGCAAGTAGTTTTGTATATCTATCTAGGTCTTCTAAGCTATAAGCAAATAAGGTAGATATAATAGATGCTTCATATAATTTATTGTATCCTGCTGCGATTTCATCTCTTAATTGCTCTGCCTCATATCTTTTTTGTCCTAAAGTACTTTCTCTATTTATGTTTCCTCTATCTGCTGCTACAATTCTTTCTGTTTCAAGTTCATTTATAACTCTATTTAATTCATTTTGAGATTTTGACTCTGCAACTGGTGTAATATATATTGATGTATTTATATCTCCAAACAAGTACAAATCTCTAAATAATTCTGGGAAAGTACACATTCTTGGTAATGCTGATACAAAGAAACTTCTTGCATATCTTGTCACATTTGAAACAATTTCCAAATGGTCAATATTAGTTGCGTCTATTCCTGATGGAGCTATTAATTGCTTAATAGTTTTCTTTTTTAAAATTTTAAATTCATCTGGTTTTGTATAATCACTATGCTGTCTTTGCTCTTCTTCTCTTTGTCTTTTCTTTGACATCTTCTTTTGTACCTCCTTTTTGTTTTTCTTTTTTATCTGCTACTTTTTCATTTTTTATTTTTTCTTTTGCTCTATTAGCTATGTCTTGCCCTATTATGCCACTGTTTTGCTCAACAATTAATTGCGCCATTCTATTTATTAAGCTATCCATGCTGTTTTCTTTTTCTTCTAACTCTTTTTGTTTATCTGATCTTGCTTCAAATACCTTTTCATTTGCCTTTTTAAAGGCCTCTTCTTCTATTTTATCATCTAAAACTTTCATCTTTTTATCTAATACATCTGGAGCTGTTGAATATAGCTCATCATATCCTGCACGCAAAGCTTTATCTAGTCCATAAACTTCTGATTCATCTCTGTTATATGCTACATATAATAGTTCTGCAAGTTCTGTAGAAGTTAGTATTTTTCCATTTATACCACATGCTGATAATGTTCTTAAAACAGATTGACTTCTTGTATATAACTCTGAAAAAGACATGTTTTTAATTTCTTCTTTATCAAAATTGTTTTGTCCTAAGTCTTCTGGATAATATGGTATTACAACATAATATTTTTTATTTAATACATTTTTGTTTAAACTCATTCTTTCTGTATTGTATATTATATCTTTTCCGTATTCTGCTAGGTTTCTTTGTTTTGTAAGTTCATAAAATGCTTTATCTAACTGCTCTTTTGAAAATTTTTCAGAAGAAACCATTTCTTTGTATTGTAATTCTTGTCTTTCTAGTTTTTCTTCTATTTGCTTTACTTGTTCTTTGTATGATTCTATACTACTTCCCAAATTTATTGTTCTTGTTTGTGTATATATTTGTACTGGATGTCTAATAGTGTTTAGGAATTGAATAAATCCCTCTTCTACAGCATTTTTTTCTACTTCTGACATTAGGTCATAGTTAATTCCTTGGCATTCTACTACCATCACAAATTTATTACCATCTTTTTGTATAATCATGTTATCTTCAATTTTGTCAAATTCCATAAAATCCATTACAGACTCTACAGCAAAAGTTTTTGATTTTGGTAGCTCATTTGTGCCATTTTCTGTTGTATGTATTACTGTTTTTTGTTTTGTATTTTTTCTTTTTGACATAAAATATACTATACATAGGATTGCAAGTAGTACTACAATAATACAAATTATTATTAATAATATTGTTGTTAAAGTATTTACATCATCAATCATTTTCTTTTTCCTCCCTATATACATATATTTTCTTTCCTTTTGTCTTAAATTTTATTGCTCTTTTAATAATATCGTCTATGTTTTCTCCACCTGTTTTTTTAGTAAATTCTAATTTTGATATATCTGGTACTTTAAATGTTCCAATTATAAATCCTATCAAAGCAAAAAATACAGTAATTCCTATACCTATCATTCTTAAATTTAGCATTGATAAAATTGCATAAAAAATTAATCCTACCCCTCCTGCTAATACTGCATAAATTAAACTTTTTCCTGTGAAGATAAATAGGATTCTTCCTTCTCCTTTTACACTTCTCGGTAAATTGTATGTTCCCACAAACAGTTCCTCCTTTGTATAGTTTTATACTTATTATATATTATAACAGAAATAATCGAAAAATGGTAGAAAAAATAAAAAAAAGTGCATTTGTAATGCACTTTTAATATTTTTGTAATATATTTGTAATATTTTTGTAATATTATACTATAGTGTTGTTGTTACCTTTATTATGTTGTTGTTATAGTTTGAGCCATATTTACTACTACTTTTGCTATTGCTGATGCACCAAAGATTAAAACAGCACCAACTAGATATGGTATCATTGTCTTTTTGTATTCGGCTTTTTCTGATGCACTTCCCATCATATATTTAATACCTAATATTAATAGAACAATTACTGAAATAACTACACCAACTGTAGATATAATGTTTGTTATTTTTTGTCCTATAGTTGCTATTCCTCCATCCGCGCTATAATCAGGTTTCATTTTGTCTATAATTCCCTCTGCTGCCATAACTGTTGTTGAAAGAAATGATACCATCATAAGTATTGTTAATAAAATACTAATTACTTTTACTGTTTTTTTCATATATTTTTCCCTCCCTTTTTATTTAATTATATATGTAAATGTATCTCTTTTTTGAGATAATTTTAAAAACTAAAATTATGTTGCCGCAGACTGCATAAGTGTTACAACCAATTTCCATATTCCAAAGGCTCCAAATACTACAATACATCCTGCTACATATGGAATTAATGTTTCCTTTATTTTTGCTTTTTGTTCAACTCCAGATGTCATAAATTGAATTCCTATAATTAATCCTACTATAACTGCTACTATAACAGCTATTACAAACAATATATTGTACATCATATCAGATAACTCTTCTATTTTATCCTCACCAATTTTTTCTCCTGCAGCGCCGTCACCTGCTTGAATGAAAGAGTCTGCTCCTCTAATTATATCAGATAATCCATATACTTGCATATGAGGTATATTTGATAAAAAAGCATATATTATTATGATACTTAAAATAAATAATATCTTTAATAATCTTTTTTTCATCACATATCACCCCTATTTATTAGATTATACTACATATTTTTCTATATTTCAACATTTTATTATATATTTATTTTTCTATTTAATCTTCTGAATAACCCCCACCATGTGGTAGAGTAACTGAATGTAAAGATACTTTGTCGTTCATAGTATTATCTGTAATATTTGAAACTAATGTCAAAATTCCCGATATTGCAAATACCATAATTGCTCCAATTAAATATGGTACCATTGTTTTTTTATACTCTGCTTTTTCTTCTACACTTCCTATCAGATATTTTATACCTATAATTATTAGTGTTATTATGGAAGTTACTGTCCCTATAACAGATATTGCATTTATAATTGCTTTTGCTATGGTACTAATCGAACCCATTGAACCTGGGTCAACAGGATCTGGGCTATAATCATCAGGATTTATTGTTGCTTTTACTATTATAGGATTTATAAAAAATAATAGAATTATTGTAAGTGTTATTAATATTGTTATTATTTTCGCTTTTTTCATAAAATTCCTCCATTTATTTCATTATAAACTATTTTTTTTCTTTTTGCAACCATATTATTTTTACACTATATCTATATCATAATTTTTATAAAAATGTAATACTTTTATAACATTTTTAAGAGGTAACACGAAAATCATGTTACCTCTTAATATATATCTTACTTATGTGTTATGAATAATAGCTTTACCAATGTGTCTATTTTTTATTTTTGTTTTTTTGCTTAATTCTTCTCTGTAATACTCTGCAATTAATTCGTCTAGCTTTATGCTTAGTTCATATGTTATACTATAATCTTGTCCTGTTAAAATACTATTATTTAATTCTTCTCTTAGCTTACAAATTTTATCATTTAACATAAAAACCACTCTCCTTTTTTCGTGTTTTTTTCTTTTGTATATTTTTAAAATACCATATTTTTACATGATAGTCAACCATTTTTATTCGTTTTTAGTGGTTTTTGGCGTATTTTCGTATGTCTTTTTTCTACATTTTTCTACATTTATTTTATTTTACTTACATTTTACTACAGACATTATCATATTTTCCTCTTTAAAGACATTTTTTAATATCTCTTCTGTATACTCTTTTGTGACAGATGAATATTCTTCTATATAATCAAAACTATTTATTTGTTTCATTTTGTCAGATAAGAACATTCTTGCAATATCTCCAACACTGTTATACTCTACTACATAGTCTCCATATATTTTCTTTTTTATCCTTTCAAAATGTTCTTTATCTAAACCGTTTTGTTTGTATTCTTCTACTATCTTTTTTATTTCATTTTGTATTTTCTCTGGATTTTTTGATTGTCCTGAAATTAGTATGTGTGCATATTGGCTACTAAATTCATATGATAAGTCTGGCTCTGAAAGAATCTCTCCTGATTCGTATAATTCTTTGTATAGTTTTGAACTTTTGCCTATAATCATATTTAATAGTATTTCTATTGCAATATGTTTTGCCACTATATGCTCTTTTTCTTGCTCAAAATCCTCGCAATCTTTATATCCTATTGCAAACATAGGTGAACTTACTTCCATTGCCACTTCTTTATATGGCTTATTTATTGTGTTTTCTTTTTCTGGATATATGCGCTTAATCTCCCCCTGTAGCTCTTTTGGTACTATTCTTTTTTTTATTTCTTGCAAAATTTGTTCTGGTTCAAAATTTCCACATAATACCATTACCATATTTGATGGATTATAAAAAGTGTTGTAACATTTATATAGCACATCTGGAGTTATTTTGCTTATTGATTCTACAGTTCCTGCTATATCTATTTTTATTGGATTTTGTTTATACATGCAATCCATTGCATTCATATATAGTTGCCATCCTGGATCATCATCATACATTCCTATTTCTTGCCCTATAATTCCCTTTTCTTTTTCAACATTTTCGTCTGTAAAATATGGATGTTGCACATAATCCATTAATTCATCTAGTCCTTCATAAAAATTATTTGTACATTCAAATAAATATGCTGTATGATCATTTGTTGTATATGCATTTGCATCAATTCCCAATGCCATTAGGGTATCTAAACTATTCGTACCATTTTCTTGTTCGAACATTTTATGCTCTAAAAAATGTGCAACTCCATCTGGTATAAATACTTCTTCTCCTGTTTGTGGCATAATGAACCTGTTGTCTATTGAGCCAAAATGTGTTCCCCATATAACATATTTTTTATTGCTATTTTGCTTTGGTATGATAATTACTGTTAGCCCATTTTCTAGCTTTTCTATATATGCTTTTTCTTTAATATTTAAGCTTTCTATTACTTTCATTTAATTTTGTTCACCCCTTTTATCTCTTAAAAAGTATATTGTATCGATTTCTACTTTATTTGCTAAATCTACTATCTGTTCTTTTGATTGTTCTTTTATTTTTTCTTCATATTCTTCTATTGTCATGAATGTATCTGATAATTCTTGTCCATAATAGTATGTTATTTGTGTGTCTTGTTCTTCTTTAATACTTTTTACTGATTCGATAATTAAGTTTTTTGCATTTTCTATATCTTTTTCATCAAAATTGCCTTTTTTCATATCTTCTAATTGCTCTTTTATTGTATTTAGCGCTTTTTCATAGTTTTCTATTTCTATTCCACATGCAATAATTATAGTGTTTTTCTGCCTTATATATCTAGAACCTGCTGAATATGCTAAGCTCTCTTTTTCTCTTACATTTTGAAATAACTTTGAATTTGCTCCTCCACCTAATATTGCACTATATACAGATGCTGTAAATCTAGAGTTTTCTTTATTTGTATTTATACTTAAACCTAAAACTAATTTTCCTTGACTTACTTGCATCTGGTCTTCTACCATTTTTGTTTCTTGTATTTCTATTTCTTCAGTTTTCTCATTATTTATGACATATCTTGCTTGTCTTGGTTCTATTTTCTTTATGTTTTCATTTTCTTCTACAATTTGCTTTATATCTTTTTCTTCTATTATTCCTGAACAATATATATCAATTTTACAAGTATTTATTAATTGTTTGTAGTGCTCGTATAGACTTTGAGAAGTTATATTATTTAAGTCTTCTACATATCCGTATTTATATAGCCCATAAGCTTTATCTTTAAACATTTCTTCTATACATCTATCTATAGAATAATTAGTTTTATTGTCTATCTTTGATTCTATGATTTGTTTTAGATTTTCTTTTTCTCCTTGTACATATTCCTCTTTAAAGCCATTTTTTTCTACTAATGGATTTAATATAATGTCTAATAATATGTCTATACATTTTTGTGTTAGATTTTCTTTTTGAGGTAAAAATTCTTCATTTATTGCCTCTAAATAGAATTTTATAATATGATTATCTCCTGATTTTTCTATACCGCAGTCAAAACTTGCTCCATACATTTCTTCTAGTTTTTTGCTTATTATATCTTGTGATTGCATATTGTTTGTACCTCTTCTTAAAACTGCTGTTAGTAATGCATCTAGAGTTACATTTTCTCTTTTTAGTGGAGTTGCAATGAAAGCTGCATACAAGTTTGTTTTGAAGTTATTTGTTTTTATTGTGTGTAATTTTACACCATTTTTAATTTCTTGTGTATTGTATTCCATATTTTAAGTTCCTTTCGTTTACTTATTTTCTTATATTATAATATAATTTGGAAAAAATATACAAGTAAAAAGGAGTATATTTATGAATTTTTAATTTTCATTAATATACTCCCTATTTATATATATATTAAAATTTCCTTTTTCTAGCTGCCTCTGATTTTTTCTTTCTTTTTACGCTTGGCTTTTCGTAATGCTCTCTTTTTCTAACTTCTTGCAATACTCCATTTCTTGCGCATTGTCTTTTAAACCTTTTTAAGGCATCTTCTATATTTCCATTATTAACTTTAACCTCTGACATTCCATATTCCCCTCCTTCCAGTATTACACTCCTAAGTGTGGGATTTCATATATTTTTTCTTATTTTTTAGTATATAAAGAACTTTGTCCTTTTTTTACTTATATTTAGCAAATATTATTATATCCTATTTTACTTGCTTTTGTCAATACTGGCAGAGGTTTTTGTTTAACTTTTTATATATTTCTTACTTATGAATGATTCTATCCTCTAATTCTGCAAGTTTTGCATCATTCCATTTTTCTGTTGTTCCTATTAAATATCCTGAGATTCTTTGAAGTTTTTGTACATCCGTACTATCACATACAGGGCAATGTCTTATGCCTATTTTTGCAATTTCAAAGCCACAATTCATACATTTTGATTTTGGGAAGTTTACTGTTCCATATCCCAAATTGTATTTGTCCATTAAATCTACTAATTGATGTATTTTTTCTGTTTGCTTTTCTATATTTGCCTCTACTTCGATATAGAATATATGTCCTCCTTTGGTTAGAGCATGATATGGACCTTCTATTTGTGCCTTTTTTTCTGGTGAGCATTCATACCATACCGGCACATGGTTACTATTTGTATAATACTCTTTATCTGTAATTTTAGGCAAGTTTCCATATTTTTCCCTATCGTTTTTTACAAACTTTCCTACTATTCGTTGTGCTGATGTTCCTACCAAAGTATAGTTTAAGTTGTATTTTTCACTATAGTTTTCTACCATTTGTGATAACTTTGTTATAATTTCTAAACCTAATTTTTGTGATTCTTCTGATTCTCCATGATGCTCTCCTGTTAATGCAATTAGACATTCTGCTAATCCCACAAAACCTATTCCTAATGTTCCGTGTTTTATTACTTTTTCTATTTTTTCGTCTAGCATTAATTTTTCGCTACCATACCATAGTCCTGACATTAGAAGTGGGAATTGTTTTGCAATTGCCGTAGATTGATATTTATATCTATCATATAAACCACTCGCTGTAATATCTGCATATTTTTCTAGTTCTTGCAAAAATATTTCTTTTGCCTGCTGTTTACACTCTTCTTCTTTTTGTGTTTTAGGTATTGCTCCTATCGTATATTTTACTTTTGTTTTTTCTTGAGCTTTATATACTGACTCTATTGCTATTTTTGGTAAATTTATAGTGAAAAAACTTAAATTTCCTCTTCCTATTGGTGTTTTTGATCCAAATCTGTTTTCATATACTCTCGTTCTACACCCCATTGTTGCACATTCATATTGATATCGTTTGCTATCATTTGGATCCCATTTTTCGTTTTGATTAAATGTTGCGTCTAAATTTAGGTAGTTTGGATAATATCTTTTTGCTGTTATTTTACATGCAAATTCAAAAAGGTCATAGTTTTTGTCTCCTGGCATATAGTTTATTCCCCTTTTCTTTTTCCAAACTTGTATTGGAAACATTGGTGTTTCGCTATCTCCTATTCCTCTTTCTGTTGCTAAAAGCAGTTGTCTTATAACACATCTACCTTCTGCGGATGTGTCTGTTCCATAATTTATGGTGCTAAATACTGCTCTGTTTCCGTTTGTTGATTGAATTGTATTCATTATGTTTATAAATGCTTCCATTGATTGATATACTTTTTTAACAGTATTATTTATTGCCTCTTGAACATATTTTTCTTTGCCCGTAAGTCCTTTTGTTTCTTTTATTACATAATCTTCTATTTTTTGATTATATAAATGCACTAGGTCTTCTCCTATAAAGTCACCTATTTTATTTAGTTCTTCTTTAAATGTCATTCTTACATATGGTGCCAAGTAGTAGTCAAATGCTGGTATTGATTGACCTCCATGCATTTCATTTTGTACTATTTGCATTATTATACATGTTAGTACTCCTGCTGTTTCTATCCTTTTTGCTGGTCTTAAACTACTTAATTCTGCTTTAAATCCATATTTTAATATTTTATCTAATGGATATTGTAGGTTGTTTAATGACTTTGTTAAGTAATAGCCTTTATTGTTAATATGTATATACCCTTCTTTTTCGGCCTTTCTTACTTGCTCTGATAATAGATTGTCATCTACAATGCTTTTTGCCTTGTCTGATGCAATCTCTAATAATATTTCAGGTGGCGTTTGTAAGAAATCTATGGTGTCATCTTTTATTATTTCTTCTATTTGCTTATGTAAAATTTGTTTTTGTTTATCAATGACTTCCATGTTTATTACTCCTTTATTTATTTTTCACTTTTATATTATATTATCTGATAAACAATGTCAATATATATGATTTTATATGTTTTTTAATTAATATTGAAAAAATTTTTTAATTAATATATAATTAGTTATAGAAAGGTATAATATTTATGGATAAAATTGCTATTATTTCAGATGTACATGCTAATATAACAGCTTTAGAGGCTGTTATGGATGATATTAAACTTAGGCGGTGTAAATAAAATATTTTGTCTTGGAGATACTATTTTAAAGGGTTGTAATCCAGATTTAACAATAGATCTTATTAGGCAAAAATGTGATGTTGTTTTAAAGGGAAATTGTGATCATACAATTTGTAGACCTGATGCACCAAAGGGTAAGTTTTGGACAAGGAATAAAATTGGTGAGGAGCGAGCAAATTATATTTATAATTTGCCTGTTTCTTATGACTTTTATATGAGCGGATATTTAATTAGGTTATTTCACGCTTCTCCTTTTGGTTTAGATTATATATATAATCCTATGTTCTCTAATGAACATACTAATTATTCAAATGCGGAGCTTAGTAATGCTCTTAGCCTTTTTGAAAATACGCCATTTATTGGGAAAACTGATGATGATCCTATTCCTGATATTGTTGGCTATGGACATATTCACACTCCAAATATTTTCAGAATTAAGAATAAAACTATTTTTAATACTGGTAGTGTTGGTAGCCCTATTGAAATGCTAAATACTGATATTAATGATAGTACAAATAAATTTTCTACAGTTGCCTCTTATGTTATATTAGAAGGTAATTTTAATTCAAAAGATTTTTCTTCTATTAGTATCGTTTTGGTTCGTTTACCATATGATATAGAAAAGGAGATAAAGCTTTTGGAGGCTTCTGATTCACCTGTTAAAAATGATACTATAAAAAAATTAAGAAGTGCAATTGACTTTAGATAGTATTTAGGAAGGGATTTTTATCGTTATGGAACAGCAACTGGAAAGGGTAAAAGAGATTTTAAAAAAATATAATCAAGAACATTTACTACAGTTCTGGGATGAGTTATCTGATTCTCAAAAAGAATTTTTGTTAAATCAGATTTTGTCTATTAATTTTGATGAGGCTCATAAGTTATATGAGCAGGGTAAAATTGATGTTTTGGATAGTACCACCGAAATTGAACCTTTGCCTTATATGAATAAAGCTGATTTTTCTCAAAAAGAGCTTGATTTTTATTCTCATATTGGTAAATCTGTAATTATGGATGGAAAAATTGGCGTTATTACTTTGGCTGGTGGACAGGGTTCAAGACTTGGCTTTAAAGGTCCTAAAGGTACTTTTGAGTTAGATACAAAACCTAAAATTTCGTTGTTTGAAATTATTTGCAATTATTTAAAAGTTGCAATTTCAGATTTTGGTATTACTATTCCTTGGTACATAATGGTAAGTAATGAAAATTATAATGCTACTTTGAATTTTTTTGAAAGTAAAAACTTTTTTGGTTATCCTCGTGAATATGTTACATTTTTTATACAAGATGATTTGCCTATTATTGATACTGATGGCAAACTTATTTTGGAGGAAATTTACAAGGTAAAATTTGCTTCTAATGGTAACGGCAATTTGTTTTCGGCTCTACGCAAGAACAATATTATAGATGATATGAGAAAGAAAAATATAAAATGGTTATTTGTTGGTGGCGTTGACAATGTTCTTTTAGATCCTATTGATCCATTTTTTATTGGCTTAACCGTTGAATCCAAAAATTTGGTTTCTTCTAAAACTTTATTTAAAGAAGATTCTACAGATACTAGTTGGGTATTTGCTATGAAAAATGGCAAACCTGCTATTGTAGATTGCGAAAATTTTGTAGAAATGCTTTCTAAAATTAAAGATAAAAATGGAAGATATTTATATAGGGAAGTTAATATGCTTGCTCATTTATTTTATATTGATGCTTTGGAAAAAATGTCAAATGTCTACATTCCCTATCATAGAGCTTTTAGAAAAAGTTCTTTTGTCAATTATGAGGGAATGAAACAAGTTCCTGAAAGTCCTAATATCTATAAATTTGAGCAGTTTGTTTTTGATGCATTTTCCTTTTTTGATAAGATAACTCTTTTGCGAGTTAATCGTCATGAAGAATTTGCTCCTATTAAAGATTTTAATGGTATTTATAACCCTGAAATTGCAAAGAAGTTATATGAACAGAATGTTTTACATATCGAAAGTACCGATACAGATTAATTTTCGACAAATTTTGACTTTTTTCTACACATTTTTTAACGAATTTCGGTTTTTCGCCTTTTTTTATTGATTTTTAAAAAATATCGTACTATAATTAATTTATAGATTTGAGAAAAATTGCATCGTTTTTACTTTTGATATAGCTATATCTTTATATATCTTATGGAAGAATTTTTATCATAGAATTGTTTTTTTACCAAAACATTTTTTGTTCTATTAATTAATTTTTCTATTCTGTTCATGTTACCTCTTTACTGAATTTAAAATTGTTATTATTATGGTAATGTGTTTTTAAGCGTGCACGGTTGGTGTAGGAGTTTTCACTCCTACATCTTTTAATATTGCATTCCTGCTACTTCATATGCATATGTTTGATAATTTGGAATATATGATTTTATCATGTCATAAAATCTTTTACTGTGCTTTTTGCATTTAAAATAGCAAAATTCATGTAAAATAATATATTCTATGGTTTCTTTTTTATACATAACAATATCTGGATTTATAACGATTTTATCTTTGTAGCATTTTCCTAATGTTTTATCAATCCTTGCAATTTCAAAATCTTCTGGTGCAAATTTTAATGTTAATCTTACTTTTTCCATTATATTGTCTAATTCTTTTTCTGCTATTGCATCATACATTTTTTGAATTAATAGTTCTATTATTGCTTCTTTTTTTATTTTTTTATATTTATAAGGAAGCATTATTTTTATTGTTCTTTCTTGCAGATATAGTTGTGGTGTTTTGATGTATTTATATATTATATTTAATTCATAATTAACCCCAAATATCTTTACTTTGCTCATTTTATCCACTTGTTTCATGTATTTTACCCCCTTATAAAAATTGCTTTTGCAAATTTTTGTTCTTTCGAACTTCCGTTTGTTATATTTTACATATTATATTTTTATTTGTCAATAGTTTTTTAAAAAAATTTCAAAATTTTGTTCGTTTTTGTTTTTGTGATGTTAAAAGTCCTTTTCCCATCTGAATTAGAGCTTTTTGTGTATGAATTTTTTTATAAAAAAAATAATCCCAAATGCTTTTTTCACATTTAGGATTATTTTTATTAACATTTTAATTAACTAATTGTAGTTTTCCTCCACATTTTCCACATCTATATTTTTTTATTAATCTTATATTAAATCTTTGTCTGTATATTTCTTGTCCACAACCTTGACATTTTATTTTATATTTATATTTTGGTGATTCTTCTTTGTATTCTATATTACTTTTTTCATAGTCTTCTTTTGGATTTCCTGCTCTTTTTATATCATATCCTAACATTTCATTAATATATTTTGCATATTTTTTAAACTGTTCTTTGTGATTATTGCAAAATGGCATACAGTGTATAAGTTCGTGAATAATTGTATTTTTTATAATTCTTTCATCTAAATCCATAACCCATTTGCTTATTTCAATATGATGTTTATCGAATTTTTCGTATCGTATTATGTTTTTGTTTTTTCTTTTTTCAATTGTTTTATATAATTTATTTGGCTTTTCCTGTTTGCAACACCCATATCTTTTTGTTTTTCTGTTTGATAATGATATATCTATTTTGCCTATATCTTTATTATTTATCATATCTATGCCTATGGACTTTAATTCTTGTAAGCATTGATTATATAATATTTGTAATTTTTCTTCCATTTACTCTCCTATTTATTTATGCAATCTTTTAATTTACAGTTTAATTTGTCCATTCATTAATAATGGTAGTAAATAATATTTAAGTTTTATAAACACTTAATTTTCTATCTTATGCTAATTTCTTGGCATTCTCATTTATATTTTCTATGTCTTTTCTTATTTGCATAAACGTATTAACTTTATCTTCAAATAAATCTCCAACTTCGCCTAAATCTCTAAAAGGTGATTCTGTTAATTTAATCATATCAATTGTACCATTTTTTATAACATAATCTATTAATAACTTAACAAATTGAATCTGTTTCATATTTAATTGATTTTTACTAATATATTTTGAAAAAATTTCACTTGTAGTAGATGGATCTAATCCTACAATATTTCTTACTACTTCTACTACTCCCTTGTCTCCATATGCCCCTTCAAATTCTTTATTAGTTCCTAATTCTTCAAATAATACCCTCTCTAAATCCTTCTTTTCGGCATTATTTATTTTCTCATTATGTCTTATTTTCCAGACAATAATATTATCTAAATTTCTATTAAAATACTTACTTAATTTCTTTTTGTAGTTAGAAAAGTCATTTTTACTACTTATATATACATTCTTTTCACTAACATCCATTAATGTATCTTCAAAGTCTGAATATATAGGTGGCCTCATATATGGATCTATATATTGAATTAAATTTCTTAATTCTTTTCTTACCTTTTCAATATCAAAGAAATTTGCTCTACTTAAATAATCTGTTTCTGCAACTTTTAAAATTAAGTCTTGTTTTTTTACTACTTTTGGTACTGTTCCTAGTTTTTCTAATTCTGAAACTATACTAGAAATATGTTCTTCTATCTTATTGGTCTTTTGATTATTCATCCTTTTTAGTTGTAAACTATATAATAGATTATCAAAATTCTTTGCATCTTCATTTTCATCTGAAGCTAACAAAACAGGTGTAATATTTTCTTTTATATTGCTTAAATCTAATATAGACAAGTAATTCCAATTTTCTCTTTTTGAAAATTGATCAATATAATATAGTTTTGCCTTTACCATAAAACTGTCTTTATTTAGTTTTGCTATCTCCTCAATAAATTCATTTATTAAAGATTCTCTATATTGTTTAAATTCTTCTTGTGCTTGATATTCCATATGTTGTAATTCAACTATTAAGTCTAGTTTGTGATTAAATATTTTTTCTGTAAGACTAATTTGAGATATTGTTTCTTTTCCGTTCTCATTTACAGAAAAGAATTCAAAATTCTTACAGTAATCAAATATATAAAATTCTTTTTTATCTTGTCCTATTCCAAATAAATCTTTACAAAGTCTTGTTCCTCTTCCTATCATCTGCCAAAACTTAATCTTAGATTTTACTGGTTTGAAGAACACTAAATTTACTACTTCTGGAATATCTACCCCTGTGTCTAACATATCAACTGAAATTGCTATTTGAGGAAAATTGTCTTTTTTTGAAAAATCATTTATTATATCATCGTTATATTTAACTTGATTATCAATTAATTTTGCAAATTCTCCCTTGTATGATGGATATAATTCATTAAATACATCTTCTATTTTCTGTGCGTGTCTATGATTTTTAGCAAATATAATTGTTTTTCCAAGCTTATCTCCGCCTTCAACCTTTATTCCTTTTTCCATTAGTAGTTCTAAAAGTTTTTTTATTGTATCTTTATTAAATAGCCAACTATTTATAGCAGAAGCACCTATTTCTTCTGGCACTTCATCCTCTTCAAATAAATTTTCATATTGCTCTTTTTCTTCTTCAGATAATTCGTCGTATTTAATTCCTCTATTCATAAAGTCTGTACTTGTACATATAGAACGATATTCTACTAAATATCCATCTTTCACGGCTTGTTCATATTCATAAGCATAAGTAGGAACATTGTTTTCTATTTCAAAAAATCTATATGTATTTCTATCCAAGTCACTCCTTGGCGTTGCTGTAAGTCCTACAATTAATCCATCAAAATATTCAAAAATTGCTTGATATTTGTTGTATATACTTCTATGAGCTTCATCTACAATAATTAGGTCAAAATGTCCAGGAGTAAATAATTTATTGCCATTTTTTGATTTCATTTCATCAATTGCATTTATTATAGTTTGATATGTTGAAAATACTATTCTTGAATCTTCTGGATTATCCTTTGCATTTAACAAATTACAGCTAGACATATTTGGTAGCAATCTATTAAAGTTATTTTTGGCTTGTTTTACAAGTACAGTTCTATCTGCTAAAAATAATATGTTTTTAACCCAATTTTGTTCTGTTAATACTTTAGCTATTGATATTGCCGTTCTTGTTTTTCCTGTACCAGTGGCCATCACAAGAAGCGCTTTTCTATGTCCTTCTTCAAAAGTTTCACATACACTTTTTATGGCTTCTAATTGGTATTTTCTTCCTGCTATGTTTGGATCTATATATACTTGTGATAGACTTTGTTTGTTTTTTCTTCTATTTATTAATAATTGAAGTTCATCTTGCGTATAGAATCCACTGACTCTTCTTGGTGCATATTCTTTATCATCCCACATATATATTTCATAACCATTTGTATAATAGATAACTGGCCTCTGATGTTTTTCTATTTCAATACAATCTGCATATAATTTAGCTTGATTTTGTCCAACTCTTGCATCTACACTTGTTTTCTTTGCCTCTACCAGTGCAAGTGGCAATCCATCTCTTCCAAAAAGTACATAATCTACTCGCCCTGTTCCTTTGTTGTTTGGCATTCCTGATACAACATATTCTTCCGTTACATTTACATCAAATTCCCATCCAGCAAGTTTTAACTCTAAATCTATGTATCTCTTTCTAGTTTCTGCTTCTGATATGTTTTCTACTTTAAAATCATAAATATTTTTCTTATTTTCTCTATTTTCTGTTATTTGTTTTCTTAATTCATTATTTTCCCTTATAGCTTCTTCTAATTTTTTGTCCTTTTTACTTAATTCTTCATATAAGTTTTCTTTTTCTTTTACTGCTAAAATATTAGAGTTTTCTTTAGGTAAAATACTTTCATCAAATTTTAATTCTTTATAGTCTTGTCCATAGCAATATGATATCCATTGCATAAAGTTAAATAAATATCTTAAAGACATTACTGCCTCTTGTCTAGTTATTTTTTTATTATTGTGAACAGCAAAATTTCCAAGTTTTATAATATATTTAATTTGTGGGAATAGTTTTGTATCTATTATATTTCTAAATGAAATTTCATGAATTAATGTTGATATGTTATCTTGGCATGGCATTTTTAAGTCCATATCATTTGCATATAACCATCTCACTGCAATTTCTAATGCTCTTCTACTTAATATACTACATGTTACTGTATTTAGTCCTATCCCATTTTCTGCTTCTATTGAAGCATCTGCAAAACTTCTAAAAATTCCAGTTTGTTTTAAAAAATCAAAATTTGACATATTTTACTCCTTATTTTTTATCATAATATTCAAAATATATTTTAACTCATTATCTAAATCAAATTTAAATTCTTTCTTTAATATTTTAGATATTTCTAAAATATTTACTCATTAAACTTTCTTGTAACTTTTGCATTTCTTCTAAACTCTTTTGTGTTTCTAATTTCTGTTTTTCAATTGGTTTAGCAAATTTTATATAAGCATTTTGTAGCTCTATAGGTGGAACAATAATAGGAAATTCTCCTATTATTGTCTTACTTAAAGCCCTTTTATCTGTTCCTCCAACACTAACTCTTTTTATGTATTTTTGGTAATCTTCTAAATTTAACAAAATGTTTACAAATTCACTATAAACTTCTTCTTTTAATCTAATTCTCATAATATTATTACTATAATTTGCCTTATCATCTTGTCCTAAATAAATTGAAACTCGTCCCAAACTACTATCTTTTGTATAATATCTCCCAATTTTTGTTATTAATAAATCACCTTTATGCAAAGATGTATCAAAATATTTTTTGTTGACCTCTTCTGAAATGTATACTGAATCTTCCAACCTAAATTCATTGCTCCACACATTTTGAATTCTTAAAAATAATACATCTCCACTTTCTTGATAATATATTTTATCCACGTTACTTCCATCTGAAATAGATTCAGATATTTCATGTAATTTTTTTTGTTGCCAATTATTTGTTTCAAAAGGATTTCCAAACATTTCGATAAACTGAGATTTAATCAACTCATCTAATTGTTCTATTTGTTTTTTTCTAATATTAATTATTTCTTGAACTTTATTTAATTCTCTTACAATTTTTAATTGTTGTTGGTAATCATATTTTGGTATCATTAATTGATTTATATATTGTTTTGATATATGTTTAATACTTGCTCCTTTAAAACCTTTTTCTAATTTTTCCATATTATATTGAAAATATAAAAATACTAATTTTGTATTAACTTCTTTATTAACTTTCACAACAAAATTATCAGTTGAAGTAGAAAATTTATCATTACAATAATTTATTGATGCTTTACCACCGGTGCCAAATATTAAATATTCTCCATCATAAATAAACTCATCTATAAATTTATTTTGTATATTACTACTTGTAAAAAATTTATATTTTCCGCTTTTTTTTCCATCTCCTGCTTTAAACTTTGATTTAGGTAAATATTCAAATATTTCACCTAATTTTATTTTTTCCATTATAACATTTCCTCTAACTCTTTTAATTTTTGTTGAAGTTCATCTTCCATTTCAATTATATTTTTTAAAATAACTTCTGGTTTTTTATATTCTTTTTTTTCTACAATTATTTCTTTGTATTTATTAATAGATAAATCATAATCATTTTCTACAATTTCTTCTTTTGTTACAAAGAAAGATTTTTCTGTCCTACCTCTATTTTGTTCTTCTTCAGAATTGCGATGGTTAAATCTTTCTATAATATCAGGTATATCATTTTCTTTTACCGGCTTTCTTTGATCATCTAAACTAAAACCATCTGCTGTCATATCATAAAACCACACTTTATCTGTTCCGCCATCACCTGTTTTTGTAAATATCATAATAGCTGTAGAAACTCCAGCATAAGGTTTGAATACTCCACTTGGCATTGAAATTACTGCCTCTAGTTTATGCTTTTCTATTATTTCTTTTTTAATAGCTTTATGAGCATTTGAGCTACCAAATAAAACTCCATCTGGTACTATTGATGCAGCTCGTCCTCCAATTCTTAATATTCTTAAAAACAACGCTAAAAATAATAATTCTGTTTTTTTAGTTTTTGTAATACTTAATAAATCTTTAGATATTCTTTCACTATCAATAGAACCTTTAAAAGGAGGATTTGCAAGCGCAAGTGTGTATTTGCTATTATCTTTATTATCTTCTGATAAAGAATCTTTATATGATATATTTGGATTTTCAATCCCATGTTGCATTAGATTCATTGCTCCAATTCTAAGCATTGTTCTATCCATATCAAATCCATAAAACATTGTATTATTAAAATGTTTTTTTAGGTTTTCTGTTAAAAACAAATCATTTCTATTGTTTCTTAAGTATTGTCCTGCTTCAACCAAAAAGCCTGCACTTCCAGCAGATGGATCAACAATTATATCTTCTGGAGTAGGTTTTATTAATTCTACCATCATCTTAATAATATGTCTTGGCGTTCTAAATTGTCCATTTGTCCCTGCAGTAGATAATTTTGAAAGTAAATATTCATATACATCCCCTTTTGTATCTCTATCTTTCATTTTTAATTTATCTATAGCTGTTACAACTCTTTGTAACATAATGGGGGTTGGTATAATAAATATTGCATCTTCCATATATTTGGCATATCCAGAATTTTTCTTATTACTTAATGTTTTTATAAATGGAAATACATCTTCGCCAACTATTTTATACATTTTTTCAGCTGGATAATTTTTAAATATGCTCCATCTACAATCCTGATGTTTTTCATCAAAAA
>CANQCV010000003.1 GCA_947591045.1 uncultured Clostridia bacterium
AAAATCCTTGATTTAGAAGACTTTTCTCTTGGACTAGTAAATTCAGTTAAAAGTGAAATTTACTTTTGTACTTAACTAATAAAAAGGCATTACTTTTTTAGTAACACCTTTTTTATTTTATAGCTGTGCTTCTATTTGATAAACTCCCCCGGTTTTGCTCTAATTTTATCTGATTATTTTCTACTATTTCTCCGTTTAGTTTTAAAATACTAATTCCTGACATTTTTCTTTCTGGATTTTTTACTTGTATATTGTATATGCTTTCTCCAAATTTATATTTTATACTATAACTCTCCCAATTACTTGGAATACACGGATCTAATTTTAAGAATCCATTTTCTATTTTTAGTCCTAAAATATATCTTATGCCCGCTTCGTAAAACCAACTGCTTGAGCCTGTATACCATGTCCAACCTCCTCTGCCTACTAAATTGCCTGCTCCGTATACATCTGCTGCAATGACATATGGTTCTACTTTGTATTTACCCGCTTCTTCCTTTGTTCTACTATGCTCTATTGGATTTATCATTCTATAGTATTCTACTGCTTTATCCCCAAAGCCTAGCATTGATTCCGCTATAATTGCCCATATTGCCGCATGTGTGTATTGCCCTCCATTTTCTCTTGTGCCTGGCAAATATGATTTAATATAGCCTGGCTCTAAACTACTTTTTTCAAAAGGTGGATCTAGTAACTTTATAATTCCATTTTCTCTATCTATTAAATGTTTTTCTAAACTTTCCATGCTTATATATTTTTTATCATTATCACCTGCATTTGAAATTGTAGCCCAACTTTGAGAAATAGAATCTATTCTACATTCTTCATTTTGTATGCTACCTAATATTTCTCCTGTATCTGTAAATGCTCTCCTATACCATCTGCCATCCCATCCTTGTGTGTTTAAAGCCTTTTTTAATTCTAGCATAATTGTTTTATATTTTTTTGCCAATTCTAAATCTTGTTTTTCCTCACAAATTGGTATAAATCTATCTAGTATTAAATACAAGAAAAAGCCTAACCATACACTTTCTCCTTTGCCTAAATTTCCTACTGTGCTAAACCCATCATTCCAATCTCCTGTTCCTATTTTAGGAAGTCCGTTCTCCCCAAAAGAAATTGCCTTTTCTATAGCTCTAATGCAATGCTGATAAATACTCTCTTTTATTTCTGATTGCAAATATAAATCGTATTTTTCATCTACTCCGTTTGGTAATACTTCTCCACTTAAATAATAAGTTTGTTCTTCTAAAATTTTGCTGTCTCCTGTAAATTTAATATACTCTTCTGTTAAATATACAAGCCATAGTAAATCATCTGAAAATCTTGTACGAATTCCCCTTTGTGTTTCGTCATGCCACCAATGTTCTACATCTCCTTCTATAAATTGATGTTTACTATGTTTTATAATTTGCTTTTTCAAAAGCTTTGGTTCTAAATATTTAATGCCTATCATGTCTTGCAATTGGTCTCTAAAGCCGTATGCTCCTCCCGATTGGTAATATCCGCTTCGTCCTAGAAGTCTAGAACATATTGTTTGATATTGTATCCAACCATTTAACATTATATTTACAGATTCTAGCGGAGTTTCCACTTGAAGTCTGCCCAATAGTTCTCTCCAATATCTTTTTTCTGTTTCATATAGGCTAGATATATAATTTAAATTAGTATATTGATATGCTCTATCTTGGCAGTCTAACATATTTTGCTCTACGCCAAATATCAAGACAATATCTTTGCCTTCTAGCGCTTCTAAAGTAACTTTTATTTCTATTGCAATACAAGCCTCTTGACCTATACTATCTTGCCTATCTAATTCTATTTTATTTAAACCTTCTGGATTTGAAATATTGCCCTTACCTATAAAGTTCTTTTTACTTCCTGTATAAGATTTTATTTTTTCACTAGATGACACATATAAAATCTGATTTGTTTGGCTTTTGCCTGTGTTTACTAAAGTAATCAAATTCGAGTTTTCATTATAGTCTAATTTTAAAAAACCATTTGATTTTATTTCATCTTCATCTAATACTGGTTTCATATAATAAACAATTTTAAGTTCTTTTCTTTTAGCTTGTCTATTTTCCAAATGAAGAATTTGTATTTTACCTGCTATTTCTCTTGGAATAAATATATCTAAGTCTTGTGAAATATTATCACTTAAGTGTTTATATTTTGCATATCCAAAACCATATGTTATATAATAATCATTTTCATCTGGCATTGGATTTAAACCGCATAGACCATGAATTTCCACTTTCCATATCTTTCATATAAATTATTTCTGATGGTATATCTGCTATAGGGTTATTGTTCCAACTTGTTATTCTGTTTAATCTACTATTTTCGTACCATGTATAGCCACCCATACTTTCTGTTACAAGTGTGCCTATTTTTTCATTTGCCATTATATGGCTCCATACTGTAGGAGTTCTTGTATTTTTATTAACTTTTATATGATATTCTTTTCCGTCATTTGAAAATCCACCATATTCATTATCATATTTTAAGTCTTTAGTTTCTTGTTGTGAAGTAGGCGTTTTTGTTTCTATATATTGCATACTGTTTTTTTCATTTGGTGTTTCTTTTATATTTTCAATATATTCGTCTTCAAAATCTTTGAGCTGTCCTTTTATTTGCCCAAGGCTTGCATCTATTATTAAGCCTGCTCTATATTCTAAAATATTTTTTTCTTCTTTGCTTAAATTATTTAATACAAAAATTCCTCCATTTACATTTTGCAAAAAGCCTAAACTTCTATCTAATATTACATTTTGTATCTCATCTGCCACGAAATTGTCATATGACTTTTTTTCTTCATTTACAATTACTAAGTCTATTTTTATATTTTTTAATTTAAAATATTCGTATGCTTTTACAGCATCTTTTACAACATCAATGTCTACAACATCTTTTATCTTTAATAATAATATTGGTAAATCTCCTGATATTCCATATTTCCATAATTCTGAAGAATCTACATTTGTTATAGGAACATTTTTTAACATTAGCATTTTAAGCGGATTTTGATACAATAGAAGCCCTAACATTTTTTGATATAGTTCTATTTTACTTGCTTTAATTCCAAGATACATATTTTCCGCCTCTGCCTTTGCTTTTGCAAGTTCTTGGTTTCTTGAAATTTTTTCATTGTTTAAGTTGTTTTCTACCCTACTTATAACCTTTTGTTTATCTTCTGACATTGATATAATTAAGCTAAATTTCGCACTTTTTCCTTGTGGTATTTTTACTGTTTGTTTTATTGCAATAATTGGATCTGTTGTAAAGCCTATTTTTTTACTTAATGGTAGTTCTTCTGCTACCGCCTTTGGAAGTCCAATATTTCCTCTTCCCATAAATTTTTCTTTGTCTATTTCATACTGCATTTCTCCTATTGTTTCGTCTTCCGAATATAAATTTACTGCTAAATAAATGTCTTTTTCGTTTTTATTTCTGTGATTTCTTTTTACTAATATAGTATTTGTTTTTTCTAAAAACTCATAACTTAAAAACAGATTGTTAAATGCTTTGTGAGCATAATCTTGCTTTTTTTCTGATAATATAGGCTCGATTACACTTGTAAGTTCGATTATTTCTTCTTGACTACCATTGTTTTTTAATTCTATTGTTCTTAATTCTACTGGATCATCTGGACAAATAGAGATTTTACTTGTTGTTTCTATGTTGCCATCTTGTCTTACAAACATACTTCTGTCTGGTGAAAAATATACATTAAGCTTATCTGCATCTGGTAAAAAGCTTTTGTGTGACATTGTCCAAATTCTTTTTGTTTTGATGTTTTTTAAATAGAAATCAATTCCTTGTTCTTCTTCATCTGTTTCTTTAAACCTATTAACTAGTATGTTTTTATACATACTATATCCATTTCCATTTTGGTCTATTACTATTGTGTAATCATCATTTGATATTACATTTATCGGCAACAGTTTTTGATTTATTTTACTATATTCTCTCTGGCTATATACTTCATAATCTATATGCTTTATCTTTTCTATTCTTTCCTTTTTTTCTTTGGTAATAATTACATTTTGTGGCATTCTTTCTTGCAACAATATTTGAACTGCTTTCATTTCTGCATTATTCATAAATCTTTCTTGTAATATTTTATTATTGAAAAGATTATTTATTGATAACAATATTAAGCCTTGATGGTGTGCCATATATGTTTTTATTATTTCATATTGTTTATTTTTTGTAAGTCTATTTGGTGTGAAATCAATAGATTCATAAAAGCCATATTTTTGATACATTCCTTTGCTTTCTAGTCTCTTTAAGTTTTGTACTACTTCTTTTGGCGCTTGGCTTATTGCAAGCATACTTCCATAACTTGCTACTACCATTTCATCTGCTAGTCCTCTTTTTATTCCAAGCCATGGTATTCCAAAAGCTTTGTATTGATAATTGTTATTTAAGTCTCTTAAATTAAAAGCTGCCTCTGATATACCCCATGGTATATTTAGCTTTTTAGCATATTCTATTTGACTCATGATTGCAAATTTACTTGATTCTGAAAGCAAGCTTGCATCTTCTTCTGGAATATTAATGTTTGGCATTAAATATTCAAATGCTGTTCCTGACCATGAAATTAGTCCTTTATACCCATTTAATACTGTAAGACTTCTACTTAAGTTGTACCAATGTTTAAAAGGAATATCTTTTTTAGCTATTGCAATTAAACTTGCTTGTCTTGCCTCTGATGCGAGTAAATCATAATATGAGTCTGTAAGAGAATTTTCTTCTACATTATATCCTATTGAAAATATTTGATTTTCTTTGCTATACAAATATTCAAACTTTGTATTTGATATAATTCTTTCTATTTGATTTACCATTAAATTTGTTCTATTTTTATCTATATTTACTTGCTCTAAAAATTGTTTTAGTACATATAAATATCCTATAAAATTACCGCTATCTACAGTAGATATATATTTAGGAGTTAATGGTTTTAATGTTTTAGTATCATACCAATTATACAAATGTCCATTCCACTTTGATAATTTTGTAATTGTATTTAGCATTTTTTCAATAAGATTTATTGTATCTGTTAAATTTTCATAGCCTAAATCATAGCTTGAAACTACTGCAAGTAATGCTAGTCCTATGTTTGTAGGTGATGTCCTATATACGATTTTAGATTTTCTATCTTCTTGATAATTGTCTGGTGGCAAAAAATTGCCTTCTTCATTTAAGTTGTCTTTAAAAAATTGCCATGTTCTTTTTCCTATTTCTAATAAATAATTTTGTTCTTTTTTATTTAATTTTTCTACATCAGTTTTTTTCTTTTCTAATTTACTAATATAGAACATTATACTTGGAGTAATTATCCATAAAATAGACAATAGAAATAATAAAACAGTTATTATTCCTTCTTTATATAAAGTCAGAGTAGCAAGACCTAAAACTCCTAAAGTTACATTTGGAATCATATTTGTATAATAGAATTTTAGAGTGTTTTGTGCCTTTTTTTCTGCATCTTCTGCAGTTACCCATTCTAGCAAATGTTTTTTACTAAAATTTATTCTATATATTGTCCTAAAAATTGCGTCACATAACATATATGCTTTATCTGGTAAAGTTCCAATTTCTAAAATTCCTCTTGCTATACATCCTTTTACTATATTAAGTTCTTTGTTAAATGTCTTTCCGACCGTGTTTCGCCGTCTTGCCTGTAAATCATTCTATTTATTAATTGTAATAAATTACCTGATACTATTGATAGAAAAATAAACAGAATAAAAGGCCATATATTAATTTTATATATAATATCTAGGATAATAAAATATATAAGTGAAACTATTAAAAATGGTGGTAACACACTTCTTTTTATATTGTCTAAAATTTTGTATTTTGATATAAGCCCTAGTGGATTTTTTATAGAAGTTCCTTTTTCGTCTTTAATATTTTCACATAGCCATCTACTAATTTGAATATCTCCTCTTGTCCATCTATGAAGTCTTGCTTTAAAACTATTGTAATAACAAGGGTATCCATCCATTAGCATTATGTCAGATGCTAAGGCACATCTTAGATAACTTCCCTCTAAAAGGTCATGACTTAATACTGTGTTTTCTGGAATTTGATTTTTTAGCACTTCAGAAAATACTTTTAAATCATATATTCCTTTTCCAGTAAAAATTCCCTCATCAAAGTTGTCTTGATAAACATTTGATATTGCATTTGTGTATGAATCTGTTCCACCTGCCCCTGCATATAGTTTTGTAAATTTTGTTTTTTGTACATCTTTTAAGTTTATTCCCACGCGTGGCTGAATGATTCCATGTCCGAGCTATTACTGCATTTTTTTCTTTATTTAAATCTGGCTTATTTAAAATATGAGCCATTGCTCCGATTAATTCTAAACCTGTATTTAATACTAATTCTGTATCACTATCTAATGTGATAACATATTTTATTCTTGGTAAGTTTTGTTTGTTATTTTCTATAGTATTTACGGCAAATGGGTTTGGGATATTTCCTAAAATGTATTCATTAAACTGACATAGCAGTCCTCTTTTTCTTTCCCATCCAAGATAACTTTCTTCTTTGCTGTTCCACACTCTTTTGCGATAAATAAAACTAAACTTTGGAAATTTAGTATCTACATATTTTTCATTTAATTTTTGTGATAATTTTATTCCAGATACTTCTACTTCTTCATCAAAATCTTCTTTTTCTTTGTCACTTTGTGAGCAATCTCCCAAAAGTGCAAAATATACATTATCGCTTTTATTTGCTAAATAATATACTTCTAATTTTTTCATTAACTCTTCTATTTTTTCTTTGCTTTTTATTATTGTTGGTATAACCACAAATGTGGCGCAATTTTCGGGAACTCCATTTTGAAAGTCGAGCTTTGGAATGAAAGTTGGTTTTACTATTTTCCCTAAAATATATTGCATTGTTTGTATAATTAAATTTTCTATTGGTATATATAGCAATATTCCAGTTAGCAAGCTAAAAATAACATTTTGTGTTTGTTTATACATATATGCTACTAAAAAAGCGGTTATTAAAATTGATATTACAACTTTAGTCATAATGTATATAACCATTTTTTGATTATTATTTAAAGAATTTACTTTTTTACTTTGCAGTATTTCTAAAAGCTTATTTTTACCGTCTCCTACTAAATAATATCCTATATGATGTTCTTTTTTATTTTCACTTTGTGAATTTTGTGCAAGTTCTAAGCATTTTTTTGCGATATATATTTCAGATATTTTTGTTTTTTTAGCAATCTTTTTTACTTTGTTTCTATAATCAATTTTCGTTTTATAGTCCATTTTTGAATAAACATTCATTGGATCTTTATTTAGAATATCTTCTACTTGATTAATTTGCTCAAAAATGTCTATAAAATTGATTCTACGCAATAATTTTATACTTGTAATACAATTTCCAATAGAAACTTTTTTTACGGCTATATCAAAATGTTCTTTGTTTATTATTTCTGATATATTGGTTCCCATTTTACCGACTTGCTCTTCTAATACCATAAAAAATGGATATGCTTTTTTACCATATCGCTTTAATTTATATGACATGTACTCTATAAAAGGATATTTCATTTCTCCATATTCGTTTACTCTTGCTTTATATGGCTTTATGTTTTTAAATTGTAGTTCATCTTTTGATTTATTTTCTATTAATCTTTCTACTATGTCTTCTACTCTGTATTTTTGTAGTCCAGAGGAATAAATCTTTTCACAAATTCCCCTCATGTTCTCTATAATTGCAATTTGTAAAAATAACCCCATACTCCAGATTTCGTCCATACTTAATGTTTTTTTTCTTTGATATGCGACTAGTGCATCTTGCAAATTTTGAACATTAATTTTTGCATCAGTATATGCTACAATTTCTGTTGCTAGAACATATACTCTTGCAAAGCCTGCGTATGGTCCATTTGCTAAGCCTAAGAATTTTTTATATTTTTTTAAAGTAAGTTCCTTTTCTAATGCTTTAACAGTTTCTTCTATAGCATAATAATTGTCTAAAAGCCACTCTCCTGCCGGGTGAATTGGAATTTTTAATTTAATATGTTCATTTAATAAATGGTATGTTTCTGTAATTATTTCAAAATTTTCTTTCATTCGTGGTATTGGATATGTGTCTTTATCAGAATTTTCTTTTAATATATTATCAGATGCCAACTGTTCTAGATAGTTTTCTAATTGATGTTTATCTAAAACTGCTCCTTGAATATTTAATACCCTATATTTTTCCAAAAAAATTCCACTCCTTGTTTCCAAAATAGGTTTTTTCCTATTTTCTCCAAGAAGTAGAATTTTATACATTACTTAATCATTTTCCGTAAAAGTAGTCAATAATTCCATTATAAATTCCCCATGCTAATTTATCTTGATAATTGTCGTCTAATAAATTTTTTTCTTCTTCTGGGTTTGATAAAAATCCGCATTCTACTATTGTAATTGGTATCTCCACATGTTTCATAATATATACAGTGTCTAATTTCATTGGCACGCGTTTATTTTCTTTTTGAATTGCTTCGTTTAAATTATCTTGTATTGCTTTTGCTAAATTTGTACTTTTTTCATCATTTGGTTTATAAAAAGTTTGCCAACCATCATACTGACTTTGTGGAATTTTATTTAGGTGGATAGATACAAAAATATCAGCAGAGGATTCGTTTCCTATTTTCACTCTATTATGAATGTCTGATATTTTTTTCTGTCTTAATGTTTTACTATCTATATCATAAATTGCATTTTCGTCACTCCTTGTAAGTATTACAGTTGAACCACTTTGCTCTAATAAATTTTGTAGTTTCAATGCTATCTTTAAATTTGTTTGAGCCTCTGTAGTTCCTGTGCTACTTTCTGCCCCCTCATCTGGTACGCCATGACCAGCATCTATAACAATAACTTTATTTGTAACTGGTAAGCTGACTGTTTGAACTGTGTTATTTTTTTGCGCCTGAAGACTAACACTAAGTATTGATATACCTATTATAAAACATACTATTAATATTCTTTTTCTATTTAATACAATCATAAAAAACACCTCATACTATATTTGTATGTGGTGTTTTTGTTTTTATGATTTTTTTGTTGCTTGCTCCTCTTCGTGTTTGCGTCTATCTATTGAATATGCACTTCCCAATGTTGTTTTTGCAAGATGTTTTACCTGTGCCCCTACTTCTCCTATTTCTAGTGCGTTATGAAATCTTCCTTTGTCTACAACAACAACTCCTATTGATATAGAGGTAAGAGGGAATTCTTCTATAACTCCTTTTCTATTTTCAACTTCTAGGTATCCTCTTTGTACATCTTCTTCATTAAAATATTTTACAACTTCCTTATCAAATTCTGCAATAATGTTTTGGCATATGTGCTCATAATCATTATCGATTGGGATAATAGCAACAAAATCGTCTCCTCCGACATGTCCGACAAACCCCTCATTATTTGTTAAGCTCTCTACATTTTTCACAATAGTTCTTGCAGTAAATTTTATTATTTCGTCTCCATTTAAAAAACCATAAACATCATTGTATGCTTTAAAATTATCCAAATCAAAGTAAAGCATAACAAATCCCTCTTTGTTTAACAAGCCTTTTTTCATTTCTGCATCTATTTGTACATTTCCTGGTAAACCTGTAAGAGGACTTACTCTTCTATTAATGTATAGTAAATTAATAACATTTCTAATTGTATAATATAAATATTGTTCATCTATTGGATTTTTGATGTAATGCTCTACACATTCTCTTAATACACAAATTCTATGCTCTTTTTCTTTGTTAGATGATATTACAATAATTGGAGTAATACTATTATCTTCATTTGAACGAATTTTTTTACATATCTCTATAATATTTTCTTCTAGTGTATCTTCATTTATAACAATTAAAGATGGAATATTTTTTAGTGCTGAATCAATTTTAGTTTCGCTTACTCTTTTAAACTTGTATTCTTTTTCTTCTTTAAATATTTTATTTAATGTATCTTTTAAGATGTCGTCATTATCTATTATACAAATAGATTGGGCCATAATTATACCCCCTTGTTTTTTCTTATTTTATCTTTTATTGCTTGTACATCTATTTTTTGAATTTTTAACTTATTAATTGCCTCTGATTGCATTGTTGGAAAGGCCTTTTTTAGCCTTGTAGTAAGTTTATATAATTTTGCTTTCAAAACTTCTTGTTTAAACTTTAGTTCATTAATAACTGTAATAATACTTTCTTTTGATACTTTTTCAAACATTTCTGCTTGTTTTAGCTCTTTAATCTTTTCTTTTAGTTTTATACTAATTTCGTGTAATTGCTCAATTTTCTTATCAATAAATAATACTTTTACACTGCTAACTATAATATCTACTAATAAAACTATATATATTAAGATTGTTACTGGAAACAATATCTTCTGTGGTAATAACAAAACTTTGTCTTGAATGAAAGGATGTATTACAAATGAAAATATTACTCCTAAGATTCCCCAATATATAGAGTTCTTTAAACATACTCTTCCTTGAATGTTAAATTTTAAATTAGAGTAATCCCAATATTTTGTTTTAAATATTTTTTCTAATAATACAGCTACAATATATTCCCATGCTGTAAGTAGAATCGTGCTTGTGATAAACACAACAAATATGTTATCTGATATTTTTTCTAGTATTAATATAACAATAACTGCACCAAACCCATAAATGGGACAAACTGGTCCATGCAAAAAGCCACTATTGATTAACTTTTTTTCCCATATTGTTTTACATACAGATTCTAAACACCAGCCTAAAAATGAATATATTATAAAATATACAAAAATATTATTGTCCATAATTAAACTCTTTCGTTTCTACGGTTTCCATTGAATTAACATTTGTTACTTTAACTCTAAGTGTATTGTTTCCATCTACAATATCTAGTGGTGGTATTCTTACTCCTTTTTGATTTGCAGCATTTACTGTATAAACTAAACCGTTTAAATTAATTTCGATGTCTTTTATTCCGTCTTGATCTTTTACAGTAATAACTAATTTTCCATCTATAACATTTGCCTCTACTTGACTCATAGCTGAAACTATAACTTTTTTCTCTTTAGTAGCTATATTTCCATTAACATCTACTGCTGATACAGTTATTTTATGTTCTCCTTTTTCTACTTTTAAAACATAGTTAATTGATTTATCTTCTGCCTCTGATCTATCTATTCTAATTTCTTCTGCTTCATCTACGGAATAAGTAATATATGCCATTTGTGTTTCATCTGTTGCTGTTATTTTTACTAAGCCTGCTACTTCCCCTTTATCTATATCTATTGTTGGCTCTTTTATATCTAAACCTTCTATAATATATAATTTTTTATATTTTACTAATCTTCCGTCTTCTTCTTCTACTCCTATATTTAAAACACTATCTTCTATTGGTAATAAAATTTGCTCTTGTGCGTAATTTGCATTTACTGGAACTACTGTTTCTTCTGAATCATTCCAATTATAAATCAAATTTTCTATTTTTTTTGTACTACTTACTACAACATTAATAGTATCATTTACTCTTGAAATACTAACTAATGGTAAATTATCTGTGTTGTTGCCTTTTGATTCTTTATAAATTGCATATGAACCTTGTGTAATAAAAGCTATTCCAAAAATAATCATTATAATAGAAAATGTTCTTATAATTCTTGCAAGTGCACTTTTATTAATATTAGATCTTCTTTTTTTCTTGTTTTCTGTTGTTAGAATTTGATTCATATATTTTCCACCTCATTATAGTCCAAATTATATCATAAGCTTTTTTTAATGTAAACTATATTTTTTGTAAAATATAATAGTAAAAAATAGTATATCCCAAAAAAGAAGAAATCTTAATTATTTTTAAGATTTCTTCTTTTTATATTTTTAAGTAGAAATTATTTTTTTAGTACTTTTTTGTTTACTAATACAATTCCTGCAATTAAGATAATTCCAACAACAACTCCAATTGTGTAATAGATAATACTATTATCTCCAAATGGTGGTAATACAATTACTCTTTCTGCTAGGCTAGTATCTATTTCATCTGCCTTACTGCTTGAAGGATCTTGGTTACCTACTACAGAGAATGCCATTCTTCTACCTACAGTGTTACTTGTTTTTACAATTTCTACAATATTGCTATATGTCAAATCATCATTTGAGTTTTCTGCAGCTATTGCACGAGATAATATTAATGTCTTTTCTGGTGTAGATTCTTCTGGTTTTAATGTAGCATTTAATCCTTCTGTTTGAATAACATTGTTTAATTTGTTTACATTTGAGCTTAAGTTGTTATTTACTAAACCTGTGCTTAAAATTGCATTTTTCTCTATTACAGACCAACCTGTATTTTCTGAATTATTGCTGTCGAATTGTAGATTGTTAGAAACATAGTCTACAACTTGATTTGCAGTTGTTGTAACTTGAGGAGCATCTTTAGCATCTGCTAAGTAGTAGAATCTTTCACCCTCATAGTCGACTTCACTGACATTCTTTATTTTTACTTTATAAGTAATATTTATTGTTACACCATGCATTAATTCACTGTCCATTGTTATTTGAATTAAACCTTTATCCATAGTGTCTAAAACATCAGCTAAACCGTCTGTTCTAAATGAATATCTATTTTTTGTAGAGTCTCCATAGTAATCTTCATATATTCCGTTTTTCTTTTTTGAAGCTGTATTGTATTCTTGGTGATCTTTCCAAATTAAGTTGTCTTCTGATTTTTCTGCATCAAATTGTACATTATTATTTGATAATACTACTTTTATATTGCTTATAGATTTATCTATTTCTAGTCCTGCTTTTGGTCTTTCTGATAAACCTAAGTCTACATTAGCTATTGTATAATGTCCGTTAATGTAATTTTGTAGTTCATTTTTAACAACTCCATTGTTTTCACCCTCATGTCCATCTGAAGATTGTCTATCATATTCAAACTCTGCTACAATAACACCCGTTTCTGCTGTCATATAAGTATTATTGATTAATTCATTAATCAATCCCTCCATTGCTGATTGGTCATATTTTGTACCATTGTATGTTGGTGTTTGATATGGAGATGCTAATACTTCTGCTACATGGTTTGTTACATTTTCTTTGCTATAATCAATAACTGATTGTCTTCCATGAATAGCTTTGCGTTCATTTATTGTAACTCCTGGATTGAATGTTCTTTCAAAATCAGCACTTACACTCCATAAGTCTTTTGCATCTGATACATTGTTTTTATTATTATCTGCCTCATAGATATTGTATCCATATGTACCTGTTTCATTTTGTGCAGTTATATTCTTTTCGTCACCATATGCATCATATCTACCAGATTTGTCTGTTTTACCTTTTTGGCTAATTCCACTTTGATATGTTGTAGATTTAAAGTCCTGTCCATTGTATGATACAATGTTTTGTCCACCCTCTTGATAGTCACTATTTCCGTTTACTTTAACTGTTCCTTGTGAGTTTCCATAGTAGAATCTTACAACATAATCTCCTGGAATATATCCTTCAAATGAATAGTATCCGTCGCTATTGGTTGTAGTTTCTTGCCAGATGTATTCTTTTCCATCTACTGTCTTTTCTACTAATTGTACAGTAACTCCGGCAATTTTTGTTTCGTCATTTTCTCTAATACCATTTCCAACTATTGCGTCTCCTGATTTTTGTTCTCTTTTATCTTCCCATACGGTACCATTTATTTTTCTTGGATCATCTTCTAGTAAAATTTTCAAACCTTTTGCTCTATCTGTATCGTCTTCAAAGTTCTTCTCGTATTTTGCTCCGTCTAAGATATCTGCTTTTACTAAGTTTCCTGGGTTAGAGTCTTTATCTAATAATCCAGCAATATCTTCTGATGTCTTTTTAACACCATTTGGAAGATTTGTATTATTTCTATAGTATGTAGTATATCCATTTATTTCTGCCAAATTTTGTTTTGATGTATTTTCATTATCTAAAATAACTTTTCCGTTTTCTTTGTTTACTTGGAATGTTAAATAAATATATGCTGTTTCACCTGTTGCTAATTTTTTATCTTCCAATCCTTTTATATAAATTGTGTTATACATTTCTGAAATATCACTAGTTGTTTTGTCTCCATATCTACTACTTGTAGAAGATTTAATTTCTCTTGCATTTTTCATTTCAGAAACATCTTCTTTTGCCATTGCATTATAGAATTCTTCATCAGATATAGAGTTTGATTTACCGTCTTTTGAATATGTTACCCAAGATAAGTCTTCACGGTAAGTATATGCCTTATCATAGTAGTCAACAACTTCTTTTATTTGTCCCATAACTGTTTGTGATTGATTTCTTAATGTTATTTTGTATACAGCGTAAATTTCTAGTCCACTTCCTGGATGGTTTAATGCTTGTGCATCATATTCATAATCTGATTTATATACACTTCTTGTATATCCTGTACCATAATATGATTCATAGTTTAAATCAGACATCCTAATATGAATATCGTCAAATTCTTCGCTATCTGATCTTTTATCATATTTATAAACAGCTGTCTTATCATTTATTTTTGTTACAACACGATATAAGTCTTTCTTTAAGCTTGTATCAAATTCTTGTCTTCTCCATAAACCTAAGTTTATTTGTCCTTGTCCTGGTTTTTCCATTCCAAGATAGAACTTACTATATACTGGATATAAGTCTTTGTTTCCACCTTGAGGTTGTGTATATGCTTGTATCTTACAATCTTCTATAAATTGTAATTTTCTCCATGTTTCAGTATCATTTTTTGCAATTTCGCTATAGATACTTGCTAATAAGTCTGGTATTTTTCCATCATAATATTTTCCTAGACTTCCAAGACCAGTGCGCTCTTTAATCATAGATGTAATAAGTCCTTCAGAATAAGTTGTTGTTTGTGCTCCTGATTCATCAAATAAGTATCCATCAATTAATTGCGTACCTGTTTTTATATATTTACCACTTTCATTTAAAGTATAACCCATTAAATCTAATTTTGAATAAGTTGCGTTCTTGTCTCCAACTTTTCCTAATGAATTTGAACTCTTATAGTTTTCTGGATATGAACCAATTTCTTCAAATTTCTTATCATAATTTTCTCTATCTGCTGGTGTTTCTGTTCCTTTTGAAGAAACTTCCCATTCTTTTGTATTATATAGATTTGCTTTTGCCATTTCTAATGCAGAAGAGTATTTTTTATCTGCAGTATTTAAGTATTCTGTTGGTAAATAAGTTTGTCCGTTATATTCAAAACCTACATAGAATTTCTTCATTGGGCTAAGAACTGTAAATAAGTAGTTACCATCTTTATCTGTTAATGTTGATCTTTGTTCTCCTGTTTCTGGTACATAAATTGTAACAAGTATGTTTTCAAGAGATTTATCAACATCTCCTGTAGTGTTATTTACACCATCTGCTTTTGATTCCTTTGTTGCTACAACATCTTCCCATACATTTCCGCCTAATTCCATTGAGAATGGTCCTATTTCTTTATCTACACCACCTGTTACTGTTTCTGTATGAACTATAGTTTCTGGTGTTCCTGGAACCATTACACCTTGTTGATGCATTTCTTCTATATGTGAAACATATTCTTCACCATGGCAAGGCCATTTGTATGTTTCTGTTTCAGTTGTTTCCTTTCCTGTTTCTGGGTCTGTTTTCTTTTTCGTTAATGTTGCTGTATGTTCATGATGATTTGTTTCTACTTTTTCCCATGTTAATTTTTTTAGTACTCCTTCATACTGAGTATATGGAATTTTTACTTCTGTCCATTGATATGTGGCTGTCCATGTAATTCTAAAATTACCTACTGCTGCACCAAAACCAGTATTTGGAATTGGATCTTTAAAAGTAATGTAAAAATCTTGTCCTGATGTTGGATATGCTCTAGATGATGCTTGCTTATCAGTATTTAAAACACCACTTCCTTCGAAGTAGGCTGGTTCAGAAAAACTTACTTCACCTGTTGCTCCATCTACTAAACCAAATGAATCTAAGCTTGCTGCTCCATTAAAACTTCCTGAAACATTAATATCAAAGTCTGTCATTCCACTAAATGATTCGTTTCCTGTTCCTCCCATGTTATATGTGATGTTAAAAGGTCCTACTGTATATATTCCGGTTTCTTGGTTAACATGAATTGTTATATTATCATAATTTGTCTTATCTTTTATATTTAAACCATTATCATTTTCTACATTATCATTAAAGTTTTGATAAGAGTTTGCTTGTGGATCAACTGGAGAGTCTTTGTCTTCTAAAGTAATTTCATTTCCTTGTAAGCTTGGAGATCCAGAGCCCCCAGCTATTGTTTGTATAGCATTTTTATTATTAATTACTAAAATTTGGCTATTGTTATCTTGTGAAACTTTATTTTCTACATTTGCTGTAGCAAGTACTTTTGGTTTTTGTAATTGTATAGTTTTTATACTGCTAATACCATAATGAGGTATCGCCAAAGATGCAAATTTGGTAGCAAAATTTGTAGATGCATAAAGTGTTTCATTATCAATAGCTCCAAATGTTGAATCAAGAGACGAACTTCCATCATGTTTTGATGTTCCAGTACCTATTATTAGTCCTCCATCTTGACCTGAATTTCTAGAGTGCCACAACGCTGTTTGTTGATCTTCAAAACTTGCTCCTGAATTTACTACATAAGCTAAATATGGTGATAAATAGCCTCCTCCTACTGCAACATATGTTGGTCCTGAAATAGATCCATTTCCTGGAGGCATATGAGCACGACCTTTTTGGATACAATCAACTGAAGATGATGCCTGTGAATTTGACATTAATTCACTTTCTGTTGAGTTTGTGCTTGAATATTTTACAGGTCCACCTGGCTCAATACAAAAAGCTTGTTGTCCACCAATTTTAGGTATTCCCCATTGACCTTTTTCTACATTTTCTGCGAAAACAGAACTTGTACAAATAGTGGTCAAGCAGGCAAATGTTATAAGAAGTATAATAGGAATTTTCTTATAAATTCTTTTTTGTAACATAAAACTTTCTCCTTCCTTTTAAATTTCGTTATCGTCTAATACTTTTTTCTTTATTATTACAATTGCACAAGCTATTATTGTAAGAATACCCAAAGTGTATGTTGTGTAACGAATTATTGTACCTGTATTTAATGAAAGTATAACATCTGCTTGTGATAAATCGTCTTCGTCTTTTGCTTGGTTTGCAGGTTCTGAGTCCATATCCGCTAAACCTTGCTCGTTATATGACTCGTAGATTTCTGCTAGGTTGTTTAAAACTTCTACTTTAGAATATTTTTTTGTAACAACTAATGTCAATTCTTTTGATTCTCCTGGTTGTAATAATGTATTTGCTAAGCTTGAGTTATAAACATTTCCATTTTCTGATAAGTACCAGTCTTGGTTAAGTTCTGAATTAAAGCTTACTCCCTCTGGTAAGTAATCTACTATTTTTCTTGCATAACCTGGAACTGCACCTTCGTTTGTAATTACAATCTTGTATTCTATTGCAACTGTACTCTTTCCTAAGTCTGAATTTGCAATTTCTGGTTTTGCTATTTTTGAATTTTTGTAACCATATGTTTTTGTTTTCTTTGGTGTTGTTACTGTAATCTTTGATATATATTTGTCTAATTTTAAGTCAAATTTTTCTGATTCATATAGACCTATATCTATATCTCTTACATTACTTCCTTTTACTTGAATAATGTCTGATGTACCAACTATTTGTCTTACTCCATTAATTGTAGCATTAATAGATATTGCATCACTATTTAAAGATTCGTCTACACCAGTTGCTTGATATGTTGTAATATCATATTTTGATGCATCATATTGGAACATAACATAGTAATCTCCATTTGGAATATTCTCAAATTGATATGTACCATTACTATCTGTAGTTGTTCTCTTTTCCTGATTTGTACTTGCATCTTTTACTATAGAGTTATCTGATTTGTTTAATAATGCAACTGTTATTCCTGATAAAGGTTGTTCTTCGTCGTCACGCATTCCATTGTGGTTTGCATCTAACCATGCAGTACCTGTTACTTTATAACCGCTTGCAAAAGAACTTCCTCCTGAACCTCCGCCTACTCCATTTTGGCTTTGTTCTTCTAATCTTTCATGTAATTGTTCTGAATACTCTATCGTATTTGTTACAGTATTTGTAGTTATTTTTTCAATATTTAATGCACTAACACTAACAGCATTTTCTATTTCTTTTTCGTTTACATTTACTAGTACTCCAGCTTTTGCAATAATATTTACTTGTATGCTTTCTCCTGCATTTAAGTGGTTAATTGATACTGCTACTTGTCCATTTGATGTATCTGTTAATGAATGTTCAACTCCTGAATATACATATGTAGCTTTTTGGAATGTTACATCAGCAGGTAATTCATCTGATACTTGTATATTTGATATTGTTGTGTCTCCACTATTAGTAATTGTAAGGCTATAAGTGATTAACTCTCCTTCTTTTACATATTTTGGTGATGATGTTAATTTTGATACTTCTAACTTTGGAATACCTGTTTGAAGATTAATTATATTAGAATATAAATCTCCTTCAAAGCCCTCTGTAGATGTAGTTGTAGTTGCTTTTAGCTCAACAGGTCCCTCACATTTTCCAATAATTAATTCTAATTTAACATATTTTATACGCTCTAAAGTACCAATTGAAATTTCTACAGTATTTGTTTCTTTATTATATGTAATTCCTTTTGATGTTTCATTTCCCTCTATTAGTTTATCTTTTATTACACCGTCATAACATGTAAATCCCTCTGGTAAAGGTAATTTAACTTTAACATCTTGTAATTCTTTTTGAGAAGAATTATTAGTTATATTCATTGATACAAATAGGCTATTTCCCTCTTGTAACATAAAGTTTTCGTCTACATCTGTATATATAGCTGTTGTAATTCCACCTTTTTGTATCGAAAGAGAAAGTTCATTAGAAGTAACTTTACTTTCTTCTCCCTCAGCTGTAACACTAACTTGTGTTTTTACTTCTTTTGGAAAAGCATTTTGTCTTTCCCACTCGTCCTTTTGCTCAGTTGTTGTTATTGTTTTTTCATCAAAAGGAATAGCAGTATTTCCATCTATTTTTATATAATATGATACTACTTTTGTTTCTCCAACTTTTATAGTACCTACTTCAAGTTGTAGTTGTTTTTGTACTACTCCTTCTTCAAATTGTACTTCTTCAAATCCGCTTCCTTTTATGTAATTTACAAATGACGATTTATCTGGTAATGGTGCTGTAACTGTTACATTTTCTGCATCTACTGCACCTGTATTAGTTACTTTAACATCTAATCTAACAATTTGACCTTCACGAACAGTATCTACAGAATTAGCTAATTCTACATCTAACTCTGTTCCCTCTCCTGTTGATGCTCCAACTATTGGTGATGTTTTTGTTTCTTGTAATTGTCCTATTTCTGAAATGTTTTTGTAATATACTTTGTACATTTCATATGCACTTTGGTTATGTTCTAGATTTTGTGGAATTTTTATGTTATAAGAAAAGTCTATAACTTCTCCTTGTTTTACCTCATTTTCATTTAACTCTATTTTGTATGATTTTGAGTCTTGTGTTCTTGTTTTATTCCAAACATCTTCTTCTACTTCTGCATCTATTTCATTTGAATAATATACTTCATAATCTTTACTATCTAGTCCATCTACTTTTATGTCACTGTTTACTCCTATTGTAAATGTAGATCCTAAACTTTCGTTACTATCCATATTAACATTGTCTTTTGTTGGGAATCTTCCTAAAATTACAACATCATCTATTGGGTTTTGGTAATTGTTTATTACTTTTCCAGATACTGTTGCTACTTTTTCTTTTGCATATGTATCTAATTGTGCTGTAACACTTTTACTTGATATTGATAAAATATCATTTTTTCCATCTGCATAATTTGCAAGACCATTTGCAGCAATAATTCCTGTTGGTCCTACTATATTTAAAGGTGTTTCAACTTTTATATTTTGTTCTTTTATTGCATCATTTTGGTTTGTAATTTGCATTGTTATTTTACTTTGTGCGCTTGGTGAAAGTTGTTTTACAGTTAAATCTGCTATTAAAACAACTATTGTTCCCTCATAATCTGCGTTAACTGTATATTCTTTTTGTGTTCCCTCTAATTGTACTGTAATTATTTTTTTACCATTTTCTGTAGTTACTTTAGGGTTACCTTTTATTTTTAGTCCATTTGCCATAATTATGTCTTTATCTACTATTTGTACATTTTCTATTTGTGATGGCAATTCTATTTTTAATGTAGGATTTTTATATAAAGCATTTTCTAAATTTGATGTATCTAATGTTGCTCTTATTTCTACTTTTTCATTTTTTACAACTGTTGTTAAGTCTTTTTTGCTAACTGTTATTTTTGCAACTGATTTTGGTTCTACAAATTTAATTTGTTTTACCATATCAATACTAGATGTTCCAGCTTTTCCTGTAACACCTACTTGCATTTTATTAAATGTTTTTACTTCTTCTTTACTATAATCTGTTATCTCTGTTATTGCTTTTTGAACTTCAATTTTGATTTTTCCCTCTGATACTGGTTTTGTTGTTTTTATTACTAAACCACTTTCAGCTTGGTAACTTATGTCTAATACATATTTTCCATCTTCTATTTCTGTTTGTGCTTCTATTACTCCTATTTTTGTTCCTTCTGTATTATATATTTCTATTTTTCCCTCTTGTCCAAAAATGCTATTAAATTCTTCTACATCTACTTTTATTTGTTTATTATATGTAGAATTATTTAACATAGAATCTTCTTTGCTTAAGAATTTGCTTTCAGCTTGTGAAAATTCTAATTCTTCTGTTATGTCTTTGTTATATATTGTTGCAATATATGTTTCAAAATAGTCTGTTTCGTTTTTTACAGAAGAGTCATAGTTTGCATAAATTTGACCTTTGCTTAAAGAAGTAGTTGCTTCCATTTCAAAGTCTACTATTTCTCCTAAATTTTGTTTTTGTTCCATTTCTAATGATGTGCTAGGAATTGTAAGTATTGTTTCTTCACTATTATATACTTCTACTTCTGCACTTGCTAACATTTGTGTATCTATTCCATTTTTTGTTATTTCGTCATATATTTCTTGTCCACTATATATAAATGTAACAAAATATTTATCTGCTACATTTTTTAACCACATTATTTCGTCTTTTTCGTTTGATACTGTAATTGTTACAATTCCTGTTTCTGTATCATATACACAATTTTGTTCTTCGATATTTAAGCTTTTTGTAGTTCCGTCTGCAAGTTCTACTACTACCTTAACGCTTTCTGGTTTTTGCTCTTTTATTTGTGGTACTTGAATTTTAATTTGTGTATTTTTTATTGGTAGTTTTCCATCTACAATACTTATATCAAGTTTTGCTTGTAACATAAGTCCACATGTATCGTCATCTATTTTGTATGGAATGTATTTTACAAGTTTTGCTTCAAGTGATGCTTTAGCATCTGCATTCCATGATAGTTTGTTTATGATTTCATTTGATACTTGGTTTTCTTTTCCGTTTTCGTCTACATATATTCCACTAAATACTGTTTTTGTTTCTTTTGCGAAATTGTCTTGTGGGATAACTTCCTCATTTAACATTGTAATTGGAATCTCTAAGGTTACATCTGAACCATTATTTAATTGTTTTAATACTATTTTTCCGTTTTGTGCATCAACACTTTGTACATATTGACTTTCGATTTGTCCAATTTTAAAGTTTGCATTTTCAAATTGGATTTGTGCGTCTTTTAAGTATCCTACATTTTTCACTTTTACATTAACAAATAGCTCTGTAGGTTTTTCTGTATCTTGTGTTTGACTATGCTTTCCTCCTTCAAAGTAGCTATTAAATTCTACATTTGAATTTCCTGCTACTGTTTTTTGGCTTGCTAGTTCATCTTCTGATAAAGCATATGTTATACCATACATTCCTAATATCGATAAATTTGCTCCTGCCAATGTTATAACTAGCAATAATGCTATGATTTTTTTCAACATTTTGTCCATAGTAACCTCCTATTTTTTATTACCTCACCATATATTATACGACATTTTTTCAAGTTTTTCAATGCTTTTATGCATTTTTAACAACTTTTTATGTATAATACATCTTTTTATCCTATTTTTAGTATTACTTATATATTATTTTAGCATGCTTTTCTTATTTTTCAACATATTTCTGCCCTCCAATTATTGGTAATGCTTGTTTTGTCTTACGGATATTCTGTTTGTGGAAAAATATTAAATTTATATTACAGTTTCTTTACAATATTACAGCTTTTTGTTTTTGTAACTTTTTTTACTTTTTTTCATATAATATTATAATTTTAGTGACATATATTATTGTATAAGAGGTGATTTTTATGAGTGGCAATATTGATATGTCTAGCCTAATGTCTATGCTTTCTAAAATGGATAAAAAAGATTTAGAAGAGGGGCTAAATAAGGTTAGTAAAATGCTTAATTCTAAAGATGCAAACCACATTATTGATGAGATTAAAAAAAATTCTAATAATAAGTAGTGGGAGGATATTATGGGCGAAGATATGTCTGCACTTATTGATAAAATTAATAGTATGATTAAAAATAATGAAATACCAGAAGATATTAAGAACATTATGGGACAAATATCAAATTCTTCTAATCAAGATTCTGAAAGAAATGACAATAAAGATATGTCTTCGGATAATACAGAGTTTGACATTGCTACAATTATGAAAATGAAAAAAATTATGGACTCTTTTAAAGAAACCTCGAATGATCCAAGAGCTAATTTATTAAGGTCTTTAAAGCCTTATTTAAAAGATAGTAGGAAAGAAAAAGTTGATCAATACATACAAATTTTTAGCATGGGAAAAATATTTGAAAACTTTAATTCCCTAGGCGGTGATGCACACAAATGATTTATTATCAATATCCACCTTACTATACCCCAAATACTAGATATGTGCCACCTAGTCCATGGAAAAAACCTGCTACTCCAAAACAACCTTTACCACATCCTCAAAATATAAAAAAATCTAATGATAATATTATGTTTGAACTATTTGGAATTTCTTTGTATTTTGATGATGTTTTACTTATTTGTTTGATCTTTTTCCTTTATAATGAGGGTGTAAAGGATAAATATTTGTTTATTGCACTTATACTACTACTTTTAAGCTGATAATATATAAAAGCAATATAGTATCATAAATACCATATTGCTTTTTATTTATTCTAAAATCATTTCTCCATTTTCGTTTATGTAGGCAGATGTTTTAACTCTTTTTATTTCTTCTTCTTCTTCTTTTTCTATTTCTTTAATTACATCTGCTATTCTTAGTTGTGTTGCATCTATTTGCACTGCCTCTATTATTGCATCTCTATTTCCTTTTGCTCCTGCATGTGCTAGTCCTCTTAGTTGTCCTAATACTACAATGTTTTCTCCTGCTATTACTTCGGCTCCTGGATTTACATCACCTATTATCACTAGACTTCCCTCAAATTCGATTTTTTGTCCAGAGCGTAGAGATCCTTTATGAAATTTTGTTTCTGATGTCGCAATTTCCTTATTAAAGCTTTTTTTAATTCCATGTAGGCCAAGTACTGTTGGGCTATCAAAGTTAACTGTAATATCGATAAAGGTTTTTATTACATTTTGTATTTCGTCCATTTCTTTGTTTTTTAATACTTTGCCAACAATAGTAATTGGTGTTTTATCGTCTTTATATAGGTTTTTTAATTCTGTCATTTTAGATTTTAAATTGGATATAATATCTTTTTGTTCTGCATTTTCGTCTATTTTTATTATTACTCCATTTTTTTTCATACTGATATTAATACAATTTTTCATATATTTTGTTCCTTTCTTTTATCTAACAGTTTGTTTACTTGAAGTTGCTTTCATGTTTTCTGTAACTTGATTTGAGTCCATTCCAAAATATTCTGACATGATTTGTTTTGCAACTATTGCTGTATTTCCTCCTGTTCCTCCATGCTCTACTAATACTGCAACTGCTATTTCTGGATTATCAAAAGGTGCAAAACCAACAAACCATGCGTGTGCGTCTTCTCCTTTTTTGGTTTGGGCAGATCCTGTTTTTCCTCCTATTTTAATATTAAAACTTCTAAATGTTGAGTATGCTGTTCCTCCAGATTCACTTGTAACACCTTTCATTCCTTTTAGGACTGCCTGCATATTTTTTGAGTCTACTTTTAAATCTTCTGTTACTTCATTTTTTAAGCCTAATTCTTCATTAATGTATTTATCTATTTCTTGTTTTGGTACTTCTGTTCCGTCTGCTTTTACTATAGATTTTATTAAAGTAACATCTATGTTTTTTCCACCATTTGCTAACATGCTGACATATCTTGCCATTTGCAAAGGTGAGTAGCTACTATAACTTTGTCCTATTGCTGCTTGCAATGTATTTCCTAAATACCATCCCTCATTATACAATTTTTTTGCAGTTTCTGGACTTGCTACAGTTCCGCTTGTTTCTCCTAATAATTCTATTCCTGTCTTTTTTCCTAACCCCAAGTAATTTGCATATTTTACAATATTATCAATTCCTGTACGATAGCCTACTTCATAAAAGAAATAGTTACATGAATGTTTTATTGCCTGTGATACATTTAAATATCCATGTCCTGAATGATAACTTGTATAATACCAACATACAGGATTTCCTCCTCTTGGGTATACACCTGTGTCTCTAATTGTTGAAGTTGTTGTGATTTTTCCGTTTTCTAGTCCTGCAAGTGCAACAGCCATTTTAAATGTTGAACCGTGGTGCATAACTTCCTGATATTGCTCTATTGTACAAATTACTACCCTCTCTATATGAGTCATATGTTTTTTGGCTAATTCCTTGTGTAAATAAACCTGGTTCATAGTCTGGGTAGCTAGCTAGTGCCAAGACCTCTCCTGTTTTCACATTCAAGACAACTACTGCTCCTGCCTTTGAGTCTCTCTTTTTTCCATATTTACCTTTTGCTATATCTTTTATGTTTTTTTCCAAAGCCTTTTCTGCTACATCTTGAAGTTTAGCATCTATTGTAAGTATTATATCGTCTCCTGCGACCGCTTCTTTTGAAATATATTCACTTGTGATTGTTCCGTCTACTGTCATATCTATTTGTCGTACTCCATCTTGTCCTTTTAAATATTTTTCAAATATATACTGAATTCCTACTTTTCCAATTACATCATCATTTCTATAAGTGTCTTTTCTTGTGGCGTATTCTGGCTCGCTTATTGCTCCTACATATCCTAATATGTGTGATGCTAAATTTTTTGATGTGTATTTTACTATTGGCTCTGTAATAATACTTATTCCCGCAAGTTTGCTATTTTGCTCTCTTATTTTCACAGCACTATTTCTACTAATATCACTTGCTATTTTAACTGACCTTGTAGAGCTATAACCATTTCTTGTTATTTCATATCTTACAGCTATTATTTTTCTTACATTTTTCACATTTTCTTCTGTTATTTTATATTTATCTTTAAAGCTAAAAAATGCCTGCTCTGCTGATGCGTCTTCTGGTATGTTATAGCTTTTTTTCCAATTTTTTTGTGAACTTTCATCATTATATGTAAATTTAAATGGCTCTATTGTAATTGGAAAATGGTCTATACATTTGTCTCCATTTTCTTCTAGTATTTCGGTCATTTTTAAAATTGCTTTGTTTAATGTTTCGTCATCTACTTTTGTTCTATATATCTCTAAACCAAAGCCCGTTTCGTTTGTTACAAGCTCTATTCCAGTTCTATCTTTTATAGAACCTCTTGCTGCTCTTAATACTGATTCTCTTGTGAGCCTAGTGTTAGATTGTGCTCTATATTCTTCTCCATGTACTATTTGAAGATTAAATAATTGTATTAACAATACTATTCCAATTATGTATATAATTGTTGTAACTAAATTGTATCTTAGTCTACTGCTTTTTTCGTTTATTTTATTCAGAATAATTCACCTTCTTTTTCTTTGATTTTATTTTTAAAAGTATCTCGTTAAAATATTTTTTACTTTAAATATATTTTCTAAGGCATATCCTGCTTTTTGCAACATTGGATATATTATAATAACAATTATGGTATTATATAAAGCTTCTATTGATAATATTTTTAAAAAACTGTATATTTCTAAATTTATTTCTAATCTAAATATATAATAAATGTATGTAATTATTTCATATAAAAATGTGGCACCTATTACCATAAGCATTATTGTAAGTCTGCTTTCTTTTGAAAAATTTTTGTCAAAATATTCTCCTAAAAATCCTACTATGGCTAACATTATTCCTGTTATTCCTACAGTTCTTCCTAAAAGTAAATCTATGTATGTTCCTAAAATAAGCCCTAATATTATTCCTATTTTTTTTCCTGCAAATAGACCTATAAACAAAATAAATATGACAAATAAATTTGGTTTTATCCCTGCTATAGTAAACCAACTGAAAAAATCCGCTTGTAAAAAATATACTACTAAAAATGCAATTAATAAGCATATTATTGCTACTACTTTTTTCAATTTGTTTTCCTCCTAGCTTTTATTTTAATTATGCTTTGTTATTACCAAAACTGTAGCAAGTTTTGAAAAGTCTACTGCTGGTTCTACTGTTGCATATCTATCTGTGATATTTTTTGTTGAGTATATATCTTTTATTGTTCCTATGTGAATTCCCTTTGGATATATTCCGCCTATTCCAGAGGTTTCTACACTATCCCCTTGTAATATACTTGCATCTGTTGGTATATATGTTGCTTTTAATAGTGTTCTATCATCTAATGTTCCTTGTACTATTATGGTATCTTTTGTAGTACTAATTGTACTTGTTACTGCTGTTGCGGTATCGACAATTGTTTGAACTTTTGCTGTAGTATCTGTTACAGAAATAACATGACCTACTAGTCCTTCGTCTGCAATTACAGTCATATTTTCTTGTATTCCATCTTTTTTACCAACATTTATTACTACTGTATTACTATAATTTCCTATGTCTTTATTTATAACATAGGCTGGCAAGCTTTCGTAGTCTTGATATTTATCTTTTAAATTAACATATTCTTTCAATGTTTCGTTTTCTGATTTTATAATTTCAAATTCTCTTAAGTCTTGTTCTAACTTACTGTTTTTTGCTTTTAATTCTTCATTTTCTTTTTGCAAGTTATCTATATTTTGAAAAAAGCTATCATTTCCTGCTATTTTATTTTTTAAATATGTTAATCCATTTTGAATCGGCATTACAATAGTACTTACCACATTTTCTAAATATGACATCTTTGCCACATCTGTATTTGTAACTACCACTATACATATTAGTATAATGATTGTTAGTATAATTCCGAATATTCCCTTTTTTTTATTTTTATACATACATATCTCCTAGATTTATTTTCTTTTTCTAGAATTAATTAAAACAGCTTTTAGTCTTTCTAAATCTTCTAATGTTTTTCCAGTTCCTTTTACAACACAGTCTAATGGGTTGTCTGCAATATATACTGGCATTTCTGTTACCATTGATATTAATTTGTCGATATTTTTTATAAGTGCTCCTCCACCTGCTAAGACAATTCCTTTTTCCATAATATCTGATGCAAGTTCTGGTGGTGTTTTTTCTAGTGTTTGTTTTATTACTTCTATTATTTTTTCTATTGATTCTTTCATTGCAACTTCTACTTCTGATGATGTAATTGTTATTGTTTCTGGAAGTCCTGAACTTAAATCTCTTCCTCTTATCTCCATACTACTTGGTGTAGCAAGTGGCATTGCCCCACCTATTTCTTTTTTTATTTGCTCTGCTGTTGTAGTTCCTATTGCTAAATTTTTTTCTCTTTTTATATAATTCACAATGTCTTCGTCTAATTCGTCTCCTGCTATTCTAATTGAATTACTAACAACAATTCCTCCCAGTGATATAACGGCAACTTCTGTTGTTCCTCCTCCAATATCTACTATGATATTTCCACTTGGCTCTGCAATATCCATGTTGGCTCCAATTGCTGCTGCCATAGGCTCTTCTATTAAATAAACTTCTTTTGCTCCTGCTTGCAAAATAGATTCTTCTACTGCTCTTTCTTCTACTTCTGTAATTCCTGATGGTACCCCTACTACTACTCTTGGTCTTCCAATATTATATCTTTGGCATATTTTATATATGATATTTTTTAATAATAGTTGCGTTGCTGTAAAGTCTGCAATTACCCCGTCTTTTAAAGGTTTTACTGCTTTTATTTGCTCAGGTGTTCTACCAAGCATTTCTTTTGCCTCATTTCCTGTAGCTAATATCTTTTTAGTTTTCATATCTAATGCTACAACAGATGGTTCATTTAAAATTATACCTTTGCCTTTTAATAATACCAATACATTTGCTGTTCCTAAATCAATACCTATATCTTTTGAACCTAAATTAAATAATTTCATGTTCTCCACTTTTCCTTTCTGCTTTTTCGTTTTTTAATGTATTTAAAAAAATACTTTCATATTTAGAATTTCCAATGATAATATGATCCAAAAATTTTATCCCCATCATTGAGGATGATTTTACTAATTCTTTTGTAAGCTCTATATCTCTTTCACTTGGTGTTGGATCTCCGCTTGGGTGATTATGTACTAAAATTATTTTCGGTGCTCCTGCTTTAATTGCCTCTACTAAAACATCCTTTGGTTTTAGTATGGCAAGATTATCAGTTCCTAAACATATATCGCGTATTTTTATTAATACATTTTTGTTGTTTAATAAAATAAGTTTTACTACTTCTTTTTTTTCGTTCCTTAGTTCATCCATTAATAAATTAGTAACATCTTTTATTTTTTCTATATGTACATTTAGGTTATTAATTGGTCTAGATATCCTTTTTGCAAGTTCGCATACGGCTTTTAGCTGTATTGCTTTTACTCTACCTATTCCTTTTATACTCATAAAGTCTTCAATTGACATATCTTGTATAAATTTCAAATTATCACTATTCTTATTATTCATCGAAAGTATTTTTTGCGCCAGGCTAAGGGAGTTTTCGTCCTTAGTACCGGTTTTTATAATTATTGCTAGTAGTTCTGCATTAGATAATGTGTCTTCTCCATACATTTCTAATTTTTCGTATGGTCTTTCTGATATAGGGAGTCCTTTTATTTTTACTGTCATACATTTTTCCTTTCTTTAACCCCCGAAATTATACTAAATTTTATTTAAACTACACTTTTCTGTAAATAAATATTGCAAGTATCATTCCTATAATGCTTGAGATATTTATTTTAAACATTAAGCCAAATGTAATTTGTATTACATTTAGGTCTAATGATATTGGTTCTTTAAGCCCAAATGATTCTCCATATGATAACCACCATAAAAAATCTACTCTTCCTGCTAATTCTCCTAATAGTCCTCCTACAACAATCCCACATAATATAAATAAAATTAGTATCCATACATTTTTTTCTCTTGTTGCCATGTTTATTACTCCTCCTTTTGTTTCCTTAGGGCTTTTTTCTTTTGCCTTATAATAATCTTCTTCATGTATTATATATGGTAAAGTATTTTTTTTCAATACAAATAGGTAATATTTTCTATTTATTTTTTGTATTTACTATGTTAAAATATAAGTAAAATAAATATTTACTTTTTATTTTTTTTATGCTATATTTATTAGTACATTTTTTTATATAGGATAATATTATATACAAATGCATTTATGGAGGTTTAACATGCGATTTGAAAAACTTAGTGAAAATAAGATTAGAATTACTTTAACTGTAAATGATTTAAAGGAAAAAGATATTGATTTTCACGACTTTATGTCTAACCCTTTGGAAACTCAAGATTTATTTATAGATATTTTAAGAGAAGCAAATGAACAAATTGGTTTTAATACAACCAATTACAATGTAAAAATTGAGGCTTTAGCAATGATAGATGGTGATTTTGTTGTAAATATAACAAGAAGTCCAGAAGTTGAAAAGATGCATTATGTTTGTACTCCTAAAAGAAAATTTAAAGTACATAAAAAAGCTACAAATTTAGATTTAGCTCAAGCAGTTTATAAGTTTGATAATTTTGATGATTATTATTATTTTATACAGTATTTATACCAAAATGATTTATCAAAATCATATTTAATTGCTAAAAAAATAATAGTATACTCATATCAAAATTGTTACTTTTTACTTTTAAGTGATATAAATTCTGAATATAAAAACATTTTAAGGTTTTCTTCTTCTGTTACAGAATTCGGTACATATATCACAAATTCTACTTTGCTTATTTCTAAACTTCAAGAATGTGGAAATATAGTTTTAAAGCATAATGCTTTAAAAACAAGTTTAAAATATTTTGAGACAAAAAAACAACCTATTTAAATAGGTTGTTTTTATTTATATAAATAATTTTGTGGATTATATATAACTCCATCTTTTCTTACTTCTAAATGTAAGTGGTTTCCTGTTGAGTTTCCTGTTGAACCAACTTTTGCAATAATTTCGCCTTGACTTACTTTTTGTCCTTTTTTTACAAGTAATTGGCTACAATGTCCATATAATGTTTGTACACCATTTCCGTGTGATACTATTATGTAATTTCCATATCCATCTCCTGCATTTCCTGAATACACAACAGTTCCTGATGCTGCGGCTTTAATTGGAGTACCACGAGGAGCTGCTATGTCTAGTCCTGTATGAGAGTGGTTTCTAATACTTTCGTGACTTCCAAATCTAGACATAATTATTCCTGAGATTGGTTTAATTAATGTAATACCTATATCTACTTTTTTATATGATGTTGATGTGCCATAATTTGCTGCAGATGCTGAAGAATAATATGTTTTACTTTTTGATTTTTCATATAATTTTGAGATTGAGGTTTCTACATTTGTAAATTCTTTTATTTGTGTATCATATTTTTCTACTATACCAATATCGTTAACATTTGCACTCTTTTTTTCTTTTAAGCTTGCTACAATTTTTTCTGCCTCTTTAAAAGTAGATACATATACTTTTTCTTTTTTATCATCTGTAATTGCATAGTATTTATAATATTTTGTCCCACCATCTGTTACTTTACTAAATATTTCGTCATCATTTATCGTAACATCTTTTTTTAATAAACATAGCTTGTATGTTGGCATTGCATCAACTTGAACAAAAGCAACATTTTCCTTTTCGTTTGACGAAATGTAGTCACTTATTTTTTCTTGCAAACCACTTTTGTTTTCTGTATAACCAACTATTTCTCCATCTAAACTAACTGCATATATAGGATGATAAAAAAGCACTATAATACTGACTATTAAAATTAATGATATTATTATAAGTAGAATAAATCTAATCCATGTTCTTAATAATATGGCTATTTTTCCAAATATATTAATAGTAAACACTCCTTTATCCTTTTGTTTCTTTTTTACTTTTTCCGTGATTATTTTATATGAAAAAAAGATTTTAAACAATAATTATTTATGTTTAAAATCTCTTTTTATTTTATTTCCGTATGCGATTTCTCTTTTTATCTCCAAATATCTCCTTTTTTCTTTAATCTACTGTTGTAATTCCATTTTGACATTCTCTATTTGGGCTGAACTTGCCTGTTCCGCAGGTTTATAGTATCCTTTTGCTTGAGCTGTTTTAAAAAGTTCGTATTGAAAACTTTCATCATTATTTCTTATTTGCTGAAAAGTTTGTCTTAATTGCATATTTTCCGTTTCAGATATGGCTGTTTGATATGATGTAAGTGTAGCTTTTACACCTGATAAAATATCATTTACCATTGTTTTTTCATCCATAATATTCCTCCTTTTTTATGAATTTAAAAATGACATTAATTTTTGTTTTGTGTTTAAGGCATCTTGTGCAGATTTTGTAAACATTTGCTTTATTTGTGGATCTACTGCTTGTGATGCATATGTGTTTAGCTTTTGATATGATGTCTCATGACTTCCTATTAAATGTCTTAGATGTTGTAGTTCTACTTGACTTAAGTTTGCCATTATTTTCCTCCTTTTGTTTTCGATTTTTACTTATATTATGAATGATTTTTTATTTTTTATACATTTTTTTAAATGGCAGAAAAGTTTGTATTCCTTTTCCGCCATTTTTAATATTATATAATTTCTAAACCTGCAAATTGTGCCATTAATCTTTTGACTCCTGATTTATCAAAACTAATTTCTAGTTTATAGTCTTCTCCCTCTGGCTCAATTTTATTAATTGTTCCCTCTCCAAATTTTTTGTGGTATATACGCATTCCCTCTTTATATTTTGTAATATCTGCACCTGTATTTGCTTTTTTATTTGCTATTGAATTTAAAAAGCTTTCTGCAGTTCTATATTTAAAGCCTGAATTTACATTTGATGCTGTATTTGCAAATATTTTTTCATTTTTATATTCTAAATCTTCGTCTCTAAAACTATATGTTTTTATTTTTCTGTTATAGCCATATTCCCATGTGTCAGAAGTGTCTTCAAAGTTTTCTTCGTCACTTAAAAATGTTTCTTCATATCCGTCTAAAAGTTCTTGTGGTATTTCTTGCACAAAACGAGATATTGCATTATAACTTGTTGAACCAAAGATTGTCCTTTTTTTAGCACATGTTAAGTATAAATATCTTTTTGCTCTTGTAATTCCTACATAAAACAAACGCCTTTCTTCTTCTAGTTCTTTTGGTTCTCCTATTGATCTATTTCCTGGGAAAATTCCCTCTTCCATTCCAACTAGAAATACTGTATTAAATTCAAGGCCTTTTGCACTGTGAAGTGTCATTAGTGTAACAGAATCTTCTGTTTCTTCTACTGCATCTATATCACTACTTAAAGTAATTCCCTCTAAAAAGTCTGGAAGTGTATTTTCTGCCTCTTCTTCTTCAAATTCTATTGCAACTGTTAAAAATTCTTCTAGGTTTTGTATTCTTGATTCTGCCTCTAGCGTGTTTTCTTCTTCTAATGCTTTAATATATCCACTTTTATCTAATGTGGCCTTTATTAATTCAGATATTGACAATTCTTCTATTTTACTACTTAATTCTTCTATTAAATTAACAAAATCTATTGAGTTTGCTTTTAGCCTGTTTAATTCATATTGTTCTGCATTTTTGATAATGTCAAACATTGAAATTCCCGTTTTTTCTGAAATTTCCTGTACACTATCTATACTTGCTTTTCCAATTCCTCTTTTGGGTTCATTTATTATTCTTTTTAAAGAAATATTGTCTGATTTATTATATATTAATCTTAAATATGAGATTATATCTTTTATTTCTTTTCTTTCGTAGAATTTTAAACCTCCAACAATTTTATATGGTATGTCTTCTCTTCTTAATATTTCCTCTATTGCCCTTGACTGTGAATTCATACGATATAATATAGTAAAATCTGAATATTTAAAATATTCTTCTGTTCTTAAGTGATTTATTTGCTCTACTATGAATCTTCCCTCGTCGTATTCGTCATCTGATTTATGTATTACCGGAAGATGTCCTTGTTCATTTTGTGTCCATAATTTTTTTTCATATTTATTTTCGTTGTTTTTTATAACTGCATTTGCTGCATTTAATATATTTCCTGTACATCTATAATTTTGCTCTAGTTTAATTATTTTTGTTCCTGGAAAATCTTTTTCAAAATTTAATATGTTTGTAATATCCGCTCCTCTAAATGAATATATTCCTTGGTCGTTATCTCCTACTACTGTGATATTTCCATATTTTGATGCTAAAATAGAAACTAACATAAATTGGGCTTTATTTGTGTCTTGGTATTCATCTACTAACACATAGTGGAATTTATCTGTATAATATTCTAAAACATCTGGATTTTCTGTTAATATTTTTATTGTAAAATTTATAATATCATCAAAATCAATAGCATTATTTTCTTTTAATCTTTTTTGATATAACTGATAAATTTCTGCTATTTTTTCTTTTCTATATTCTCCTGCATATTTTACACTATATGCCTTTGGCTCTAACATATCATTTTTTGCATTACTTATTTCTGCTAAAACTGATTTTTCCGTAAATAATTTGTCGTCTACATTTAATGTTTTCATACATTCTTTAATTAGTGCTTTTTGGTCAGATGTATCGAAAATAAGAAATGATGTGTCAAACCCTATTCTATCTATTGTTTTTCTTAAAATGCGCACACAAATAGAATGGAAAGTGCCTATCCACATATTTTGCACAGCATCTCCTACTAAGCTTTCTATTCTTTGTTTCATTTCATTTGCTGCTTTATTTGTAAAAGTTATGGCTAAAATATTCCATGGTTTAACATGCTTTTCTGCCATTAAATAAGCAATTTTATGTGTAAGTACCTTTGTTTTTCCACTTCCTGCTCCTGCAATTACTAAACATGGTCCCTCTGTTTGTAAAACAGCTTCTTTCTGTTTGTCATTTAATCCCTCTATTAATTCTTGCATTTTTTTCTCCTTATTTCCTATGTAATAATATTACTATTATATATAATTTCAAACTAATGTTCAATAGTTTTTTTGTAAATTTTACAAATTCATTGCAATAATTCCAATTACAAGTCCTAAAATATTTCCCATTGCTGTCATTTTTCCTTGATAAAGTCTATTTGATTCTGGAAGTAGCTCACCAGATACAATATATATCATTGCACCTGCTGCAAAGGCAAGGCACATAGCAATAATTGTTTCTGAAATTCCACCTACTAATGCTCCAAAAAAAGCACCAAGTCCTGTTGTAACTCCAGAAAGCACTACATAAAATATTACTTTTCCTATGGGCATTCCACCATTTTTCATTGGAACCGCCATAGATATTCCCTCTGGTATATCATGAAAGCATATTGCAATAGCAAGTGATAAACCGAAGTTTAATAGATGCCTCAAAACCCGAGCCTATTGCTAAGCCCTCTGGAAAGTTATGAATTGCAAGACCTATACTTACAATTATTCCTGTTTTTAATAAGTTACTTTTTACATTTGTTTTCTCTGTTTGATTTACCGCTACCTTACTAAACTTTTCTTCTACCAAAAAATCGCAAAAAATCATTGCTATAACACCTAAAACAATACCTGCAACAACTGCTCCCATTTTTGCTATTTGCATTGCCTCCGGTATTAATTCAAAACATACAATAGCTATCATAAGGCCAGATGCAAAAGATAAAATAAAGCTTAAAAATCGATTGGAGGTGTATTTACATTTTGCTCCAATAGCGCCTCCAATCGTTGTTCCAAATGTTCCAAAGAATAACCCAACTAATGTTGTTTTTATAATAGTATCCACAATGGTTCACCTCTAAAAATAGTGTATGTGCTAATACTATTTTTTATTCTTTATTATTCAACATCATGTCTTGCAAGAATTTTTGCTGGCGTTTTTCTTAAAACTTTAAATAATGGTGCAAGTCCCACTAAAATATTAAATAAATATATAATTAATATACCAATTCCTACTGTTGTAAAGTTTATTATAAACATTTTATCCATATATGGAATTTTTGATACTTGACTTAATATATATGCCATAAGTATTAGTCCTGGCATGTTTGCAACTGTTGTAATTGATATTATCTCTCCTACAAACATTCTATATATGTCTTGTTTTTTTACACCTATTGCTCTTAATACACCTACTTCTTTTATCCTTGATAAGAAAGATGATCTTATCATTAAATATATTTCTATTAAAGATATTGCTAAAATAACACCTGCAAATATTAAGTTACCCCTTATTTCCGCTTTTTTACTTTTTAAATATTCTTGCTTGTCTTGTTCATATCTATCGGTAATGTTTAATTTATATTCATTTTGGAATTTATCCATAACACTTTGTTTATTTTTAGGATATATCATAAATCCGTTATTTTTTGTAATAACATCATATTTTACAGTATTATTATTTACTAAATATTCTTGTTTATCTGTTTTGCTACTATAATAGCCTACTACTTTTAATTTTTTTCCATTTATTTTAACATTTATTTGCTTGTTTAACTTCATGGTACTTTTGTTGTTTTCATTTACAATTACCTCATAATCATTTTTTGGTAATTTTCCTTTTGTAAGTTTTATATCATCTAAACATAAATTGTAGTCTTTAACATTATCAGTAGTTTCAGTATTAGAATTAATATATAGGCCTATTCCAGATTGAGATTTACTCATATTGCTTAATATATTTATAAACATAGATTTATTTGCATAAATTGACGCACTATTATTATTTGTAAAACCTACTATTTCAAAATCTCCCATACCATCTATTGTTAATTTTTTTCCTAGTAGTTCAGCTTCACTTTTTACTCCCATATTTGAAAATGTTGAGAAGCGGTCACTTAGCATATTATCTACAATTTTCTTATCTGCTACAATTTCATAATCGTTTTTTGGCATTCTTCCACTTATGAGTGAAGTTTCGTCGATTTTGTCTATACTAACAAGAGTTCCTGTAAATTCTATTGAATACATTGCTAATTGATAAAAATTATCCATTTTTAATTTAAAACTTGCTTTTCCATCTCCGTGGTAATATGTAATCTACTTCTTTTAATTTTTCATAATTTAAAAAATCGTCTACATCTACTTTTGCTATTTCTACTTGTAAATAATTTTTGTCAATTTTAGCATAATCTGATTCTTTTATATTAATTGTTCCTGCAATGTTACTAATACTATACATAACAAACATACTAGATGCTAAAAAGCCTAAAAGTAATATTTTCTTTAACACTGTATAATTTAATATTCTATTAAAGCCAACTTTTATTGATTTAAAAAAGCCATACACAGATCCATATTTTAGTTTATATTTTTTATCTATTACTTCGTCTAAATTATATTTATATTTTTCGTATATACTTTTATCTATTTTTTTATAATGTCCGTCTACTAATTCTATTGCAGAGTTTTCATCTACTGTTTCTATTTTTGTGTTTTCTGCTTGTATAAATATATTTCCATTTTTAATAACTAATTTTATATCTATTTTTTCGCTATTTTCTTCTGAATATATATCTATATTTAATTTATCTTTATTTATATTTTCAATATTTTTAAAATCTTTTAAATAAATTTTATTATCTAACCTATATTCTAGCGATTCTTTTATTTCATTTTCATAATCTTTTACTACTTTGCCATCTTGTACTTCTACAATTCTAGTTGCATAAAATTTTGCTAAATCTACTTCATGTGTTACTACAATAACTAATTTTTCTTTTGAGATAGCTTTGATAATATTCATAATTTCCAACGAATTTTTACTATCCAAATTACCTGTTGGTTCATCTGCAATTACAATACTTGGATTTTTTACTATTGCTCTTGCTATTGCTACTCTTTGCTTTTCTCCACCAGATAGCATACCTGCAGGTCTATTTCTATATCTGTACATATTTACAGCCTCTAAAACATAATAGACTCTTTTTTCTATTTCCCTTTTATTTTTTATTCCTATCATTTGTAAAGAAAGCGCAACATTATCAAACACAGACATATTTTCTATTAATTTATAGTCCTGAAATATATATCCAATGTTCAAATTTCTTATTTTATCAACAGTGTATGCTCTTTTTCCTGTTATTCTTTGACCATTTATGTATATTTTTCCTTTATTTACTTTGTCAAGTCCGCCTATTGCATTTAATAGTGTGGTTTTTCCACTTCCAGATTGTCCTAAAATAGCAACTAAACCTTTATCTCCAAATTCCAAAGAGGTATTATTTATAATATGAATTTGATTTTTTCTTCTTCTATTAAAATATTTATTTACTTTTTCTATTTTTATCATATTATTTACACCTCCTCATTATATGTATTTATTGCTGTATTTTTAAATAATTTTTTAGCAAATTTCATAGAAATTAATTTTGAAATTAAAATTAATACAATATACATTAATACATATTCTTTTGCACCTAAAAATTCGCTTATTTTAGCAATATAGCTTAAATTAATTACTCCATTTTTTACACAATATATAAATAATAGTAATGTAATATATGAAATACTTGAATTTATAAATAATTCTATGCTAAGTATTTTTCTAACATTTTTGAATGTAGCTCCTAGCATTCTAAGTGTTGTGTAATAAATATTTCTTGATTTTAATATTATTCTTATAATTAAATAAGAAATAAAGAATAATACAATAATTAATATAATTGTTACTACAACTTTTATAATTTTAATAATTTGCTCATATTCTCCTGATTCGTCTACCCTAAAATCTATAACTTTTTTTGCATTTATTCCCATGTTTTCAAGTTCTAAAATTGTTCCATCTATTTCTTCCTCATCTTTTACATATACACTAGACTGATAAGAGGGTTTATTAAACATTTTGTTATAATCACTTGTATTTATATATATTTTATATCTGTTATTTTCATATTTATTTTTTCCTGTTAATGCCCTAAAGTTTGATTTTGTATATGTATTTGATATTTTTAAGTTTAAGGTTTCAGAATAATAAATATTACTTAAATATATTTTTAATGGTTTATTTTTTATTTTATAATCTTTAAATTGATATTTGAATTCGTCATCAACAATAGCATTTCCTTTTTTTACATTGCTATTTGGTTCTACTGTATATTGCTGATATTTGTTGTTTAGTAATATTTCCATACTACTATAATTTTTGTTCATCTGACTTCTTAATTCATTTAATATATTTTTGGATACATAAAATTTACAGTCAGATGAAATAACTGTATCGTCTTCATCACCATATGTTTGAATACCAACAATTGTTATGTCTTTTACAGATTCATTTGTCCATGCATTTATTCCTTGTGATTTTTGTATTGAAAATGTTTTATTTAAAATTTCATTTAATCTATTTTTAATATAAAAATGATCTTTTCTAACTCTTAAAACTATTTCGTCATCATTTTCTGGAAGTCTACCAATATCAACATTTCCTCTCAAATTTTCAAGGCCTAGCATATTTCCATAAAAGCTTATTTCATTTCTTGCAATAGCAATTCCTCCATCTATAAATATATCGTCTTCAATTATATAATCTACATTTGATAATTCTTTTATTTTTTCGTATTCTTCTTGTGTAAAATAACTTCTATCTTTTTTATTAATTAAAATTCTATTTTCTGATAAGTCTCTAAATGCTATACTATACCCATATCGGCTTTTTTTCTCTGACATTTGAAAACTACCATATTCAGTAAGCACTGCTGCACTTATAAAAAAGAATACAGCAAATAAAAGTAAAAACTTTGATGCTATATTAAATGTATTTCTTGCACCTAGTCTATACTTATTTGCTGTGCTTATATTGTTGTATTTACTTTCTACTATTTGTGGTTCATTTTCTATGGTTTTTATTTCTGTATTTTGTATAATTCTACCATCATGCATTTTTATAATTCTTGTTGCATATTGCTCTATTTGCTCTATATTGTGTGTTACAACTATAACTAATCTATCTTTTGCAACTTTTTTTAGTATTTCTATAACTTCTGTGGCAGATTCAGAATCTAGGTTACCTGTTGGTTCATCTGCTACAATAATTGGGGTTTCTTTTACTATTGCTCTTGCTATTGCTACTCTTTGTTTTTGCCCACCTGATAATTTAGAAACTTTTGTATTTTTAAATTTAGTAAGTCCTACTTTATCAATAATATCTAATATTTTTTTCTTTACATCTTTCTTTTTATATCCATTTAGTAATAAAACTAATTCTACATTTTGATAAACAGTATAACTATTAATTAAATTAAAACTTTGAAAGATATTTGCTATGTATTTCCTTCTATAATCTTCAAAATCTTTTTCTGAATAATGGCTAGTTTCCTTTCCATTTACATACATTTCTCCTTCTTCATAACTGTCTAACCCTGAAATTACATTTAAAAGTGTACTTTTTCCACTTCCTGATTCACCAGTAATAGCTACAAATTCTCCCATTTTTAACTCTAAATTTACTTTGGTAAAGCCAGATGCTATAATTCCTTTATTGTAGTAAAATTTTGATACATTTTCTAATTTTAGCACTTATATTCCCCCTTTTATTGTTTATAAGTAAACTACAGATTTAGTATATCATATATTTTTTAAATAGTATATAAGCTATTCTTTAAGATTTTTTTAAAAAATAGCTTATACTTTAAAAAAATATTTTATTCTTCGTCATTTCCTTTTAATTTTTCCGCTCTATCTGCTGTAATTAGGCTATCTATCATTTCGTCTAAATTTCCATTTAAAAAATCTTCCATTTGATAAATAGATAAGCCGATTCTGTGGTCTGTAATACGACCTTGTGGATAATTATATGTTCTTATCTTTTCACTTCTATCTCCGTTTCCTACTTGCGAGCGTCTTGCATTTGTAATTTCACTATCTTGTTTTTGCTTTTCCATATCATATAATTTGGTCTTTAACATCTTCATTGCATTATCTTTGTTTTGGAATTGTGATCTTTCTGTTTGACATTCTACTACAATTCCAGTAGGTTCATGAATTAATCTTACTGCTGAAGATGTTTTATTAATATGCTGTCCACCTGCACCAGATGAACGAAATACTTCCATTTTAATATCTGCTGGGTTAATTTCAATTTCTACATCTTCTACTACTGGAAGAACTGCAACAGTTGCAGTTGATGTATGAATTCTACCACTTGCTTCTGTGTCTGGCACTCTTTGTACTCTATGAACTCCACTTTCAAATTTTAATCTACTATATGCTCCTTTTCCTGTTATCATAAAAGATATTTCTTTGTATCCACCAAGTTCTGTTGCATTTTCGTTTAAAATTTCAAGTTTCCAATGCTTTCTTTCTGCATACATTGAATACATTCTAAATAGTGTTCCTGCAAATAAAGCTGCCTCTTCTCCTCCTGCTCCACCTCTTATTTCACAAATAACACTTTTATCGTCATCTTTGTCTTTTGGAATTAATAAAACTTTTATTTCTTCTTCTAATTTTGGTAATTTTTCTTTTATATCTTGTATTTCTGTTTCTGCAAGTTCTTTAAGTTCTGGATCTTCTAGCATTTCTTTTGCATCTTCCATACTTTTTTGCATTTTTTTATATTCTCTATATTTTTCTACTATTGGCTCTAATTCTGAATGCTCTTTCATATATTCACGCCACCCATTTTGGTCTGCAATGATTTCTGGATTACTGATTTTTTCAGTTAACTCATCATATTTTTTTTCTACATCTTCTAGTTTTTGAAACATAAATTGTCCTTCTCCTTTTTATTTGTTACTTTATTGTTTTTTAACAAAATTATTATACATTACTTTTTGTTATATTTCAACTGTTTATGCTTAAAAGGCTAGTTTAATATATTAAAAAAGGAATGTTTTCTGTTTAGTTTAGAAAACATTCCCTGTTAATATATTTTTCTATGATTTATAATGTTTTTTCAAGACTTTTTTAGAAATTAAGTATGTAGTTAGTAAAATAATAATTGCTATTATAGGCCATGCTATATTTCTTTTTAAACCTGTTGGTGGAAGTATAAATACTAAATTTGTGTATGTAGAACAATCTTGGTCTTTGTTATCTCCTGGATATACTCCTTTTAATAACTCTATATTATATCCTTGAGTTGACACCAACTGTTTATATGCCATTCTTCTGTTTGCACTATTTTTATATACTAATACTTCTGCTACATTTACATTAATTGAAGTTACATCATTTAAACTACTAATTAATTTACTAACTGTAAATTTTACATTATATTCTCCACCTGGTGCTATATAAAAACCATCTTTCCCTTTGCCGTTATTATCTAGCACTATTCTTATTGCTTTTACATTTCTATATGTATTTAGAGTTTCTTCTGGTATATAACCTTTGTTATATAATTCTTCTAATGAAACTTCTGCCCAACCATAGTCTTTATTTGTTTTGTTTTCTGTAAGTAGTTTCATATCTTGTGAAAGTACAAGTCCTGCTGGCAAATAGTCTATTAACTCTAAATAGTTACATTGTATTGACGAATCATTTTTTATTTTTACTGTATATTCAATCTGTATTGTTGCTCCATGTGCAAGTTCTTCGTCCATTACTTGAATGATTGGAATATCTGAACCTACATCTTGTAATTGTATGTCTAAAACAGATTTGTCTGCTAGAGTAACTTTTAAGCCAGTAGCTGTTGTTGTTGTTGCGAGTGCAAAAGCTGGTCTTTTTGCAAGTACCATGTCTTGTCCTGAATATTCTGCTCTAACATTATATGTTATTTTTCTTCTTTGCTTTCCTGTGTCTGGATCTGTAAAATATGATATTGCTGGGTTACTTAAGCCACCTGGCATAGGGTTAATTGCGTATCCTTTTCCTCCTAAAACATACATATATGTAGCATTACTTAAAGTTACTGCTTTTTGCTTTGATTCCTCGCTTGCATCATAGTTATTTATTAAATCAAATAAAATTGTATTACTATACCATAATGTTTCAAAATTCTTATCTACTTCTGCTCTACGAGTTGCATCTTCATATCCAGAAATTACAGTTCTTTCTGAAACATATTCTTTTGCTTGTGTAGATGAAATTAAATATTTTTTTATTTCTTTTGTAATAGTATCAATCATTTGCTGTCCATCTTGTATGCTACCAAACACATTAGAAGTATCTTTAAATATTGATCTTACTAATTCATTTTCTTCATTATCGTCTGATCTTGCAAATAAAGATATTATTTTTATTCCATCTTGTTTAAGTTCATTTACTTTATTTTTAGTTGATGGAGCAATTACATTATAAAGTTTATTTAATACAGTTTCATCTGAATCATTACGATATACTTCTGTACTACCATTTGATGTTGGAATACCATCAGATAAAATTGCTATATATCTATTAGAATTTTCTTTATCATTATTATAAAACGAATCTTTTGCTTTTTGCAAAGCTCCTAAAATATTTGTATTTGGTGTTTGCCATCCGTTTGAGTTAATCTCATCTAGTGCTGCTTTTAATACTAATTTGTTTTTTGTAAGTGATACTGCTCTATAATTAGTTCCAGAGAAAAATACAAGTCCTACATAAATATTTTCATTACTATCTATTAATTCGTCTACTAATTTTTTTGCAGAGTCTACTGCTATTTTTAATCTTGTAGTTTCTTCTCCGTTTAACATTACTTTTGTTGTACGCATACCATAAGAACAGTCAAGAGCAATAAATACTTGTGCACTACCTTTTCCACTTTGCTGAATCTCTAATCTTTCTACATCAATATATGTTTCTCCTTGTGGTACTTGTTCTGTAATATAATCATGTCCATTATACTTTAATACATTTTTTATTAATTGTACATTGTTTAAATCTATATTTCCATCTATCTTACCATAAACAAACTCTGTAGAGTATGTGCCTGCACCTGGTGTAAATTCATAGTATCCACTACTATCTGTTACATATGTACTTACTACTTGGTCACCTTGTTTTAAAAGTACTGTTACACCATTTATTGGCATCTTTTGTTTTGCATCATCACTGTTTGATTTTGTTCCTGGAAGAGTGTAACCTAAATCTTCCCATACATTTCCAGAAATTTTTTCATAATAGTAGTTAGTTTCTACTATATCACCATTATCTTCTGGTTGAGTTCCTGGATTTGTTGTTGGTGGCATTGGATCATCTGCTGGAGTTGGAGGTGGTGGTTGATATCCACTCTCTCCTCTTGCTGCATCTGCTAAACCAGCAAAAACAAGTGGACTCGCTATATGTATAAAAAATATTATTATAATAAACATTATAAATATTTTTTTTGATATTTTTCTCATTTTATCCTTGCCCTCCTTTTCTACAAAAAAACTATCTATTTACATATTATTATACCATTTTCGGGCTTTTATTGTCAATTTTATTGCCTTTTATTTAATAGCTATTTATAATTCTACCAAATTATATTCTATTTGCATTTTTTGTAAAATTTGTTTCTCTCTTTGTGTACATGTAAATATTATTATTTGTCTTTCTTTTGATTTTTCTATTAAATATTTTAATATATTTTCTAATCTTGTATCATCATAATATGCAAATGTCTCATCTAGAATAATTGGCATCTTTTCATTTGTTATGTCATCTATCATAGATAATCTTAAAGATAAATATAACTGGTCAATTGTCCCTACACTTAATTTTTCTATAGATATGTATTGTCCTAACTCATTTTCTACAATTAAGCCCTTTTCGTCATTAAGTCTAACATTTGTATATTTATTATTTGAAATATCTGCCATATTTTTAGATAAATTTTGAGTAAATTTTGGAGTCACTTCTGTTTTCATTTTTTCATATGCTCTATTTAAATAATCTTTTGTTAAAAGTATGCATTTATTTTTTTCTTCTAAATCTTGCAATTTTTCTTCTAAACTTTTATATTCTTCTTTAAGCTCTATCATATTATCTAATTTTAATATGATATTTTTTTCTTCTAATAATAAACTATTTAATTGTAATTTATTTTGATTTAATTTTTCTTGCACTAATTCTAGTTGGTTTTTAACATTATTAAAATCTATTTCATCTAATATTTTTTCTATATTTATTTTATTTTTATATTCTTCTTTTATTTTTTCTATTATTTCATCTAATTTTTTATCTATTTCTAATTTTATATTTTTTATTTCATTAGAATTTTTTTCTTTTTCTTCTATATATTGTTTTAATTGTTTATCTATAATTTCTATTTTTGTATTTATTATATTTTTTTCATTTTTTATTTTTTCCTCTTCCATTTTTATATTTATTTTTTCTTCATATTTTATTTTTTTATTTTTATTTTTTGTAATTAATAAAATAATAAAATAAATTGGAATTAATAAAAATGAAAAAATATTTAAATAATTATTTTTAAAATATTTTATATTAATAAATTGAATTATTAAAAATAAAATTATAAATAAAATCGATATTAAAAAATATTTAATTTTATTTTTTGATTTTTTATTTTTTATTTTATTTTCTTTTTCTTGATTTTTATTTTTTTCTTTTTCTATTTCTGAATAATTTTCTTTTATATTTTCTGTTAATTTATTTTTTTCTATATTTAATTCGTCTATTTTTTTCTGTATTTGATTTTCGATTTGTTTTTTTAAATTTATTTTTTCTTTTTGTAAGTTCGTTTCTAAATTAATTTCATTTAATTCTTTTAAAATATTATTTTTTATTTCTAAGCTAATATTTGTCTTTTCTAACTCTTCTTTTTGTGTTTCCAATTCTTTTTTTCGTTCTTCATATGATTTTGTATCCTTTATGACAAACATTATATCTTTTATTCTATTTTTGACTATGTTTATCGGTCTACCTGTGGTTCTATCACTACCTACTTCTTCTAATGCTTTCTTTGTAAGCTTGTCTATCGTCTTGTTAAAAGACACATTGTCATCTCCAGTTCCCGCAAGGTTTGCAATTCTTTGTACCAAAAGTTCAGCATCTTTTTTATCTAGTCTTACCTCATTTTGCATTGATACTATAGTAGATAAAAATGTATTTTCATCTACATTGGTTTGTTCCTCAAAAAATTTTGTCCCATCCTTTTTGTCAATTTTAAAATCTTTCGAAATATCTTCAAATTTTCCATTTAATACCATTGGATTCTTCTTATGGAAATCTCGATATACTTCAAAATTTTCTCCGTTATCTAATTCATATTTTATTTTTCCAGAAAAATCTTCTTTATTCCATGGAACAAATTTATCATAATCTGATATTTCTTTTCCATTTTTATTTTTAGAAATTCCATAAAAAATATTTTTTATAAAATTTAATAGTGTCGATTTTCCACTTTCATTTTTTCCATAAATAATATTTATTTTATTTTCTAAATTAATGTCTTTATTTTCTAAATTGCCATAAGAATTTATTTTAATATTTTTTATTTTCAAATTTTTTCTCCTTTTTCGTAATTTTTATTTTAATAATTCTAATCCCATTTCAATTATTTTTTCTGCCATATTTTTTTCTATATTATTTTTCTCAATATCATTTAAAATTTCTTTTAAAAATATTCCTTTTAAATTAATTTCTTGAGATGCTTTTTCTATATCTATATTTATTTGTGTTTCGTCTTTTATTTTTATTATTTTTTCATTTAAAATAAATTTAAATAAATTATATATATCTATTTCAAAATTTCTTTTTCCTGTTAATATAATTTTATAAAATATATTTTCTTCTTCTGGTATATTATTTATTTGTTCAATTAATTCTTCTATAGAAATAATTGATGTAACATCTATATATTTTTCTTTAAATTCTTTTGTATCAATTTGCAAAAAATTTAATTTTATATTTTCTTTTGATATATCTCCTACTATTACTCCATGTTTTCCTAATTCGTCAAATCCTAAAGATAAGGTAGAACCTGGAAATACTATCCTTTGATTTTCTTCTGTATTATAGTCTAATTTGTGTATATGTCCCAATGCTATATAATCAAAGCCCAATTCTTTTAATTTATTTTTTGACATTGGGTTATATTCTTTATTTATTTCACTACCACTATCTAAACTTCCATGTGTTATTAAAATATTTATTTTATCTTTATTTTTTATTTGTATATTTTCTATTTGTGAATTTCTACAATAAAAATCATTAAAACCAAAACCATATATATCTATTTGTTCATTTTCTACTATTTCTAATTTTGACGAAAAAATCTTTACATTATTATTCCACTTAAATTTTTGATACATAGAGTCTAAAATGTTTGGATCGTGATTTCCTGGAGAAATAAATATTTTAGTATCTGGTATTTGTTCAAACAATGAATTTATATAGCTTATAGTTGTTTCTCTAATATATTCGTGTTCATATAAATCTCCTGAAATAAAAAAATATTTTATATCATTTTCTTTAATATAATTAATTATTTTTTTAAATGCATCTCTTTGTTCTAGTCTTCTTTTTTCTCCTAATTGATTTTTTGAATTTAATACTGTAAATGGTGCATCAAAATGCATGTCTGCCATATGTACGAATTTCATTGTTTTCCTCCATTTTTTATTTTATTTAAAAAATATTTTACAATAATATTTATAATTAGTCAATATAATTTAAAACATTTGTTTTGCTATTTTTTTCAAAAAAATAAACCTAATAAATTTATTTTACTAGGCTTATTTTTATTGTTTTTTACTTATTTGATGTATCTTCTTCTTCGTCAAATGCTCCAAATAGTTCATCAAATTTTGCCTCTAATTCTTTTTGTACATCTACTGACAATACATCGTCTTCACTTTCTTCTTGTGGAAGTATCGGAGCTTGATTTTCATTATTTTCTTCTACATTTTGCACTGGATTTATTTGTTCTTCTCTTGCGCTATTTTCTACTTCTGGTTTTGTTTCTTCTTCGTCAAATAAATCGTCTAAAGATTCTACTTTTAAATCTTGTTTCTTATCTGGTTCATCTTCATTATATGGATTGTATGGGTTAAATTTTCTCCATTTTCCCCTATCTCCAACATCAAACTCCAAATGATTTAAAGTAAATTCGCTTAATTTTTTTGCCATTGGTGTTTCAAAATAATAGTATTTTCTTGCTTTTATAGGTTTTATTCCTTTTTCATAAATAATGCATAAGTCATTGTCCATTCTTCTTAACTCGTCTGGTGTCATTAATGCTCTTGCCATTATTTGATCTGAATCGCTATAACCTTGTCTATGAAATTGTTTATCTCTATTTACAGAAAGGTTATCTCTTGTAATTGTTTTTTCTCCTAATGCCTTTGAAAAATATTCTACTGTTTTATATGAGTTACTTCCTAAAAATACATGTGTATCACAGTTACCCATAATTGTTTCATATGATTTTTCATAAACCGCTTCTAATTGGTCTATGTTCTGTAATATAACACTAAATGAAATTCCTCTACTTCTACTTGTAGAAATCTTTTTATCAAAGTCTGGTATTTGTCCAATATTTGCAAACTCATCTAATATAAAAAATGTTGGTACTCTTAATCTTCCACCATTTTTATCTGCAAAGTCATATAATTGTTGTATCATTTGAGAGAAGAATATTGTAAGCAAGAAGTCGTATGCTTTATGTGTATCTGATGAAATAACATAAACTGCTGTTTTTTTACTTCCTATATCTTCAAAATCAATAGTATTAGTTGATGTAACTTCTGCTATTTCTTTTGAATCAAATTTACCAAGCTTTGATTGCAAAGAACTTAAAATTGAACCATATGTTTTTTCTGGTGCAATTTCAATTGATTTATAGTTCATTCTTGCAGGGTGGTCATATGGAAGTTGATTCATTAATTCTGTAAGTAAGTTATTTCCTCCATTTGAGTTTGCTGTTCTTACTAGTTCAGAACAACTTGCTAGGTTTTGCTCTTCTTCTGGTCTTGTTGCCATTAGGTAATATATTAATGCTTTTAATAACATCTCTGCCATATCGTCCCAATATGGATCTGATTTTGTTCCTTCTACTTCTTGTCCTTTTACTATCGTGTTTGCTATAACATCTACATCTATTTCACTAGAAATGTGCATTAATGGATTATATCCATCACTATTTGTTGGGTTAACTAAATTTAATACTTTTATTTCATATCCATTTCTTCTTAAATATCCTGCTGTTTTATCATATAACTCGCCTTTTGGATCTGTAAATACATATGAGCCCAAACATTGAAATGCGTTTGGTATTGAGTATGATGCAGATTTACCAGAACCTGAACCGTCCTACTACTAGTACATTTACATTTCCTCTTTTATCAATTGGTAAGTAGTTGTTTTGTGCTAAAATAATTCCTTTATTACGATTTAATACACTATATTGTTCTCCGCTTTCGCTCCAATCACTAGAACCATGTTCAATATCCGTATATTCATGTTTTGGTCTTGATTTAAATAAACCAATTATTGCAAAAATTGCATATATAATTGTAAAATATAGTAATGTTTTTCCAAAAATAGCTCCATACCCTTGTGAAAATACTTTTCCTATTGAAGTAAAACTAGTTATTTCAGGAAATACCTTTTCTATAAATACATCTAAATTAAAGCCTTGCTCTGTTGTAGCTAAACCAATAGAATAACTAACAGGAGCAACAAGTACTATGGATAAAATTACCCATAGTACTCCTATAATTATAATCGCTACTTTATTATCTTTTATTGTTTTATTTAGTTTATATCCCATAACTTTTAATCACCTTTTTCGTTTGTTTTATCTTGTAGTTTCATTTTTGTTTGAATTTACCTTTTCTTTTCCATATACGCTTGGTGCTCTTTCTTCTCTTGTCTTCCTTGCATACTCTGATTCTTGTAAATTTAATATCATTATTGTTTGTCCATCTTTTCCAATGACTGCTTTTTTCTTTTCGTCTACTTTACAATCTTTTACATCAATTTCCATATTAGACTCACTTCTAATAATTGAAAATGTTGATAGACTTTTCAAAGCATTCTCTGGTGGTATTTTTAGCCCTTCTTTTTCAGTTGGTACCATTTGTGCACTTGCACTGTAATGATTAGATAGTTTTTTTGAAGGTACATTTGTACTGTTCATATCTATTTCCTCCCCTAATTGTCTTCTTTTTCTTCTCTTATTTCAAATGTAAAATATGACTTATATGGTTTTAATTTACATTTTCCTTTTACTTCATTTGTATCTTTATCAAAATATAAAACTGGTTTTATTTCTTCTGTTGTTTCTGGATCAATAATAGATATTGGTCTTTTTAAATTTGGTGTATATTTAAACTCTTTATATTCTGTTTCTTGTTCTGAATAAAGAGTATTAAATTTTACTGGTACAGGAGTTTTTGAAATTTTTATTTTTTCATTTTCTAGTATTCCCATATTTACAACTACTCTATCTTTTCCAAAAGATAAAATAACTAAACTTTCTGGTTCTACTGGGTCCTCTATAAAGAATGTTCTTCTTTTTGCATCTCCTCGTATCTCTTCAGCTGATTGTAATCTCTCTACTGTATATTTAGGAAACTTATCTAGAAGATTTTTATCCGTTTCTATAACTCTATAAATTACTGTACTAACTCCTTGTGGATCTGTTATACTAAAGTGTCTACCTTGTATAATAGCCATAATTTCCTCATGCCCCTTTCTATGAATTTAAGTTGACATAGTTTTTCCTTTGTAAATTAATCACTATTTATAATTATACAATAATTGCTTTACCATGTCAATTATTTTTTGCATTTATGTTAACATATGTGCTTATAGTTCACTTCTTGGATTAAATTTTGAAGTATTACTAAGTTGTTCAAATAACTTTTTTTCTTTCTCATTTAGATTTTTAGGTACCATTATCATTATATCCGCCACTAAATCTCCTCTTCCGCCCTTTCCATCATAGTAACCCTTGCCTGGAATTCTTACTTTTTCTCCACTTTGAACTCCTTGTGGTACATATAACGAAACTGTATCTCCTATTGTATCTATTGTGGCTCTTGTGCCAAGTGCTGCCTCCCATGGTGTTAATTTTAATTGTGTACATAATTCCATACCATTTAGGTAAAACTTTTTGCTGTTTGCAATATTTATTTTTATAAATAAATCTCCATTATTTCCACCGTTTTCGCCTTTTTTGCCTTGTCCATGAAGGCGTATTTTTTCACCGTTTCGTATACCAACAGGAATTTTTACTGTAAAAGTTTTCATTTTGCCATCTACTGTTCTTAAAGAAACCTTTTTTTCTACTCCGTAAAAAGCCTCTTCAATAGATACATCTATTTGGGTTTCTACATTTTCTCCTTTTTTAGGAACTTTATTTTTCTTCTTATTTGTTTTATTATTTTCTTCCTTTTCATTTGCCGTACCAAAAAACATATTTAAAAAATTATTAAAAATAGGTCCTTCTTCTCTTTTAGCTGACTGTGTTTTATTACCTATTCGCGAATTCCATGTTCTATCATATTTTCTTCTTGTCACACTATTAGATAGTATTCTATATGCCTCATTTATATCTTTAAATCTTTCTTCCGAAAAATCACTTTCATTATTTATATCTGGGTGATACTTTTTTGCTTGTTCTCTATATGCAGTTTTAATTTCATCTGCTGTAACTTTGCTGTCTTCTAATCCTAAAATTTTGTAATAATCTTTAAAAATCATGGTTTAACATCCTCCCAACTAATGGTGACCTTATTATATCATAATTACTTTAATAATAAAATAGAAATTTAGCAAAAATTGTCTATTTTGTTTATATATCTGTATTATGAATTAAAAAATAATTTCTTGTATAAATACTATCTGGGTGAATTATTTTTCCTTTATATATAGTATATTTAATTGACATATCTAGTACATATATCATAAGGCTATTTAAACCATTCTTTTCCGCTTCTTTTAGCTTTTCAAAATCGACATATGTCCTATCTTCTTCTGTTTTATCTGCAATAAAAATAATTTTAGCTAGCTCGTCCATATTTGGATTTCCTAGAGTGTGATACAAAATTGCTTTTTGCATATCATCAGGAAAATCGTATCTTTTCTTACAAATATCTGCACCTATTTTTCCATGCAATAATTCGATATTTATTCTTTCTATTTCATCTGTTTCTATTTGATTTTCCTCTACATATGCAAGTTTTTGCTCCTTTGACATATCTTTTGCAATATCATGTGCTAAACCAACTATTTTCGCTTTTTTAACATCTACATTGTATTTTTTGGCAAGCTCTTCTGCTCTTTTCATTACTCGTATTGAATGTTCATATCTTTTTGGTGTTAAATTATTTTTTATATCTTGCTCTATTTGTTTTAGTAATTCTTCTGTTTCTTTCATGTTTTTATCCCTTTCTTTTATCTTTTTTGTTATTCCATAGCAAGTTTTATTAATTCTTCTAACAATTCAGAATATGATAGTCCCATTTGCTCCCATAATTTTGGGTACATACTTATTTGTGTAAATCCTGGCAGTGTATTTATTTCATTAATAATTATTCTTCCAGTACCTTCTTCTATAAAGAAGTCTACTCTTGAAAGTCCTTTTCCGTCTACCGCTTTAAAAGCTTTTTTAGCAATTTCTCTTACTTTGTTTGAAACACTTTCTGGTAAATCTGCTGGCATAACGGTTCTTGACTCATTATTTTTATATTTTGCATCAAATGTATAAAATTCCTCTGCTGACAGAACTTCACCTAGTATTGAGGCTTTTACATCTTCATTTCCTAATACCGCACATTCTATTTCTCTTCCTTTTATTGATTGTTCTATTAATATTTTTTTATCAAATCTTGATGCATATTTAATATGATTTATTAATTCATTTTTATTGCATGATTTATTTATTCCTACAGAAGAACCTGAATTTGAGGGTTTTACAAATACAGGATATCCTATATTTTCCTCTACAATTTCACAAATTCTATCTATATCACAAATTTCTTCATTAAATTCTTTATCTACATAAATATATTTGTCTTTATTTTCTCTAATATATATGTATTTTGCTTGTTCAATTTTTGCTTTATCAAAAATAACTTTTGCATATACTTTATCCATACATACACTTGACGCTAAAACTTTGCATCCAACATATTTTTTATTTAAAAGCTCTAGTAACCCTTGAATTGTGCCATCTTCTCCGTATAACCCGTGTAATACAGGAAAAACAACATCTAAATCTCTTAAGTGTTGCATTACATTTTGAATTTTTTGTAATTCTTCTATTTTGTCTCCTACTTTTAAAATTTCAATTTTTTTTACATCTTTTGTATATATGTACCATTCTCCCTTTTCGTCAATATATATAGGAGAAATATCGTATTTTTCCTTATTTAGATTTTTTATTACTGATGTACCTGACACCATTGAGACATCATGTTCTGTAGACATTCCGCCAAAAATTACGCCTATTTTTAATTTTTGCATATTTTAATTCCCCTCTTTATTTTTTGTATAAATACTGTCAAATATCTCTTGAAATTTCATTGCATTAGAAGCCTTTAATAAAATGCTGACTTTCCCTTGCTCTAAAAAATCTTTTAACAATTTTGTTGCTTGCTTATTTGTATCTAATATATATATCTTTTGTTGTTCCATGTTATTCTTTAATGCTTGGTCTGCAATATATTTTGATTCTTTTCCAACTGTAATTAGAATATCTATATTGTTTTTTGTAATGCTATCCCCTACCTGTCTATGTAAATCTTCAGAATAATTTCCCAATTCTAACATATCTCCAAGCACAGCAATTTTTGTATTTTCTAAATGAGATAAATATTCTATTGCAGCTTTCATTGAATCAAGATTTGCATTGTAGCAGTCATTTATAATAATGTTATCATTTTCTAATTTTTCTACTTGCATTCTTCTTTTTGTCAATTCAAAATTATTTATTGCATCTAAAATATCTTCCATTTTTATATTGAAAATATTTCCTATAGTTATTGCACATAAGCTATTTGAAATAAAGTGATTTCCCCCAACTTTAACATGGACTTTGTATGTTTTATTTCCTACATCTATCAAATATTTACTTCCATCTTGCATTATTTCTGTATTATATGCACAAAATTCACTTTTGTTTTCCATTCCATATGTTACAACATCATATTTATTATTAGAATTTATATACCAATCATGTAACAAATCATTATCATTGTTTATTACAAATTTTCCACCTTTCTTTAGTCCCTCTAGTATTTCCAATTTAGCCTTTAAAATATTTTGTCTTGAACCTAAAATTCCTATATGTGATGTACCCACATTTGTAATTACTGCTACTGTCGGTTTTACCATTTTGGTTAATCTACTGATTTCTCCTAAATTATTCATACCAAGTTCTACTACCATAGCTGTATGATTTTTTAAACGAAGTACCGTTAAAGCTGCACCTATCTGGCTATTAAAATTTCCTTCTGTTTTTAGTACATCATATTTTTTAGACATAACACTTGCCACAATATCTTTTGTACTTGTTTTTCCCACACTTCCAGTAATTGCAACAACTGGTATATCATACATATCTCTTTTATATGTAGCTAGTTTTTGTAATGCAGCTATTGTATCTTTTACTATTACAATAGCCCTATCTGAATATTTTTCTTTAATCTCATTTGGTACTACTATGTCTTGTAAAATACAAACTGATGCTCCATTTTGTAGTGCTGTTTCATATAGCTCATTTCCATTATGGCTATCTCCCTTAATTCCAACAAACACATCTCCACTTTTTATATCTCTTGTATCTTTACAAAAATTTTTTAGTATGGTTTTTGCTTCACCACAAATTAACTTTCCATCACATAGTCTAATAATATCTTCTACAATTAATTCTTTCACTATATCACTCTTTCTATAGATATCTTATTTTATTATATGTAGTAATTATATATAATAGGATACTTTTTTTCAAGCTCATATGTAAAAATATTGATTTTCCTATAAAATAGAAAAAGCAGAAAAAGTTTTTAATCTTTTTCTGCTTTTTTTTATTTTAATACTGGATATCCGTTATTGGTATATTTTTCGTCTTTTGTCCAAACTGACTCTTCATTTCCATTGTTTAGTGTACCTACAAAATCTTCTTTCTTCATTTCTTCATCTGTCTTTTTCTGATTTTGTCCATCTGTGTCCTGTCCATTTATTGCTCCACCATATGTTCCTGATAAATAATAACAATTTGTTACTGTTGTCTTTTCCTCATTTTGTGTACCTACGATTCCTCCGTATGTTATTGGCTGTTTCTTCAGTTGCACTAACAATTCCTGTAGTATAACTATTTTTTATTTCACTTCCTGTAGTAGTACTATCTACATACCCTATTCCTCCGATGTTGTGAGTTATTCCTGTAACTGTTCCTCTATTATAGCAGTTTTCTATTTTGGCTGTTGATTGCCATCCCATAACGCCTACTATTCCCCCTATTGCGCTTTGTCCATTTATCCTTCCTTTATTAAAACATTGTGAAACTGTTGATGTTCTTATACCACCGGTAATACCTCCTACATTATATTGATAAATGCCTTTTTGTAATATTCCTATCTCTCCTTCATTATAACATTTTGATATTGTTGAATTATTTATTGCTTCACCTACAATTCCACCTATACTAATTCCTTGAACAGATTTAACTATATTATGATTACTTGAATTTATTATTTTGCTATTATTAATTTTTCCTGCTATTCCTCCTACTTCAGAATGATACTGTTTATCAGTAGATAATAATACACCTTTTCCAACTATAACTCCGTTGTTGCTACAATTTTCTATTGTGGAATTATTTTCTATATATCCTGCTATTCCTCCTATATGTTCATTTCCTTTTATACTTCCTGTATTTGTACATGCTGTGATCGTAGATTTTTCTGAATTTCCCACTACTCCTCCTACTCTCTGGTTTCCTTCTATACTTCCTTCTCTTGTTGTAACTTTTTCTACTGTTCCTTTGCTTTTTCCTATTAGGCCTCCTACATAATCTCCTGTTGATTTTATATTTGCTTTTAATATATCTATATTTTTTATATTACTTTTTTCTCCTGTTACTCCAAATAAACCTGTTGTTCCATTGTCTGTTACTGATATATACATGTTCTTTATTGTATGTCCTCCTCCGTCAAATGTTCCGTTAAATGGCTTTTCTTCTGTTCCTATTGGCTTAAAACCTGTTCCTGTTGTTAGCTCTACCTTTAGCTCTTCTGTTTCATTTATTCCATTTATATTACCATAATCTGTCCTCTTTGGATTTACATATGATATATCATTGTTAAAATCTAAATTTACTTTTAATTTTACTACTTTTCCTTCAAATGTTTCTCCACCATTTACCTTGTTAGAAAAACTTACTAAATCTTCTATGCTTTCTATTAAATATGGTTTTTCTTTACTTCCGTCTCCTGAAAGATTTCCCGGCTCTTTATCTGTTACCGTTTGTGCCTCTCCGTCTGCTAATAAAATCTCCATTTCGTCAATTATTTGTCCCATATCTTCTTCTTCTCTTTTAGCGCTTTCTTCATAGGCATCTCTTGCTTGCTGTGCTTTCTTTATTAATCCATTTTCTCCGACCACCATATTTATGCTTACTGTTGCTAGTATTATCAAAATAATTATTGTTACAACTAATGCAATTAATGTGATACCTTTTTCTTTTATTTCTTTCATTTTTATTTTCCTCCTTTATATAAAAAAACACGCAAAAAAGACAGTCCATTTATTTTTACATAAATAGTCTGTCTTTATATATCACAAATAAAGCGATTCTTTCGCTTACATCTATTTTTCTAAATTGTAGCTCTCTCTCTCTCTCTCTCTCTCTTACAGTATTAAGGCTTTCAGCATTTTTCATATCTCACTTTTCTCCTTTGTTTATGCGTTTTTGTTACCTATTACCTTTATAGTATAGTTGTAATTTACTACTTAGTCAATACTTTTTTTCTTTTGTAATATAATTGTAATATAATAAGTATAAGAGGGTTCCTATTCTAAGACACCCTCTTATATAATTTTGCTACTAGCTATTTGCTGTTCTATTTGCTATTTCTATTGCTTTTGTAACAATGTTTCCACAAGTTCTAGATGGTACATTTGCCCATCCTCCATCTTGTTTTACTTGGTCATATACGCCTAATTCTTTTGCAATTTCTTCTCTTAAATTTTCAGAAATAATACTTTTTCCTCTAGACATAATTTAAAATCCTCCTTGCAATAAAACTTAGGTTTTCACCCATTTATATTATTTATCTTTTTTAAAAAATTATTTTAGTAATTTTTTCTATTGTGTTAAAGTTCCGTTTGGAGTATTTACAATTAATAAAATATCTTCTTCTTTTCCGGTTTTAGCATTTACATATACTAAAAAGTCCATGTTATCTATTTTTCCTTTAAATTCCCAACAAAATACTTCTGTTTTCCATTCTGTCGGAATTATTGCTAGTCCTTCACTTGTAATATCTAATTTTTTATTTAAACTATCTAGTGCCTCTTCTTTTGAAATTTTAACCTTTTCTATTTTTCTTTCTTCATGTGAATTTAAATAACCTGTTGTTTCAATTCCAAGAATTTCACCATTATCCAATGCGACTTTTAATTTTATTAAATCAGGGTAAATTGTTACATCATTTTGAGAATATGCATAATTAATTGTAACAATTCCATTTTGTTTTAGATAATAGGTTTCTTTCATATTTTTAAAGCCTTTTTTATCTAAAAATTCTTTACCTATTTTATCTGCATCTTCTTGAGAAATAACTTCTGCAGAAATATCTCTGTCTGTATTCATGTATACTACATGACCACCTTTTTGAGAAATAGAAATTACAACATTTCTATCCTCATTTTTTAATTTTGCATTAAAATCAAAACATTCAATATCTCCATTTTCGTTTTTTCCATTTGATTCTATTTTTTCTATCTTATCTTTACCAATAAAATTATATGCAATCTCTTTTGCTTTTTCTTCATCTATATTTTCTCCAGTTAGCCCTTTCTTTTGACTACTTGTCATATGCTCTGAAAAGGCTCCATCATAAATAAGCCCAGAATATTCATGAAAATTGTCTTCCAAATTACTAAAACTATCTTTTGAAATATTACTTGCTTGAGTTTCACCCATAGCAGAACCTTTTTTAGTTAATTCACCCCAACTTATCCTGTCTTCGTTCATATCACTAGATAATTGGTTTAATGTGTTTTTTAAATCAGTGCTATATCTATGCAAATCTTCCAAATTCTTCATATCTTCATCTGATAATTTTTCTCCTCTTATAGTCTTTCTTGAAAGACTATAACTATAATCGCTTACTTGATTTAAAAATTTTGCTGTTTTTTCTAATTCATGACTTTCGATTGGTAGCATTGCTAAATATGCTCCTGCAAGGTTTGCTTCTCTCCATATATTTGTAAGTGTTTCTGCTCCTTGTTCTGCAGAATTTGAAATTAATGATTTTGCTAAATAATTTTCTACATCTTGCACATAATCTACTACTTCAAAAAATGCCATATTATATGAATTTTCTGATGCTCGTCTAAAATCTATTTGTTTTTTGTATGTGTATATTCCTAAAATAACTAATAAAGCTACTAAAACAACTATTATAGATAACATATGTCTATCTTTCAAACGATTTTTCCAATCAATTAATTTATTCTTTATATTCCCCAAAAAAATCAATCCTTCCATTTTTTTATTTATTTTGTTCTATTTTTGTAAAATTATTCTTAAAATTGTTTTTGTATTTTTTTATTTCTTATGGTAAAATATATTTGAAAATTTTTTAGGGGAGATATTATGAAAAAAATATTAATATTATATGCATCTTATGGTGGTGGTCATCTATCAGCTGCCAAATCAATTCAATCATATTTAGAAAAGTATCACCAAGATGTACAAGTAGAAATAATTGATTGTATTAAATATATTAGTAAAGCAATTGATAAACTTACAACTAGTGCTTATAGGGAAATGGCAAAAAAAATACCTTATTTATGGGGAAGAGTTTATTTTGATTCTCAAAAAGGAGTTTTAAAACATGTTAGCTCAAGAGCTAATAAATTTATGGCTATTAAATTAAAAAATTTAATAAAAGAAAAAGAGCCTGATATAGTTGTTTCTACTCATCCTTTTAGTAGCCAAATGATAAGCTACTTAAAAAGAAAAGGTAAAATAAACCCAATTTTGGCTACTATTCTCACAGATTTTGCATCACATGAACAATGGCTTATTGGACACGAATATACAGATTTTTTCTTTGTTTCAAATGATAACATGAAAAAGGAACTTTTAGACTATGGTGTAGCAGAAAATAAGATACATGTTACTGGTATTCCAACCTCTAGTAGATTTTTTGAAAAGTTTGATAAAACTTCTATTTATAACGATTTTGGCTTAAACCCTGATAAAAAAACTATTTTATTTTTTGGTGGAGGAGAGTTTGGACTAGGAAAACAAAGAACTATTCAAATTTTTAAATCTCTTCTTAGTTATGTTAAAGATTATCAAATTGTTGCTATTGCAGGAAAAAACGAGAAAATGAAAGAGAATTTTGAAAAGGCTGTTGTTGAACTAAATGCACAAGATAGAGTAAAATTACTTGGTTTTACAGATAAAGTTCCAGAACTTATGAGTATATCTAGTTTAGTTGTTACAAAGCCCGGTGGTTTAACAACAACTGAAAGTTTAATTTCACATTTACCAATGATTATTATTAACCCTATTCCTGGCCAAGAAGAGCAAAATGCAGAGTTTTTAGAAAATCATAAAGTTGGTATTTGGATACGAAAAACTGATAATCCAGACGATGTTATTTCACAAATATTTTCTTCTAACAATCTTATTGAGCAAATGCGAGACAATACAAAATTACTTGCGCCAAAAGATTCTACAAAAAATATTTGTGAAACTATATTAAAAACTTTATCTATTTAATATTTAAACAAAATTATAGTCCAGACTTTATATAAAATCTGGACTTTTTAATTTATATTTCTCTTCTTCCCTCTAATGCTTTGCTTAAAGTTACTTCATCTGTATACTCTAAATCTCCTCCTACAGGAATTCCGTGTGCGATTCTTGTTACTTTAATACCCAAAGGTTTTACCAGTTTTGAAATATACATTGCTGTTGCCTCTCCCTCTACTTTAGGATTTGTTGCTATAATTATTTCTTTTACACTTCCCTCCATTAGTCTTGAAAGTAATTCTTTTATTTTTATATCTTCTGGTCCTATACCATTCATTGGCGAAATACTTCCATGTAAAACATGATAGACTCCTTTGAATTCATGAGTTCTTTCCATTGCAACAACATCACGAACATCTTCTACAACACAAATAGTAGAATGATCTCTTAAAGCATTATCACAAATTTCGCAAGGGTCTGTATCAGATATATTATAACATTTAGAGCAATATTTTAAATTTTCCTTTGCATTTTCTATAGCTGAAATAAACTCGTCTGTTTCTTCTTTGCTTGCATTTAATATATAAAATGCAAGCCTTGCTGCTGTTTTACTTCCTATACTTGGTAATTTTTCAAATTCTTCTATTAATTTTTCTATTGATGGTGAATAATATGACATATTTCAAAAAGTCCTTCCTACATTAAACCTGGAATATTGTATTTCCCTAGCTGTTCAGCTCCTGCACTATCTACTTTTCTTAATGCTTCATTTACAGCTGTTAGAATTAAATCTTGTAGCATTTCTACATCTTCTGGGTCAACTACTTCCTTTTTTATAGTAATTTCTTTTAATTGTTTTCCTCCTGTAACCTTAACGCTTACGGCTCCTCCACCTGCAGTCGCATCGAACTCTTTTGCAACAAGTTCCTCTTGTGTTTTTTCAATTTCTGATTGCATTTTTTTTGCCTCTTTCATTAATTGATTGATGTTCATTCCACCAAATCCTCCCATTCCTGGGAATCCACCTCTTTTTGACATACTCTTTTCTCCTTTACTCTTCTATAATATTTAATGGTATATTCAAATCATTTGCCATATTTTTTATTGGATCTACTTTATTTTCTTCTTCCTGAAATTCTGTATTTTCAATAATCTTTACTATCATTTGTTTTCCGCATTCTATTGAAACTAAGCGTGACAATTCGTTTATATTTTCGGGCTTTTCTATTACTGATTTTGCAAAAGGTGTTAAGCCATTTTGAAAACTTATTCCCACTGTCATATCATTAATTTCAACAGCATTGCTATTTAATAAATTTGTGTATAATAATATTTTTCCTGATGTCTTTAAATTATCTATAATTTTAGGCCAACTTTCTATAGACTTTCCATTTACAATCTTCTTTTGTTCTAATTTTTTCTCTTTTACTGCACTTGTTACATTTACCGTATTTTTTGTTTCTGTCTTTTTTGGTTTTTCAGATTGCTTTTCTTCTTTTTTATTTTCTATTCCATCATTTTTTATAATATTTATTTTACTACATAATTTAATAATTTCTGCTTGAAATAATATACTTTTTTGTGAAGACCATTTCATATCATTTTCTAGCTGTGATAAATCATATATAATTTGTAATAATCTTTCTTTTGAAACTTCTTTTGAAAGTTCGTCTATTTGTTGTAATTCTTCTTTATTATATACCTGCAAATTTTTAGTTACTTGATATACCAAAATATCTTTTACATATTTTATCATTTCCCATAATAAATTACTTAAATCTTTTCCACTATCTAATAATTCATTACTTGATAAAATTGCTTCTTCTACATCATATTCAAAAATAGATTTAACAATTTTATTTACAATAGTTAATTTTGGAATACCTACTAATTCTCTGATTTTATCTTCGTCTATCTGGTTTTGTCCATCTTGCACACATCTTTCTAAAATGCTTAATGCATCTCTCATTGCTCCCTCTGATAAGACAGCAATTAATTTTAATGCCTCTGCTGTAATCTCTATATTACTTTGTTTGCAAACAAAATCTAACCTTTTTTCAATATCTTCATTTGGAATTTTTTTAAAATCAAATCTTTGACATCTAGAAAGAATTGTTGCTGGAAGCTTTTGTGGTTCTGTTGTTGCTAAAATAAACTTTACATGAGCTGGTGGCTCTTCTAATGTTTTCAAAAGTGCATTAAAAGCTCCTGTTGATAGCATATGAACCTCGTCTATAATATATACTCTATACTTTGCTACTGTTGGTAAAAAATTTACTTCTTCTCTAATAGAGCGTATATCTTCAACACTATTATTAGATGCTGCATCCATTTCTACAATATCTGTTAAAGAGCCATTTAGTGCTGCTTTGCAAATTTCGCATTCATTGCAAGGCTCTCCATCTTCTTGCAAATTTAAACAATTAATAGCTCTTGCAAATACTTTAGCTGCTGATGTTTTTCCTGTTCCTCTTCCACCATTAAATAAATAAGCATGTCCGATTCTTCCAGATACAATCTGATTTTTTAATGTTTTTGTAATATGTTCTTGTCCAATAATCTCTTTAAATGTAGCTGGTCTGAATTTTCTATATAAAGCTGTATATGGCAATGGAAATCACCTCTTTTATACTATTATTTAAAAAATGGTGTGAATAGTATAACTACTCTATGGAAGATTCCACACAAAAAATTCTGCTTATTGCTGCTTCCTTCCGGACCTGACAAGGTTCACAGTTCTTTGTTGGAGTCCTCCATAGGGTAGTCATACATCCATACCATTTGAATTATATACTCTTTTATTTAATTTATCAAGTATTTTTATTAGAATATATTTATATATAATTTTTTTATATATTTTCTTCTATTATATATTACTGCCTTTTAAAAATAATATCTTCTATATTATCTTTTTCTATACTTGCTGTTCCATTTTCAATGATGTCTCCTACAGGCATGTCCATTTGTATATTTGCGCTATATGTACCATTTTTGGTTTCTAACACAAAATCAAAAGAAACTGCAAAATTTATATCTTCACTTGTTAAATCTATCTTTTTTAATAATGTACCATCATGTAAAATTTCTTTTTCGTCATTAGAAGTATATTTTCCTAAACCAGTATTACTAAAGCGTATTAAAATATTTCCTCCCTGACTTCCTATTTCTAATGTTTGAGAATTGCTTTTTGCTCCACCTTTATATTCTAAACTTTCTTCTATTATATATTCATTATCATAGCTATATAGCCTACCATCTACACTATTTGGCATATATGCTTTTATTTGTCCTACTTTAGGTTCTTTTATTACTTGTATATTTTCTATTCTTACTTTTTCAATATATGTATCACTTCCATGATATTTATAGTTTTTATCAATATAAAAATAGAAATCATTATTTTGAATAATGTCAAAATTCCATTTTTCATTTCCTTTTTTTTCTTTTCCTTCTGCTGTACTAACTATAACCATTTTTGACAAGTTAAATGGCATATTTTTATCCCCTTCTATTTCATATTTAAGCATAATTGTTACAGCAGTCACTAATATAATTATTATGGTAAATATTAATACACACAACTTTATCGCTTGTTTCTTTTTATCTTTTTCCAAAATCAATTCCTCCTAAAGTAGCATATTGGCGGAGTGGGTGGGATTCGAACCCACGCGATGCAAAAAATACATCTAACTGATTTCGAGTCAATAAAACAGAATTATTATAACGCTCTTTTGTTAAACGATACATGTTCTAAAATATTTTTTGACTACGCACTTTGACTACACTCCAACTTACTCGTTCTATTTGTATATTATATATCACTATTTTATATTTTTTTCAATATAAAATAGTGACATCAAGAATTACTTTAATAAACTCTTTACTAGTTCTATTTTTACCTTTTATATTTCTATTAAATTATTGTTTCTTACAATAATTTAAACAAATCCATCCAGAAGGACATTTCCCCCAGTTTCCATTTACTTTTGAAATATCACAAACAACACCTTGTACTAATCCGTTTGGCTTGCTTTTATTAAGTTTTGCAACTTGTTCCTGTGCATTTTTAGTTAATTGAGAATATTTTAACCAGTTATTATCTTTAATTTCAGGTGATGTTCTTACTGTTAATACCTCACAATTTACTACATATCTTCCTGTATCATATTTATTTTTAGCTTTACTTGTAGGTAGGTCTGCATTTATGTAATTTGTAGGGTCTATTTTATTGTCGTTTTTATCTCTTACTTCAAAATGAAGATGTGCTCCAAAGCTGTGTCCTGTATTACCCATATAACCAATGACTTGTCCTTTTTTTACTTTGTCTCCTACTTTTACTGTTACTAAATTATATTTCATATGGGCATAAAATGTATACATACCATTATTATGTTTGATTTTTACATAATTTCCATAATCTCTTGAATTTGGTGCATTAACTTTATAGTCCTTTTTAGCTGATACAACTGTACCGTCTGAATGTGCTACTATATAATCTAGCGTATATCCTGTTCCAACTAGGTCTATACCATTATGTATTCCTTTTTTATACTTTTGTGTAATTACATTGTTTTTTGTTTTAAATACTCTACTCATCAATATTCACCTCTATTTCATCTGATACATCATCAAAAATTTCTTCTGCTACTTCTACTTCGTGCATAACAATTTCTTCATCTTCTTCCATAATTTATTCCTCCTTGTCATCTTTATCATTATTTAATTTTTCTTTTAATTTATCTGGTATTTTTACTCCTAATTTATCACAATTTTCCGCCAAGCTAGATATTTCCATTAAACATATGTATCCAACTGCAAAATATAAAATCATTTCTGTGCCTAATGCAAATTTTGCTAATATACCAATTAAAACATATACTAGCTCGCCAAATTTCTTTGATAAACCTTCTCTCATTTTTGCACTCTTAAAATCGTTGTTTCTCCAAGCAATTATTACTCCTGTTAAAACATCTAAAACTATTAAAAGTATCGGTGTAAATATTGCCCACCAGATACTACTAAATTGAAAATTTAATAAATTTTCCATAATTAATTTTCCTCCTTTTTTTCTATTGGTTTTTCTGGCCAAGTGATATTATAAGGAAAGCCCTCTTGCTGTGGTATATCTCGTAGGGCTTGTCTGTATTCTCTATATTGTGTTTGTAGTTCATTAGATAAAGTATTATCAAGTAATTGTGTCCAGTCTGTTTCTTGTAGCAATTTATCTCTTTTGTCTCTTGCTTCTTTTGCTAAATCATTGTATTCTTTATCTTTTGCACCTTGTAGCCATATATCATAATTTTGTTCAATATCTTCTTGTAAATTATCTCTATACCATACTTCTATTTTATACATATTATATATGTATACTGTTTGTTCTGTTGCTTTGTTTTCTTCTATCTCTGGTATTTGTCTTATCTCTTCTTGTATATTATCTAAATCATATAAATAAACTGTACAATGTTCATTTATAATATCATATATGTTAAACATTTGTGTTGGTTTCATATTACTTTCAATTTTCATTTATATTTACCTCCTTTTATGCTGGAAGATACATCAATCTTAATCCAATTGCACTACCACTTGAATCATAATATTTAGTTCTCCAAAAATTTCCTCCATTATTATCAGAGCCACCAGCAGAACCTCCTGTTAAAATACAGAATGAAGCTGTAAATGTATTTGAATATACGGATGAATAATTGCTAACCGATGTTGTATATAAATAATCTTCACCAGTATTTGCAGTAGATATATCAGTTTCTAATTGAATTGCAGGATTATTTGGGTCATAACCAACAGATTTTATAACTTTACCAAAGTTATTTATAGTAGATTGTGAACCATATATAGAATAAGATAGTTTTTGATAAGGAGAACTCATTGAATATTTTTTGTCTTGTTCTGGATTATAACAAACCCAAGCATCATTTGCTTTTCTTGTAACTCCCCCTAAATATATATCAGGTCCCCATACTTCTTCTACTCCTCTATAAATAATTGGTGATACAACTGTATTGGTATTACAACCAGATTTCATTAATAAATTGTCTAATGTGCCACACTTACGATTTCCCAGTATTTGACCTCGGCTAATGTATCCTAAACCTATTTTACCTCTTCCATTATAATCTGCATATTCTACAAGATAAAGTAATTGCAACATCGACCATCGTAAAATATCTATATTATACCATTTTGCACCAATACTTCTAGCAGTAGTTTGTGAAGTATCATAACTAAAACTACCTACAAGATAAGCTCCGCTTTTACTGCTTGGTACATCCCTTGAACCTGTTACTAAATATCTTGATAAATAGAATTTTTGTGATTTTGTAAATCCTGCTTGCTGTACAGCAGAAATATAAATATATTCATATCCTCCTGTTTGTTCTCTCTTCCACCAAAATTCTGGAAACTCTGTCATAATATAGCCCTTTGGATTTACTGGGTCATATGTTGGGTCTCCTATATATGCATTAACTACTCCATTTGCAGAAATATCGCAACTTCTAATATTAGACCAAGGAGGAATATTATCAAAATCATTTCTAACATTCAAAGAACCATCTTTTGTAGCATCTTGTACGACTAGTCCAACACTATCCCCTATTCGTTCCCAAGCACTGCTTGTTATTCCTATTTGTCTTCTTACTCCATAAGTCTTTGCCATCAGTGATACATTTATTGTTTTATTTACTTCTGCCTCTGTCATTTCAAATGCAACATTTTCAATAGGTTTATATGCACCTGATGCGTGTGTTACACTATAACTATACATTCCTGCTTTTACTTCATATGTATGTCCTGTTTGTGGAACAAGGACTTGTCCACTTCCATCTTTTACTGTTAATGTTGCATCTGTTGGTGTTAATACGAATATAGCATATAATTTTTTGTCTAGTTTTACTGTAATTGTTTTATTTACATCATTATCAGTCATACTAAATACAACATCATTTATTGGGTAATATCCATCAGCAGACACGCTATACTTGTATGCACCTTTCTTTATCTTAAATTTGTTTGTAGTACCCGCTTCTGCATTTATTACATTTCCGTCATTATCTTTTAAAACAATTGTTGCGGTACTTGGAGTTAAAGAAAAAGATACATACAATATTTTGTCCAATGCTTGAACTTGTATTGTTGTATCTTCTGCAATACCAATTACTTGGTTTGTTAAACTATAATATCCTTCTGCGGTAACATCATAAGTATATGTTCCTGCTTTTAATTTATATGTTTTGCCTTCTTTTGGTGCAACTATTTGTCCTTCACTATCTCTTAATGTTATTGTTGCCTCTTGGGGAGTTGTATTAAATGTTACAGTAAATTTCTTTTCATTATTTGTGAAAACAATTTTACCTATCATTTTATATCACCTCCGCCTTTTGAATTGATATTCCCATTGTTACATCTCCCTCTGGTAATTCTTTTACTATAACTTTATAGCCACCATTATAAGTTTCTATATCTCCTGTTCCTGACATCTTCTCTTGATTTTCTGTATTTGGATGTCCCATAAGAAGATGATTTTCTGTTATACTTTCATCTTTTACATCATACTCGTATGTTTCTGTCTCACTTTTTTGTACCCAACTTTGTTGTGGAATGGTTATGGTTTTATATTTTAAAGAATTATTTTTTAGTGTAGTTATATCCTGTGTATTTGTATTAATATTTTGTGTATTTTTTTCAATATTAGCTTTGTTTTCATTAATTAAATTTAGTAAATTAACTGCAACATTTTCATCAAGAATATCTTTTACACTTTCGCAGTAGTCTGCAAGTTCCTGTATTAATTGGTCTGCTTCTGCCTTTGTCGTTATCTCTAACTCGTTAAAAAAGTTATCTTTCTTTTTATTGATATCGTCTAATACATCTTGAATATCTATATCTATTAGACTTGTTACTATTCCTGCTAAATTTTCATCTCTTCTTGTGTCTTCTATATCGTCTAAGTCTACTGTCGTTTTTGTATCACCAACAGTTATTTTTGCAATACATAGTTCATATATATCTGCGGTTCTTTCTAGCGTTGCAAAATCTTCATTTGTTCCCTCTTTTATGTATAAAGTAGTTTTTCTTTCTGCTAATGTATCGTCTGCCCTTACTACAACCATATCTTTTCTTATCTTACCTAGGCTTAAATTTACTGGCAATACTTCATCTTCTTCTAATTCAAAGTCTAATCCTCTTATTAATCCTGCACCTTTTGTCACCCTCACATTTAATTCAAGGCTTGGAACTACTTTCATACTATAATCGCCATAATCTTTATATTTTCCAAAATACACACCTGTACTTAAAAATTTATGAAAATAATTTCTAAATACTTGTGCAGGATATTCTCTATCATCTAACAAAGAATCAAAAGGAAAACTTTTTAATTCTATATTTTCTGCCACTTATAACACCCCCTTATTTAATTTTCGTAATTGCTCTATTAGTTCTGGTATTTTGTCGCCAAAATTTATTTCTATTGTTTGATTGTTTCTTTCATATACTTCTTTAATATTTGTAATTCTTTTGTCTTCACTATATCCTTCTGTTTCTACTGTTACTATATCTCCTAAATCCCAATCTTTTTCATATTCCATATTAGGAATTTGATATACTGAACCTTCAATACTTTTAATCTGTTTATAATCTTCTAATTTCTTTTTTCCTTCATCTGCTAAATCCGATACTTCTATGCTGTTCATGTCTAGCAATACTTCTCTTCTGTTTAGTCCTGTGAAATCGTTTTCTTTAACAATTACTAGAGGTCTATCTTCTAGCTCGCCTTTTCCTAATGCATATCCTGTATTCTTCCAAGAGGAACTATTATCTGTAATTGTAGATGTAGCTAAATTTCTTTTTTTATCACTAAAAATAATTGGTGGATTATCTGATTGATGAATACTTCTATCTTTTCCTTCATAAACATCAAAAAAAGCACATTTCTGTGCTAATTCTATAAATATATTCCATCCTAATCCTGTATCTTTACTAATATGTTCCATCAATACATCTAAATATTCATATCTAGATTGCCAAACGGTTTTTATTCCTCTATTCTGCGTTTCTGCTAATCTAAGCCATTCAATGTTGCGTTCAGGTGTCTTTATATCATTATAATAGGTATCTATCATATGATTATTTATATAATGCTTAAATACATTTTCTGCCTCTGTTTCAGCAACTCTATCATAGCTATCTGTAACTGTTAGTCTTCTGTTAGTTATTCCTTTTAACTGCTTTCCTGTTACAATCAATGTTTTTGTATTATTACAATCCAATTTTGCATCTTCAATAATTCCAACCTTATTTTTACTTTTGTTTATTATTATAAAGTTATCTTTTTGTAATTTGTCTACATTTTTCTTTTCTTTGTTTATATGTAGTTCAAAATCACCAACTCCATGCCAGGCTCTATTAAAAATTAGGCTTTCATAATTTGATATAACGCCCAATAGTTCAAACTTGCTATTTATTATTTCAATCATTATACTCCTCCATACATAATGGAGAACTCTACATCAATAGTTCCAATATTACTTTCATCGTCTCCACTATATCTAATTATATTTTCTCCTATAATTAATTTGAAAAAGTCTCTATGTTCTACATCTATCCAATTAAATACATTCTCCCTTGAACCATCTTTCTTAATTATATCAACTGTTTCGTTTCCATACGATGTATTAATTTCCAAAGTATCTCCTTCTTCAAGTTCTCTATTTATTTTTATACTTTCTCCTGTTGTGTCATTATATATAATTGGATTTAATACTGGTCCATGAAATTGTATAAGTAAAGGTACTTCTGTATCTCCCTCATTATTTATTGTTCGTTGAAAACCTATATTAGAAAAATAATCAGGCAATTTAAGTGGAAATGTGAGTCCTCCAAAAAATGCCTTAATTGCTAACTTCGTATTTTCTTCATCTAATAAATATGGATTATTTGCTGTAAAAATAATGTCTACAACCATATGATTTAAAAATCTACTATTAAAATCAACAGAATCTTCTACATGAGCATATATCCTATATGTTTTATCATCATTAGTATAAAATAATAATAATTCTCCTTTATTTCCTGTTTTTGAATTATATGTTTTAGGATTTATTATTCTTAATATTTTTCTTCTTAATTCATACAGTCTTTGTCTATCCTTTTCCCTAATAGTAGCTTGCAAACGAATTATTCTGTCTTCAAGTAAAAGACCATGAACATCAGATCCATCTTGTAAAACAGCTTGTGTTTTTTCTGCTGAAACATCTGGTATGCCTAATCCTTCAATATGGCTTAATAAAACATTTCCGCTCATGTCAAATGTTATTTCTTCTTTTAATGCTAAATTAATAACTTTTAATTTCTGCATTTCTTCCTCCTTTAAATTGCATTACCAATTTGTTTAGCTAATGCTCTATTTAATGTTTCTTGTTTTTTGTATATTACAGATGGACTATCGACTGGGGATGTTATTGTATTATTTTGTTCTACATTTATGTTTTTATTTATTACTGTACTACCACTAGCACTGTTTCCCAAAGATATAGTTTCGCTAGCTTTTGCCATTCTTGACATATTATTTTCAATAGCAGAATCAATTGCTTTTTGGATATTACCTATAACACTTTGGACTTTTTCCATTGCTTTTTCTGCAAAACCTTGTGCTAATTTTTCTCCAAAGGTTTGTCCTGTTATTTCATAATAATCTCCATAGCTTTTTAATAACTCTAATATTTGGTCTTGATTTTTCTCTATATTTAAAAGCATTTGTTGAGCTGTTTCTTCTGCCTTTTCCATTTGTTCATCATAATATTTTTCTAATTCTTCAAGTTGTTTTTCATATGTTTCTTTTTGTTTGTCCGCTTCGTCTTCAATAGCTTGTATTTGATTATCCTGTTCTTCTTGTAATAAATCTTTTTGTGCATTTAAAGCTTCTTTTCTATCCTGTAATTCCCTTTTATTTAATGTGTTCTGATATTCTTCTATAAGTTTATTTAGTTCTTTTTGATAATTAGCTTTTGTAGTAGCATCATGTTCAAAATCAATTAATTCTTCAAGTCTACGCCTTTTTCTTTCATATTCTGCGTCTTCTTCTTCTCTTGTTTTTTCTTGTTCTGCTTTATCTAATGCATCTAGTTCTTTTTCTATTGCCTCTATCCTTGCGTCATATTCTTCATTTACAGCTTTTATTCTAGCATTTTTCCATTCTTCTACTGCTTCTAGATTTTTATCTATTAGTTCTTTTTCTTTATTTTGCATTTCTTCTAGATGTTTAGTTATTGCATTTGTCAATTGGCTTACAGTATTATCTATTGAATCAATCCTTAATTCTCTCTTTTGTTGTTCATAATCTCTAATAGTTGCTAATTCTTCACGATAAATTTGTTTTCTTTCGTCTAATGATAATCGTTCATCTTGCATTATTTGATTTAGATAATTTCTATGCATTGCAATAATTTTGTCATAGTCTTTTGTTTGTTCAGATACCGTATATTCAGCACCTCTTAAATTCTTTTGTTGCTGTATATATACTTCATAATCTTCTGTTTGTTGCTCTAATAATTCTTTTTCTTTTAATGCTAATTCTTTATTTAGTTCATATATTTTTTCTCGTATTTCATTTTTTTGGTCTGCCGTTTTAGCATAAGTTTTTAAAGCTTTTTGATACATTGAAATTTCTTGTTGCAAAGTTAATTGGTCCAACGCCTTTTTATGTTCTATATTTGCCACATAATCGTTATATTCTTTTTCTTGTAATTCTTTTTGCAATTCATAGATTTTTTCTTGTAATTCTCTTTTTTCATCTGTTGTTTTAGCATAACTTTTTAATGCTTTTTGGTACATCTTGATTTCTTGTTGTAAGCTTAATTGATCCATCGCTTTTTTGTGTTCTATCTCTTTTTTATAATTGTCTAATCTTTTATTAGAATATGATTTAGAGGAAGAAGACTTTGATATTTTAGGTGTATATGTAGATGTAACACTTCCTTTAAAATCTTCTGGGCTTAATTTAGCTAAATTCCCCAATATGGCCATTTGATTTTGTAAGGAAGCAGTAACTTCTTCTACAGATTGTTTTGTAGCAAACGCGATTTGAAGTATTTGCTCTTTATTGTTCATCATTGCACTGACTTCCAAAATACTTGCTTGTATTGCTGTTTGTGCATTAACCCACTCTGCGTCAGCTGCTGCATTTTCTGCATCTATTGCTTTCTGTGTACTTGTAATTGTATTTTCATTTACTTTTGCTAACTCTGGGTATGCTTTTACTAATTGATTTTTTGCATCTTTATATTCTTCTGTTGCACTCTTTCCTTGTTTTAATATATTTAATAATTCTTGTTTACCTTTTATATCTGCTTTTGTTTGTGCTATATTTATAAGTGTTTCCCTGTGTGCTTTTTGATTAGTTAAAGTTAAATATTTTTGTTTTGATTCACCGATACTTAATGTAGTATTCAGAGTTTTTATTGTATTTAAATAATCTTCATTTGTCTTTCCATTAGCATAATATTGTTTTTCATAGTCTGCTAAGGCTTCTTTTAAAAGAGATAATTTTTCTCTTAATTTGTCTATATTCTTATATTTTTCATTAGAATCTGTATATATTTTTGAGGATTCTTCTTCAATTTGCTGTTCCAAATTAGAAATCTCATTTTTTATTTTTTCATAATTGTCTACTATTTCTTGCATTTGATTAATTTTATTATCTATTGCACTCTTTTCTGTTTCAGTATAAGAACCGTTATTATTAAAGTTCTCTAATGCTTCTGTTGCTGATAATGTCACATCAGTCATTTCTTGCATTTTTTCTATTGATTCTTGCATTTTCGTATTAAAAACTGATATTCCTGCTACCGTAGCAGCAATACCTACTGAAATTAAAGTTATAGGATTAGCTAACAATGAAGCTGTAAATGCTTGTGTAGTCATATTAGCTGCACTTGCCGCTGCTTTATATGCATTATATGCTTTTTTAGCAGTAGTTAAAGCTACTACTGCCCCTAACAAAGTAGTGGTAAAAGTTATGATTCCACTGGTTGCTCCTTTGTGTTCTTTAATAAATTCTGTTAGTCCTTTTGTAATAGATAACTGCAAAGAACTATATTGAGTTAAAGCTGGTATCATGCTTTCGCCAATCGTTCTTGATAATTCTAAATTAATAGCATTTAATTGAGCTTGTTGTCCTTGATAACCATTTGCCATCTCTGCTGCTGCACCTGTAAACATACTAGCTTCTGCCATTATCCCATTATATACAGCTTGTGCTTTTTCTGATTGTGTTAAAGAATCAGAAGACTTTCCTATGCTTTGTGCATATTCTTCGTACATTTTTGATATATTTTTTTGCACACCAGCAGCATCAGATAAAACTGAATTTTCCATTCTTATTCCGCTCAGTCGTTACTTTTACAGCTTCTGAAAGTGAATAATTAGCTTGTCTGTTTCCTACTGCTGCATCTTGTAAAACTTTTAATATATCTGCTGCTTGCTGTGCAGTATAACCATATAATAACAAATTTTTTATTGATGAATTTAAATCTGCCTCATCCATTAATTTTAATTTATTTACATCTTCTATTGTATCTTGAATATCTGACATAGAATTTCCAGTTGCATCTGCTGTTTTCTTTATAGCATTCATACTATTCACATATTCATTATACTTTTGCACGCCATCATTTATAGCACTAGTTATTTTGCTTAAAGATACTACTATACTAGCGGATATAGCTATAAAACTTGCATCTAAAGAACTGTTGCTACTTTTCAATTGTTCATTTTGATTTTCCATTTCTTGCAATTTCTTTTTAGCTGTTTCTAATCCTTTTTCTAGTGCTTCTGTTTTTACTTTTAAGTCAATCACTAATTGCCCTATTTGTGTTTCATTTGCCATTTTTTCACCTCTTTTTGCGCATAAAAAAAGCACTTTTTTAAAGTGCTTTTTTAGGTTTATTTATCTTATTTTTAAGTTATAGGTATTTTCATTAATTATAATTTCTGCAGTTATAGGCTTGCTTTTTTCTTTCTCTATCGTTTTTGGTACTTCAACTAAATAGTACAATTTTCTATTTGTAAGAGGATCAATGTTAGTTATATTAGTGTATGTAAAAGTTCCTCCTCCATTTTCTTCAATAGTAGAAAATGTATCATATTCATATTTATTGTCATACTTCATTTTTACTTTTGCAACAGTATCTGCTCTTAATCCTAATGAAGATATATTTTTTGCTTCTATTATAAGATAAAAATATGTATTGTCTGTATCTTTTACCTGATAATGAGTATAAAAACTATCAGGTTTGCTTGGAACAATATCTTGCTTAAATCCTGCTTCTTTTATCGTTACTTCCCAATCTTTTTCTTCTATTTTTTCTTTTACTGATACTTCTTTTGTTTGTTCTATAACTTCTTCTTTATCTTTGTCATCATTTTGTCCAATAGATTGATTATTTGTTACCTCAACTTCTTTTTTATCTATCATTCGAACAGTCATTAAGTATGTAACTCCAATGATTAGTATTGTATAAATTAGAATTAGCAATAAAATAAACCACCATTTTTTATAAATTTTTTCCTTCATATTTAATCCCCTCCTGCCAACATTTTACAATAAACTATAAAATATTGCAAGAAGTTTAAAAATCTTCTGCTGTTACTTCCTTATCCCCTTCATTTTCTATCTTGTTTAATTCAGCATATTTTTCCATTATAATTGGGATTTCATCTATATAGTAATCTTCCATAAATTCTTTTTTAGATATTCCTATTTTTATACAGATTGCAATTGTTTTTTGAAGCCAATTATGGTCATAATCTTTTCCACTATCGGCTTCATTTGTACGAAAAAACTTTCTAATTCATTAATTTTCCAAAATTCTTGGATTATTTCTATTAATTCCTTTGGTGTAAGTTCGTTTTTAATAATATCTTCATCAATATCTATTATTTTCGATAAAAATGCAACTGTAAATTCTGGTAATATAATTAACAATCTTGCTACTAATCCTGTTATATTTTCCATTGTAAACATTTCTGATAATTTAAAATCTTGTCTATTGTCAGATAACTCTTTTATAAAGTCTTCTGGCAAATTTTTTAAAGTTTGTAGAGCTTCAAAATACTTGCCACAAGGCATCTTTCTTATCTCTACACCATAAAGTCTTTTAGTTTTAGGTAAGCTTAAACTTTCATTACTTTTAGCCATTTTTTCCTCCTAAATAAAATTTAAGGAGAGTATAACTCTCCTATTATTCTTGTCCTACTGCCTCAATAGTATCTAGCCATGTTAAATCTTCATTTCCTGTTTCTGTATCTTTAATATCATAGAATTTTCCATCACAAGCCCTACTTAAAAATTTTCCTGTAATTTCAACTCCGCTTCTATCTCCACTTCCCTTTGTATTCAAGTCCATTTTTATTTGAGATACTTTAAATCTATATTGTTTCCACATTCTATATGTACCATCAGCTAATAATCCCCTATAAGAACATGCTAGTTCAGGTGCTACATCTCCTTTACTAAAACTATATGTTTTAGTCTCTGCTTCGTATTTTCCACCTCTTAATTTTGGCCTTAACTCATTTGACAATTCTGCAACAGTAAATGTTACATCTTCTCCTGTTACATCAGAATCTGTATCCCATACGCCATCATCTGCAACAATATCTTCTTCTTCAACTTGCTCCTCTTTTGATAGACTTTGTGCTGCAATTACAGGAACTCTTTCTCCTACTATGTATTTTTCTTCTGTATCTTCTGTAATTGGAAATATACTAAATCTGTCAAAACCTTTTAAATATTTTCTTGCCATATTAATTTTCCTCCATTTCTAAAATTTCATTTTTTTCAAAACGCATTGTTTTGTGTTTTTGTTTACTATTTAAATCAGTTACATCTAAATACAATGTTCTTCTGTAACCAATTTCTTTCATTTTTTGTACTACTTTCATAGCAATTTTTGATACTTCACTAGATGTTTTTCCCCATGCATCTGCCTTAATTGCTAATGCACTAGAATATTCTTCATCGTCGGCGTCTTCATCTGGTTCATTTTGTAATTCCATATAAGTTATACATGGTAATTTTGACCAATCTTGGTCACCTTCATCACATACCTGTTTAACTGTTTTATCTTTTTCTAACTCTAATAATTTTTGATATACTATTGGTTTTTGATTAATCATTATTTACCACCTAACTTCCTTATATCTTGTTGCACCGACTTAATTACTTCTTGTTCTACTTCTCCACTATTTTTGGCATGTAAATATGCAGGACTTAAAAATGGCTGTGCTACTTGTCCTTTCCAATCGGCTTTATAATGTATCCCTTCTGGTCTATCTATATTACTTTCTGCACCTCTTTGTCCTGTTCCAAATTCAACATAAGGAGCATATTCGGTATTTGTATATACTTGTGCCTCTGCTCCATTTGTTGTTGTTTCTGATTTTGTTTTTATAGAATTACGAAGGTTTCCTGTTTCTCCTACTGGTGCTAAAAGCTTTGCATTTTTTTGTATTTTCTTTGCTCCTCTTTCTAGTCCTTTTCTTGCACTTTCTTTTATGTTTCCGCCCAAACCAGACAAATTAGCTAGCAATTCATCTAATCCTTCTAATTTAGCCATTCATATCACCTACTCTATGCAAAAGTATTGTTTTATGACTATCATAAGGAATAATAGCTTTTATCTCATATTTTTTGTTCTGATATACTAAAATATCATCTACTGTCGCTAACGTATTAGCACAAGTTACTATACATTCTGCTATCATTTCTTTACCATATTCTTGCTGGACTTTTTCAAGAGTAGAATATTGAAAATTGCCCATTATTGATTCTTTTAAAATATCTTTTTCTGATTCAATAACAGAACCCTCATCATCTCTTATAGTTTCTTTTTCAGTAGTCATTATTTTTAATTCTTTATCATAAAAAGTATTAGCTATAGTTTGTTTAAACAAATCAGGTATTTGCATAATTACCACCTTAACTTTCTATAAGCAACTATTCTAGACATATTATCATCAATAAATTTTTCAGCATTTTTTTGTATTTCTTTTGTTCCACCTATAATTTCAAAATTTACAGTTTGACCATTATCAGATGCACTAGAAACCTGTTTAATTCCTTCTAAAATTCCATCTTTATTAAGTTTATATTGTTCTATTAAAAATTCTTGTATAAGTGAATTTAATCGTTCTGGAATAGCATCTATATTACATCTGTCTAATATTTCATCTGTAATTACTTGCTCACAAAACGCTAAATATTTATCTAATTTAGTATCAGTAATATCTAATATTTCTTTTACTTTTTTTATATTGTCTGACATAATTAACACCTCAAGAAAGAAGCTAACAACTAGTCAGCTTCTTCTTTCTCTTATTATTCTTGTTTTAATGTTAACCCTGTTAAATTAAGTGTTCTTGTTTCTTTACCCTCTTGTGTAATTTCGATTGTATTATCTTGGTTATGAATTTGGAATACTATTAGCCCATCTTTTTCGTCAACTGCAACTGGTTTTTTTAATTTTACACCTGTACCTTTAAGTTCACATTTTACAGTTCCTTTTGGTTGTCCTTTTGCTTCTTCAAAGTAAAGTGGTAAGAAGTTTCCTGTGTTCTCATCAGATTTACTTGAAAATTCTTTCCAACCCTCAATATGATTTAATTCACCTGTTACATTATCACCATCTAAACTTACATTTTCACATAAATCTTGAACTGTTTTTTCCCCTAAATTTAATGATGTTTCATTACTTGGAATTGCCACGTTTGAGGTGGCTGGACTAGGGTTTAGGTACTACAGCACAGAAAGCTTCATCTTTGATTGGTAAATATCCAAGTCTCATAGTAGCTTTAATAGCAATCATATCTTGCTCAGCCAAAGATAATGGTTTTCCATCTGTCCATTCTGTTCCTTCAAGTGTTGCCTCTTCTAGAACTTTGTATTCAATACCTTCTCTTATACCTACTAAAGATTTATCCCAATCTCCACCAATTATTTCAGCTTTTGTCTTATCCCAAGCACCATTTCTTGAAAATTCAATTGGTAATGAAAATAATTCTTTTCCATTTACACCTTCTGCATAAAGTTGATTTCCATTTGCATCTCTTAATTTTCTTAAAGAGTTCTTTATACCAATTTTAGCAGCAAAACCGTTTACATCATATCCAGCATCTTCTACTAATGCCATTGCATCAGAAACATCTAAATCTAAAGTTTTATTTGTTTCGATTTCTACTTTGTTTTCAGATGTTTCAATACAATTCATAATGTTTTTAGCAAATGGTGAATTTGTTCCAAAGAAACCTGCTGCATCTATTGCTTTATAAAAAGCCTCTGCTATAGGTTCTTTTAATTCTTCAAATACATCTATTGTTGCATCATTTAATTTTTCTACAGTTACAGGTATGATTACAGCTAACTTTTTAGCCTTTAATTCTGGATAAATCCATCCTGCCTTAGATGTTTTTATTCTTTCTCCTTCTCCTACCCAGTATGCTCCTGGTCCTTCTGTCATAACTGGTATCTTTTTAGTATCACTTTCCATATTTGATACTTTTGATAGTCTTAATAGACTAGATCCTCTTGCTACATCTTTCATTATTTCTGTAGCTTGTTCTGCAGGTACAAAACCTTGTAATTCGTCTTTTAAATATGCCATTTTTTATTCCTCCTTTTAATTTTTGAGCAAAATAAAAAGATGTTTTAACATCTTACATTTTTCTTGCTTGATTTTCTTTAATAATTCCAACAAAATCAGTTGCACCACTTTCAGGCTTACCATTACTATTGCCTCCTGGCGTATAATGATATGGATTATCCTTCTTTTGTTGTCCTTCTTCTTCAAATAAATCTTTATAAGTCTCCTTATTAGATTTCATTTGTTCTTCGATTCCAGACACTACTTTTTCGCCCTTTTCATCTAATAATATTTTAGATAAATCAAACTTTCCTAATAATAGCTCTGGAAATTTTGCTTTTTCATGGTATAATGCATCTTTAATAGCACCTTCTTTAATCAACTTTTCAGTTGTTTCTTTATGTGCCTTTTCTAAATTAGCTTTCTCACTTTCGTAAGCAGTTATTTTAGCTTGTAAGTCTGCATTATCTCCATTGTTTTTCTTTAAATCTGTTATTGTTGTATTTGCAGTATCTAAAGATATTTTTGTATTGTCTAAATCTGTTTTTAATTGGTCATATTTTACTTTCGTAACAAATTCCCCATTATTAACATTAACAATACTTACTTTTTTGTCCTTATCGGCTTTCTCGTTATAAGAACTTACTTTTGTTTTGACTTGCTCGTACAAGTCATCTCCTAAAATTTCTTTTAAGAACTCCATTTTTTACCTCTTTCCGTTACTATTTCTGTAACTAAAATTTGTTTATCGCTATTTCTGCGACATTGTATTTGCTTTTTCAAGCATAAAAATAAGACGTATTTCTACATCTTTAAAATTGTATATAGGTTAGGATTTGCACCTAACATAACTACTTTCACTGACTTACCGAGAACTCCTAGTAGTCTTTGAGTGTTTAATGTCTACCTATTCCATCACTACATACTTTATAATTATAAAATTTTAATAACTAATTTATTTCTTCTTAGTTTTCTTCTTTAAAATGGTTTATATTTACACTTACTACAAACTTCTAAGGCTTTTTCTTTGTCAATCTTATCTTCTAAAATTTCCTCTTTTATAAAACCACCTGCAACCATATTTATATCATAGCAATCGGTATCATATATAATTTTATTTAATAGTGGGCACTCAAATTTTTCTTCCATTTATAACCTCCAATATCTTTTTTATTTCATCATCAAATGTATTATAAGTTGTTATTAACCTATTATCTTCTTTTAATAATACAGTAGCTCCTTTATTAGATAAATATAATACCTTTGTATTTTGTGAAAATGCTATTATTGCTTCGTCTATGTATTTTTGAGATAACTGTTTTGTAATTTCTCTAATATTCATTTTTTCTAACGCATGATTATTTATAGTTCCTATTGTTACTTTATTAGGTTTTATTGCAGTACCTATACTCTTCTTAATTTCTCCTAGATTTATATATTGCTGTATTTTTCCATTTATTTCATAAAATTCTCTATTGCTTTCTGGATAATTTAACTTATACCTATAATATCCTTTTAAATCGTTGTATTCTTCTATATTATTATACTTCAAATCTTGAAATTTTTCAAATTTTTCTGGTACAAATTCTTTTTCTAAAACTTTCTTATATCTTTTATATTGTTCTTTATCTGTCTTTAAATTTGTATATTTTTTATGTTCTAAATCAACTATTCCCTTTCCATATTTATCATCTATTTGTTTTTTCCATTCGTTATATGTTGTATTTTGGTCTACTAAATATGTTTTTCCTGTTATTGGATCTCTTGCTCGTCTTTCTAAATCTTCTATTGTGTCATCAGCAAATTCAGCAACAGTAGTGCATCTATCATTTGCGTGAATTGGAGGATAATTCTTGCCTGGCTTTCTATCTTTAACATTAAATACTTTATTATCTAATTCCGCACAATGCTCACAAGTTACATTATCCAATGTTGCTATAAATCGATATTTTTCTATATCTAATTCTTCATAACTTAACATTTCTCCTTCATTTGCAAAATGATTTACCTCTGTCCTTACAAGCCTTGTTGCATTATACAAACCAACATTCATACTGTCTGCAAGTTGTCTCGACATTTTTTGTATTGACATTTCTGTTATTGTATCTGCTGTAAACTGTGTTTTAAGGTAATTAGATAGTTTTTCTGAATTTTCCCATATCCTAGTGGAGAAATTCCCTTTATCTATCCATTTTTCATTAAGTAATAAATTTATTGTTTTCATATCTACTTCTGAAAAACTAAATCCTATCCCCAAGCCTTTTTGAATTTCATATATATTATGATAATAGGCATCTTGTATTGTATCTACATATCGTTGTTTCGTTACTCTATTTTCTATATCTGCTAGTTTTTTTAGTTCCAAGTCTATATTATCTTGTAACTGCTGATAACGACTTATTCTATATGAATACGCAGGAGCATTATATTTAGCTAATAATTTCTTTTTAATACTTTCATCTGTTATATCATTGTTTATTATTTCTAATAGGTTCTTATAATGTGTTTCTGTTTCTCTACTATTCAACAATTTTAGCAATGTTTCTTTTTTTAATTCTGTATCTTTCTCAAAATTTTTAAATATATTGTTTATTTCTTTATTTATGTTCTTTGTTGCTTGTTTATATACTTCTATTAATTGATTTATTGAATATTCCGTCTTCTTTTCTAATTGTTTCATCAATTCTGTGCTTCTTCGTTCCCAATAATTTATTGGTTTCCTTGCCATAAAAAATAACACCTCCTATTTATTCGTTGGTGTTACCATCATCATTATTATCTTTAAATCCTCCTGCATTACCAAATATCTCTTGTTGTCTTTTTTGTGCTTCTTCTTTTTGTATTTTTAATTTTTTCATTTCGTCTTCTGGGTCTTCTACCCAAGGATGATTTTTTAATATACTTTCATCTGATATTATATCTTTGCTTTCTACTGCTATTTGTGCATTTTCTAAATCATTGCTTATCATATTTCTTGTCCAAGTTTGAGTAATACTTTTATATTCTGTTATTCTTAGATATTTTAAAATTGCTCTAATTAACTGATTAAATCCTCTTTTAAATTCTATTTGTGTCAATCCTGCTTTTAATTCTAGTTTTCTATAAAAGAATTTTAATGCTACTCCACTCGAATTTCCAAAGTTACTATTATCCATGTCAAGAGATTGTGCTGCTTTATATATTCTTTTTTCTAATATGTCAAGTATTACCTTTCTAGCTTCAACAGGAATTTCTATTTGTAAAGTTCTTAAATCTCCTTTTACTCCTTTTTCATCTGTTCCAACCTTAGCAATCTTAAATCTCTTTAATTTATCTACAAATTCTTTTAAGTTTTCTCCCCCATAGTTTTCAAGTATGTATATAATTTGTTGTATATCTTCTAAATCATTTGCAAATCCTGACAATACTTTATCGTAAATATCTAATAAATCCTTGTATTTCTTTAAATCACTTTGTTGTTTCTTGTTATTTCTAAATTCAATAAACGGCACTACTCCAAAATCATGTTTAAAATTTTCATCAAATTGTGGTAGATGCGTTAATCCAGTTCCATCTATTTTTCCTCTAAATTTATATCTTTCACAATGTTTGTCATCCCAATACTCATACCAAGTATAGTATTTAATTTTTCCATTATTGTCTTCTTCATAATCTTCATAATACCTGTGTATTGCTCCTAATTTTCTCTTTAATCCTTTTTTGAATACTGGTATAATTTCTTCTGTTTCGACTGTTGCATATTGAAAAGAAGTTTCTTCTTCTTCATCTATCCAATAATGCAACCATGCAACTCTACCATTAGTGGCATTTATACATAAATTGTTGCACTCATATTCAAAATCATCCCCTAGCACTTTTTTGACTTGTTCATTAATTTTTTTATCTCCTAAATCAAATAAAACTGGATATGTAAATAAATATGCACTTTTTTCATCAGTAAAATCTTCATGAAAATTATTACTTGTCCTATTATCTGCGTTTCTTAATGGATCTGTATTTTCTGGTAATATTCCTTTTATTTTAATATCATTATCGTTGTTATAATATTTTTTTACTTTTAATATTTCTTGTCTTCTTTCATAATCATTTTGGATTATTTTTTTTATTTTATTTATTGTCATTACACTTTCCATATTAACACCTCTACTCCAAAATCGATAAGCCTCCTTGTTTTGGCTCATATAAAGAAAGAACTAATGCATCTCCGTCTATCTGGAGAAGTTAGTCCTCTTTTTTTCATTTCTTCTTTTCTTTCTAGTTCTATTTGTCCATCCGAATTTACTCTATATTTCCTGTTGCTTACCTGAGTTATTTGTTTATCATCATATATCAATTCTATATCGTTGTTTTTTAATTTTTCTCTTAACAATCCCCACATTTTGCCTGTTGAATTACTAAATTCTACTGGATCATTATTCTTATTTTTTCCTCCTGCTCCACCAAAATGACATTCATGTAAAGTAACTGTTATCCATTTTTTTTGCTCTTTTATTTCTTTTAGTCTATCGTATACCCCAACACCTAAGCCGTCACAATCTATTTTTATATGTATTGGTATTCCTATATATTGTTGTCTCAGTTCTTCAACTATTTGTACAATATTTCCTGTTACTTCCATAGTGTCATTATGATTCAACACTTTTTGTTTTTGCTGATATTTCTTGTCAAACAATATATTTATAACTGTTTCATCGTCTCCAAATCTTGCAACATCTACCCCTATATCTATCCTTATTGTAGGATATGTTTGTGATATCCTATTTTTGCTACAATTCTCTACCCAATCTAATTGAATAAAACTATCTGGCATTGCTTTTGGAAATTCGCCAGCAACACGAACTCTAAAAACATCACTATCTAATCCATACATATCTATAATATCCTGGATAAATTGCTTTGAAACTCTTTTTGAATTTTCTCCTGATATTTTTGCTATGCTATATTTATCTCTATTTTTGTTATGACTATCAAAAAAGAATCCACTAAGTTGTGTAGGGTTTCCCATCATGATTAACCTTGAATCTTGTGTAGATAACGAACCTAATACAGGTTCAAATACTGAATCTTTTACTCCTGAGGCTTCATCTATAATATATAATAAATGTTCTGCGTGAAATCCTTGTAATGCATCTGGTTGCGTTGCCGTTCTTGGAACTGCAAACCAATTCTCAGGATATGCTTTCATATATAACTTTTCTTGTGTCCACTCTATCTCTGTTTTTAAAGTAGGATTAAGCCATTTTGCTATTTCAGCCCACAATATATCGTATAATTGATGTTTTGTAGGTGCTGTACATGGTATTTTAGGAAATGGTCTTGTACACATAAACCAAATTATAAGCCAACTTAGTACCGTTGATTTTCCTATTCCATGTCCGCTTCTGATTGATGTCATTCTATTATTAGCAACTCTATTTAATATATCTGCTTGATTATCATCTGGTGTTGCTTGTATAATATCTTTTACAAATTCTATTGGTCTATCTTTATAATATAGTATCGCTTCCGTAAATAACATTATTTATCACCTACTTTTTGTTCATATGCTTTCTGTATTGCATCAGCAAGCGACATTCCATTATTTGATAAATTAACATCCTGTTTATTTCTCCAATTTTTAGGCTTCCTATTATTTAGCCAATATATTTGTGCTGTTGTATCAGGTGCTACTTGTTTTGTTACTCTTTTAGTTAATTTTTCCTCTGACTTACCTGTTTTTTCGTCATATTTTATTTCATAGGTCTTTTCTTCATATTCATAACCTAATGCTCTTTTCAATAATGCATTTTCTACTTCATAGTCAACAACTTCTTTTGCCTTTTTAAGGAGTTCAGAAAGTTCAGAATGTTCATTTTTATATTTATATAATGTTGTTTTACTTATTCCGAGATTTTTAGCAATTTGTTCATCTGTTAATCCATCTCTTGCCCAACCTTCTACTAATGTTAATTTGTTTTCAATTAGTTCCCATTTTGATTTTGCCACCTCTTTCACCTACTTTATTTTACTGTTATTTATGTTTTGATTTATATTCATTTATTACCTCATTTATAAAATCATTACTACTTGCAACTATTTTACATATATGTTCTTCATCATATTCTGCATGACCACTATTAGCAGTATTCCACATCCAACAATGACAAAGTTCATGTTTTAGTGTTCTTATTTTTTCTTGTCCATTTAATTCATTACATAACTTTATTGTATGTTTTACATAATTTGTTCTACCATATAAGTAAATTTCTTCTTTCTTTTCGTTAGGATGTTCTTTTAAATATTCTTCTTTTAATTCATCTTCTGGAACTTCTATTATTGTATAGTCCATATTATTACATTTAAAATCCATGTATCATTTTCTCCTCTATATTATAGAATGCATAGTTTTATGATGTTTTAAATAGTCTACTGCACTCCAATATGTCAAACCTTTTTCTTTTGCTTTTTTGATATATTCTTCTGCACTTTGCTTTGTCCATCTTCTTTTCATCTTTTTACCTCCGTATATATCTCTATTAATCTATTGGTTTATACCCTTGTATCTTACTTTCATCTTTCTCATAATCTAAACACTTTGTTATAACCATATTATCTTGTTCTATTATTACAATACTTTTATTGCATTTACTCTTTTTGCAAGTATCACACAATTGCATTTGTTTTCTCCTTTGCATAATAAAAGAGCTTACCTTGTTTTGGATAAGCTCTTTAAGGAATTTTTATATGTTAAATTTATTCTATTACTTTATTACCTAATACTATAATATCATATTTTTTTTGGTAAATCTTGGTCTTTTTTGGTAAGATTGTCAAATTTTAATAAAGCTTTCCCATGTAACTTACATGTATTATAATAATCATAATTTATTTCTGTTGCAATTGTTTCAAAGTTTTTCCCTTCTATGTATCTTTTATGTAATATAATTCTATAAATTGGCTCTAACTTACCTAGTTGTTCTATTGTATTGTTTATCTTTTGTTGCTCTTTTGCCAGTATGTTCAATAATTCATTGTATTTATCTATTAGGTTTTCTAATGCATAATTAGGCTTATTTTGTGCTTTTGGTAATCCATCAAGAGTTTGTGATATATTAAAAACTAATTCTCGTTGTTCTTTATATTTATCTATTTGACTATTAACCCATTCAATTGAATATTTTAATTGTTTCAAATCTTCTCTTGTCATTTGTCTACCTCCTATTTTATAATTAATTTAACATTTATAAATTTACTTGGTTTTCCTAACTGCTCCCATTCTTCTTTTGTTATTTCTATTTGCTCTGGATATTCACCAGTTAATTGAATAATATTATTTATTTTTCTTTCTATTTTCTTTTGTATATTCATTTATTACACCTTCTATTCGTCTTATTTCTTTTTATCTGTAATATTAAATATTTTTGTAAATTAATATTTCTTTTAGTCCTGCATCTATTCAAATCTTCTATTTCATTTTCTAACTCAATTATTTTTTTCTTTAGTTGTTTATTTTCGTATACTTGATCATAATAGAGTTGCTCATAGTCTTTGTTTTCCATATTATCTTTTCCTACCTTGTTTTTGCTCTACTTAATAACTTTGCTATATTTACTCCTACTTTTGTGTGTTCTGCATTGTTACTTATTAACTTTCTTTGGTTCATTATTAGTTCTTCAGCATTAGATACCATAATCAAATTATCTAAATCAAAATTTCTATTATTACCATCTGCAAATATTACTTTATATCCTTTTGGTATTTTCCCATATGCTTGTTCATATAAATATCGGTGTTTTCTGGTCCAGTTTTTATTTTTATGTCCATCTTGTATTTTTATTAAAATGTATCCATCTTTATCTTCTCTTTCGCTTCCTATTGATTTGTGATTTGGAGGAATACTTCCCTTTTTAAACATAGTCGCTTTACATCTTTGATATTGGTAAGAAGACATTTTCTTACCTTTGTTCCATGAAACTTGTCCTTTTTCAAATTGTCCTCCTACTATCCCACTTTTTAAATTATATTTAGCTTTTAGACTACTTATAGAACTTTCACTTACATTCATATTAAATCTTGTATTAAATCTATTTCTAAGTTCCTTTAGTGTAATACCTTTTACATTTTCTTTTAGAAATTCAATGTGTTCATCTTTAAATTTTCTATTGTTTTTATGTCCAACTTTTAATTTATGATTAGATAAATATGATTTCATAGCTTTTACTGTAATATTTGTATTGAATGTATTATTAAATTCTTTTTGGAAATCTGCTATTGTTTTTCCCTTACAATTGTTTGATATATATTGTTTCATTTCTTCCGTATAAACCTTTTTCATTTTCCATCTCCTAATTGTAATATATCGGGCATTTTATCTTTATTTCCATATTCATCGTAGTGCTTAACTGCTTTCAACGCTAGTTCTCCATTATTTATTATTGTTTGTGCAATATTGGCTATAGCTTTTGCCCTTTCTCTTTCTTCCTGTAATGCTTCGCCTTTTAATTCATCATCATTAAGTCTTTCTAATTCTTCAAATAAATGATTATTCAAATCTAATAATTTATTCTTTACTCCCATTTTATTTACCCTCCAATAATTCTTGTAAACTATTAATAAACGAATTTATTCATTGCCATGAATTAAATTTTCCCCATTCTGCCTCTTCTTCTTTATCACATTTGTTTCTTTCTTCTTTTAATTCGTTTACCTTATCTTCTATTTTCTTTTTAGGTATTGAATTTTCTAATGCTTGTAATACTATTTTTATAGCTTTTCTTCCATCATCTCCTACAAAATATGTCGGTTTTCTTTGTCTTACAAATTCAGTATCTTCACTATTTGGAACATAAGAATAAACAGCAAAATTTGCAATATTATTTACTATTTTTATTGCCTTTTCTAATTTTTGGTCTTCGTTCATAGTTCCTCCAATCTAGCCTTGCAAGGCTTTTGATTTCCATCTTTATCATACTCGTTTGCAGGATTTATATAACTTTGCATTTGTGATGGTTTCCAAGATTCATAATACCTTTTACATTTATTTTGACACATTTCATTTAAACAAAGTGTAATGTCTTTTGCCTCTGGTTTTAAATCTATATTCATACTTCCTCCTTCAATAATTCTGGATTATCATATATATTACCTATTACTACAATTTTGTATCTTTCAATGTTTTTAGGAGTTAATCTTTGATATTCTCCTCTTAACCAACAAGCATAATTATCTTTCCATTGAATTTTTTGATATAATAGTCTATCAGAATTTACATAGTGTCCTTTTTCTGCTACTATATCTCCCTCATATATTTCTATTCCATTTATATCTTTCATTCCTGTATATTGCATAATAGGCATTTCTCTATAATCAAAATAATCACCATACATAGTTGTTCTTATTTGCATTTCTCCGCCATTGAAACAATCTTCAAAATTTAATTCTTGAACATCTAACATTTGATTATTATAACTATCCCAAGCTCTAAATTTATATACTCTCATATTTCCTCCTACTTAAAATCATTTATTTTTATCTTAATAATTAGACTTTTATATTCTTAAACTTCCTATTGCATATATTATTCTACTTTCAATATCTTCTGTTGTGAAATAATCATCTTTACACCATTCTAATTGCCATAAACAATCATTTATATATAAATATAATTCTTCTGGTGTCATTTAATTCTCCTCCAATCCTAGTTCTTTTAGGGTGTATTTCTTATCTTCTTTTAAACTTTTAAAATATAGATTTTTATCGATATAAATAGTATTACTAGCACATTCATCATAATATACACATATATAATATCCACTTTTGCCTACAAATTTAATAGTTTCATTTCCTGTATCACTTCCATAATTTCCAAATTTAAAAGCCTGTCTTAAAAACTCTCTTTCTTCTTCTGTTAATAATTCTTTCTTTTCTTCTACTACTTCATATTTTGGTCGTTCTACTTTTATAATTTGATTGCCTCCACCATTTATATATTGATTTATTTCAAATAGTCTATCCATATCATAAATTAATTTTACTATTCCATCTTCAAATGTAATTCTATCTCCTACTTGTATATCCATTTATTTTCCCCCTTTCACAATTTCTGTTCTATAATCTGTTCTGCTTTTTCTAGTAATTCTTTTACACCTTTTATATGTTCTAGTAATACCTTATTATCTTTATCATTATCTAA
>CANQCV010000004.1 GCA_947591045.1 uncultured Clostridia bacterium
TCTTCTTCCCAAAGCATACCTTACAGCACCAACTAGCATTGCACTTAAATCTTCTTTTTCTCCATTTATTGTTATTGAAATTTGTTTTTTATAATGATCTTCCATTTATTCTCCCTCTACTTTCTCTTCAAAATATTGTTTTAAGCATTTAGCACATACATCTACAGTTACTTCTAATGAACTTTTATCACAAAGTGGCATAACTTGATTCTTACATATTTCTTCATCAATATCATAAGACGCTATTGCTAATGCCATTTCTTCTATTATTTTATTTTGCTTATTATTTTCTTGTTCTAACTGGTTATTGTATTGTAGAAGTGTATCTATTGCTTCTGCCATTTCATCTACTGTATAGTCTATTTCCATTTGCATTCTAGCGAACATTTCATATTCTCGTTTACCCTTTTTATTCTTTTTACCACATAATAATCTACATATTCTTTTTGCTTTTTCTATTTCTTCTCTACTTAACATCTAATACACCTCTATCTTCTATTCTATATTCATTTTTATCCTTATTTTCAATTAGTTTCTCTAATTCTTCTTTATTATTACCTAACGCAATTCCTTTCCATCTATATGTTGGCACAGGCATTGAATGATTTCCTAAAATATTGGACATATATATAGTTTCTTTTATTTGTAATTCATATTTATACCTCATTCCACCCTAGCTCCTTTACTTTTTCATTTCTTCTTTTAGCTGTTCATAATGTTTTTTACAATAATCTCTATTGTTTAATTTATTTGTACATTTTTCACATAAATAAGCACTACACATACTTTCATCTATTTTTCCTTTGCCATATAAATCAAATGTTTTTCCTGTTATATAATCACATTGAAATTTTGCTTTTCTCTTTCCACATTCAAAACATATTCCTAATTCTAATTGTTTATTTCTATCCCAAATTGGTATGTCAAATTCTTCTATATCCATTGTAGCTCCTTTACTACACCTCAAATCTATTATTTTTTATTTCTTCTTTTGTTAAAATATACTTTAATTTTAATCCACTTTTTATATCTTCTTTTACTGCTTCTGTAAAGCTTTTATCATACATACAACAAAAATGTTCTCCAAATTCGTCTTCAAGTATTACTATATCTCCAACTTCTATTAACTCTGTTATATCTTCACTAACTTTATGTAATAACAAATTTTTATTTATCGTCATTCCTGATACTAAATCTATATAAATGTCATTTTCTAGTTGCCAGAATTTTATTATTAATCCATTATCATTTCTTTGATATAAATATTTCATGTTTACACCTCATATTTCACGCTTTCAAATTGTTCTTTTGTTAAGATGGACTTTAAAGTTTGTCCTTCTTTAATATCTTGTTTGACTGCTTCTAACATTTCTTTATCCCAAATATAAATAACTTCTTGACTTAATACATCAACTAATTCAACTATGTCTCCTACTTCTATTAGGTCTATTAGGTTTTTGGAATGTTTGACTATAATTTCTGATATGGTATCTCCAAAAACATTTTCTCCAACCCATTCTTTTAATTTACCATCTTCATCTTTGAAAAAATTAGTTAATTTATCGAATGAATCTACTTTATGAATATATCCACTTTCATTTCTTACATATTCTCCAACTTCAATTTTATCTTCCATAATTACTTCCAATATTTTTACTTCATATCTGTTTTTTAATTTTTTCTTATGACTAATTGCAGATGATAAAGATCTTAAATTGCTGTTGTTTATAAATTTAGCTATCTCTTTTAAATTATTAAATATTCCTACACATTGCTCATTGTTTTTCATGTCGTACATTGCATATATCTTCATTGTATCTCCTCCAATTCTACAATTACTTTTGATTTATCTGCATATTCAAAACTGTCTGTAAAGTTTGTTACTATCTTTCTGTTATCATCTTTTAGTACACCAATATCTACTAAGGCATCTAATATAAATTTCTTTGCGAAACAAATATTATCTAAGTCTCTTTTTTTGTTTTCCTCTACCCAAGTAAAATGTCCTATTACAGGCTTGTCTATTTTAAAGTTACCTAATTGTTCCTTAATGCACCACATTATATAAGCTTGCTCTTTTTGTTTTGCTTCGTTCCCCTCATACCTACTTCTTCTATTTATTTCCGTATATTCATTTAATCCCATTAGTCTTTTATGTATTTCAAATTTATATTTCATTTTTTCCTTAGCTCCTTTTCCATTAACTCATACCAGTCTTTATATCCTGGAATAAAATTATTACACCTTAAAACACCTTTAAAATCTTCTTCTAATCTATTGCATCCAAGACAATACTTGCATATATTATTTTTATTTTCCAAATAATATTTCTTCATTTTTCCAACCTCTAGCTTTTCTACTTCTGATAGTGCCATAATTAATATTTAATATCTCTGACCACTCTTTCATGCTATGTTTTTCACCTTTATACTCAATAAAACAATTTGTTCTTTTATTGTTACTTTGTTCCTTTAATGTAGCCCATTTGCAATTTTCTGGTTCATAATTTTTATTGTTATCAATTCTATCTATCGTTAAGCTATCTTTATATCCATTACTCATTGCCCAATTATAAAAATTTACAAAATTGTGTCTCCACTCATTACATACTTCTATTCCTCTTCCGCCATAATTCTGATATCCATTTACATTTTCTTTATAACATCTATTTTTCATCCCTTGCCATATTTTATAAAGCCTCGTACGAGTCATTCCATGTGTTTTACTTAATCGTGAAGCATGCTCTCTGCTTGTATCGCTTTTTAAACAACCGCAACTCTTCGTATCTCCTGATGTTAAGTATGATGTTTTCGCAGTAATATAATTTCCACATTCACATTTGCAAATCCATTTTCTATCACCAGTTTTTTTATGTAATTTTTCTTCTGCAATTACTGTTAATCGTGTAAATTTTTTTCCTCTTAAATCAATTGACTTTCCCATTATGCAACACCTTCTTTCTTTATGCTTACTTTTTATTTGCATATACCTGGCATATCTTTTAATTGCTTCATAGGCTAGTCCTCTGGCATTTCATATGTATCAAAATATTGATATTTAGTTTTCATAAAAGGATTTAGTTCATTTCTTTCACTTTCGTCAGCACATTTATAATATTCAAAATTAGTATTTGTTTGTATTATTTCTTTTAATACTTCTTTTGCTCTTTCTTCTGTTTTATATTCTGCTACAATGTATCCAGCTTCCTGTTCAATTCTGTCAGTTACACATATACAATTTCCACTAACAGATATTTCTGTTACTCTATCTAAATTTATAATTTCCATTTTATCTTGACTAACTATAATCATTTCTTTTCCTCCTAATCTAAATACGGAATATGATTCATATTATCTAATTCCATCTTTTCTTGCTCTGTTGTCCTTCTATATACTGCTACTGACTTGCCTGTTTCCTCGTCTTTCTTTATTCCACACTCTATTAATTCGTGATATTCATTTACAAGCTCTGTTAAGCGTGGTCTAGTACAATTCATATCAAATCTTTTAGGCAAGTATGTCCTACTTCTAATCGTTTCTATCTCTCTTGCTGTCATCTCTTTATTGCCTAGTATCTCTAATAATTGCATATATCTTGTTAATCTCTTAGGCTTTATATCTTCAAAGCTCATTTGCCTTGTTTCATAAGCTATGCTATTCATTTGTTATCACTCTCCTATAATCCAATTTCAGCTAGTGTAGGCAAGTTGTACCCATTTATCTGTCTTTGTTTATCTGCATTTTCACATGTACATAGTGCAATATATTCATACTCAATTGTTCTATCTCCGTCTTTTATTTTTCTAAAATACTTAATAAAGCCCTCTCCATTACATTTATCACATTTAACAAAATCTATCTTTTTAGTTTCTTGGATTCTTCCTGTACCAATTTCTGCATTAACTAAATCAACTATTTTAGGTAAATATTTGCAATTTCTTATGCAATAACTAATTGCCTGTATGTACCTTTCCTTGCTCCATTCTCTAAACATACTAAACATTTCTTTTTGTTGTTCTGCTTTATACTCTTTATCAAAATAGTTTTCTAGCCTACTTGTAGCTTGTATAAATTCTGTATTAGTCACTATTTATTGCCTCCAATTCTTTTATCTTTCTAGCAATTTTTTCTTCTTCTGTTTCTTCTTTTGGAATACCCCTGTTTCTAAATTGCTCATCTTCTTTTTGTGCTTCAATTACAGTTTTTATTCCTTTTCTTTCCCAATTATTTAAAATACCTTTTATGTACTGTATTGTTCTTTTGTTGGCTTCTACTGCCTTTTTCATAGCCAGCATTATTAAATCCTCAGACATATCCTTAGCATAATCTGATAATACCTCTAACCCATAAGGCGTTATTGCCCCTATGTTGTTATTATAAAAATCAATAATTTTTTGCAAATCGTCAACACAACTGTCATTTGCATTTGTTCTTTGTAAGCCGTCAATACAACTGTCGCTTATTTTTTCTTTTGTTTTATTATTATTATTTATATTATTATTTATATTTTTAGTTATAGTTACAGTTGCAGTTTCAGTTCCCATATGTTTTTCATATGAATTACATATGTTTTTCATATCTTTTACATATGTTTCTTCTTTTTCTTCTTCTAAATCTTTCTTTTTTCTATTGTTTCTACGACTTTCAGAGTATTTTTTTCTTCTTGTAACTTCATCTTCTAATCGTTGATTATAATAATTACCCTGTTCATCTTTTTTGAATTTGGAGAAAATGTCTTCATCATATGCTTTACATATGTTTAACATATCTTTTTCTTTTAAATGTCCTTTTTGATGTTGTAAGCATAATAATTTTATATATTGTCCTACTTGTTCGTCTGACATTAGCATTGTTCCTGATAAAAAATCACTACTATAAAATAAAAATGCTGGGTCCTTCATAAATTCTCTCCTTTTCTAAATTCCATTTGTAAAAATTAGGGCTAGATTTTGTTTGGTCTAGCCCTATGTTGATTAAAAGTATTAACTTAATATTGTTATATTGCTTATATTGTCTAATTTTTCTTCTAAATATTTTGCGATATTGCTTATAGCCTCTTTTTTCCATGCACCTCCATCAGCCTCATATAATGCAAATTCTATTCCGTCATATCCTTTTTTTGCCCTTAATAAAAATTCGCTTTGTGGTTGTTCTACTTCAATAAAGGTTCTATAAGGTTTTAATTTTATTTTAGGTGGTAATGCAACTTCTCCTACTCTTGCTATACCAGTTTTTGTTGTTACTTTTTGGGTTATTCCATCATCATTATAATTTGTAACATTTTCATCAGATATGTTGCCTACTACCTTTATTATTTTTTCTAAATCTTCGGTCATAATAAATTTTGATTTCAGCATAATTATAAATTCTTCTATACTTAAATAATTACCAAAACGAATATTAGGAATTAGGTCAGAATAATCAGCTACTATATATTTTTCTCTTTGCTTAAATTCTCCAAATATTGTACTTTCTACTGCTACTTCTAATGGATTAAGTATGTTTATTACTTTCATTTTTTCTTTGTAATTATCAGGGTCATCTTTTAAATACTTAATTAAGCTGTCTAAATTGTAGACTGTTATTGCTCTGCACTCTGATTGTTTAATTGGATTAATTTCTATTGTTGAATAATTTCTACCTTCTACTTGTATTGTTTCTGGCCTTTTTAATTTTAATAAATATTCTATTGCATCTTTTATCATAATTATTTAGCCTCCCTTTCCATTTTTATTACATTGTCTAAATCATCAATGTCTATTTGATTTGGGTCATGTTTTAGTAATTCTGTTGCTACTATCTTGTCTTCGTTTTTATCCAATAATAATTGTGTAACAATACTATTTACTGGAACTAATGTTGTTTTGCAAGTTGTTTTTGTTTTTACAATTTGTCTTGTTTCATCTGGTTTTAATTCCATTGTAATTGTTAATTTTCTTGCTTTTTCTGCTTCTGTATTTGGGTCCTTTATATTTTCAAAGCATTCCTCCAATGCAAAATGTATAGCTTCTTGTATAGCCCCTCCTGCTAATTTGTTAATATCTATAACTTCTTCTTTTTCCATTTCAAATTCCTCCTACTTTTTATAAACTAATTTTGATTTATCCCAATTTGCTCCATAAATACGTCTTAAATGTCTTTCTGCTTTCTTGTTATAAAATTCTGTGTTTTTGCCATTATCTTGTTCTCTGTGACAATCCTCGCAAGCAGTAAATATATTTTGTTCTATACCGAGTCCTCCTTGTGAACGCGGTATAAAGTGTGCATTTGCATAAAATACCTCTACTCGTTTATGACAGAAAATACACTGATGCTTGTCTCTTTCCCATACAACTTTTTTCACTTTCATTGGAATTTCTTTTTCTTTTGTTTGTTTATGCTTTTTACCTTTTATCTGTCTATTATTTCTCTTTGTAAGCTGTTCATTTTTCTGTTTAATCTCTTTAACTTTTTCGTATTTCTCTTTGGATTCTCTTTGACTTTTTACATTCTTTATCTTTGGTACTGGATTAAAACTATTACTTAAATCTGTTACTATCATTCTAACCACCAAAGCCTGCTTGTGGATTACTATATTCTCTGTTAAACTGTGCTTCTAGTTCTCTTATTTTTAATTTATAGAAGTTTATTCCTTCTTCTGCACTCTTTACTAATCCTTCTGCAATATCTCTTTCATATCTTAATTTTGCTATCTCTACTTTTCCTCTTGCTATATCTGCTAAATGTGTTACTGCTTGTCCCTCTGCTCTTAATCTAACTAATTCTTTTGATAATGTAACTCTATAATTGTATTCTTTTTTAGCATAATCCTTTTGATATTCTTTATAACTGCTTAATGTCTTTTGCAAATCTTCCATAGCCTCTTCTATATCATGCCACATATATACCACCGCCTTTAAAATGGTAAATCATCTGATTCTACTATTTCTAATTCATGGTCTTGCCCTTCTTCGTTTGCCTTTATTTGTTTCTCATACTGATCTACATATTGCCTTAATCCAGATTCTTCATAATTCTCTGCTTTTTTTATTTTCGCCTGAATCCATGTAGGTACTTTACTCCAGTTATTAAAAGTCTCCATATTAGTTATATCTAAATAATATGTATTATCTAGCTTCGTTGCTATCATTCCTTTTGGTAATGACATTATTCCTGCTATGTTATTATATTGTTTACTATTTCTTTCTTCTAAAATGATTTGTAATTGACATGCTTTATTTAATATTGTTAATAAATCAAAACCTTTTAATTCTTCATCACTAAAAGCTTTCCCTCTCCATGCTTGTAAATCTTTTCTTAATATGCTTTTTTCATTTAAGCTAAAACCATACTCTTTGCTCATTGTTCTTGGTAACTTTTCCCCATTTACTTCTACTTCTTCTCCTTGTATATTCCATATCAACATAAATCTTCTTTGTACTTTTCCAAATTTTTCACTTTTTTGTATTCCTAAATCAACTATTGCACTTGATATTGCTGTATATACTCCTCCTTCTAATTTTGGTATACTTGCTCCTCCATTATCACTTGCTATCATACTCATAATTATTTTTCCTCCTTACTTAATTCTTAGACTTGTTTTATTATTTATGATTCTTGCTCCTTCTGGAACCTCGCCTGTTTCTTTAAAATAATTTTTTATAGCTGTTTTATCTACTTTTACTGTAACTATTTCTTCTTTAAATTCTTTTGGTATTTCATTTTCATTTTCAATTTCTACTGACATTGGATTTTTACTTATAGATAATATTCCTAATTCTGTTTTTATTTTTTCAAGTCCTAATTTTTCCATATTTTCTTTTACATACTGTTTAAATTTTTCTAGCTTACTTTCTCCAATTTTTCTCATATCTGATAGTCTTTTTTCTTCATTTTTTATCGCATCTAATAGACTTTCACTATTTTTTACATATCCTATAATATTTGAACTTTTATTTTTTAACTCTAATGCCAATATTTCTCCTAATTCGTTATATTCTTCCTCTGTTATTTCACCTTCTTCTACTTTATCCATTAATTCTACAAATTTGTTTGTTATGTTATATAAACTTAAATTACTCATTATGCATTCCTCCTCTTTTTAAAATTCTTAAATTATGTCTCATTTTTATTAATGTCTCTCTGTATTGTTTTAATTTGTACTTATACATTGCACTTTTAACAATTTCTTTTGTATTCATTTGACTTTCCTTTCTCTAAATTTCAAATTTATAATTTTGTATATATTCTTCAGCTTGTTTTATATGTTCAGTTCTAAGTTCCGTAACTCTTCTTACTCTGATATTCCATAATAAATCTCTCATTAATTGTCTTTCAAATTGTTGCCTCTTGTGTTTTCGTTGCCATTCTTCATACTTTGTTAAGTCTATTTCTTGTTGTACTTTATTAATTATCATTCCCCTTATGTTGCTGTATGCTCCACAATTACCTGAATTTCCATGATTTATTATGTTTTCTAAATATTCTATTCTTTCTTTTAATCTTTTATTTTCTTCTTGTAACTCTTCCATCAAAAAATACCTCCTACCATACCATAACGGCTTGACAGAAGGCTTAAAAATCTTGTATAATTATTACACGACTAATAGGCTATTGTCTTTTAGCTCGTTATGGCTACTTAATACTGGATAAGTTTCTCAGGCGAATGCAGTATTGAGTAGTTTTTTTATTTAGATTTTTTTAATTTAATTTCTTTTTTTTCTTCATTATATTCATATATAATTTCTCGATTTTTTGGAGTAATTCCCATATCTTTCAAATCTTTAATTGGTAAAGATATTCTAGTATTAGTAGAACCACTCCCACTTTTGCTAAATAATATCTTCAACTTTCTTTCCTCCATAATATAGGCTCCTTCCCTTGACTTTCGTACGTGTTTGATATATACTACTTATCAAGGGAAGGTTGAAGGGGTTTTAGTATCCCCTCTCTTCAAGACCTTGTAGAATTAGTTGATTTTGTATTTTGTTATTAACTATTCTACGTTGTTGTGCTTGTCTAGCTTGGTGGTTGGCAAGCACTTTTTTTATGATTTTAATCATAAGTCATTCCCCCCTTTCTGGGATTATATTATCATATCGTGTACGACAAGTCAATACTTTTTTAAAACTTTTTTAAAATATTTTTTGCAATAGAAAAAACCTTGATTTTTCAAGGTTTATCAGATAATTCTTATAATTGTTTAGTTTTATATTTTGTATAAAATTGAAATGGACTTAATACATCTATATCATATTGCTTTTTTATTTCTCCTGCTACTCCATTAATATGTTTGTCTTGTGTAATTAAATATTTCACATCATCGTCTACGCAACAGTCTATAAATTTATTGTCTGATTTATCTTCTTTACAGAAATTAGTGTGTATTATGTGGTCTACCTCTCTCACTTGCCACAAACATTTTGATAATGAGGCACTTAATGGAATTATACCTATTTCTTCTCCTGCTTTTGCCCTTCTTTTATATGCTTCTAATAATATTGTACTAAACGTTATTAATAATTCATTTTGCATTTCCTTGTTCATGACAAAACATATTTTGTTTGCACTCTTCAATCGAAATATTGCTTGTGCAAATTCATCTTGTTTGAAAATTCCATTTATAAATATATTTGTATCTAGTACTACTCTTATTCTATCCATTTTCTTTTTTTACTCTTTCTACTATTTTATCAATATCTTCATTACTCATTTTCGCTTCTTTAATAAGATTTGTACAACTCGTACATAATTCATTCCAATCATCGCTACTTTGTTCTATTAACATATCAAATAATTCTTTTGTATTTGATTTTATTTTTGTTTTTTCCATATAAAATTTCCTCTTATTATTTTTTTTTATTCCTTTTATTATTTTCATATAATCACCTTATATATATTATTTCACTAATTTGTAAAATAATACTTTAATAATTATATCATAATTTTATGTAAATTTCAACTTTTATATGTAATTGTAATCACTTGTAACTGTATTTTATCATAATAATAGATAAAGTCAAGATGTTTTAAAAAAAGTTTTACTGCATTTCGTCTGATAAACTATTCAATTTTCAATGTACTATTGTGTTTTTTTATTTATAGTGTTAAAATAAGGATAGAGTTTGTATATTTATGACTTTTAATGACCTAATTCTCTGATTGGTAGTCTCGAGTTAGGTCTTTTATTTTTGCTAAAACAATTTTCTCACTACCTAAAGGACAAGTAACTGATCTGTTGGCTATATCTGTTAATAAATTTTGTAGCTTAACATTTTCATTTAATATAGTGATATTATTGTTCTGTTCTTGTAGTCTTAAATGTTTTAAATCTTCTATTTTGTTTTCTGCATCTCGTAATGCTTTTGCCCTTGCTTTTAATAAACCTTCTAGCTCTGCTTTTTCATTTATAAAATTATTGTTTTGATTAATCTTTTCGAAAGCCATACCTATTAATAAAACTATTCCTCCTGCTATTAATCCTGCTATTAAGTATTCCATACAATTTTCTCCTTTCTATAAAATAATATTTGAAATAAAACCTGCTATTGCACAAGCTACCAATGGTACTGCAAAAAATATTATCGCACCAAATATATTGCATACTGCTTGTCCTACTTTGCAGTAAAACTGCTTTTCTTTCTTGCTCATTTAACTCACTTCCTTTCATTTGTAATATTGTTGCATTATTTCAAAAGCTAAATCTTGATTTATTCTTACTCCTCTATTACCAATTTTTATAATAGCTTGATCAAAAATTGGGTTTTTTAGCATTTGATAAACTGTTTTACTACTCATTTCATATTGATTTGCAAAGTCTTTTACCTTAATATATTTTGTCCTACTTCTACTACACACATTTGTCGCCATTTTATCGCCTCCTTTACTTTATATTGAAAATTTTGTATAATTACCTCGAAAGCGAGGTGTATTATGTTGAAATTTAGTTTTAACGATGATTTTCCTAATGAATTAAACCTTCCTTCCAATAAAATAACATTCTCCATTTCTATATTGTTTGTGCTTATTGGCTATGGGATTTCAATATTTGGATTAAATAATCTTAATATACTCATAAAAATTATTATTTGTTTGTCTGTTACAAGCTTTGTTTTATTTATTGACTTAATAATATTATTTGTTAGAGAGCGTGAATTGTATTATTTTCCCTGTTGGCTTAAACAGTATTACGATGAAACTAATAGGCGTCTTCAAAGTGCTGAACAAGAACTTATTAATATTAATTCTCGTTTAGATGTTTTAAATCATAAATAGTTTTTTTATATTGTTTTATATGCTTTATGCTTTTTCTTATCTCTACTATTGCATAAAATATATAAAGCATATTTATTATGATTAGACTTATCATTCCTATAATTACTTTCATATTTTTCTCCTTGTATTTAATTTTTATTTTTGTTGTATTTTGTTCGTTTTTCCGAACTTTCGGCGTAAAAAAATATGTTTTTAATTCCTTTTCTAAATCAATACACAACAATAAGCAAGCTCTATATATTTCTTTTGAAGAAAATTCTACATTTCCATTTAATTTATTACTTAATGTGGCTTCGTTCATTATCATTGCTATTGCAAAAGCTGATTGTGTTCCATATATTTCTTTAATTCTTCCTCTTAACTTGTTAAAGTCAAATATTATATTTTCATCTTGCATATTTTTGCCTCCTTTCTGTTCGTGTTTCCGAACTATAATTATATTATCAGAGCTTTATACATTTGTCAATACTTTTTTATAAAAAAATTCGATTTTCTTAATTTTTTTTATAAAAAGTATTGTCTTTTTCGTAAAAATGAACTATAATACGATTATTGGAGGTTATGTTATGGAAGAAAATTTTAGCATTAGACTTCAAAAGGCTATGAATATTAGAAACATAAAAGCAGTTGAACTTTCAGAAAAAACAGGCATTTCCAAGTCTTCTTTAAGCGAATATATTAAAGGTAAATATGAAGCTAAACAAAAAGGTATTTTTAAGTTAGCATATGCACTAAATGTGAGTGAAGGTTGGCTTATGGGATTAGATGTTCCTATGGAAAGAGAAATAAAACAAGATAATAATGTATTTCCTACCGTTGATGTTCCTCAAAAATATCCTGTATTAGGAAAAATAAGTGCTGGACTCCCTATTTTAGCAATAGAAAATATAGAAGGATATATGTATGCCCCTTCTTCTAAAATACAATCTGGCTATGATTACTTTTTTCTTAGAGTAATTGGAGACAGTATGAATTTAAAGTTTCCTAATGGTTGCTTGTTATTAGTACAAAAACAACCAGAATTAGAAAATGGTCAAATTGGAGTTATTATGGTAAATGGAGATGATGCAACAGTAAAAAGATATAAAGTAGAAAATGATTTAGTTATATTAGAACCTATGTCTTCTAATCCAGAGCATCAAGTTCAAATATATAATCCTAAAAAAACAAAGGTAGAAATTATAGGAAAAGTTATCTGTGCTATTACAGATGTAAATTAAAAAAGGAGAAATTAAATATGGAACCAGATGAAACAAAAAATACACCAGAAGATAAACCTATTGAAGGGCAAACAGTAATTGGAGAAGAAAAAAGTGAAGCCATTGCACATAAAGATAGTGCATTAAAAAGATTAGACGCCTCCTTTAATAAACACATTGAATTATATGAATATAAGAAAAGTAATTTGTTAGCTTATTGGATTAATGATTTTTCAAATTATCATGATAATGAAAAATCTTTCGATACGACTACTTTGAAAACTTTCAAACGAGGGGATATAGTTAAAGTTAATCTTGGTTTTAATGTTGGTGCAGAACTAGGTGGATTACATTATTGTGTAGTAATAAATAAAAATGATAATCCATACTCTGGAGCCTTAAACATTGTTCCTTTATCTTCTGCAAAAGAAGATAAGATATATAATGAAAGTACTTGTATAAATCTTGGAGATGAACTATTTTTACTTTTAATGCGTAAATTTGAAAATGAAAGTGATGATTTTCAAAGAAAATTAGATGAAATTAAAAATTTAGACGCGGACTTTCCAGATGTAAGACCATTGTTAAAAAAATTAGATTACTTGCAAAAAATTAAAGAAGAAATTTCAAGAATGAAACACGGTAGTATTGCCTATATTCACCAAATAACAACCATTAGTAAACAACGAATTTTTAAAACTCCTATATTATCTGGTATTCATTTATCTAATGAAAGCTTAAATTTAATAGATGAAAAGATAAAACAATTATATACTAAATAAAAAATATACAAAAAATGTATAAAAAATTGTATATTTTATTTGACAATGAACATATTATATAGTATAATCTAATTAGATTTAGCCTCATATTATGTAAATAATATGGCGGTCATAAGAAGATTTTGGAGAGTTCATTGCGGACTCTCTCATTTTTTATATAAAAATAGATAATGTACTCTGTCGCCAAACTTTATACATTATCTATCTTGGATACAAACGAAAATCGCTCGTAAGGTACTTTTATTATAGCAAATATTAGTACCTTCTGCAAGTAGCAAAATCTTGTTTAGGAGGTTATTTTATGCCTAAAAATACATACAAAAAAAGAGCTGATGGAAGATATTGTGCTACCGTCACGATTAATGATGGATTTAAAAAAAAGAGAAAATTTATATATGCTGATTCTCCACAAGAGTTAGATGTAAAAATAACAGAAATAAAATCTTTAAATTATAAAGGTTTTACTCTCAACAGTAATAATATGACTGTATCTGTATGGGCAGATTCTTGGTTTAAGGCTTATAAAACTTCAAAAGAAAAAGCAACACAAAAAATGTATAAAGATGCAATTAATCTTTATATAAAGCCTTCTATAGGTGAAATTAAATTAAAAAACTTAAAAGAAATGCATATAACCTCTATGTTAAATAAGCTAAATAGTATTCCTAGAACACAGCAAATTGTTTTATTAACAATTAGGCAAATAATTGATAAAGCTATTGATAATGATTACATTTATAAAAATGTTGCAAAAAATATAAAATTAACTCCATATAAACCCAAAGAAAAGAAATCGTTATCCACAGAAGAATTAATTTTAGTGGAAAAAGTTGCAAAAAAGAACCCTAATGGCTTGCTTATTTTAACTTTGATATATACAGGAATGCGAAGAGAAGAAATTGTACCACTATTATATAAAGATATAGATATAAAAAATCGTATTATTTCTATTAATAAAGCCGTACATTTTGAACACAATCAAGTATCTGAAATAAAAACTACAAAGAATAAAAGGAATAGAACCGTACCTATTCTTGACATTATTTATGCTGACTTAATTAAATTAAAAAAAATACACAAAGAAAATGACTTGGTTTTTGGAAGGACAACCACAAAAATGCATTCTGAAGCAACTTTAAATAATATTTTAAGTTCTTTTTTTAGACAAGTCACTATCGAATATGAAAAACAAGAAAAACAAAAAAATAAAGACTTTATATTAACAGAAGAAAATAAAAAGAGATTTACATTGCACCAACTTCGTCATTCTTATGCGACGATATTGTATCGAGCAGGCATAGGAGTAAAAGATGCCCAAGAATTGATGGGACATCAAGAGGCTTCATTAGTTATGGATATATACACACATCTTGATAATGAGGATAAAGAGAAGTCTGCAAATAAATTAAATGAATATGTTTCTAAAATATGTAACTAATTTGACTACATTTTTGACTACATATTTGATAGAAAATATGGAAAAAGCAGAAAATATAGACAAAATATTTTCTGCTTTTATTTTTTATTAAATCGCTATAAAATGCTTATTTTAAGCATATTGGCGGAGTGGGTGGGATTCGAACCCACGCGATGCAAAGAATACATCTAACTGATTTCGAGTCAGCCTCGTTATGACCACTTCGATACCACTCCATTAAATAATATTTTTTATTTATTTTTTCTTAATTCTTTAAAAAACTGTTTTAATATATTTTCACATTCGTTTTGCATTACATTTTTTTCGACTTCTACTTTATGATTAAAATTATAGTCTTCTAATAAATTTAATACAGAACCACATGCACCTGTTTTTTCGTCCATAGTTCCAATATACACTTTTTTTATGCGAGATTGAATCAATGCCCCAGCGCACATACTGCATGGCTCTAAAGTAACATACATTTCACAATCAATTAATCTCCATGAATTTAATTTTTTACTTGCTTTTTGTATGGCAATAATTTCAGCATGTTTTGTTGTATCATTTTTTTCTTCTTTTCTATTATATCCTCTTGCAATAATTTTATTGTCTTTTACAATAACAGCACCTACTGGAATTTCTTTTTTGTCATATGCTTTTTTAGCTTCCTTTAATGCTTCTTTCATAAATTTATTTTTGTCCAATTTTTTCTCCTAATTTATTTTTCTATTTTATTTTTTTATTTTATCATATTTAAAATTTTTAATCAAATATTTAATTACATTTTTAAAATTTTATTTTTTATGTTTTTTATTTTAAATTTTATATTTGAATTTTAATTTTATTTTTTTACTTTAATTTTTATTTTAAAAAATTTTTGATTTAATTTCTTAATTTTAAAATTTTCAATTTTTATTTTTTTGTTTTAAAAATTTTTCTATTTTTCTATTTTTTATTTTTTAAATTTAAAATTTTAATTTTGTTTTTTATTTCTCTTTTTAATTTTCATTTTAGTTTTTTATTTTTTACTTTTTACTTTTTTATTATTTTAATTTGTATTTTATTTTCTAATTTTTATTTTTAATTTTATTTATTTTCTATTTTTGTTTTAAATTATTTTTATTTATTTGTTTTTATTTTTCTTCTTATTATATTTTTCTATATATTTTTATATAATTTTTTTATTATTTTTTTATACATTCTTTTTATCTATTTTATTATTTTTATATTACTCTACATTTTTGTTTTTTCCTATTTTGTTTTTATATTCTTACTCTTTTTTATCTTGTTTTTATAAAATCTATTATGGTTGCATAATTTTGTCATTTTGTATATTCGTGAACAAAAAGCAAGACTCTTTTAGTTCATTTTTCCTAATACTTCGCAAGCATCTTTGATTTATGTAACCTTTCCCGTTCTCACATGTATTATGATGGCTGTTTTTCATTTTTCTTTTCATCCGAAGTTTTTCCAGTTTCGTTTTTTTAATTACTATCTTACTTTTTATACAACTTGATATTACTTTTAATAGTTTTGAGTACACTTTCTTTCAACTATATCAATTTTTATGTGAAAATATGATTTTACTTTTTGGCAAATGTCGTTTTGATAAAATTCATGATACTTTTGAGCGTTTTTAGATAGTTTTAACCTCATTACTATTTTAAAATTAATTTTGTTTTTATTTTTACTTTTTCCTTTGTTTTTTATTTTTGTCTATTACTTTTTATAATAATTATATAATAATTGTTATTTTATTTTTTTCTATTTCTCTTTTTTATTTTTTTTAATTTATTTTTTCGAATATTTTTTTAATCTTCAAAATATTTTTTAAGTTTAGTTTTTATTTTTTTGATTGTAAATTTTATTTTTGAGTTTTTAATTTTATTTTTTTCTTTAACTTTTTATTTTAACATTTCATTTTAAAAAATTTTTTTGTTTTAATTTCTTTATTTTAAAATTTTCAATTTTTATTTTTTTGTTTTAAAAATTTTTCTGATTTTATTTTTCTATTTTTTTATTTTTTAAATTTAAAATTTTAATTTTGTTTTTCATTTCTCATTTTAATTTTTATTTTAGTTCTTTATTTTTTACTTTTTATATTTTTATTATTTTAATTTATATTTTATTTTCTAATTTTTATTTTTAATTTTTTTATTTTCTATTTTTGTTTTAAATTATTTTTATTTTTTTATTTTTGTTTTTCTTTTTATAATAGTTTTTTATAATTATTTATTATTTTTTTATATAAATTAATGTTATTTTTTATACAATCTTTTATTCATTTTATTTTTTATTTATATTACTCTATTTTTTGTTTTTTACTATTTTATTTTTATATTCTTTCTCTTTTCTTATTTTGTCTTTATAAAATCTATTATGATTGCATAATTTTGTCATTTTGTATATTTGTGAACAAAAATCAATACTCTTTTAGTTTCTTTCTCCTATCATCTCATAAACATTTTTAATTTATGTAGACTTGTGCATTTTTACATGTCTTTATTCTATCGTTTTCTATTTTTCTTTTTATCCGAAGTTTTTCCAGTCCCGTTTTTAAAATTACTATTTTATTTTTTATACGATTTGATATTACTTTTAACAGTTTTGAGTATCTTTCCTTTCAACTACATCAATTTTTGTACAAAATATATTTTTACTTTTTGCCAAATATCATTTTGATAGATTTCATGTCATTTTTGACTGTTTTTTTATGGCTTTGACCTTATTACTATTTTAAAATTAATTTCATTTTTATTTTCGTTTTTTTCCTTGTTTTTTGATTGTGGTTTATTATTTTTGGTAATAACTATATAATAATTGTTATTTTATTTTTATTATTTTATTTAATTTATTTTTTCAAATGTTTTTTTTATATTTAAAATATTTTTTGATTTTTTTGTTTTTTGTTTTTTTGTTTTAAATTTTATGTTTGAATTTTTAATTTTATTTTTTACTTTAATTTTTCATTTCTGATTTTAATTTTTTTAATTTTAAATTTTCAATTTCTATTTTTTACTTTTTACTTTTAATTTTTTACTATTTATTTTTTATTTTATTACTGTTTTATCGTTGTTAATAGTTTTTTCGTAATTTTTTTAAAGTTTTATTGACCTTTTTATGGTTAAGTCGTATAATTGTTGCAGTAAACAGATATGGGCGATTTAGAAAATAAAGAAATGAGGAAAAATAAATGGGACAAGATGAACTTATAATACAAACAGAAAAAACTTTTGAAAGTATTAAACATATAGACGAAAACGGTAATGAGTATTGGTATGCTAGAGAATTGATGATTGCATTAAATTATACTAAATGGGGAAATTTTAAAGGTGTTATTATTAAAGCAATGCAAGCTTGTGAAAATAGTGAAATATCAACATTTGATTGCTTTGCCAAAGTCGGGAAGCCAATAATTTCTGGTAAAGGGAAAAAACAACTAATAGAAGATTATAAGCTTACTCGATATGCTTGTTATCTAATTGCTCAAAATGGAAGTCCTACAAAAAAACAAATTGCCCTTGCACAAACATACTTTGCAGTTAAAACTAGACAGCAAGAGTTAACAGAAGAACAATATAAGCAACTTCCAGAAGATGAGAAACGATTATACAATAGAGTAACTGTTAGGAATAGAAATAAATACTTATTTGATACAGCAAAAGCATCCGGTGTAAGAAATTATGGAAAATTTAATAATGCTGGTTATATGGGACTATATAATGGAGAAACTGCTGAAGCTATTGCTAAAAGAAAAGGTATTAATTCTAAAAAACAAGATATTTTAGATTATATGGGAAGTGAAGAACTCGGTGCTAATATCTTCCGTATTACTCAAACGGATGCATTATTGAAAAGGAATAATGTAAACAATGAAAACGATGCTTGTTATACACATAATAGAGTTGGAAAAGCCGTAAGAAAAGCTATCGAAGAAGTTGGCGGTACTATGCCCGAAGATTTACCTACACCTAAAAAAAGTATTAAGGAATTACAAAAAGAAAAGGAAAAACAATTACAATTATCAGATAAAAGCAAAAAGAAATTAAAATAAGAATTTAATAAAATAGTAAAATAAAAATACAAAGCCGAGTAATTTATGTTGATTGCAACACAAAAAGAAGACAAAAAAGATAGCTCATTAAGAGCTATCTTTTTATTTTTCTACAAATTTAAAGTAAAAAAGATGAAATAATTGTTTCATATTTTCGAGGAAAGAATGTATTAGAATTTAATAAATATAAACATAGCAGATTAATAAATATATTAATTATATTCAAAATACAATTTAAAATACTATTGCATTACTATTGCATTAAAAACAACAAAACAAAAACCTAAAATACTTAATATATAGGCAATTTAGGACTTACATTTATGGTGTGCCTAACCGGAATCGAACCGATGACCTACCGCTTAGGAGGCGGTCGCTCTATCCTACTGAGCTATAGACACATTTATATATTTTTTACATACTTTATTTTATCATATTTTTTTTACAATGTAAATTCATTTTTATTATAATTATTTAATAAAAAATAGTAATTGATTTTATTTTCAATTACTATTTTTTATAATTTTAACACTGTTTTATTTCTGTGCTTCTTCTGCTATTTTTCTTATTTCTTTTTCTAACACTTCAAGTTCGTTATCCGCTTCTTCCATGCTAGCTCCACAAACTCCCATATAAAATTTTATTTTTGGTTCCGTTCCTGATGGACGCACACAACACCAACTACTCTTATCTAAATCATAATACAATACATTTGATTTTGGGAGGTTTGTACTTTCCTGTTTTCCTGTTTCTAAATTATTTATTATTTGAGTAGAATAATCTCCTATTGCTCTTACTGTGTATGAACCAATCTTTGTTGGTGGATTTTTTCTCATTTGCTCCATCATTTTCTTTATTTGTATAGAACCCTCTTGACCTTTTAGAACGATAGAAAATTGTTTTTCTTTATAATAACCATATTTTTCATATATTTTTTGCATTTGGTCCCATAAACTTAAGCCCTGTTTTTTATAATAAGCTGCTGCCTCACACACTGTCATAACAGCAACTATTCCATCTTTATCTCTTGCATGTGTTCCTATAATACAGCCATAACTTTCTTCATAAGAAAATAAACATTCATAGCTGTTATTTTCTTCAAAATTTCTAATTATTTTTGCAATATTTTTAAAGCCTGTTAGTGTAGAAAATAGTTTTACTCCATAATTTTGCGCAATTGCATCTGTTAAATTAGATGAAACTATAGTTTTAATTACTGCACCGTTTTGTGGTAATGTTCCATTTTGTTTCTTTTGTGATAAAATATATTCTGCAATTAAATTTCCTGTCATGTTTCCATTAAATTGTATATAGTTTCCTGTTTTTGTATCTTTTGCGTATACTCCCAATCTATCTGCATCTGGATCATTTGCTAAAACCACATCGGCATCTACCTTTTTTGCTAATTCCAAAGCAAGTTTAAATGCTTTTTCATCTTCTGGGTTTGGATAACTTACTGTTGGAAATTTTCCATCTGGTAATTCTTGCTCTTTTACAATATATACATTTTCAAAGCCAATTTCTTTTAAAATTCTTTGAACTAATACATTTCCTGTACCGTGTAATGGACTATAAACAATTTTTATATCTTTTTGCATTTGTTTTATTGCGTCTTGATTAACTACTAGCTTTTTTAACTCTGCAATGTATTTGTCATCAATTTCTTTTCCTATAACATTATATAGTCCTTTTTCTATAGCTTGGTTCTCTTGCATAGTTTTTATAGAACTTAAATCTGTTATGTTATTTACTTCTTCAATAATTTCTTTGTCTACAGGTTCTACAATTTGTGCTCCATCATCCCAATAAACCTTATATCCATTATATTCAGGTGGATTATGGCTTGCTGTTATAACTATTCCTGCGATACATCCTAATGTCCTAACAGCATAAGATAACTCTGGAGTTGGTCTTAAAGAATCAAATCTATATGTTTTTATACCGTTTGCATTTAAGCATAATGCTGCTTGCTTGCTAAATTCTTCTGACATAATTCTGCAATCATATGCAATTACAACTCCTCTTTCCTGTCCTTGATGTTTAACAATATAGTTCGCTAATCCTTGAGTTGCCTTTGTAACAGTATACTTATTCATTCTATTAGTTCCAATTCCAATAACTCCTCTTAGTCCGGCTGTTCCAAACTCTAAATCTTGATAAAATCTATCTTTTATTTCCTCTTCGTTGTCTTTTATAGATTTTAACTCTTCTTTATCCTTTTCGTCTATGGCTTGATTATTACACCATTCCTCGTATTTTTGCTTGTACTCTTCCATTACAATTCCTCCTCTTAACAAGTCCAAAAAAGGGCATTATAATCATATATTAATTATGATACCCTTTTGTTTTCATTAAAAATTTAATGATTTTATATAATTTATTAAATCATCTTTTAATTCTGGTCTTCTTAATGTTTCGTCAATTCCTGCTTTTATAAAGCCCAATTTGTCTCCTGAATCAAATCTTTGTGCTTTATAGCAGTATGCATAAACTCCTTGTTTTGTGCCTACCATACTGTTATAAGCATCTGTTACTTGAATTTCTCCACCTTTTCCTGGTTTTGTTTTTTCTAGAAAATCAAACAATTCTGGTAATAAAACATGTCTATCTGAAATTGCCAAATTTGATTTTGTATCTTCTATTCTTGGTTTTTCTTGCATTTTTTCAACTTTATATAAACCGTCAGAAACTTCTTCTCCTGACACATTTCCGTATTTAGGTACATCTTTCCAATCTACTTTTTGAGTTCCTATAATAGATGTCCCTAATTTTTCATATTGTTCTATTATTTCTTTTAAACATGGTTTTTCTCCTTGGAAAATAACATCTCCATACATAATTGCAAATGGTTCATTTCCAACAAAGTCTTTTGCCATATATATGGCATGTCCTAGCCCTTTTGCTCCGCCTTCTTCTTCTATAAAGCTAATTTTAGCTTTTCCAGATAAATTTTCTATCTGTGGAATAAAGCTTTCTTTTCCTTTTTCTCTTAAAAAGTCCTTTAATTCTGTATCATCAGAGAAATAATCTAGCAATACTTCTTTTTTTCTTCCTACTACTAATAATATTTCCTCTATTCCAGACGCAATAGCCTCATCAACAATATATTGAATAATTGGTTTGTCTAAAATTGTTAACATACATTTTGGTACACTCTTGCATGCTGGTAAAAAACGCGTTGCAAAACCTGCAACTGGCACAACAGCTTTTCTTACTTTCATTTATTTCCTCCTATATTATAAACAAAACATCATAAAATAAAATGCATTTTTAATGCATTTTTATTTTATAGTAACTTTAAGAAAAAATCAAGTATTCTTTCTCATTTTTTACAAGCCTAATTAACTTGTCCTTAAATATCCTTCAAACATTTCTGAAATATCCTTTTCACCTGCTGTATTTAATATTTTTTCATGAGAATTTAAAATTTCTTGAATATTATCATTAAATTCTGTTACTTCAAAACAATTAACTATTTTTATTTTCAGATTTCTTAATTTAACATTATGAATTTTAATCCATTTTTCTAAAATTGTATTTATTTTTTCTATATAATTTTTACTACCATTTATTAAAATAATATTTTCTTTTTTTCTTTTTTCTGTTATTGCTTGTAATTTTTTATTTAATTCTAAATACTCTGTTTCCTTACAGCTTGTCCAATCTATTTCTAAAACTTGTTTTCCGTTTTCTAAATTCATTTTTGAAATTAATGTTTCCATATTTTGCTTAATATCTCTTTCTAAAAATGTTACTATATTGGCTTCTTCTTGTAATGATTTACGAACATATGGAAATAGCATTGTAACAAAATGCCACTCACTCACATAAAAACTACATATTTTTTCACTACTCTTTTTTAACATTTCCATATCAAAGCCTCCTTATTTTCAACATGGTAAATTTTACCATTTTTGTTTCCGTAAGTCAAGGTGTTTTAAGGCAAAATCGTATGCCTTATTTCGACATACATACTTTTAAAAAAATTTTTTTACCAATAATGTATATTTTTTTTAATTTAGTCAATAATTTTAGTAATAACATAAATTTCTAATGGAGGGGTTTCATGAAAAATTTTTTAAAATTTATAAGTAATTCCAATATAAAACGATTTTTTATTATTTTCGCTCTTTTATGTGCTTTTATACTTGTTTCTGCAATTTCCTATGTGGATGCAGTATCTTCTAACATTGCAGAGAGTGTATTTAGATTGCATGTTATAGCAAATAGTGATAGTGCAGAAGATCAAAATTTGAAATATAAAGTAAGAGACGCTGTCTTAAATTATATGGAATCTATTTCTCAAAATTGTTCTTCTAAAGAAGAAGTTATAGAGCTTGCAAAAAATCATAAAGATGATTTTCAAAATATTGCTAGACAAGTAATTTGTGATAATGGTTATGATTATCCTATAAATGTTTATATTGGAAAATCTGATTTTCCTACTAAAAATTATGGTGACATCTCTCTCCCTGCAGGAAATTATGATTCTCTAAAAATTGAAATTGGAGAAAGTAAAGGTCAAAATTGGTGGTGTGTAATGTTTCCTCCTCTTTGCTTTGTTGATATCACAACTGGAATTGTCCCTGAAGAATCAAAGCAAATTATGCAAAATGATTTAGGAAGTGAAGAATATAATATTATTAGTAATCATGATAATTCAAATATAAGGTTTAAATTTAGTTTAATTGAAATGTTTAAAAATTTAAGAATTGCAAATAACTAGCATAAACAATATAATTACTACTATTGTGTTTTTGATTGTTTTATGATATATATAATAAAGTAGAGTTTAAATAATAGGCTCTACTTTTAAATTAGTAAGGGAGTAATTACATTGAATAAATTAGTAATAAATGGTGGAACAAAATTAAAAGGAAATGTCTTTATTAGTGGTGCAAAAAATGCTGCAGTAGCAATTCTTCCTGCTACTTTATTAATAAAAGGAGTTTGCACTATTAATAATTTACCTAATATTAGTGATGTAAAAATAATTTGCAATATTTTAAAAGAACTTGGGGCTAAAATAACATGGAACAATGAGCATGAAATAACAATAGATACTAGTTCTATATCTTGTACAACAGCCCCTTTAGATATGACAAGTAAATTTAGAGCATCATATTATTTAATTGGCTCTATGCTTGGTAGATGTGGAGAAATTGAAGTTGGTTTGCCTGGCGGATGTAATTTAGGAGCAAGACCAATTGACCAACATATAAAAGGATTTGAGGCTTTAGGTGCTAAAGTAGAACTTAATCAAGGAAAAATTTTAGCAAAAGCAAAAAAGTTAATTGGCACTTCTATTTATATGGATGTTGTTTCTGTAGGTGCAACAATTAATATTATGCTTGCAAGCGTTTTTGCAGAAGGAACTACAACCATTGATAATGCTGCAAAAGAGCCTCATATAGTTGATGTTGCAAACTTTTTAAATACAATGGGTGCAGATATTCGTGGAGCAGGAACAGATGTTATAAAAATTAATGGTGTAAAAAGTCTTAAATCTTCTGGCTCATATACTGTTGTCCCAGATCAAATAGAAGCAGGAACTTTTATGCTAGCAGCTGTAGCAACTAAAGGAGATATTATTATTCACAATTGTATTCCTGAACATTTAGATTGCATCACTGCTAAAATTATTGAAATTGGTGGAAATGTTGAAGATCTTGGTGATTCCATAAGAGTATGGTGTAACAAAAGGCCAAATAAGGCAACTGTTAAAACTCTTCCTTATCCTGGCTTTCCAACAGATATGCAACCTCAAATGGGTGTTGTTTTATCTATCGCTGATGGTACAAGCATTATTAATGAAAGTATTTGGGAATCTAGATTTCAATATACAGAAGAACTAAATAAAATGGGAGCTTGTATTACAGCTCAAGGGAAAACTGCTATTTTCGAGGGCGTAAAAGAACTATTTGGTGCACCTGTATATGCATCAGACCTACGCGCAGGTGCAGCTTTAATTATTGCTGGTCTTGTTGCAAATGGTCAAACTGAACTATACAATATCGAACATATTGATAGAGGTTATGAAAATATAGAAGAAAAATTTAAAGCTCTTGGAGCAAATATTCAAAGAATTTCGTAAATAGCAAAGGAAGAAAAAATGTTTAAATTTTGTAGTTTATACAGCGGAAGTTCTGGAAACAGCTTATTAATAGAATCAACAAATACAAAAATATTAGTAGATGCCGGTCAAAGTAGCAAAAAGATTGAAGATGCTCTTCTTTCTTTAGGTGTAGATCCTTGTAAATTAAATGCTATTTTAGTAACACATGAGCATTCAGACCATGTACAAGGATTAGGTACTTTTTCTAAAAAATATAATATTCCTGTATATGCTAATAAAAAAACTTGGGATGCTATGCCAGAACAAAGTGAAAAAATATTAGATATAAATAAAAAATATTATTACCCATCTGAAAATTTTGAAATTGGTGATTTAAAAATTCATCCTTTTAGAATTCCACATGATGCAACAGATCCTTGTGGTTTTAATATGTTTTTTGGTAATAAAAAGATAAGTATTGCAACAGATATTGGACATGTGACTTCTGATGTTATTCATTCGTTAGAAGATAGTCATTTTATTTTGCTAGAATCTAATTATGATCCTAATGTATTAAAATGTTCTAAATATCCATATTTATTAAAAATGCGAATTTTAGGTCCAAATGGACATCTTGCAAATGAAGATGCTGGTAAAGTAGTTTCATATCTATTAAAAAGTGGTCTAAAACAAGTAATGCTCGGACATTTAAGTAAAGAAAATAACTTTCCTGAACTTGCATATAAAACAGTTGTTGATGAACTTATACAAAATAAATATGACGAAAACAGCATCAATATTAATATAGCAAATAGACTATCTCCAAGCCAAGTAATTGATTTAGATGCTTAAAATTTTAGGGGGATTTATGTTACATATCGATATTATTTGTGTAGGAAAAATAAAAGAATCGTATTTAAAAGATGCTATTTTAGAATATTCAAAGCGCTTGTCAAAGTATTGTGCTTTAACAATTACAGAAGTTGCTGATGAACCAATTTCAAATAACTTAAATGATAATTTAATAGATAATATTAAAAAGATAGAATCAAATAAAATGCTGTCACATATAAAAAAAGATAGTTTTGTTATTTGTTTAGATTTAAAAGGCAAACAATATTCTTCTGAAGAATTTTCTAAAAAAATAGAAAATATTTCGTTAAATAATAGTCATATCAGTTTTATTATTGGCGGGAGTCTTGGAATTCATGAAGATTTGATTTCTAAATCTAATGAACTTGTTTGTTTTTCAAAAATGACTTTCCCACATCAATTAATTCGTGTGTTTTTATTAGAACAGCTTTTTAGGGCTTTTAAAATTTCTAATAATGAAACATATCATAAATAAAATATATTAAAATGTAGAGGAAAATTCTAAAAATACTGGGGATATTTTTATAGATTTGAAAAAAAAGAATTTGTTGCATATAAATGTCCTTTCTTTAAATTATTTACTTTTTTAAATTTTTTTGCTTTTCGGGGGCAAAATAATTTTATTGGCTATAATTTTCCTCTACAAAATTAAAAACTTTTTTATTGGATTTTTTTTAATATTTTTAGAATATAAATTTTTTTGATTGTTTTTATACTAAAAATGATTACTAAAAATATAATAGAAAAAATTATAAAGAATTTAAAAAACATAATCTTTCCTTTGATATTAAATATTAAGATTTAATTTCTCTTACAGTTTATATTCTAGTACGCTTTTTTTATTTTGTCAACAAAAACTTTTCGACAAAATATTACAAATTACGACAGATGTAACCATTCCTGCAATGTCTGCAAGTAACGCTCCTAGCAATATAAACCTGGTTTTTTTAATTCCAACTGCACTTGTGTATATTGCGATTGTGTAAAAAGTTGTTTCTGTAGAACCCATAATTGTTGAAGTAATTAAACCAATAGTTGTATCTACTCCATATTTTTGCATAATATCTACTGCTACTGCCATTGATGCACTTCCTGAAATTGGTCTTAAAAGTGCAAGTGGCATAATTTGACTTGGTATGTACAATGTTTTAATAATAGGTTCTATTAATTTAACTATTAAATCTATTAAGCCAGAATTTCTTAATGCTCCAACTGCAACAAAAATAGCAATAAGAGTTGGAAATAATTTTATTACAATTCCCATTCCCTCTTTTGCCCCATCTAAAAAAGAATCATATACTTTGTTTTTTTCAAATAGCCCATAAATTATAATTACCAAAATAATTACTGGTATTGCAATAGATGAAATATAATTTATCATACTATTTTTCCCTCACTTTTTTAATAATTATTTTTGTTGCAATAATTCCAACTGTTGCAGCAACAAGTGTTGCAATCCATACAGGCACAATAATTTGAGTGGGATTTGCAGAACCTAAAGATGTTCTAATTGCAATTACATTTGTAGGAATAAGTTGTAGTGATGCTGTATTTAAAACAATAAATATTGCCATAGAATCAGAAAGAGTATCTTTTTTTAGATTTTCATCTTGCATTGTTTTCATGGCTTTTAAGCCTAGTGGAGTTGCTGCATTTCCTAGACCTAATATGTTTGCAATCATATTCATTGAAATTTCTGATTTTGCTTTTTGATTATTTTTTAATTCTGGAAATAATATTTTTATAATTGGACTTAGTAATTTTGTTAATTTTGACATAAGTGTAGTATTTTTTACTATTTCCATAAGTCCACTCCACAAGCACATTGTGCCTAAAAAAGTTATACTTAATTCTACTGCATCTGAAACAGATTTAAAAATTCCATCATTAATTTCATTTACTCTACCTGTTAAAATCGCATATACAAAAGAAACTATAATAAATATTGGCCATATAATATTTAACATGCTTTTCCCCTTTTCTTTATTTTTTATATGTATGCTTCATATAATTTTTTATGCACTTTATATAGTTTTTTTCTTTTTCGTATATGATTTTGCTATTTTCATATAATAATTATAAGATTTTTTAGGTTTCAGTTGCCTTTTATTTTAGTTTATGATATTATATTAGTAGATTGTTTTGTCGAATTTTGTTGTTTAAGGAGGATATTATGAAATCAACGGGGATAGTAAGAAGAGTCGATGAGCTTGGAAGAGTAGTTATTCCAATAGAATTAAGAAACAAATTTGGAATTGCTGAAAAAGATCCTATTGAAATATATGTTGAAGGTTCAAATATTATATTAAAGAAATATGAGCCTAATTGCGTATTTTGTGGAAGCTCAAAAAATTTAATTGAATATAAAGGCAAATTAGTTTGCGATAAATGTTTAAAACAAATGTCTGAATTAAAATAAGAAACCATCATGGTTTCTTATTTTTTAATAATTTATAAACTTTTTATAAATCTCATTTTTAGGCACTTTTTCATTTTTAGCAATTAATTTTATAATTTCCTTTTTTTCAATACCTTGCTTTTCATAGAATAGATATTGTTCTTCTATAGACTTTTTTTCTTCGTCTTTTATTTCTTCGCATAAGTCATTTAAATCTAATAATATAATATATTCTCCTTTTGCATTTTCAAATTCATTAATAAACTCTGATATTTTTCCTCTATAAAAACTTTCATGTATTTTTGTTAGTTCTTTTGCAATAACACATGAAACATCTCCTAAACTTTCAAAAATATCTTTTAATGTTTTTGATAATTTATGTGGTGCCTCATAAATTATAACCGTCTTATTTTCTAATCTCATTTTTTCAAAAGTATCTTTTCTTAATTTTTTGTTCATTGGTAAAAAACCATAAAAACAAAACTTTTTTGTATTAAGTCCAGAGGAAATAAGTGCGTTTACAAATGCACATGAACCCGGAATAGGAACAATATTAATTTCATTTTTTATTGCTTGTTTTACAACTTCTTCTCCAGGGTCTGAAATGCCTGGTGTTCCTGCATCTGTTACCACTGCTATATTCTCACCATTTAAGGCTTTTTCAATTAATATATCAGTTTTTACATCTTCATTATGCCTATGATAACTAATCAAAGGCTTTGAAATTTCATAATAATTTAATAATTTTAAAGTATGTCTTGTATCTTCTGCTGCAATTAAATCTACTTGTTTTAATATATTAATTGCTCTAAAAGTAATATCTTCTAAATTTCCAATTGGTGTTGCAACTAAATATATTGTTCCTTTTATTTTATTTTTCATTTTTATTTATATATATTTAAAAAATATATTTCTCCTTTCTTACTAAATTTTTTGATAAATTTTTAAAACTTCTTCTGTATATTCTCCATTTTCATTATATATAATTAATGGCTCTTTGATTTTTAAAAATGGTTTTGAATTTTTTATCGCCTTTATTAATACCAAATTAGGACTTTTATTTATCTTTGGATAAACAAACCTGATTTCTTTTGGCTCTAATTTTTCTACTCTCATTTCTTCCAAAATATCAACTAATCTTTCTGGCCTATGCACCATAAATAAAGTTCCTTTATCTTTTAGCAAAAAACTTGCCGTTTTAATAAACTCATTTAAGTCTGCTGTAATTTCATGTCTAGAAATAAATTGTTTTTCATTTTCATTTGTTTTTCCTGTATTTAATTTTTTATATGGCGGATTTGTTACAACATAATCAAAACTGTTTTTTTGTAAATCTGTATTTTTTTTACTAATAATTTCTTTAATGTCCATATTTAATATTTTAAATCTTTTTTCTAAATTATTTAATAAAATACTTCTTTTAGCCATTTGTGCAACATCTTTTTGAATTTCAATTCCTACAACTTCTCCTAAATTTGTTTTTGCACATAATAAAATACCTAAAATTCCGGTTCCTGTTCCTAAATCTACTACTCTGCTGTTATCTTTTATTTCTTTTGAAAAATCAGAAAGTAGCACACTATCTATTCCAAAACAGAAGCCATTTTTATTTTGAATTATTTTCATATTATTTATTTCTAAATCATCAATTCTTTCGTCATCTTTTAATTCAATCTTCATTTATTCTTCCTTTTATTTTTAACAAAATTTAATCTTCTACATATTATATATTAATTTTAAAGATTAATCAAATTTTACTGCGAAAGGTTTTTTATGGAAAATAAATTAAATTGTAATTTCCCTCAAAATAATAAAATAAAAAAAGAGAAGAAAATTGATTTTATCCAAAAAAAAGATAATACAATTCATTCTCTTTTTGAAGTTGAACATTTTTTATGCGATTTTAAAAGATTTATCAACACTATTAAATTATATAAAATATTAAAATAAATTATTTATCCAATTTTACAAAAACATCTTTAAACTGTATTTTTCCATCTGAAAAGCCTTTTCCCTCTTCTCCATCTATTAATATTTTAACCCCATTTACTTCTGTAAGCTGGGTTAAAGTATTTACAATAGAATAAATAGTATTGCTCTCTAAACTTTCTCCTCCGGCATGATTTTCTATAAATTCTTTTGAAAAATCAATATATAAAATGTCTTTTTTAAGTTCAACTTTATTTACGACTGTTCCATCTGGAATTAATTTTTCTAGTTTTTCATTTCTTGGACCTTCCATTAAAAGCTCTAGTAAAGTTTTATATGGCTCATTTAGCAAAAGTTTTGCATCTATTAATCTTCCCTCTGATACTAATTCGTCCGTATTTTTACTTTGGAAATACAAAGATACAATAGTTTGCCTTAATTGTGTGTCAGAAATTTCTTCTTCTGGCAAATATTCTACTATTTTATTTGGATTATCACCTTTAAAATCAAAAATAAGCCATACTCCTATTCCTAAAATTAAAATAATAATAGCAATAATTGCAATTTTCTTTTTATTCATAATTTTCTCCTCCCCTATTTTTGCCTTTACAGCTTGTTTTAGTTATTAACATTGTTATGATAGACAAGTGTTTTTTAGAACTTATTTCATATATTTTGTAATTGACAAATTTGCTATTTCCGTATACAATTAAAGGTAGTGATTGTCTATTTTTTATACAAATTTAAATAATTTTCATTTTATATAAATAGACATATATTACAAGGAGTTTTTATTATGAATAATTTATTACATGTAGGATTAGATGTTGGTTCTACAACGGTAAAAATAGTTGTTATGAATGAGGCACTAGAAACTATTTATAGTGACTATCAAAGACATTTTTCAGATACCAAAAATACTGTATGTAATGTTTTAGAAAATTTGGCAAATATGTATCCAGAAGAAATCTTTACCATTGCTTTAACAGGTTCTGGCGCAATGTCAGCTGCAAAATTTTTAGATTTACCTTTTATTCAAGAAGTAGTATCTTGTAAACGAGCAGTTGAAAAATATATTCCTCAAACAGATGTAGTTATTGAACTTGGTGGTGAAGACGCAAAAATTATTTATTTTGATAAATCTATCGAACAGCGTATGAATGGTACATGTGCTGGGGGTACTGGTGCATTTATAGATCAAATGGCATCTTTACTTCATACAGATCCTAGTGGCTTAAACGAGCTAGCAAAAAATCATAAAATGATTTATCCGATTGCATCTCGTTGCGGTGTTTTTGCAAAAACAGATGTGCAACCTCTATTAAATGAGGGTGCTGCAAAAGAAGATATCGCAGCCTCTATTTTTCAAGCAGTTGTAAACCAAACAATTAGTGGTCTTGCTTGCGGTAGACCAATTAGAGGAAAAGTTGCTTTTTTGGGTGGTCCTTTAAATTATTTGTCAGAGTTAAGAGCCCGCTTTATAGAAACTCTACACTTAGAGGGAGATTCTATTATAGTGCCAGAAGAAGCTCATTTGTTAGTTGCAAAAGGAGCTGCACTTGATTCGCAAGATAGTCACCCAATTACAGTAGAAAAATTAAAAAGTAAAATACAATTATTAAAAATATCTCATGACGACACTTCACATCCATTAGCTCCTCTATTTTCTATTGATGCAGAATATGAAGAATTTAAAAAAAGACATGAAAAAGATACAGTAGAAAAAGCTGATTTAAAAACTTACGAGGGAGACGCTTTTGTTGGAATTGATGCAGGTTCTACAACAACGAAATTAGTTTTAATAGATAAAGAGGGACGCCTTTTATATTCTTTGTATGGTAGTAACGAGGGAAATCCTTTGCAAAGTGTTATTAAAATGTTAAAACAATTATATAGTCAAATTCCAGAAAAAGTTACCATTCGTTATAGCGGTGTTACTGGATATGGTGAAAAATTAATACAAACCGCTTTAAATGTAGACCTAAATGAAATTGAAACTATTGCTCACTACACTGCAGCAAAAAAATTCATGCCTAATGTAACAAGCATTGTAGATATTGGTGGGCAAGACATGAAATATATTAAATTAAAAAATGGTGCTATTGATAACATTATGCTAAATGAGGCTTGTTCTTCTGGATGTGGTTCTTTTATTGAAACCTTTGCAAAAAGCTTAAACCTTTCTATAGAAGAATTTGTGCGTGAAGCATTAGAGGCAAGAAGACCAGTTGATTTAGGTTCAAGATGTACTGTATTTATGAACTCAAAAATTAAACAAGCCCAAAAAGAGGGTTACTCTGTAGGCGATATTTCAAGCGGTCTTTCTTATTCTGTTATTAAAAACGCTATTCAAAAAGTTATGAAAGTAAGAGATGTTAAAAAACTAGGTGCTCACATTGTCGTACAAGGTGGAACTTTTTACAATGATGCAGTATTAAGAGCTTTTGAATTAATTGTCGGAAGAAATGTTGTAAGACCTGATATTGCTGGGTTAATGGGAGCTTATGGAGTAGCACTACTTAGCAAAGAACAATATGAGGCAAATTTGGATATGGAATATACTTCTACTCTTGCAAAGGGTGAAGATTTAGACAATCTAAAGATTGATATTTCACATGTTCGTTGTAATGGATGCGAAAATCATTGCTTACTTACAATTAATAAATTCAGTAGTGGCAAAAAATATATATCTGGAAATCGTTGTGAAAAAGGTGCTGGCCTAATAGGAGAAAAAACAGAACTACCAAATTTAGTTAAGTATAAATATGATAGAATCTTTGGATACACTCCACTAGAAGAAAAAGACGCTTTTCGTGGAACTATTGGTATTCCAAGAGTTTTGAATATGTATGAAGACTATCCATTTTGGTTTACATTTTTAACTTCTCTTGGCTTTAGAGTTATACTTTCTGAAAAAAGCTCTAGAAAAACATATGAGAAAGGAATGGAATCAATGCCCTCTGAATCAGTATGTTTTCCTGCAAAGCTTTCTCATGGTCATATTATAGGGCTAATTGAGCAAGGAGTAAAAACAATATTCTACCCTTGTATGCCATATTCTAGAAAAGAATATGAAAAAGCTGATAATCATTATAATTGCCCTATCGTAATATCTTATTCAGAAGTATTAAAAAATAATGTAGAAGAGTTAAAAGAAAAAAATATTAAATTTTTAAATCCATTTTTACCTTTTGATACTAAAAATTTAGTAAAAACAATTATGGAATTACCTGAATTTAAAGAATATAATTTTACTAAAAAAGAACTTATGGACGCTGCTATTAAGGCAGAAGCCGAATATCAAAAGTGTAGGGATGACATTCATAAAAAAGGTGTTGATACCGTAAAATATATTGAAGAAAACAATTTAAAAGGAATTGTACTTGCTGGTCGTCCTTACCATGTAGATCCAGAAGTAAATCACGGTATAGATACATTAATCACAAGTTTAGGTTTATGCGTTTTAACCGAAGATAGTATAGCAAATCAAACTGAAGTAAAAAGACCTTTAAGAGTAGTAGACCAATGGATGTTTCATGCAAGGCTATATGCAGCAGCAGATTATGTTGGAAAACACGATAATTTAGAATTAGTACAACTAAATTCTTTTGGTTGTGGTGTTGACGCTGTTACAACAGACCAAGTAGAAGAAATCTTAACTAGCTTTGGAAAAATGTATACATTGATTAAAATAGACGAAATAAACAATTTAGGAGCGGTTAGAATTCGTATTCGTTCACTTCTAGCTAGTATGAATAAACGCCTAGCAAATAAAGAATTGCAAAAGGGAAATGGGGACTATGAAATACATAAAAAAATATTTACAAAAGAAATGAAAGATGATTACACTATTTTAATTCCTCAAATGGCTCCTATCCATTTTGAACTTTTGGAATCTGCTGTAAAAGCGTCTGGATATAGAGTAGAGCTTTTAAGAGAATGCACGGAACATACTGTTGAAACAGGGTTAAAATATGTTAATAACGATGCTTGTTACCCATCTATTTTAACAACCGGACAAATGATTGAGGCATTAGAATCTGGTAAATATGATATAAACAAAACAGCTTTAATTATGTCTCAAACTGGTGGTGGCTGTAGAGCAACAAACTATATTGGCTTTATTAGAAAAGCTCTAAAAGATGCTGGATTTGAAAATGTTCCCGTACTCTCATTTAATGTTGTTGGTATGGAAAAAATGCCAGGTTTTAAGATAACTCTTCCTTTGCTTGAAAGATTATTAAAAACAGTGGTTTATGCAGATTTATTACAAAAAATGCTTACAAAAAATAGAGCTTACGAAATAAATAAAGGTGAAACTCAAAAACTATTTGACACATGGATGGAAAAATGCAAAAAATTATTAGAAAAATCTACTATGAAAGATTTCAAAAGAAGTATTTATGAAATAGTAGAAGATTTTGAAAAAATCAAATTAGATACCTCAATAGAAAAACCAAAAGTAGGAATTGTTGGTGAAGTATTAATAAAATACCATCCATTTGGAAATAACTTTGTTGCAGAAAAATTAGAAGAAGAGGGAGCAGAAGTAATTTTACCTGACTTTATGGGATTTATAAAATTTATTGCAACACATAAAATAACATTTAATAAATTGATAAAAACTGATAAATTAAAAGCTAAACTATTTAAAACTGCAATAAAATTGATTGATATTTTAGAAAAAGATGAAAGAATTGCACTTTCTCAATCTAAAAAAGGATACTTACAACCATGTGACATATTTGAGTTAGAGGAAAAAGTTAAAAATATCCTTTCTATTGGAAATCAAACAGGAGAAGGATGGTTTTTAACAGCAGAAATGATTGAATATATAGAACATGGAATTGCAAATATTGTATGTGTACAGCCATTTGCCTGCCTTCCAAATCATGTTGTTGGAAAAGGTGTTATAAAAACAATTAGAAATAAGTATCCTGATGCAAACATTTCTCCAATAGATTATGATCCTGGAGCAAGTGAATCAAATCAAACTAACAGAATTAAACTTTTAATGACAGTTGCAAAAGATAATTTAAAGAAAAAACAAAAAGAAAAACAAGCAGTAGATAAAGAAAATATAGATAGAGTTTCTAAAACAAAAAAAGAAACTGTAAACCAATAAAAAAATTATGACAACAAAAAAGTTCCTATATATGGAACTTTTTTTGTTGCTTATTTACTAATATATATTAAATATATAATATCACACGAAAGCTTTGGTCAGTTCTACATGCAGTATTGGGATACCCGCCAACGGTCACTAGTCTTCCTATCTACATAGTAAGCTCCGCCTCTATAAACACATGGCTTTTCTTCCTCGCAGAATGTTTCTGTAGAAAACTCCCAACAATTACTTGCCATGTCATATATATTACATACTTTATCTGTTGTATCTTTTCCTTCACTATCTGGTCTTTCTCCCGTATTTTCTGCTTGTGGACTGTATTCTTCTCCAATATAATTTTTAGCTATTTGTACTGAATAATTTTTATTTTCCTCTCCTCCATATTTTTGTATAAATACTATTGCCGTATCCCATGCATAACTATTTACTAAATCACTTTCAAATGTTTTTGCAGTGTACATATTTCTAGCTTTCTCTGCTGCCTCTGGTTGCTTTATATTATTCCATAGTTGTCTATCCAAAGTTGGCGCCACTCCACTTGCAGATTGTGGCGTTCCTACAGAAGGTCTACTATATGGCTTTTGAGTAGTTGCATTATAGCTTGCTTCATATCTTGCTAGATAATATCCTCCTTTTTCATTTGCACTTTTCTTAAAGTCTTCTATACTTTTTGCTATTGTATTTTTATAAGTATGATTTTCTTCTGTTTCCTCTGTGCAAGAATAAGTTGATGTACTTGTTAGTTTCATTTCTGTTCCGTCTGTTTTTGGTGAAGATGGGGTTCCATCTTCAGAAAAAGTATATCTTCCTAATATTATTTCTGTTTCTCCATTATTTTTATCTTTTATTTTTCTTTTCTCTGTACTTACTGGTATCCATACAAATTGATTTTCTTCTTCGTCTGCTATTACTATTCCGTCTTGAACAGTTGGAATTCCATTCTTGTCTGAATAATCATACACTACAGTATTATCTTCCGAAGGAGTTACTATATGAAAACCTGCTGGTACTGTTATTGGGTTATCATATTCGTCCTTTATTTCTGTATTGGTTTCAAATGTATATTTTCTCTTTATCGCATCTTCTACTGTTTCTGGTTTTTTTGATAAAATTAAATCATCAAATTCATTGGCCAATTCTTCAAAATTATCTTCTTCTCTTTTGCTACTTTCCTCATAGGCATCTCTTGCTTGCTCTGCTTTTTTTATTAAGCCATTTTCTCCTACCACCATATTTATACTTACTGTTGCTAATATTATCAAAATAATTATTGTTACAACTAGTGCGATTAATGTGATACCTTTATTTTTATTAATCATGGAAACTTCCTCCTCTTTTGTTAATATGTATTATTTTTTTATTTATATTCATTGTACATTTGATTTAATTCTTTTATTGTATTATATATTTTCACGACACAAATGTCAATGTAATTTGTTTTTAACACATCTATTAATATATTACTCAATTTCTTCATTTGTAATTAAAATATGCGCAAAAAAAGACAGGCCATTTATTTTTACATAAATAGTCTGTCTTTATATATCACAAACAAAGCGATTCTTTCGCTTTCCTCTACTTTTCTAAATTGTAGCTCTCTCTCTCTCTCTCTCTCTCTCTTACAGTATTAAGGCTTTCAGCATTTTTCATGTCTTACTTTTCTCCTTTGTTTGTATTTTTTTATTACCTATTACCTTTACAGTATAGTCATATTTTTCTCTTTAGTCAAGTATTTTTTTTATTTTAATACTGGATATCCGTTATTTTTATTGCTTTCGTCCTTTGCCCAAACTGACTCTTCATTTCCGTTGTCTAGTGTACTTACAAAGTCTTCCTTTTTCATGTCTTCGTCTGTCTTTTTCTGATTTTGTCCTTCTGTGTCTTGTCCATTTATTGCTCCGTCATATGTTCCTGATAAATAATAACAATTTGTTACTGTTGTCTTATTTATATTACCAGTTCCTACGATTCCTCCGTATGTTATTGGCTGTTTCTTCAGTTACACTAACAATTCCTGTATTATAACTATTTTTTATTTCGCTCTTAGTGGTATTACCAGCTACAACCCCTATGCCACCAGTTATTCCTGTCATACCTGTTATACTTCCCGTATTATAGCAGTTCTCTATTAGTGCTGTTGAATTATACCCCATATAGCCTACTATGCCACCCACTGCACTTTCTCCATTTATCTCCCCTTTATTAAAGCATTGTGAAACTGTTGATGTCAAGCGTAAAGCCCCACAAATACCTCCTACATTCATTTCATAAATATTTTTTTCTAATATTCCTATTTTACCCTCATTATAACATTTTGATATTGTTGAATTATTTACTACTTCACCTACAATTCCACCTATATTAATTCCTCTCGTACTCTTCACTATATTATGATTGCTTGAATTAATTATTTTACTATTATTATTAACAGAGCCTGCTATTCCTCCTACTAGAGAATGATACTGGTTATCAGTACTATAAAGTATTCCATTTCCAACTATAACTCCGTTGTTGCTACAACTTTCTATTGTAGAATTATTTTCTATATATCCTGCTATTCCTCCTATATATCTACCTCCTGTTATACTTCCTGTATTTGTGCATGATACAATTGTAGATTTTTCTGCTTGTCCTACTACCCCTCCTATTTGTTCATTTCCTTCTATTTTTCCTTCTCTTATCGTAACTTTCTCTACTGTTCCCTTACTTTTTCCTATTAGTCCTCCTACATAACTTCCTGTTGATTTTATATTTGCTTTTAATATTTCTATATTCTTTATATTACTTTTTTCTCCAGTCATTCCAAATAAACCTACATAATTATCGGTCGCTGATATATATATATTCTTTATTGTATGCCCTCCTCCGTCAAATGTTCCGTTAAAATTATTGCTATCTGTTCCTATTGGCTTAAAACCTGTTCCTGTTGTTAGCTCTACCTTTAGTTCTTCTGTTTCATTTATTCCATTTATATTTCCATAGTCTTTCCTCGTTGAATCTACATATGATATATCATTGCTAAAATCTAAATTTACTTTTAATTTTACTACTTTTTCTTCAAATGTTTCTCCACCATTTACTTTTTCAGAAAATTTTACTAAATCTTCTATGCTTTCTATTAAATATGGCTTTTCTTTACTTCCGTCTCCTGAAAGCTCTCCTGGCTTTTCATCTGTTACTGTTTGTGCCTCTCCGTCTGCTAATAAAATCTCCATTTCGTCAATTATTTGCCCCATATCTTCTTCTTCTCTTTTACTACTTTCTTCATAGGCATCTCTTGCTTGCTCTGCTTTTCTTATTAGCCCATTTTCTCCTACTACCATATTTATACTTACTGTTGCTAGTATTATCAAAATAATTATTGTTACAACTAATGCAATTAATGTAATACCTTTATTTTTATTAATCATGGAAACTTCCTCCTCTTTTGTTAATATGTATTATTTTTTTATTTATATTCATCATGCATTCAATTGAATGCATTTATTGTATTATACACCTCTGCAAATATAAATGTCAATAGCAGTATATCTTTACTATATAGTCAAGATTTTGTAAGTCTTGCATTTGTTTAAATGCTTTTTCATGCATACTTTTAAATGCATGATAATATAAATTCATGGAGATGAATTTTATGTATTTAAGAAGATTAAAAGATTTAAGAGAAGATTGTGATAAAAAGCAACATGAAGTTGCTCAATTTTTAAAAATTACAAGACAACAATATAGTTTATATGAAACTGGAAAAAGAGATATTCCTGCCGACTATATTCGTAAACTAGCAAAATTCTATAATACATCATGTGATTATATTTTAGAAGTCACTGACGAACTAACACCTTACTTATCTTCTATAAAAAAGAAATAATATAAAATTTAATATGTTCTTGCTCCTTCTATATGAATCATTCTCACTTTTTTAAATTCATATTCTGTAACTGCTTTATCAAAACTATCAAATGTATGTGAGGCAATTTTTATTCCAGATAAATTATTTTTATTATCAATTGCCACAACAATTAATGTATGCGAAAATTTTTTGCCGTCAAAAGATAGTTGTAAAATATCTCCTATTTGTAAATTTTCTATTACTTCTGTTTTTCCGTAAGGTCCTACGCTTTTATTTTTAGTTAAAAAATTATATAAAAATTCTACTCCGCTCCATGATGGTGATTTATTATTTCCATTAATATAATACCAACCTGTATTCTTGGTGTAATTCATTGTCCTGCAACCCTCATAAATACATTGAGATATAAAATTTGTGCAATCTCCACCTACTGGGTCAAAGTTATAGTATTTTGGATTTCTTGCAAATGCCCATTTTTTAGCATAAGCTACTGCTTTTTCTCTATTATATTCTATTTCTCTCATTTTTCTATACCTCTTTTATTACTTTTTTATTATATATATTCAAGTAATATGGTATATATTATTAGACCAAGGCAATTTTACTCTATTATATAGAAAATTTTTCCATAATTTGTAATAATAAGGCATAAATAAAAACACTACATTTTGCTTTGGTACGGCAATGTAGTGTTTATCACATTTTACAGTGTAACATACATTCTGTATGTTTACTTCCTATATTTATTATATATACTTTCTTAGAAAAAGTCAAACATTTTTCACTAAAATCTATTTGTCATATAAAGCTTTCGAATGTTGTAATTTTCACACAAAAAAAGTAGTAGAAAATCTACTACTTTTGGCGGAACAGAGAGGATTTGAACCTCCGCGGCCCTTAACGAACCCTAGCAGTTTAGCAAACTGCCCCCTTCAACCACTTGGGTACTGCTCCATATAAATTTAAAAAAATGGCGGAGAGGGTGGGATTCGAACCCACGGTAGGCTACAAACCTACGCCAATTTTCAAGACTGGTGCCATAAACCAACTCGACCACCTCTCCGTGTAACTGTTACTAAACGCGGTAACAGTATATATATTAGCACATTTTGGCCTTACTTGTCAATAGTAAATTTTAGAATTTTTATAGTTATAATTGCCTACTCTTGACTCATTGCTCTTGAAATTGCCTCTTTCTCTTCTTCTGAAAGTGCATATTTAGATGTTCCTTTCTCTACTGGCTTTGCATAGATATTAGACATATCTCTTGCATAAATGCCATTTAAAACAACTCCATTATTGTTTTCGTCTAATAAAGCAAGTGCAAAACTTAAGTCACTTCCTGTATCTCTAAAAGCGTTATATCTAACCATTCCTATCTTTTGTGTACATTTTTCAATATGCTTGTCCAATTGTTCACAATATGAAGTAAGTTCATTATTTTTGTTTTCAACTTTTTGTACAACTCCAATATATGTCCTTAACATCTCGTCTACATTATCACCATTACCTAATTTTTTCATAAACTTAATATAACTTTTTCTTAATTTTGTAATGTTTACAACTGTTGAAATGTACAATACAAAAAGTAATATTATACTTCCTAACATAATATACAAAAAAGTATCTGTTTTTAACAATTCTAAAATATACTCCATAATATCTCCTTGTTTTTATTTAATTAAATTTAAAATTCTCTCCAAGTCTTCATTTGAAGAATATTGAATTATGATTCTTCCGCTTCTTTTCTTTGCATCTAGCCTTACTTTTGTTCCAAAAAAGCCTTGGAAAGAGTCTTCGATATCTCTAAAAATAGCGTCATATTTTGGATCTATTTTTTGTGCTTTTTTATTGTTTTTTACTGTTTGTTCAATATCTCTTACTGTCTCGCCTTTTTCTACGATTTTTTGAGCTGCCAAATATTGTTTTTCTGAATCTTGTATTGCCATAAGTGATCTACAATGTCCTTCTGTTAGTTTTCCCTCTTCTGCTAAATTTATAACACGAGGATCCAAATTTAATATTCTAACAGTATTTGCAATACCGCTTCTGCTAAGCCCTATAGTATCTGAAAGTTGTTGCTGTGTCATTCCATACTCATCCATTAGTTGCCTAAAGCCCCTTGCTTTATCTATTGGGTTTAGGTCTTCCCTTTGGATATTTTCAATTAAAGCTATCTCTTTGTTTTTTCTTTCGTCATCACCTCTTATAATACAAGGCATTGTTGTAAGTCCTGCTTTTTTAGCTGCTCTCCATCTTCTCTCTCCTGCAACAATTTCATAATAGTCGTCCTTTTTATTTACTATAATTGGCTGAATAACTCCATACCTTTTTATTGATTCTGCAAGTTCTTCTAAAGATTCACTATCAAAAATTTTCCTTGGCTGATTTCTATTTGGCTCAATATCTATTACCTTTATACTTTTTACTATTTCTTCTCCATCTTGCAAAACTTCCTCTTCTTTTAAAATACTATCTGAAAATAAAGCATCTAACCCTTTTCCTAATCCTGTTTTTTTATTCATTATATCCATCTCCTATTTCTTATTTTTATTTTTTATAATGCATGTTTACCCTTTGAATCTGGCTCATTGCTCTTTAAAAATTCTTTTACAAACTTTTCGTAACTTTTTGCCCCTTTAGACCTTGGATCATATATAGTAATAGGCATTCCATAGCTTGGTGCCTCACTCAATTTTATGTTTCTTGGAATCACATTTTTATAAACCTTATCATCAAAATACTTTTTAACTTCTTTTACTACTTCATTTGATAAATTTGTTCTAGCATCATACATAGTAAGAAGCGCCCCTTCTATCTCTAAATTCTTGTTTAAGTGCTTTTTTACCAAATTAATTGTATTTATTAATTGTCCTAACCCCTCTAATGCGTAATATTCACATTGTACCGGAATTAAAACAGTATCTGACGCAGTAAATGCATTTAGAGTAATTAAACCTAATGATGGTGGACAGTCAATAACTACAAAGTCATATTCATTTTTTACATTGTCTAGTTTTTCTTTTAATCTATATTCTCTAGACATCATAGAAACAAGCTCTACTTCTGCTCCTGCAAGGTTTATATTTGATGGACAAACTGATAAGTTTTTAATATTTGTTTTTTTGACAACTTTTTCAATTTCTTCATCATTTATTAATATATCATAAACAGACTCTTCTACTTCTTTTTCTATTCCAATTCCACTAGACGCATTACCTTGAGGATCTGCATCTATTAGTAAGACTTTTTTTCCTTTTTTTGCAAGAATTGTACTTAAATTTATTGAGGTTGTAGTCTTTCCTACTCCTCCTTTTTGATTTGCAATTGATACAATTTTTCCCACTTTTTAAGTCCTCCATTTGTCAGATTTTTTACATAAAAATAACATATTAATCATATAAAATTATGATTAATATGTCAATGAAATATCTTAATTTTTTTTATATTTTTTATAAGAAATTTATAAAGCTATATAATTGGCTGTTTTAACGGTTTTCCTGCTTTTCTTGGATATTTTTCTGGTGTATTTTTTATTTTGTTTATTACTATTATATTTCTCATAATATCACTGTCTGGCAATTGTATTTGCTCTACATTCTCAAGTTTTCCGCCTAATTCTTCTATTGCCTTTTTTGACTCTTCTAATTCTTCTGAAATATCTTTTGCTTTCATACAAATACATTTACCACCTACTTTTACAAAAGGAATCATATATTCTAATAAAGTAGCAAGTCTTGCAACAGCTCTTGATACACAAACATCACAGTTTTCTCTATATTCTTTTTTAACTGCTAAATCTTCTGCTCTTGAATGGATACATTCTATATTGTTAAATTCAAGTTTCTCACATACTTCTTGTAAAAAACCTATTCTTTTTTGTAATGAATCTACTAATATGAATTTGGTTTCTTGATTTATAATTTTTAAAGGAATGCCAGGAAAGCCTGCTCCTGTACCAATATCCATAACACATTTTTTATCTTTAACATACTTGTTTATCGTGATACTATCTATAAAATGCTTTAAAATAATATCATTTTCATCTGTAATTGCAGTTAAATTCATTTTTTCATTTGTTTCTAGCAATAAATTCATATATTTATAAAACTTTTCTGACTCTTCTTTTCCGAATAGTAATGTTTAACTTTTGTGCTTTTTCCTTTATATCATTAAAAAATTCTTCTTTATCCATATTTATCCTTTCTATTTGTTTTTTAATTGTTCTAAATAAATTAATAGGACTGAAATATCAGCAGGAGAAACTCCTGATATCCTTGATGCTTGTCCTACTGATGTTGGTTTAATTTTATCTAATTTTTGTCTTGCCTCTATCCTTAACCCCTTTATTTGGTTATAATCTATTCCCTCTGGTATTACTTTCTTTTCTAATTTTTTAAATTTTTCTACCTGTTCTTCTTGTAATTTTATATATCCCTCATATTTCACTTGAATTTCTACTTCTTCTTCTACTTCTTTTGAAAGTTTTGGTCTATTTTCATCTATTTCTGCCAGCCTTTTGTAATCTAACTCTGTTCTTTTTAATAAATCTGCTAATTTAATTCCACCAGATATTGTAGAAGACTCATTTTTTTCTAAGAAATCATTTACTTTTTTAGTTGGTTTTATCGTTGTTTGCTTTATTCTTTCAATTTCTTTTTCTATTTGTTCTTTCTTTTGAAGGAATTTTTTATATCTTTTTTTTGAAATTAAACCTACCTCATAGCCTATATCGGTCAACCTTAAATCTGCATTGTCTTGCCTTAAAAGTAGCCTATATTCTGCTCTTGAAGTCATCATCCTATATGGTTCATTTGTACCCTTTGTAATAATATCATCAATTAAAACACCTATATATGCTTGTGAACGATCAAGTATAATTGGCTCTTTTTCTTGTAATTTTCTTGCACAATTAATTCCTGCCATTATTCCTTGTACAGCCGCCTCTTCATATCCAGAAGTTCCATTAATTTGTCCCGCAAAAAACATTCCCTCTATTTTTTTATGTTCTAATGATAATTTAAGTTCTAGTGGGTCAATACAATCATATTCTATTGCATATGCAGGTCTTGTAAACTCTACATGCTCTAGTCCCGGAATTGTTCTATACATAGCAATTTGAACATCTTCTGGAAGAGACGAACTCATTCCCTGTACATACATTTCGTCTGTATCTTTTCCCATTGGCTCTATAAATATTTGATGTCTTTCTTTATCACTAAAACGAACTACTTTGTCTTCTATTGATGGGCAATATCTAGGTCCTGTTCCTGTAATTTCTCCACTATATAAAGGCGAGCGGTGCAAGTTTTTTCTGATTATATCATGTGTTTTACTATTTGTATAAGTTAAATAACAAGGCAATTGCTCTACTTTTTTATTTATCTTATCTTCAAAAGAGAATGCAGTAGGGTTTTCGTCACCCTCTTGTATTTCCATTTTAGAAAAATCTATACTATTTTTATTTACTCTTGCAGGCGTTCCAGTTTTAAATCTAACTAAATTAATGCCTATTTTTTTTAATACATCAGATAGTTTTACAGATGGAAAAACTCCATCAGGTCCGCTTTCAAATGATGTTTCTCCTATGTAAATCTTGCCTTTCAAATATGTTCCTGTTGCTATAATAACAGATTTAACTTGATAGATAGCACCTATATTAGTTTCTACAGACTTAACTTTATTATCCTCTACCCCTATATCTACAATTTCTGCTTGCTTCAAAAATAGATTTTCTTGTTTTTCCAAAGTGTGTTTCATTTCCATTTGATATCTTTTTCTATCAGCTTGTGCTCTTAAAGAATAAACTGCTGGTCCTTTTGAAGTATTTAACATACGAAGTTGTGTAAAAGTTTTATCAATATTTTTTCCCATTTCTCCACCCAAACAGTCTAACTCTTTTACAAGATGTCCTTTTGAACTTCCCCCTATATGAGGGTTACAAGGCATATTAGCTACTGCCTCTAAACTTATAGAAAATAGTAATGTCTTAAAGCCCATTCTTGCACAAGCAAGTGCTGCCTCACATCCAGCATGTCCTGCTCCAATTACTGCTACATCATATTCTCCTGCTTGATATTTCATACTTACCTCCGTTTTTTATGAAACAAAAAATTGTGTTTTACAAACTTGTTTTTGTATTTTTATTTTTTCTTATTTTTGTATTCGACATTTTTCGACATTTGTTGTCTTTATGTCAATGTATTTTATTTGCCCAAACAAAACTTAGAAAAGATTTCATTTATTATATCTTCCGAAACATTATCACCTGTAATATTTCCTAGGTCTTGTAATATTTGTTTTATTTGTATTGCTACAATATCTATTGGCATCATGTCATTTATTGTTTTAATTGCATTTTCTACATTATTTAAAGCCTTATCTATTTGATTTTTATGTCTAATATTTGTAATTACGGTTTCTTTTCCTATATCTATTTCATTTAGCTTAAAACTTTTTTCTATCTCTGAATACAATTTGTCGATTCCTTTTTTTGATCTCATAGATGCCTCTATAACGCATTTATTTTTTTGCTTAATATAATTTATCGTTTTTTCATTTTTTTGTCCCAAATCCGATTTATTTAGCAAAGCAATTGTTTTTTTATTTTTTGTTAACTCTAATATTTTTTCGTCTTCTTCTGTTAAATCTTTTGTCTCGTCAAAAATCGCAATAACTAAATCTGCCTCTTCTATTAAATCAATCGCTTTTTTTATTCCAATTTCTTCTATTCTATCTTTTGCATTTCTTATTCCTGCTGTATCTATTAATTTTAAAGGGACTCCATTTATATTTATAAATTCTTCTATTGTATCTCTTGTTGTCCCCTCTATGTCACTTACAATAGCTCTTTCCTCATCAAGCATAATATTTAATAAAGAAGATTTGCCTGCATTTGGTTTGCCTATAATAACTGTTTTTACACCATCTCTTAAAATTTTTCCGTTTTCAAAACTGTTTTGTAGATTTATCAATTTGTCAGTAGTTTCTTTTAAAACAGCTAACAATTTTGGCTTTGTAGTTTCTTCTATATCATATTCTGGATAATCAATTGATGCCTCTATGTCTGCCATTATATCTAATAGCTTATCTCTTATTTCATTTATCTTTTTTGATAAATTTCCTTGTAGCTGGCTAAATGAAGCCTTTGCCTCTTTTTCTGTTTTAGAATTTATTAAATCTATAACAGATTCTGCTTGTGATAAATCTATTCTACCATTTAAAAAAGCTCTTTTTGTAAATTCTCCCGGCTGTGCAAGTTCTGCCCCATTTTTTAGGCACTGTTCTAATATTTTTTGTTCTATTAAAGTTCCGCCATGTGAATTGATTTCACACATATTTTCCGTTGTATAGCTTTTAGGTGCTTTGAAAAAAGAAACTAAAACTTCGTCTATTTTTTCTTTATTTTCTGAATCTATTATATATCCATATTTCAAAGTATAGCCTTGGACATCATCTATTTTTATATTTTTATTTTTTGGAATAAATATCTTTTTTAAAATATTAAAACATTCTTTTCCACTCATTCTAATAATTCCTATACCGCCTGTTCCTGTAGCTGTCGCTATTGCTGCTATTGTACTTTCCATTTTTTCTCCTTATCTTTTTATATAAAAAAGTCAAAGATAGAATTTTATTGTATTTCTACGATAAATCCTCACTTTGACTTCAGATTTTATTATTTATTTTTTTGATATAACAACCTTTCTATAAGGTTCTTCTCCTATGCTATATGTTTTTACTTTATCATTTAACTGTAAGCGATTATGAATAATCTTTCTTTCATATGCTACCATTGGTTCTAATGTAATAGATTTTCCTGTTTTTAGAACTGTTTTAGAAATTTTATCTGCTAATTCTTCTAATGATTTTTGTCTTTTTTCTTTATAATTTCCTATATTTAATGTAACTCTAACTCGTGAACTACAATTTTTATTTGCAATCATGCTAATTATAGTTTGTAGAGAATTTAGTACATCTCCCCTATATCCAATTAATTTTGAAGAATTTTCTCCTTTTATATTAACATTTAAAAATTCTTGCTCATAACTAATTGTATAAGAAATATTTTCAAAACTTTTACTAAAATCACTTAAAAATTTTTCTATATTATTTTTTGCAATTTCTATATCTTCTGGCTTTGTTTCTCTTTTTGTCTCTCTTTTACCTACATTATTTTCTGCACTCATATTTTCGTCTTTTAATGTAAGTTCTACTTTAACTATACGAGGTGCTAAAATACTAAAAAAGCTTCTTTTTTCTGTATTTTCTAAAACTTTAATTTCTACTTTATCTTTTGAAACATTTAACTGTCTTAAGCCATTTGTGATAGCTTCGTTTGTTGTTTTTCCTTCTGAAATAATCGTTTTAGGCATTTGCTTTTTCCTCCTTATGTTTCATAATTCTATCTATTATAACTTTTTCAATTGTCATTAATACATTACTTATAAACCAATATAATGCAAGTCCCAATGGTGCAATAAATGCAATAAATACTGACATAATTGGCATCATATACATCATATTTTTATTCATTGCTTGTATAGCCTCTAATTCGTCTTCATTTTCTTCTTTAGATTCAACATTTTCTTTATTTTTCTCTTCTTCTTTCTTCTTTGCCATCCCTGTTGTAAGGTGGATAGAAATTATAGACGAAATTACATATAACGCAGGTATTACATATACTCTCCAATCATTTAAATTATTTCCTGGAACCTTGCTTAAATCAAGCCCTAAGAAATCCATATTTACATTTACTCTTTCGTCTTGACTACCATATCTATTTATAATTTCAATTTCTTGATAAGAAGTATTTTGTCCATTGTTATCAATCTTTAATTTGTTTTTATAATAATCTATTACGCTTACTTTTTCTTCTTCTACATCTGTTTGTGAGTTATATGGTTCATTTACTTTTTTCATATATGTTAGAGGTTGACTTACAAGCCAAAATACAGATAATATAATAATTATTTGTACTATAGAACTTAAACATCCACTAAAAGGACTCATTTTTTCTCTTTTATATAAATCAATGGTTTCCTGATTTAATTTTTCTGGATTGTTTTTATATTTTCGAGATATTTCTTTCATTTCTTCTTGCAATTCTTGCGATTTTTTCATTGACTTTTGCTGTTTAATTGTAATTGGTATTAAAATAAGTCTTAAAATTATTGAAAAAACAATAATTGCAACACCATAATTATTAAATAATATGTATAACGCATTTAATAAATATCCAAATAATCCTGCTATAAATCCCATATTTCCTCCAAACTAATCTAATGGATCATATCCACCTTTTGAAAATGGATTGCATCTTAAAATTCTTTTTGTTCCTATATATAACCCTTTTACACTTCCATATTTTTTAATTGCCTGTTTCATATATTCTGAACAACTAGGATAATATTTGCAATTTACTCCCCTTTTCCCTAACAAAGGTGAAATATATTTTTGATATTTTTCTATTAAAAACAATAGTATTTTTTTCATAGTAATTGTGCCTTTTTTAACAAAAAATTAAAATCTTTTTTTATAATTTCAAAACTTGCATTTTCTACTAAATCTTTTTTATTCCACAAAAAAACAATATTATATCCCTTTTTTAAATCATTTTTTACCAGTTTATAATTTTCTCTAATAAGTCTTTTTATATGATTTCTCCTTACGGCATTACATGTTTTATTTGATATTGCTATTCCTATAATATTTGTATTTAATTCATTTTTAGAAATATAAATTGTAATTTGTTTTCCTATAAAAAATTTTCCTTTTGATAATACATTTCGAAATTCATAATTTTTCTTTAATGTCTTTATTTTTCTCATATATTTATCACTTTAATTCCTAAATGATTTTAAAAATTTCAAAAAAGGTCACACATATATGACCTTTTATACTCTTATGCACTTAATTTTTTTCTACCTTTTGCGCGTCTTGATTTTAATACATTTCTACCTGATTTTGTTTGCATTCTTTTCATAAAACCATGTTCTTTTTGTTCTTGTCTCTTTTTTGGTTGATATGTTCTTTTCATTTTTTTAGCACTCCTTTTCATCTAATAAGCTTTATAATTATACCTTAAAAATACTATTATGTCAATACAAAAATAAGATTTTTTAAATAAAATAATTTTTGTATTGACTATTTTATATTTTTTTTGATATTATATAAAATATTGTGGATAATTGTGTGGATAACTTATATGCAATTATATAAACATTACACTTTGGAAGGATTGAAAATACAATGCAAAAAGAAGAATTAAATGAACTTTTAACAAAAGCAAAAGAACTTCTAAAAAATGAAGTTACTAAGATTTCTTACGAAACATGGATTAGAGATTTAGATATAGACAGTTTTGAGGGAAACAATATAGTTTTAGTTGCAAACAATGCCTTTCAAAAGGAATCCATCTTATCTAGATATAATGATTTATTAAAAAATACTTTTAATTATATTACTAATAAAAATTGTGAAATTACAGTTGTTTTAAAAGACGATATTGTAGAAGATAAATCAGCATCTGCTCTTCAAAATAATCTTACAGCTACTTTTTCTAATTCAACTTTAAATCCAAAATATACATTTGATTCTTTTGTTGTAGGAAATAATAACAGATTTGCACATGCTGCAGCTCTTGCTGTTGCAGAGGCACCTGGAACTGCTTATAACCCTTTATTTATATATGGTGGAGTAGGTCTTGGAAAAACGCATTTAATGCATGCCATTGCAAATGAAATTCTATTAAGTAATAAAAATACAAAAATATTATATGTTACATCTGAAAATTTTACTAATCAATTAGTAAATGCTATTAAAGATGCTAAAACAGAAATGTTTAGAAATAAATATAGAACAATAGATGTATTATTAATTGATGATATACAATTTATTGCTGGAAAAGACCGTTGTCAAGAAGAATTTTTTCATACTTTTAATACTTTATATGAAAGTGGAAAACAAATCATTATTTCAAGTGATAGACCTCCAAAAGACATTAATTTACTAGAAGACAGATTAAAATCGAGATTTGATTGGGGACTTATTGCAGATATATCAGAAGCAGATTATGAAACTCGTCTTGCAATTCTTCGTAAAAAAGCACAATTAGAAAATATATTAATAGATGATGATATTTTGAGCAATATTGCTACAAAAATTGATTCTAATATTAGAGAATTAGAGGGAGTTTTAAATAAATTAATTGCAAATGCATCTTTAACAAATACTCATATAACAATGGAAATGACAGAAAAAGCAATTAATGATGTTGTAACCAAAAGAGAAAAAGTATTATCTCTTGAGTCAATTCAAGAAACTGTTGCAAAATATTTTAATACAACAGTGGAATCTTTAAAAGGTGTAAAAAGGTCTAATGATATTACTTTTCCTAGACAAATTGCTATGTATTTGTGTAGAAATGTAGCAGATTTACCTTTAACTAAAATAGGTGCAGGCTTTGGAAAAAGAGATCACACAACAGTTATTCATGCATGCAATAAAATTGAAAAAGAAATTCAAACAGATATTAGTACAAAAAGAATTGTGGAAAGTGTGAAAAACATATTAATTTCTGATAAATAATGTTCATTAAAACATTTTTTCATATTTTATTAAATTTATGTTTGATAAATTTATGTTTGATTTAAAAAAATGCATCTTTACTTACGGAAGATTTACATAGACTATCCACATATAAATGTTAATTTACTGTATATAACCTGTTAATATTTTAATTTTACACATATACAATTTTATAATGTAGATAACTTTATAAATTTTCCACTAAGTTATTAACATATAAAAAGTATAGGGAAAAGAGGCTTTTACTTACTTTTCCACATTATTCACATTACCTACTACTACTACTACTAAAATATATCTATATTTATATAAAGAAAGGGAGAAACAAAAATGAAACTTGTTTGTGAAAAGGATAATATCCTTAAAGCTATTAATTCCGTAACTAAAGCGGTAGCAACAAAAACTACAATGCCTATACTAGAAGGAATTTTAATTCAAACAAATGATAATGAAGTAAAATTAACAACATATGATTTAGAAATAGGAATAGAATACATATTTAGTTGTGAAGTAAAAGAACAAGGAAATGTTGTAGTAAATGCTATAATGTTTAGTGAAATAATTAGAAGATTACCTGATGCAGAAATTAGCATTTCTACAGATGAAAAGAATTTATTAGTTATAGAATGTGAAGGTTCTTTATATAAACTTGCAACAATGAATCCTGATGAATTTCCAGAATTACCACAAATAAGTGTAGAAAATTCAATAGAATTAGAGCAAAATTCACTAAAAGATATGATAAGAAAAACAATTTTTGCAGTAAGTACAGAAGAAAATAGACCAATCTTTACAGGTTGTTTATTTGAAGTAAAAAATAATAAATTAAATGTAGTAGCAGTAGATGGTTTTAGATTAGCTTGGAAAAGTAAATATTTGCAATCAAATACGAATGATTTTATAGCTGTAATTCCAGGAAGAACATTAAATGAAATAAATAAAATAATATTAGATTCTTTTGATACAATAAAAATAGGAATAGCTAAAAACCAAGCTTTATTTGAAATGGAAAATTGTAAAGTGGTAACAAGATTATTAGATGGAGAATTTTTAAATTATGCAAGTGTTATTCCAGAAAACTGGGAAACAAGGATAAGAGTAAATAAAAATACTATGCAAGAATGTTTTGAAAGAATAAGTTTAATTTCTGCATCTAGTATAGAAAAAGAAAAGAAATATCCTGTAAAGGTAAATATAGATATAGGAAAAGTAACTATTTCTTGTACAAATCAAACAGGAGATGCAAAAGAAGAAATGTATATTACAACAGAAGGAAAAAATTTAGAAGCAGGATTTAATCCAAAATATTTTTTAGATGCTTTTCGTGCAATAGATGATGAAGAAGTTTTCGTTGATTTTGGAACAAGCATTTCACCTTGTATTATAAGACCTGTAGAAGAAGGGGGAGACTATATTTATATGGTTCTTCCTATTAGAATGAAAGAATAGTATTTAATTCTAATAGATGAAGAAAAATTAATAAATAGAAAAAATAAATGTATATAAATAAATTAAAATTGCAAAATTTTAGAAATTATGAAGAAATAGAAATAGAATTTAATAAAAATATTAATATTATTTATGGTGATAATGCACAAGGAAAAACAAATATATTAGAATCAATTTTTTTGAGTAGTTTTGGAAAATCTTTTAGAACTAGCAAAGAAAAGGAATTAATTAAATTTGGACAAAATAGATTAATTGTTGAAACAGAATATGAAAAAAAAGATAGAAGTGGAAAAGTAAAAATTGAAATTTGTGATAAAAAACAAATTTTAGTAAATGGAATAAAAATAAAAAAATTAAGTGAATTATTAGGAAATGTCCATATTGTTATTTTTACACCTGATGATATTAATATTTTAAAAGAAGGTCCAGCAGAAAGACGAAAATTTTTAGATATGATGATAGGACAATTAAGACCAAACTATGTATATAATTTAAATTTATATTTAAAAACTTTAGATCAAAGAAATAATTATTTAAAGCAAATAAAAGAAGAAAATAAATCACAAGAATTATTAGATATATGGGACGAAAAATTAGCAGAATATGGAGAAATAATATATAAGTATCGTAAAGAATATATTGAAAAAATAATAGAAAAAATAAAAAATATTCATAAAAAAATAACAAATGAAAATGAAAAAATAGAAATTGAATATTTTTCAAATTGTAATAATAAAAGTGATTATTTAAATTTATTAAAAGAAAGAAGAAAATTAGATATTATAAAAGGTTTTACTACAAAGGGAATTCATAGAGATGATTTTTTAATATATATTAATGAAAAGGAAGTAGGCTCATTTGGTTCACAAGGTCAAAATAGGACAGCAATTCTTTCTTTAAAATTAGCAGAATTAAATGTTATTTATGATGAAATAGGTGAGTATCCTATTTTGTTATTAGATGATTTTATGTCAGAATTAGATAAAAACAGAAAAAATAATTTTTTAGAAAATATAGAAAATGCACAAGTTATTATTACAGGTACAGAAAAAATTGATTTAAAAAATGTTGATTATAAACTATTTCATATAAAAGAAGGGAAAGTCGTTTAATGTATGTACATATTGGGAAAGATATTGTTATAGATTCGAAAAATATAATTGCTATTTTTGATATAGAGTCATTAGAGAAAAAAAATTCATTAGAAAATGTTTGTAAAAATTTAAATATTAGTGATAAAATTATAGATGTGTCAGAAAATAATCAAAAATCTTTGATTATAATAAATAAAGATAAACAAACAAAAGGATATATTTCAAATATATCATCATTAACATTAGGAAAAAGAACATCAAAATATGAAAGGATGGAAAGAAAATAAATGGAAAAATTTGAACATGAATATGGGGCAGACCAAATACAAGTTTTAGAGGGGTTAGAGGCTGTTAGAAAAAGACCTGGTATGTACATTGGAAGTACTTCTATTAGAGGATTACATCATATGGTTTATGAAATTGTAGATAACTGCGTTGATGAGGCTTTAGCAGGATATTGTACAGAAATTAATATAAAAATAGAACCAGAAAATATTATATGTGTTGAAGATAATGGTAGAGGAATACCAGTAGATATACATCCTAAGACAAAAATATCAGCAGCAGAAACTGTTTATACAAAGTTACATGCAGGTGGAAAATTTGGTGGAGATAGTGGTTATAAAGTATCAGGAGGTCTTCACGGAGTTGGTGCATCTGTTGTAAATGCTTTATCTACTTGGACAGAAGTTACTATTCAAAGAGATGGTGGTCTTTTCCAAATGAAATTTGAAAAAGGAAAGACAGTAGAACCATTAAAAAGAATAGGTGATTCTGATAAAACAGGTACAAAGGTTAGATTTTTAGCAGATGATACAATTTTTGAAACATTAGATTATGATTATGAAACATTAGAAACAAGATTTAGAGAAATAGCATTTTTAACAAAAGGCTTAAAAATAAATATAGAAGATTTAAGAACAGAAGAAACAAAAAAAGCAGAATTTCATTTTGAAGGTGGACTTAGATCTTTTGTACAATATTTAAATAAAAATAAAGAGGTAATTCATCCAGAGCCAATTTATATAGAAAAAGATGGAGAAGTTCCAGTAGAAATTGCACTTCAATATACAACTGCATATTCAGAAAATATATATACTTTTGTAAATAATATTAATACAATAGAGGGTGGAACACACTTAGAAGGTTTTAAAAGAGCTCTTACAAAAACTTTTAATGATTATGCAAAAGAACATAATTTATTAAAAGAAAAAGATTTAAGCTTGCAAGGAGAAGATATAAGAGAGGGAATAACAGCAGTAGTTTCTGTAAAAGTTAAAGAACCTCAATTTGAAGGACAAACTAAGACAAAGTTAGGAAATAGTGTTGTTACAGGTATTGTATCATCAATGGTAAATGAGGCTTTAGGAAACTTTTTAGAAGAAAATCCAAATGTTGCAAAAACTATTTTGGAAAAATGTATTAGTGCATCTCGCGCAAGAGAAGCTGCAAGAAAAGCAAGAGAGTTAGTAAGAAGAAAAAGTGCATTAGAAACATCAACACTTCCAGGAAAATTAGCAGATTGTACAGAAAAAGATGCATCAAAATGTGAAGTATATATTGTTGAGGGAGATTCAGCAGGAGGAAGTGCAAAACAGGGAAGAGATAGAAGATTTCAAGCAATATTACCATTATGGGGAAAAATGCTAAATGTAGAAAAATCAAGAGCAGATAAAATTTATAATAATGATAAATTACAGCCAGTTATTCTTGCAGTAGGAGCAGGTATTGGCTCAGATTTTGATATATCAAAAATAAGATATGGAAAAGTAATAATCATGGCAGATGCAGATGTTGATGGGGCACATATTAGAACATTGTTATTAACATTTTTCTTTAGATATATGAGACCATTAATTGAAAATGGAAATGTATATTTAGCACAACCACCATTATATAAATTATCAAAAAAAGGAATGGAAGATGTTTATTGTTATACAGATGAAGAAATGACAAAACATTTAAATGAAATGGGAAGAGATAATGTTAATATTCAAAGATACAAAGGACTTGGAGAAATGAACCCAGAGCAACTATGGGAAACAACAATGAATCCAGAAAAAAGAATATTAATTAAAGTAAAATTAGAAGATGCAATTAGAGCAGATGAAACATTTAATGTACTAATGGGAGATGACATTGGTCCAAGAAGACAATTTATAGAAGAAAATGCAAAATATGTTAGAAATTTGGATATATAGTAAATTAATTAATAGCAGGTAATTTTAAAAAATTACCTGCTATTATCAGATAAAACTAATATTAATCTTCAGCTAAAACAAATATACCTAAATTATAACCTAATATATATTGCTATATAAATAAGCTATTTCATCAAATATATCCATCATTTGCTCGACCATTAATGCACCCAAAATAGCCATATTCATCCACAAGGGACTACTAACAACCATTTAAAAAATGCAAGAACAATCTTATTTCGAATATATTACCTATTTTTTCAACCATATAATATAAAATTATATAAAAATAGAAAGAAGAAAGATATAATTTTAATATAGCTTAAAAACAAATAATATATTCTTTAATCGCCGACATATTATCATATAAGGTCATTATACAATAATACATCTTTGCTCGAACTATATAGAACTTCATATAAAAAATCCCATATAACTCTTATTTCAACTAATATTAATCTTATAAAAATATTATGTTCATAATAAAATAAAATATACAAAAAAACAAAATAAAAAATAAAATGTCGAAAAAAGTCGAACGATTTTAATTGACTAAAGTATAAAAACATTGTAATATATTATTAATCTTATTTCTAAAAAATTTAATTCTAAAAAATTTCCAAAGTGTTGAAAAAAATTAAAAAAATTATTATAATAAAGGAGGTAAAAAATTGCCAATAATTTCTAGTTTTTATGGTATGACTATAAAAATATATTTTTTAGGAAAAGAACATAATCCACCACATATTCATGTTATTTATGGCGAATATACATCAGCAGTTTCTATTGATACATTAGAAGTTTTAGATGGTGATTTGCCAAAAAAAGAATTAAATTTAATAAGGCAGTGGATAAAAATACATAAAAAAGAACTATTAGATATATGGAATAGTCAAAAATTAAAAAAAATAGAGCCATTAATTTAAGAGGTGTAAAATGTTTCATAAAATAATTGAAGTAATTCCTTTAAAAAATAAAATATTACAGGTAAGATTTGAAAATAAAAAAGTAAAATATTATGATGTAAAAAAAATTATAAATGAAATAGAAGAGTTTAATGTGTTAAAAGAACAATCTATTTTTGATAATGTTACTGTAGATATAGGAGGATATGCTGTTATATGGAACAATGATTTGGATATAGATTGTGAAGAATTATATAATAATGGCACTGAAGAAATTTAAATAAAGGAGGAAGAATGCAAAAAAAAGAAAATTTATCTGTTCAGGAATGGTTACCGTTTGAACAAATATTAAATAATGGAATAATAAAATTAAAAAATGACGAATATATAAAAATAATAAAAGTAAATCCAATTAATTTTAATTTAAAATCAGAATTAGAAAAAGAATCAATTTTAAATTCATATAAAATATTTTTAAAAACTTGTAATTTTAATTTTCAAATATTAATTCAAAGCAATAAAGAAGATTTAACAAAACATATTTTAAATATTCAAAATAAAATTAATTCTGAAAAAAATATTATTTCTGAAATTTCCAAAAAATATATAGAATATATAAAAAAATTAAATAATAATCAAAAATCATCATCAAAGAATTTTTATATTATTATAAAATCTGAAAAAAATAATGATTTAAATAATATAGAAAGTTATATTATACAAGAATTAAATGATAAATATTTTAAAATAAAAGATTGTTTATCAAGATGTGGAAATTTAGTGACAGATTTTACAGAAAAAGAAGAAATAAAAAATATATTATATTCATTTTTTAATAAAAGAATATATATAGAAAATGAAGACAATTAATGTTTACATAAACACAACAAAACGAGAAAAATGGGACTTTTAGCAAATTGTTAAAAAGGCAAAATTTAAAACTTGGGTTTTAGAAAATAATTTATAGAAAGAAGAAGAAAGAATGCAAAAATGTTAGTAAAAGATAAAAAAGTAGAGACTAAAAGTTTATAAAAACAGGGCGGAAAATATAAGGGAATAAATAAAAAGAAGTAATAGCATAAAAAAATTTTAAAAGCAAAAAAGAATAAGTTTATACATCAAGATTAAAGAAAAAAGTAAAGAATAAAAGTAAAAAAAGAGGAAAGAAAACAAAAAAACTTTTTAGCTTTACTAAAAGACAAAAAAATACATAAAATTTGTATAAAGAGGAAACTAGAATGAAAGAAGAATTATTAAAAAAAATAAAAACAAAAATAAACAATAAAAAGCAAGAAGAAAATAAATTAAAATTTTTAGAAGGTGTTTTTTCGGAAAAAGATTTTTTAGCACCATCTTATATAAATAATTCAAATCCAAAATATTTTGAAATAGATAATATTTATTATTCTTCATTAATTATTATTAATTATGAAAGAGAACAAACAGAATTAATATTAAAATCAATTATAGATACAAATATTGATATTAATATTTCTATTTTTTATGAAAAACAAGATACATATAAAACAATAAAAGATTTAACATATCATATTGGAAATGTTGGTGCAGATTTAAAAACAATAAATCAAAATAGACAAGATATAGAAATTGCATCTTTTACATATAATGATGCAAAATATATAAGAAAACAAATGCAGATAGAAAATGAAGAATTATATTTTATTTATATTTATATCACGACATATTCAAAAGATATAAAAGAATTAGAATATTTATTAAATAAAATAGAAGGAATTTTGCAAAGCAAAGGAATGCAAACAAGAAGGGCATATTTTAGACAAGAAGATTGTTATAAATCGTGTCTTCCACTTATGATAAATAAATCTAGTTTAAAAGAAGTTGCAAAAAGAAATGTATTAACAGATGGACTTGTTTCTACATATCCATTTATATCGTCAGCAATATTTGATGAAGATGGAATTTTTATAGGAACTAATATCTATAACAATTCATTAGTATTTATAGATAGATATAATACAGAAAAATATAAAAATGCAAATATATGTATATTTGGAACAAGCGGGGCAGGAAAATCATTTTATACAAAATTATTAATCTTAAGATATAGATTAATGGGAATTGAGCAGTATATTATAGATCCAGAAAGAGAGTATGAACATCTTTGCAAAAATTTAGATGGGACACATTTAAAAATAGGCCCAGGCTCTAATACATATATTAATATTTTAGATATTAGACAAGAAAGTATAGAAGATAATGAGCAAGGTTATTTAGCAAATAAAATTAGTAAATTAATAGGATTTTTTAATTTAATTTTTGGAAACATGAATGAAGAAGAAAAAGCTCTAATAGAAGAAAAATTAATAAAATTATATGAAGAAAAAGGAATAACTTTTGACGACAATTCATTATGGAAAAAAGAAGAAAATAAAGTAATTATAAAACCAATTTTTAAAGATACATATGATATGCCAATATTACAAGATTTATATAATTTATTAAAAGAAGACGAAAAAACTAAAATTTTTGCAATTAAATTAATTCCGTTTATAAAGGGCTCTCTTAAATTTTTTAATAATTATACAAATGTTAAATTAAATAATAAATTAATAGTTGCAGATGTTTATGAATTAGGAGAAGAAAATTTGAAATATGGAATGTATCTATTTACTGACTTATTTTGGGATAAAATAAAAAAAGATAGAAAAATAAAAAAAGCAATATATTTAGATGAAATCTGGAGACTAATTGGAGTTACATCAAATAAAGATGTTGCATCATTTATTTATAAAATTTTTAAAACAATAAGAAAATATGGAGGAAGTAGTGTTGCAATAACACAAGATGTTTCAGATTTATTTAGTTTAGAAAGTGGAATATATGGAAAAAGTATATTAAATAATTCAAGCATAAAAACATTTTTTTCATTAGAAGAGGAAAATATAAAAGTTTTAGAAAAATATACAAATTTATCTGAAAAGGAAAAAATAGAAATAAAATCATTAAAAAGAGGAGAATGTTTAATGTTTGTTGGAGAAGAACATATTTTGACAAAAATAGAATCAGCAGATTTTGAAAAAGAAATTATAAATTAAAAGGAGAAAAAAATGAAGAAAATCGTAACAGCAATTGGAAATGAAATGTTAAATAAAAAACTAAAAGAAAAAAATGAAATAGAAATAATAGGAAATGATATACAATATAAAGAGGGAATATTTGAAATATTAGAAAAACAAAAAGACATAGATTTTTTAATTTTAAGTGAAAATATTTGCGAAGGAGAAAAAATAGAAAATATAGTTCAAAAAATAAAAATAAATAATTCCAAAATAAAAATAATTATTATTTTAGAAAATAAAAAAGAAGAAGTAGAAAATATTTTAATTGCAAAAGGAGTATATAAAATTATTTATCATAATCAATTAGAAATAAAAGATTTAATTTCTTTAATAAATGAAAATAATGAGACAAACGAAAACGAAGAATTAAAAAAAGAAATTGATTATTTAAAAGAATTAATGATAGAAAAAAATAAAGTTCAAGAAGAACAAAATTTAAATTTATCAATTAAGAAAAAAATTAAAAATAAAATTAAAAATTTAAATATTTTATTAAAAAAACAAAAATTAAATTCAAAACAAGAAGAAACAGAAAATAAACCACAGATAATTTCAGTATCAGGTCCAAGTGGAGTTGGAAAAAGTATAATAGCTATAAATTTAGCAAAACTTATGGCAGCTAAAAATAAAAAAGTATTATTAATCGATTTTGATATTTTAAATCATAGTTTACACACAATCTTAGGTGTAACAAAAATTCCCCAAAAATTAACTAAAAAAGAAAATGATGAGCAAAATCTAAATATTTATGATTTTATTATAAATATAAATAAAAAAATAAAATTACTTTCTGCAACAGATATTTTATTTGGAACAAAAGAAAAAATAGATTATATAAAAATAGAAAATACAATAGAAGAATTAAAAAAAGAATATAAGACAATTATTATAGATACATCATCTGAATGTTTTTTTGATTTTACAAAAACTATTTTACAAATAAGTGACAAAACTATTTTTATAACAGAAGCAAATATTTTAGAAATAAAAAAAGCAAAAGAATTATTAAATATATATACAAAAGAATGGAAAATAAATAAAAATAAAATTAATATAGTTTTTAATAAATATGATAAAGATTGTATTAATATGAATTTATTAAAAGAGATTTTTTGTGAATTTAATATTTTAGGAGTCTTAAAATATCATTCTAAATACAATATGTTTATTAATAAAAATATTAAAAATTCTTTTTTTGATAAAAAAATTAGAGAAGAATATTTAAATATAAATAAAAAAATAGGAGGAAATTTATGAAAGTTGAAAATGAAATTAATATAGAAAAAGAAATAAATAATGATAAAACAATACAAGAAGAGCAGAATAATTTTTTACAAACAACATTGGGTAAAACGATAAATGGAGCAGTAGATATAGGCCTAAGATGGGTTTTACCAGATTTAATAGAAGATGAAATTATAGACATAAAAGATAGTTTAATAAAAGGAGGCTTAAAAGAGGGAATAAATACAGCGATAAATAGTGCTATAAATTTAGGAAAAAGTGCTATTCGGAATATTTACGGGAAATTTTGAAAATCTGTCTCAGGCACAATCTGCCATAAAAACAGGTGGAATTATAGATAGTGTATCAAATGTAATAGATAGTGTTTTAAGTAAAACAACAAAGACAGGGCTAATAGATGGAAATATTTCTTCTTTAATAAAACAAGGAAAGAATGTTATTTTAGATAATGTAAGTAAAAATATAGAAGAAACTTTTACAAGTCAAATAGATAATATAGAAAAATTGGGAAAATACGAAAACAATTGGAAACAATATTATGAAAAACAAGATTTTGAAGGAATGGAAAGAGAATATGAAAAAATAAGAGAAAAATTAAAAGAAATAATGCCAATTGAAAACACTATAAAAGAAGCAAAAATAATAGAAAATTTACATACATTAATTAAAAATAATGGACAAAATTTTGACTTAAATAATGAAGAGTTAGAACTTGCACAAATGCTAACTTAATATAAATATTTTTTACTTCTTTTGCTTGCATATTTTTGACCATTTTAGTATAATACAAGAGTACGAAAAAGACTATCAAAAGGATATAAAGTATAAAAAGTTTATGCCCTTTAAGAAAGGAATGATTAACAAAAATGGAAGAAAATGAGGGAAAAATAATAGAAAGAGATATTGATAAAGAGATGAGAACATCATATATAGATTATGCCATGAGTGTTATCGTTTCTCGTGCCCTTCCTGATGTAAGAGATGGTTTAAAACCTGTACACAGAAGAATTTTATATTCAATGCATGAAGATGGAATTACATCAGATAAGCCATATAGAAAATGTGCAAATACAGTTGGATCTGTTTTAGGAAGATATCACCCACATGGTGATAGCTCTGTATATGATGCAATGGTAAGACTTGCTCAAGACTTTACAATGAGATATCCTCTAATAGATGGACATGGTAACTTTGGATCAATAGATGGCGATTCACCTGCAGCTATGAGGTATACAGAGGCAAGAATGTCAAAAATATCTGAAACAATGCTTGCAGATATTGAAAAAAATACAGTAAATTTTATGCCAAACTATGATGATAGATTACAAGAACCAACAGTTTTACCTGCTAAAATACCAGCATTATTAATAAATGGTTCATCAGGAATTGCTGTAGGTATGGCAACAAATGTACCACCACATAATTTAACAGAAGTTATTAATGGTATTATAAAAATTATTGATGACGATAATGTAACAGACGAACAATTAATGGAAATTATAAAAGGACCAGATTTCCCAACAGGAGCTACAATAATAGGAAGAGAGGGAATAAAAGAGGCTTATACAACAGGAAAAGGAAAAATTACAATGAGAGCCGAGGCAGAAATAGAAGAATTAAGTGGCAACAAACAGCGTATTATTGTAAAATCATTACCATATCAAGTAAATAAAGCAAAATTAATTGAGTATATTGCAACTCTTGTAAAAGAAAAGAGAATAGAAGGAATATCAGAAATTAGAGACGAATCAGATAGAGAAGAAAAAGTAAGAATCGTTATTGAATTAAAAAGAGATGTAAATGCACAAGTAATTTTAAATCAATTATATAAAAATACTCAAATGCAAGATACCTTTGGAGCAATTTTACTAGCTTTAGTAGATGGAGAGCCAAAAATATTAACATTAAGACAATGCTTAGATTATTATATTGAACATAGAAAAGATGTAATCTTAAGAAGAACACAGTTCGATTTAGATAAAGCCTTAGCAAGAGCTCATATTTTAGAGGGCTTAAAAATAGCATTAGATAACATTGACGAAGTAATTAGTATTATTCGTAATTCATATGATGATGCAAAAGAAAAATTAATGGAAAGATTTGGACTTTCTGAAATACAGGCTCAATCAATTCTAGACATGAGATTAAGAACACTTCAAGGTTTGCAAAGAGAAAAAATAGAAGAAGAATATAATGAATTAATGAAATTAATTGCACATTTAAGAGATGTTTTAGCAAGTGAAAGATTAGTTTTTGACATTATAAAAGAAGAATTAATCGAAATGAAAGAAAAATACGGAGACGAAAGAAAAACAAAAATATTAGCGGCAGAGGGAGAATTTGAGGTAGAAGACTTAATTAAAGAAGAACAATGCGTAATTACTCTAACTCATTTTGGTTATATAAAAAGAATGCCAATAGACACATACAAGAGTCAAAAAAGAGGAGGAAAAGGAATTACAGGAATTGCTACAAGAGAAGAAGATTTTGTAAAGCAAATCTTTACAGCATCAACACATGACACTGTATTATTCTTTAGTAATCAAGGAAAAGTATATAGGTTAAGAGGATACGAAATACCAGAGGCAGGAAGAACAGCAAAAGGAACAGCTATTGTAAATCTGTTAAGCCTAAACGGTGGAGAAAAAATATCAGCAGTAATTCCAATTGCAACTTTTGCAGAAGGAAAATATCTACTTATGGCAACAAAAAACGGCTTAATTAAGAAGACATCATTAAACGAATTTAATAATGTAAGAAAAAGTGGAATCGTTGCAATTAACTTAAAAGAAGAAGATAGTTTAATTGATGTAAAATTAACAGATGGACAAGATAATGTTGTATTAGTAACAGGAAAAGGAATGAGTATTACCTTTGACGAAAAAGATGTAAGACCAATGGGAAGAAGTGCAACAGGAGTAATCGGAATAAAATTAGATAGTCAAGACTCTGTTATAGGAATGGAATCAATAGTTCAAGGAAGTAATGCTACACTTTTATCTATTACAGAAAACGGATTTGGAAAAAGGACAGAATTAGAAGAATACAGAGTACAAACAAGAGGTGGTAGAGGTGTAATGACATACAAAATAACACCAAAAACCGGAAACATAGTAGGAATTAGAATAGCAACAGATGATGAAGATGTAATGATAATTACAGATACAGGAACAATTATTAGATTAAAAGTATCAGATATTAGTGTTTTAGGAAGAGTAACACAAGGTGTAACTCTAATGAGAACAAATGAAGGAAAAGTAGTAAGCATAGAAACTATACAAAATGAAGAAGAAAATGCAGAAGAATAAAAAAATAGAAGAAAAGGTAAAAAACCTTTTCTTCTATTTTTTCTTTAATCTAATATCTTCACCAAAAAAGTAGCACAAAGTATAATTTCCAATTATTCTAGATACAATTCTTTCTTCATAAGTGTGATATAAATTTTCCAAACTCAAATTTGTAGAAATAATTGTTTTTGTTACATGATTTTGATTCAATAAGCGTGAATTTATAATATTAAACAATTCTGAAAATTTTAGTTGATTCATAGATTCAGCACCTAAATCATCAATAATTAATAAATCAGCATTTAATAAATTATCATAAATATTTTTATCAATATCTGTTTTTCCAAAACGGTAATCTATTATTGTATCTAGCATAACAGGAGCTGTTTGATAAAGTACATTTTTTTGTTTTTTTAATATTTCATTTGCAATACAGCTAGATAAAAATGTTTTTCCAAGGCCAGTATTACCAGTAAATAATAAATTTTTTTCTTGAATATTATCAAAATTTTCTACAAAATTAATACAAATATCTTTTATTTTATGAATATTTTCTCTTGGAGAAAATTTAGCATGATATTTTTGTTCATCTACTTTATCAGAGTAATATAAATCAGAAAAATTTTCAAAAGTTTGTGATTTTAAATTTGAAATATTTGATTTATTATAATCAATGTCAAACAATCTTTGCTTTAAACAACTACACATAGAAGATGTATAATCTTCATTTGTTATATAACCAGTATCTTTACATAGATTGCATTCATAATGAGGAAGTAAGTAATCTTTTGGCAAATTTAACTTTTTTAAAATATTATCTTTTTGCGTTTTCAAATCTTCAATTTGTAATTTAAGTTTTTCAAGTAGAGTTTTGTCATTATTTTGTATTAAAGATTTTGTGGTAGATATTGCTAAAACATTAAGTTTATTTTCTATTTCCTGTAAAGAGGGATAATCTTCAAATAATTTTTGCTTTCTTACCTCTGCATCATGTTCAGCAGATGCTTTTTTTTGTTCATATTGTATTAATAAATTCTTTAAAGTAGAAGGGTTCATAAAAACCTCCATGTATTTTTATTAAAAAATATTAATTTAAGTTGGCATATAAGCCATTTAAATTATCATATTCCCTTTGTTCATAGTTTCCATATGTTGTAGATTTTTTTAATGCTTGTATATTTTTATCTTTTTGTTTTATTTCACTTAAAAAATTCTGAATTTCTGCTGAAGTTTTAAATCCTCTGTCATGCCAATCAGAAAGAAGTTTATTTAAGTAATCAAAATTAGGATTTGCTTTTGAAGTAGTTTTCTTTAATGCGATTTCTATAATTTCTAAAGGATAGTTATAATCAATAGTCCATTTTTCTACATATGCAAATTCATATTCAGAAAGAGAGCGATGTAATCCCAATTTTTTAGAAATTGTAGAGGCAACCATTTTTGCTTTTTCTTGTTTTTCCGAATAAATGTCTAAATCATTAAATGTCTTAATATTATTTTTAGACCATATGTCTGCAACCCTTTGAATATATGCTTTATGAAGTGCAGAACGGTCAAAACAATAACCAAATAAAGCTATCATAACTTCTTCGTCAAATTGATATTTTTTAAACCAAAGCTCAATATCTGTAGACCAAATAGATGGCATAAGACCTGAAAAATACTTATTATTAATATATTCTATTGCTTTTACTCGTTTTTGATTTTCTTGTGATTTTTGAAGTTGTTCTGCAGATAAAGCGGTTTTTGGTTTATATAATTTATATAATTCTATTTCTTGTAGATTATTTATTATATATCCGGTATTCTTTTTAGTAATAATTTCTTGCTCCTCCCAATATTTTATAGCATTTTGAATAGTATTTAAAGGAAGAACTAATTTTTTAGATAAATCATTTATCTTAATTTCCTTATTATATTTAGATAAAAATAACATATATAAATATACTTTTATATAATCACCATTTGCAGAAGATAAATATTCAGTAAAGAAAATGTCTGGAATTTCTGTATTTGAAAATAATGATGATGTATCAGCTTGTTCAAGTTTCATAATTAAAACCTCCCCTAAAAGTATACTTGTCAAATTATATCATTTTATAGGAAAATTTACAATAAATCTAGCCTTTTTTGTACAAATAATATTTAGGAGATTTAAAATAAAAGTACAAATATTTAAGAATATAAACTATGCTTTCATGATTAAAGCCAATAATACTAAAAAGTAAAACCGGAAAAAATAAACTAATAAATATTGCAACTTGTAAAACGATACTTGCAGAAAATATACAAGAAATAAAATACACTAAAATTCCCCAAATGATATTAAAAAATAAAGTAGGGTATTCAATTACTCCAAAAAGTTTGTTATTAAAATTATAATTTTGAGGAAAAATAAATTTCATAAAAAGACCTCCTTTTTAAATTATTTAAAAATAGCTTTCATCATACTTAAGTTTGAAGAAACATCAGTTGTAATTCCGCCGAATAAATGCTGAACATACGAATTGGCGCGTATTAATGCATAAATAGAACCAACGCATAATAGTTTAGAAAAAATATCGTCAAAATTTAGCTGAAATGAAAAAATAATAAGTAATACAATAGATACAAATGATTGCAAAATAAGCAATGAAAATAAGCATTTAAACCATGTTTTAAAAAACCATGAAGTAGAGTGATTAACAAGTGTTAAAATTGAAAAGGGTGTTAATAAAATAAGTACCTTTAGCATGACATATCGCAAAGCATATGAAAATAGTAAATTAAACAAAGAAATTGAAATAAAACTTTTTAGCAGTCCATCAAAAGAAAATAAATTAAAGCTATTTTCTTCTACAGATATAACAGAATTTAATGACTGTATAAACGAAGAAAAAGAAATAGGAGTATTAAAAATATTTTCTCCGATAGCTCGAATAGAAGAAGATATTAATGAATTTATTTCAATTAAGTTTTTGCAAATGAAGTAAGAACAATTAATAGAAATGCCAAAAATAATTAGTTTAAAAACAAATTGATAAGGGCTTTCTAATTGAATAGAAATAAAATTAGCATATAGTAATTTAAAACAATAATATAATGCAAAAGCAACAAGCAAAGAATTTGCTATTAATAATAGTCCATTAGATGCATTCGTGCCAAATATTTTTTCAAAAAATGTATCATTTAAAATACTATTATCTACAAAGGCAAGTTTATCAAGTGTTCCATACATGCTATTATCAAGAGAAGAAAAAAGTGAGCTAAAAATTTGATTAATAGTATCTAATATTGTTTGTGTTAAATTTTCTACATTTGTTATACTGTCTTCCAAAAAAATACCTCCTAAAATTTAATAGTACAAGATTTTGTATTAAGAAATTAATGAACTTATTGCAGATAAAATTAAATCAATAGCAAGGATAAATGCATAAGAAAAAAGAGTGCCTCTTATTAGTTTTTTTGCTGTTCGTATTCTTTCTTCATCTCCAAAGCTAAACTTTTTCATAAAAACTCCAACACCAACAGACACTGCAGCAGCAGGAGTTGCCAGTGTAAGTAACCATTTTTTTATAGAATCAAAAGCATCATTTAATTTTGAAACAAGCTGAGGAGTGCTATCAAATAATCCTGCAAAAACTTCAGAAGAAAAAATAAAATAAAAAATTAAAAATAATAAAATGGAAAATTTAACAATAAAAAAATGCTTTTTGTTTTTTAATAAAGAAATCATAAAAATACCTCCTGAAAATTAATTTTTAAAATATGGTTTTAATTTTATTTTTTGTGGAGACATGATTTTATCTCCATCTGACAAAAAGGAAAGACATGTAAAATTTTCTAGTTCTTGTGTAAAAAACTTTGTGTCAAAAATAAAATCTGTTTGTAAATAAGTATTAATACTTTCAGAAATGCTAGAATTAGTAGAATTTAAAGAATTTGAAAAATAACTATAATCCGTTTGCCTTGCATTTTCAGAAATACTTTTTGATGTTTTTTGTTTATCTTCTTTTCCAATTTGTTTTTGAGCATTTTCTATAGTAAACATATCATCTGTACGAAACCAAAGTTTATTTACTAAATTTTGAATAATTACTTGAACTGCATATTGATTATTTAAAGTATTTAATAAAGAAGTATAACTTTGAGTTGCAACAATATTAATACATTTTGCCTCTCTGCTTTGAGAGAAAAATTGGCTATCAGAAGATGTTACATATTCGCTATATTCGTCTGAAATAAATATTGCAGGAGAAAAAGAAGTATTTGCGCAATTAGCCAAACGATTCATTACTTCAGTTTGAAAGTCTAATTTTAAATATGCAGCAATAATTTTAGATAAATTTTTAAATTCAGCTATATTCAAATTTAAAACAACAATCTTACCAGAAGAAAGTACATCTTCAAAGCCTAAAAAATTTAATTTTTCTATAGGGGGACAAAAAGTATTATAAACAGAGTAATCAGAAACAAAGCAATTTGTGATTCTTGTAATTTCAGACTTTAATATAGAAATTGTGCGTAAATCTAAAGAAAAAAACTCTTTTTCAAAAAAATTTAATGCAGAATAAAGATTATAAATATCACTATTATTAAACTTACCGTTTAAAAACTGATTTCTTAAAATAGTGATTTTTTCTTTATAATAATTTTCTGTAGTAATTAATTTATGTATTTCTTCAAATGTAACATATCCATTATTATATAGCCTGCAAAGTTTTATACTTTCAGTTAATATTTGATGTGCTTTATCGATCCAATATGATTCTGAATTATTAGGAGAAAATAAAAGTAAAATATCTTTTAAACGATCTGCTAAAACAGAAGGTTTTAAGTTTGGCTTATGAAGAGGGTTATAACAAAAGGCACCACCTAATTCGAGAACAATTAAATCTTGCATACGATTATATTTTTTACAAAGTTCTTTTACTTTTAAATAATAGTTTCCTTTTACATCTAAAATAAGCATGGGGAGTTTATTTTTATAAGAAATAAATTGCTCTGTAAAAGGATACATGGCACTGCTTGTTTTGCCTGTGCCGATTGTTCCGGTTATTAAAATGTTTTGAAATAAACTTTTTTCTGGTAAATAAATAGGTTCTTTATTTAAAGTTTCTCCAATATATAACTGTAATTGGTTGTTATACGGTTTTATGTTTAAAATACTATATTTATATTTTCTTTTTTCCTTAAGTAAATTAGCTTTTTCGAAAAAGTGAAAAGTAGAAAAGAAATGTAAAATGGTACAAAAAATATTTTTATATAAAAAGTTAGAGATAATAAAACTAGAAAAAATAAATGTAAATATAAATAATAATTTAATGTACTTCCACAATTCTGGGTTTTTTAAAACTATGTCAAAAGGATGAATGCCATATGAGATAATAACATGTGGAGCAGTTAAAATAGGTGAAAAAAAGTAGTAACCAAAAAAACACAAAAAAGCAGAAAAGCATACAACAAAAATAAAATGTTTTATGAAATCACCTTCTTTGATTTAATATTTAATTTTGAACCTTGTTTATTATGGAAAAGTTTTATATCGAAAAAAAGATAAACCGAATAAAAAGTAATAAAAGAATTAATGATTAAAACAATAAAAAAGTAATCAATTAATTTTATAAACAACACCGCCTTTCCAATTTTAAAATAATATACAACAAAGTTTTAAATTTGTCTAGACTTTTTTTAAAAAAAGTAATAAATTTTAAAAAGTTATAATTTACTTTACTAAAAAAATGTGCTAAAATAATAAATATTATAATAAAATTGGTTATAATAATAAAAAAATAAAGAAGGGAAGTAAAGAAAAGTGAAATTTAATAAAGATACAAAAATTGGAGAGCTATTAGAAAATGCTCCAGAAAAAGCTGATATATTAATAGAAGCAGGTATGCATTGCTTAGGATGTCCAGCATCACAAGAAGAAACATTAGAAGAAGCTTGTGAAGTTCATGGAATAGATGTAGAAGAATTAGTAGAAAAACTAAATTCTTAGAAAAATACAAAAATTCACAAAATTTTTACAATTTGTATTGACAAAATCAATAAAATAAGTTAAAATAGAACTTGCGTTTAACCTGTAGGCAAACATGGGGGCGCAAGTCTAAAATCTGGGTCATTAGCTCAGGTGGTAGAGCACTTGACTTTTAATCAAGTTGTCCGCGGTTCGAGTCCGCGATGGCTCACCAAGACTAGGATTTAAGCGCTATGCCACTTAAATCCTAGGTAAGTTTTTATTTTGGCCCCGTGGTCAAGCGGTTAAGACATCGCCCTTTCACGGCGGAGACATGGGTTCGATTCCCGTCGGGGTCACCAAAATTTAATATGCCACTTTAGCTCAGCTGGCCAGAGCACCGCACTTGTAATGCGGGGGTCTTCAGTTCGAATCTGAAAAGTGGCTCCATTACTTAGAACTAGGCTTGTTATAGAACTTGCTTAGTTCTTTGATTTTTATAAAAATAAAAAGGGAGAAAAAATTGGAAAATTTAATAAATAGAAAAGTAGTTATTGTAACAGGTGGATCACGAGGAATAGGTGCAGAGATTGTAAAACAATTGGCGCTAAAAGATTATAATGTTATTTTAAATTACAATAAATCAGAAAAACAAGCAAAAGAAATAAAAGAAAGTCTAATAAAAGAGGGAAAAATAATCGAAATATTTAAAGCAGATGTATCTAAAAAAGATGAAGTAAAAAGTCTAATAAAATTTGCAATAGACAAATTTAAAAAGATTGATGTACTAATAAATAATGCAGGAATATCACAAACGAAGTTATTTATTGATATTACAGATAATGATTGGGAAGAAATGTTACAAAAAAATTTAACATCAGTATTTTATTGTACAAGAGAAGTTCTTTCTAATATGATAAAAAATAAAAGTGGCTGTATTATAAATATTTCGTCAATATGGGGAATGGTAGGAGCATCTTGCGAAGTGCATTATAGTGTAGCAAAAGCAGGAATAGATGCAATGACAAAATCTTTAGCAAAAGAGCTTGGTCCATCTAATATAAGAGTAAACAGCATAGCTCCAGGAATGATAGATACAGATATGAACAAAGAGTATTCAAAAGAAGAGATATCAGAAATAGAAAAACAAGAAATTCCATTACAAAGAATAGGAAAAACAATAGATATTGCAAAATGTGTAGAATGGCTTATAGAAGACGAATATACAACAGGACAAATTATTTCTCCAAATGGGGGATGGGTAATATAAAAAACCTAGCTAAATAATAGCTAGGCAATTTTTTTATTCTTCATGATTAATTTTTCTTTTATAATTACCAGAAATAATCTTTGGTAAATAAGTAATAATTTTATAAACTGCAAGTCTAACTTTCTTACTCCAAAGGTAAGTTCTTCTTAATCTTCTAGAAGGTACAGAAGAAGAGTCTTCCTTGACAACTAGAGAAAGTTCTTCTACTTTTTCGATAGGAAAAATGTAATTTTGAGAATCATTGTTATCCCAAACTCCATTTTCGTCTCTAAAACAGAAATTTAAAGTTTCACTAGAAATAAGTTCAATTTCTGCTTGAAAACCTAATTCTGTTTTTGTCATTTTTAGTTCATTTAAGTTATCCCAATTTAAACCAAACCCATAATGAATGTAAACTTCTTCTGAACTTTCTTGAAAAAGTTTACCTGTATATGAGATTTTAATTGTAGTATTTTCAACGAGTTTATCCGTATTAAAGAAAATATTTTTTACTAATTCCATTCTTTCGTCTCCTTGTTTATCTCTTGTTTAATCTAAACACAATAAATTATATTATTAAATTATAAAATATTCAATACTTTTTTACAAAAAAACTTATAAAAACAAAAAAATTATAAAATTATGCCAGTATTTGTTCCAAGTATTTTTCCAATGATGGTAAAATTGTCATTTTCATATATAGAAATTTCTTCTACATCTTTATTATCTGCTCTTAAAACGAGTTTATCTCTTCTTACAATAAATCTTCTAATTAATATTTTGCCATTGTATTCAAAAACGCCAATATCTCTATTATTTAGTGGAGAATTTAATTCAACAAAAGCATAAACATCTTTTGGTAGTTTTGGCTCCATGGCATTATCTAAAATTTTAATTGCAATGGCTGAACTAGGAAAATCTGAAGGACAATCTATAAAATCGTGAATAGAATCAATTGCTAAAACTTTATTATAGGAAATATGATATGGTGCTTTATAAAATTCTTGATCATCTGAAAGCTCTTTATCATATGTATACATTAATGGTTGATAAGGAATATCTAAAGCTTTACAAATAGACTTTAGAGCTTTATGGCTAGGATTCCTTTCACCTTTTTCAATATGAGTTAGATGACCTATATTAATATTTGTTTCTTTAGCAAGGTCTGTTTTTGATATTTTTTTCTCTTTACGAATTCTTGCAATCATATCACCAATCATAGAAAATAACCTCTTTTCTAAAAACTGACTTTATTATACAGAAAAAAATTTTAAATGTCTAGTAAAAATGATGTTTTTTGTAAAAAATATCATAATTTTGTTGTTGTAAAAATAAAAAAAGTATGGTAATATTATTTTATGATATAGTATAAACTATAAAGAGGAGAAAATTATGGAAAAAGATAATAACTTAGAAAAAAAACAAGTTATTGAAAATGAAAGAAACGAAAGTCAAAAGACAGGAAAGAAAAAGATTATACCGATAATTAGTATAGCTGTTATTGTTTGTTTATTAATTGTATTTTCTGTAATATTTGCTTTAATTAATATTAATAATGACAAAATTCTATCTGGAATTAGCATTATGGGAATAGATGTTTCAAATTTAAGCCAAGATGAAGCAATTAAAAAACTAGAAGAAGTTATACAAATTAAGCAAGAAACAGATATTGTTTTAAAATATGAGGAATATGAAACAACACTTAATGCTAAACAGCTTAGCATTAAGTATGATATAGAAAAAGCAGTAAACGAAAGTTACAACATAGGAAAAGCAGGAAATATTATTGTAAACAATTATAATATTTTGTGGACAAAACTATTTAAGAAAAATATAGAAGTAGAAATATATTATGATGATGCAAATTTCAATACAAAATTGCAAGACATAGCATCAAAATTGCCAGGTGCCGTAAAACAAAGTAGTTATTATATAGAAGATGAAAATTTGATTATTGTAAAAGGAGAAAAGGGAGTTTCTATAAAACAAGAAGAACTAAAACAACAAATCATAAAAAATTTAAAACAAATAGAAACTCAAAGCAATATTATAACAATACCTGTAGAGGAAAAGCAACCTGATGAAATAAATCTTGCAAAAATAAAAACTGAAATATACGAAGAACCACAAGATGCGTATGTATCAAAAAATCCAACAACAATACATCCACATGTAAGTGGAGTCGATTTTAAGATATCATTAGAAGAGGCACAAGAGTTATTAAAAGAAGATAAAAAAGAATATAAAATACCATTAAAAATAACAGTACCATCAAAAACTGTAAAAGATTTAGGTGAAGAGGCATTTCCTGATTTAATAGCAACATATACAACAAAATATGATCCAAGCAATGCAAATAGAAGTAACAACTTAGCTGTTTCTGCAAAAAAAATAAATGGAACGATATTAATGCCGGGTGAGGTATTTTCATACAATAAAGTTGTAGGAGAAAGAACAATAGCAGCAGGATATAAAACAGCTGGAGCATACGCAGGAGGAAGAGTTGTTCAAGATGTTGGAGGAGGTATTTGTCAGATATCCTCAACAATTTACAATGTAGCATTATATGCAAATTTAGAAATTGTAGATAGAACAAACCATCAATTCCAAACATCTTATGTATCACCAAGTAGAGACGCAACAGTTAGTTGGGGACATTTAGATTTCAAATTTAAAAACACAAGAAGTTACCCAATAAAAATCGAGGCATCAGCAAAAAATGGTGTTGCAAAAGTAAGCTTTTATGGAATAAAGGAAAAAGAAGAATATGAAGTTGTAATACAATCAAAAGTATTATCATACACACCATATACAGTAAAATATATAGAAGATAAAACTATAGCAGAGGGAAAAGAAGTAGTAGAGCAATCTGGATATAATGGATGTAAAAGTGAGGCATATAGGATATTAAAGCAAAATGGACAAATTGTTTCAAAAACTCTACTTTCAAGAGATACTTATGATCCAATGCAAAGAATAGTAAGAAGAGGAACAAAAAAGGCAGAGACTCAAAGTAGCACAACAGAAGAACAAGTAGAAGAAGAGATGCAAGAAGAATAAAAATTATATGTTTAAATTAATAAATCCACTATAACAAAATTTTAAATTTGTTATAGTGGATTTTTACTTAAAATAATTTCTTGTATGTATTAAGCATTAATAGAAATAAAATTAAGCAGATTTTTTTGATTCTTCATAAGCTTTTCTTACTGCTTTTGCAAGTTGGTCTGCGCAGGATGTTCCTCTTATTCCACAAATAATTCCACCTATTTTTTTCTCTATTTCTTCTACTGTCATGCCCTCTACAAGTCTAGGAAGAGCTTGCAAATTTCCAGGACAGCCACCACCTAAAAATCTAACATTAGTTACAACATTTCCGTCTAATGTAAACTCGATTTCTTGTGAGCATGTATTTTCAGTCTTAAAAGTGTATTTCATTTTATAACCATCCTTAATCTTTTATTTATTATCTCTTATTATACTATAGATTTACAAAAGAATCAAAAAAATTAAAAATATTATCAAATTCTACCTCTTTTTCAATTTTTATTCTTTTTTTTATAAAAGTGTGTTACAATAAAATAAATTATTGGATATATAAATAGAGGAGAGTCAAAACATGAAAAACAACGAAAACCTTGCGGGCGTAGAGAGAGAGAGAGAGAGAGGGAACTTTTAGACAAAAAAAAGAAAAAAGCCGGAAATGTGCAAAATTGGTATAAAAATAAGACAAGTAAAAGAATTTTTTTAGTTATAATAACTTTTTTTACTTTATGTACCTTTTGTGTTGATTTAATAGTTAATGTTGATGAAGACAATGGGGTATTAGCTTTTTTTGAAATGTGCATAAAATCATTTCATGGTTATAGTGTAATATATATTCCACTTTTTATAGCTTTTTATTTTTTATATTCCAAATGGTATTTTGATGGAAAGAAAGTAAATAAAGTTGCTTTTATTTTAGCAATATTTTTTTCAATGGCACTAATTGTAGGTGTTTATTATAGAAAAATGGGCAGTCTAATATATATGATTACATTAAAATTTCAATTATTTAAAACTATAATTATCTTTTTGGGATATTATAGTATGATTTATATTATTCTAAAAAAAATATATGATTGGCTTGATAGTTATGGCAAAGAAAATCAAAATTATAAGAAAAAAAGTAAAATAACAGAATTTATTTTTGAAAAACATGCTTTTATATTACCAATACTAATTATTTTCTTTATGTGGTTACCATATATTATTGCATTTTACCCAGGAGTAGTTGTTCATAAAGATATAAAAAACGAAATATATCAGTTTCACAACATGGATAATATGCTAACAGACGAAGTCAATTTGTTGTCTGAAGATGTCTATATTACAACCCACCATCCCGTTTTTCATGCGCTTATAATAAATGGATTTGTAAAATTGGGAGAATTAATACATAATTATAATTTAGCCATGTTTCTTTACACAATTATACAAGTAATTGCTACATTATCAGTAATTGGATATACATTTATATTAATGAAAAAAATGAACATGCCAATATGGGTAAGATATATTTCAATATTTATATATTGCTTTTTGTCGTATATACCTTTAGCTGCAATTAATTTTTCAAAAGATACATATTCAACAATATTTACTATGGCTTTTATATTACTATTATTTAATTGCACAATAGACGAAGAAAAATTAAAGAAAAAGAGCTTTGTTTGCCTACTAATTATAGTAATGATTTGCATGATGTTATTTAGAAACGACGGTATTTATAGATGTATATTACCTTTTATAGTCTTTATAATTATTAATAAAAACAAATGGAGAAAACTGACATCTATTATGTTGATTCCTTTATGCTTTTTTGGTATATATAGTAAAATTATTTTGCCTGCATTTAATATAACGAATGGAAGTATTAAAGAAATATTTTCTATACCCTTTCAGCAAACGGCAAGAGTTGCTTATTTATATGGAGAAACAGCTTATTCAGAAGAAGATATTGAAAAAATAAACAAAGTATTAGATTACGAGGTGATTAAAAAAGAATATGATCCAAATTCAGCAGATCCTGTGAAGGCAACTTTTAATAAAAATGCGACAAAAGAAGAAATAAAGGATTATTTTAAAATTTGGATAAAAAATTTGTCTAAATATCCATTTACATATATAGAGGCGACTTTAAATAATACATTTGGATATTTTGATTTTAATACATTATCTAATATAGGGTATACATATGAGAGTGATTTAATGGATGGAATTTTTGATATAGGATTTATAGATAGGTGGAAAGGTATAAGAAATTATATAGAAATAGGGCATTTAATAATAAGACAATTACCAGTTATTGGTACATTATATAGTCTTGCATTTCATATTAATTTTACATTAATTGCTATTGGATATCTAATAAATAGTAGAAAAAACAAATATATTCCTGTACTTTTGCCATTGATTATAACACTGCTTATAGCTATGGCAGGACCAATTAATGCATATGAAAGATATACACTACCAATTATTTTTAGCTTGCCAATAACAATGACGATTATTTTGTATGTAGCTAAGCAAAAAGAAAGTTAAAACGAAAAAGAATAATGCCAGTTTTAAACTAAAGGCATTATTCTTTTTTGGTGCGCCATAGAGGAATCGAACCTCCGACCATTTGATTAAGAGTCAACTGCTCTACCAACTGAGCTAATGGCGCATATAAAAATTAACAACATAACTATTATAAAATGATTTGCGACATTTGTCAATATTTTTTATTTCATAAACATTGTAATAACTAGAAAAATATGGTAAGATATATAGGCAAAAGGAGTGATATTATGTTAAAAATGTATAATACGGACATAGAAACAAATATAACTACACAGACCAAAGAATTTATGAGGGGAAACTGGATTAATATGGTATCACCGACAGAAGAAGAGATAAAATATGTATGTGAAAATATTAATATACAAGAAGATTTTATTAGATATGCGCTAGACTACGAGGAAAAAGCCAGAATTGATACAGAAGAAGATGATAACACAATTTTGTTTATTATAGATGTACCAATAATAGAAAATGAAAAAGAAAATGAAAATAAAATATATAGCACTATGCCAATTGGTATTATTTTTGTAAGAGACGATTATTTTATTACTGTATCATTATCAAAAAATTATGTTATAGACGAATTGGAAAAAAATAAAAATATAATTACTTACAAAAAAAGCAGACTACTTTTGCAAATTTTTTATTCAAATGCAGGACGATTTTTATCATTATTAAAAAGATTAAATAAAGAAACAGAAGTAGCAGAAAGTGTGCTAAAAACTTCTATGAAAAATAAAGAACTACTAAAACTATTGAGTTTAGAAAAAGGTTTAGTATACTTTACTACATCACTAAAATCAAATGAAGTTGTTATGGAAAAAACATTAAGAGGAAATTTAATTAAATTATATGACGAAGATGAAGACATTTTAGATGATGCTATTATAGAAAACAAACAAGCAATAGAAATGAGTAAAATTTATAGTGATATTTTAACAAGTACATTAGATGCATATGCGTCTATTATTTCAAATAACTTAAATGGTGTTATGCAATTTTTAACATCAATTACAATTATTTTAGCAATACCAACTATGATTTCTAGTTATTGGGGAATGAATGTACCTGTACCGCTACAAAATAATCCATTTGGATTTATTTTGATTGTTATATTTTCAATTTTAATAGGTATTATAGTTACACTATGGTTAAAAAGAAAAGAAATGCTAGGATAAAAAAGGAGGATTTATAAATGTTAAACGCAACAGGAGTTACAGTTAGATTTGGAAAAAGAACATTATTTGAAGATGTAAATATTAAATTTAACAAAGGATGCTGTTATGGTATTATTGGAGCAAATGGATCTGGTAAATCAACATTTTTAAAAGTTTTATCAGGAGAATTAGAGCCAAGTAAAGGAGAAGTTACAAAGGAAAAAACAGAAAGAATATCTGTTTTAAAACAAGACCACTTTGCATTTGAAGAATACACAGTTATAAATACTGTTATTATGGGAAATGAAGAACTATATCGTATAATGCAAGAAAAGGATAGCATATATAATAAACCTGATTTTTCAGAAGAAGATGGAATGAAAGCTGCAAAACTAGAAGAAAGATTTAGCGAGTTAGATGGATGGAACGCTGAATCAGATAGTGCTATGCTTTTAAATGATTTAGGAATTGAACCAGAAAAACACTATAAATTAATGAGTGAGTTAGAGCCAAAGGAAAAAGTAAAAGTACTTCTTGCACAAGCCCTTTTTGGGAATCCAGACATTCTTTTATTAGACGAGCCTACAAATGACTTAGATTTAAAAAGCATTAGTTGGTTAGAAGAATTTTTAATTAATTTTGAAAATACAGTTATTGTAGTATCACATGATAGATATTTTTTAAATAAAGTATGTACACATATTGCAGATGTTGACTTTGGAAAAATAAAAGTATACCCAGGAAATTATGATTTCTGGTATGAATCAAGCCAGCTTGCTTTAAAACAAATGAAAGAGGCAAATAAAAAGAAAGAAGAAAAAATAAAAGAATTACAAGACTTTATTGCAAGATTTAGTGCAAATGCCTCAAAATCAAAACAAGCAACATCAAGAAAGAAAACACTAGAAAAAATTGAATTAGATGAGATAAAACCATCAAATAGAAAATATCCATATATTGATTTTAAGCCAGATAGAGAGCCTGGAAAGGAAATATTACAAGTTAAAAATATTTCTAAAACAATTGGCGGAGAAAAAATATTAGATAATATTAGTTTTACAGTAAAACAAAATGATAAAATTGCATTTTTAGCAGATAACGAAAATGCAAAAACAGTATTGTTTCAAATTATAGCAGGAGAGTTAGAGCCAGATTCAGGAGAGATTATTTGGGGAACTACTATTACATCAAACTATTTTCCAAAAGATAACAATTATTTATTTGAAGAAGACTTATCTATTACAGATTGGCTAAGACAATATTCAAAAGATCCAGATGAAACATATGTAAGAGGCTTTTTAGGAAGAATGCTATTTTCAGGAGAAGAAGCACTAAAAAAAGTAAATGTATTATCAGGTGGAGAAAAAGTAAGATGTGTTTTATCAAAAATGATGCTATCTGGTAGTAACTTTTTAATATTTGACGAACCTACAAACCATTTAGATATGGAAAGTATTACTGCATTAAATGAGGGAATGACAAAATATACAGGAAATATACTTTTTACATCACATGACCATCAATTAACACAAACCGTAGCAAATAGAATTATCGATATAAAAAAGGATAAATTAGTAGATAGAGAAGTAACATATAACGAATATCTAGGAATTGAATAGGAAGAGGGAAAAATACGAATGAATATTATACAAGAATTAGCAGAAGAATTAACTATAAAGACATCACAGGTAGAAAAAACTATTAATTTAATTGATGAGGGAAATACCATTCCATTTATTGCTCGTTATAGAAAAGAAGTAACAGGAGGGCTTTCTGACGAAGTTTTAAGAACTTTTGGAGAAAGGCTAACATATTTAAGAAATTTAGAAACAAGGAAAAGTGAAGTTACAAAATCGATAGAAGAGCAAGGAAAGTTGACAGAAGAAATTGCAAAAGAAATAGAAAATGCAAAAACCTTATCCGAAGTAGAGGATATTTATAGACCATATAAACCAAAAAAGAAAACAAGAGCAACTATAGCAAAGGCAAAAGGGTTAGAGCCATTAGCAAATATAATATGGGAGCAAAAAGAAACAAGACCAATAGAAGAAATAGCAAAAGATTTTGTGACAAGTGTGGATAACACGGTAGAAAAAGATAAAATTGTTGTAGATATTTCAGACGCAATAAATGGTGCATTAGATATAATTGCAGAAAATATTTCTGATAATGCAAAATATAGAAAAAATATTAAAAGAATATGTTATCGTGAAGGAATAATTTCTACAAAGGGTACAAATGTAGAAGAAAAGTCAAGCTATGAAATGTACTATGATTATGCAGAAAATGTAAATAAAATGCCAAGTCATAGAATTTTAGCAATTAACAGAGGAGAAAAAGAAGAGTTTTTAAAGGTAAAAATAGATAAGCCAGAAGAAAAAATAATAAATTTAATTGAACAAGATGTTATAAAAGGAAAAACACAATTTACAGAGTATCTACAAAATGCAATTTTAGATAGTTGGAAAAGATTAATAGAGCCATCTATTGATAGAGAAATCCGTTCAGATTTGACCGAAAAGGCAGAGGAAAAAGCAATTAAAGTATTTGGAAAAAATGCAAAACAATTATTGTTAGGAGCACCTATAAAAAATTTAACAGTAATAGGGTTTGATCCAGCATATAGGACAGGATGTAAAATTGCAGTAATAGACGAAACAGGAAAATTATTAGCAACAACCACAATTTACCCAACAGAGCCACAAAATGATGTGGAAAATGCTACAAAAGAATTGCTAAATTTAATAAAAAAATATGATGTAAATATGTTTGCAATAGGAAATGGAACCGCATCAAGGGAATCTGAACAATTTGTTTCAGAAGTTATAAAAAAAGCAAAAGAAACTTTGGGAAAAGATGTGCTTTATGCTATTGTGTCAGAAGCGGGAGCATCTGTATATTCTGCATCAAAACTTGCAACAGAAGAATACCCAGATGTTAATGTATCTCTTCGTGGAGCGATATCTATTGCAAGAAGATTGCAAGATCCACTTGCAGAGCTAGTAAAAATAGATCCAAAATCGATAGGAGTAGGTCAATATCAACATGATGTAGACCAAAAGAAATTATCAGAAAGCTTGTCAGGAGTAGTAGAAGATGCGGTAAATAAAGTTGGAGTAGATGTAAATACTGCAACACCTTCACTACTTTCATATGTAGCAGGAATTAATAAAACAGTAGCAAATAATATTGTAAAATATAGAGATGAAAATGGAAAAATTAAAGAAAGAAAAGAACTATTAAAAGTTCCTAAATTAGGGAAAAATGCATATGAGCAATGCGCAGGCTTTATCCGTATATTTGATGGAAAAAATCCATTAGAAGTAACAGGAGTTCACCCAGAAAGCTATGAAGTAGCAGAAAATTTATTAAAAACCATTGGATATGATAAAGCTGATATAAAAGACGAAAACAAACTAAAGCAAATTCGAGAAAAACTAAAAGAAATCAATATCGAAAAAACAGCAAAAGAATTAAAAATAGGGGAGTTAAGCCTAAAAGATATAATTTCTGAACTTTCAAAGCCAGGAAGAGATCCAAGAGAAGAAATGCCAAAGCCAATATTAAGAGCAGATATATTAAAATTTGAAGATTTACAAGAAAATCAGATTTTAACAGGAACAGTACGAAATGTGACAGATTTTGGAGCATTTGTAGATATTGGAGTAAAGCATGATGGACTAGTGCATATATCAGAATTAAGTAATTCATTTGTAAAAAATCCATCTGATATTGTACAAGTAGGAGATATTGTTAAGGTAAAAGTTATTGGAATTGATAAAGAAAGGCAAAAAGTAAAACTAAGCATGAAGATATAAATAAAAATTAATAAATATAGTAATAAAAAAACCAAATTGCTAAACAAAATATATTTAACAATTTGGTTTTTTATTTTAAGCATACATCTCTTGTATTTTTTTAATTTCTTCATAATCATTATCTAAAATATCAATAAATGCTTTTGCAATGTCTGGGTCGAATTGTGTACCAGAGCATTTTTCAATTTCTGCTCTAACAACCTCAAGAGGTAAAGCATTTCTATATGTTCTTTTAGAGGTCATAGCATCAAAAGTATCTGCAACTGCAGTAATTCTTGCTAGATAAGGAATATCATCACCTTTTAATCTACCAGGATATCCTGTACCATCATATTTTTCATGGTGATGTTTTACAATAGGAATGATATCTTTAAATACTTCTGCATTGCATAAAATATGAGCACCAATAGATGGGTGATTTTTAATTTGTGAATATTCGTCATCTGTTAGTTTTGCCTCTTTTAAAAGAATACTATCAGGAATACCAATTTTTCCAATATCGTGGAATAAACCACCAACCTCTAATGTTTTAAGGTCGTCTTCTGAAAGTTTTAGCTTTTTACCAATTAAAACTGAGTAACTAGATACTCTATCAGAGTGACCTCTTGTATAAGGATCTTTTGCCTCAACAGTATATCTTAAAGTTTGAATACTATCTAAATAAGCTTTTTCTAACTTTTCGTATGTATCTGACAATTCTTCATTCATTCTCTTGATTTCGTTCATTTGAGCAATAGATTTTATACCAGATTCAATAAGAAGTAGAAGTTGGTCAAATTTATCACTTTTTTCGCAATATCCTTGAATGTCTAATTTTCTAATAGTTTCAAGTGGTGGAGCTAAATCTTTGTGTCCTGTTAATAATAATATATATAATTCTTTATTGAACTTACGAATTTCCTCTACAACTTTATCTCCATGGATAGGATCCATAATAAAGTCAAGAATCATTAAATCAAAGTGTTCATTTTTAACGCGTTCGATAGCTTCCATAGGATTTGTAACACCAACAAAGTCATAACCAGACCTTTTTAAAAATATAGATAAAGAATCTACAATTCCCATTTCGTCATCGACTGCAATGATTTTATAACCATTTGAATTAGATGTTTGAATATTATTTTTCCTCATAAAATCACCTCATATGTATTATATCCATAAAAACTTACAAAAAGCAAGAAAAATCGCAAAAAAATGCAAAAATAGTAAATATTTACAAATAAGACAGGCTTTATTCAAATTATTTAATTTTCAATAGGTAAAATAATATTAAATGTAGTTCCTTCTCCTTGCTTTGTTTCAAATGTAATATTTCCATTAAAATGAGCTCTAATAGTAGAATATGACATAAATAAGCCAAGTCCTGTACCATTTTTTCCTTTTGTTGTAATCATTTCTTTAAACAACTTATCTTGGACTTCTTTTGGAAGACCACCAGCATAATCTTTAATAGAAATAATTAAGTTATTACTGTCTTTAGAAACAGTTAAATCAATATCTTTTCCAGTTTGCCCATTATATGCTTGAATACTGTTTGAAATCATATTATTAATAACTTGAACCAAGCTTACGATATTTCCATGTAAAGAAACATTGCTACCTGGCGCAATAATAAAATTCAAGTTTATTAAAGCATTTTTAAGTTCATGTCTCATTAATATATTAATACGCTTTATTAATTCGTCAATATCAAAAGATACTCTTTCTTCTTCTGATAGGGTGACTGCTTGTCCTTTTACAGCAGTAATAACATCAGACATATATTCAGTGTAAGATTTTATTTTTTCAATCCATCCTCTCATATCATTTGCAATAGCATGGTGGTCATCATTTGTAACCTCTGGATCTCCAATAGAAGTATCATATTCTTTTACTAAATCATTTAAACCTTCTGTTGCTCCGCTAATGGACATAATAGGAGTTTTTAAGTTATGTGCAATACCACCAATTAGTTGTCCAAGAGATGCCAAACGCTCTCTTTCCATAAGCATATTTTGGTTGTTTTTAATTGTTTGCATATCTTCTATATGTTGTGTAACATCTTTAAATAAAATCAATGTTCCTAAATAGTTTTTATTTGAAGAAATGTTACTAATTTCTATACTAAAATATTGTTTTCCAATTTTAAACTCTTTATCGAAATATAAAGTTTTAGAACTTTGTTTAACTTTTTGTATAGCATTTTCAATATTTATTAGATTATCTTCAAATTTAAGCTCTTTTTTTAATAATTCAATAATGTTTATATTTCTTACTTTACTTGCAGGTAAATTAAAAGTATCTGTAAAAGTTTTATTAAAATCTGTAATAATATTATTTGCATTTATAACAACAAAACTATCAGACATCCTGTCTACAATATTTTGCATTGCTATTGGAGTAATACTAATAAATTTAAATTTGAATATAGCAATAGCAAAAAATATTGCTAAAATAGAGAAAGATATTGATGTCATATATGTAGTTATTTCAATAATTCCCATATAACCTAATGTATTTAAAGTCAAAGGTACTAATATTCCTAAAAGAATCAGTAAAGATTGCTTTGAAAAGAAACCAGCATTTTTTATTGAATATTTTAATAAGTAGAAAATACTAATACCATATAGTAAATAAGTATATACATTATGTATAATATAATAATTGCCAACTACTAATTCAGCCATATTTAAAGAATAATGTTTAAAAAACAAGTGATGGTAGTTATTAGTAAATATTAGAATAACTGATATTATAGGTATAACAAATAAAAGCAAATGATAGTTTTTTATATTAATTTTTGTTTTAGCAAATACTTGACTAAATATAAAAAGTGCAACAGGTGTAAAGCATACAGAAAAACTAGCTAATTGTTCCCATAAAAGTGGATCAATGTTAGAATCTTTAAATATAAATTGTAACATTGAGCATAAAGTCCATACAAATAAACAGATTAATATCCAATTAAATGAAGTTTTTAATTGACTTTTTTTCTCTTTTCTTAAAAATAACATTAAAGCAATTAGAGAAACTTCAGATATTGCCATTAAAATTAAAGGTGACATATTTTTTACTAACCTCCTAAATAAATTTTATATTTTTAAAATATTTAATGTATTTTTCTATATATACATTATCTATTTTTGACCAATTAAAATCAATACTATTTAAGAAATTTTTAGAAAATTCAGATAAAATTTTAATATTAGAATTCATTTCAAGATTATTATCTGAATTTAATTCATTAACAATGCCTGATAAAATATCTTTTTTATTGTCATCTAGTAAAACATCTTTTATTATTTTATGAAATTCTATATCATTAACAACCTTTAAGTTTATATCATATTTTTTTAATATATCTACGAAATCTTGCATAGTTATAGAATTATCATTATAAAGATGGAATACACTAAAATCTGGTACATAATTTTGCATTACCAAAACAATTGCAAGTCCACATAAATCAACAGGCGTAAACTCCAATTTCTTATTTAATAAATAATCAGGAACAATACCTAATTTTATTAAAGACTGTATTCTACCTATAAAAGCATTTTCATCAGGGTTAATTTGGAATTTTCCGTCAGAATATCTATTTGTAATATTTCCAAGCCTTAATATTTGTGCATTTAATCCTTTTGCAATATGTTCTAAAATAATTCTTTCTGCTTTAAATTTGCTATTTATATATACATTGTCTAAATTTTGTCCAATATACAAATTATTTTCTGAAAAAGTAACTGTTTCATTTGTATTAATCTCTCCACTAACACTAGTAGAAGAAATTTGTATTAATCTTTTATTGTATTTCTCGCAAAATTCAATAGCTTTTTTAGTTAATCCAATATTAATATCTTCAAAATTTTTAAAATCACCATAGTGTCTAACATTAGCACTAGAATTTATAACAATAGAAACATTATTGACAATATCAGTATATAATTGTGTATTTAAACCAAAGTTTTCTTTTGTAATGTCACCTTTAAAAATCACAATTCTATTATCAATAAATTCATCTAATTCATTATCAAAATAGAAGTGTAAAGCATCTAAAAATCTAGTTCTAGCGGATAATTTATTTTTATCTCTAACAATACAATAAATTTTACCACTATCATATTTTATAAAATTATATAAAATATGCATACCAACAAAGCCATTTGAACCAAGCAAAAGGACATTATTATTTTTATTTGTTAAAACATTTTTACAATTTTTAATAATATTTTTTTCTAATATTTTGTCAATTTCAGTATAATTATAAGAATCTGCTTGACTTGTAGTCATAGTATTATTTGCTTCTAATAATTGTTTTACAGTAGGATATTTAAAAATATCAGCATATTCTATATCTATATTATTAGATAACATTTCAACTTTAAATTTAATTGCAAGCAAAGAGTCTGCGCCTAATTCAAAAATATCATCAGTTATACCAACTTTTGTATTTAATAATTTTTCCCAGGTATCGCAGTATAATTTTTGTAATTCATTTTCTGGTGCAACATAATTTAAATCCGCATCAGTTGTTATTTCATATTCTTGTAAAACCTTTAAATCTATTTTTCCATTTAAAGTTAAAGGAAAAGCATCTAGTGTAATAATATGAGAAGGTATCATATAGTAAGGTAAGTTCTTTTTTAAATAATCATGTATATATTCTACATCTATATTTTTATTTGCAGTTATAAAAGAACATATACTATCAATATTATTTACTTTTCTTATCATAGTATAAGAATTTGTAATATCTGTTATATTTCTTATAGTAGTATTAATCTCATTTAACTCAATTCTATGTCCTCTAAATTTAATTTGCGAATCATTTCTACCAATAAAAGACAAAGAACCATTTGAAGTCCAATATGCTAAATCACCAGTTTTATAAATTATTGTTGGACTTATTTTTTCATTATGTACAAAAGATTTATTTGTTAATTCTATATTATTTAAATATCCTTTACTTACATTATCGCCACTAACGCATAGTTCACCAACTACGCCTATTGGAGAAATATGATTATCTTTATCTAAAATAAATATTTTACTATTAGATATTGGGAAACCTATTGGAACATTTTCATTTAAGTTATCTGAAAACTTATATTTATAAAAAGTAGTACATATTGTTGTTTCAGTAGGTCCATAACCATTTACGATTTCCATATTTTTATTAATTTCTAAAAATTTATTTAAAGTACTATTTTTAATTGCCTCTACACCAACTAGTAATTTATCTACAAAAACTTTTATATTATTAGAAATAATATAAGAAGATACATCATTTAACACACTAGGTGGAATATATAAAAATGTTATTTTATTTTTTGTTAAAATTTCGCATAATAGTGAAATACTTGTTAATGTGTTTTCTGGATATAAAGTTAATGTGGCTCCAAATGCTAGGGGTGTAAAGATTTCACATACACTTACATCAAATGAAATATTAGTAAGTGATAAGCAATTATCTTTATTTCCAAATTTATTGCTAAAACAATTATTAAAACTAAACAAGAAATTTACTAAATTATTATGTGTAACCATAACTCCTTTTGGATTACCAGTTGAACCTGATGTATAGATTACATAAGCCAAATCATTATTATTTATATCAATAGAAATTTTAGTATTTTCATATTTATTTAAGTCTATGCTGTCATAAATTAAAGCTTTAGTAGAACTTATTTCATAATCTGCATCTGTTATACATAATTTTGCATTACTATTTGTGTTAATATAATTAATTCTATTAACAGGGTAGGTAGGATTTATTGGTAAATAAGCACATCCACATTTTAGAACTCCTAAAATAGTAATTATAAATGAGATATTTTTATTCATACATACACTTATAATATCATTCTTTTTAATACCGTTATCTATTAAATAATGAGTAAGCCTATTTGCTTTTTCATTTAACTCTCTATATGTTAATTTTTGTTCTTCAAAAATTACGGCGATACCATCAGGATTTTTTTCAGCCTGCTCTTCAAATAATTGTATAACTGTTTTATCCTTTGGATAATCTGCTTTGGTATTATTAAAATCAGATAATATTTGATGTTTTTCTTCTTCTGATAACATATCAATATCTGCTATTTTTATCTCATTATCATCCATAACAGACTGCATAATATTTAAATAATGTTTCGATAGTCTAGTAATAAAATCTTTATTAAATAATTTTGTACAATATTCAAAACGAAGACTTAAAACATCATTTTCTGGAATAATTTCTAATGATAAATCAAATTTTGCGATATTTGTTTTAGGTGTATAAACTTCTGATTTTATTCCATCAAAATTTGCATTAGCATTGCCATCATTTTGATAAATAAACATAGTGTCAAAAAGTGGACTTCTGCTAGTGTCTCTTTTTATTTCTAATGCTTTAACTAATTCGTCAAAAGGATAAGTTTGATGTTCAAATGCATTTAAACAATTATTTTTTATTTCATTTGCAAAATCTTTAAATGACAT
>CANQCV010000005.1 GCA_947591045.1 uncultured Clostridia bacterium
AACACAGCAGTCAAGCTCTAATGTGCCGAAAATATTTGTGGGTTACCCCGCTGAGAAGATAGGTTGTTGCCAGATTTTTTTTTATTTAAAAAATATAAATTAAAGATTATATGATAAAATAAGCTCAAAAAACATAGAATTGTACGAAAAATAGTCTTTAATTTGTATTTTTTTTTATTATGTGGTAAAATAAAGGTAGATTTTAAAATATTCATGCAAACGATAAGAAAGGATAGTGAATATATATGGAAAAAGATAAATTAGGAATTGAAAGAGATTTTATGGAAAATATACTATCAATGACATTTTTTAACTTAATACAAAAGGATAGACATATTTCACAAAAAAAAGTAGAGGCGATATGTGAATCTTTAAAAAAATTAATAGATAACGAGAGAAAAAAAGATAGCACAAATATAGAAACTTTTGAAACTATGAATGAAATGGTGGATAGAGTCCGCTACTTATTAAGAGATCCTAACTTAAAAAAAGAGATGGAAGAAAATGGCATATCAAATTATAGAGAATTTGCAGATTTTTATGGCTCACAAATAATGGGAAATATAGTAGATGAGTCAAAAATAATTAATTTAAGCCAATACGGTACGCAATATTATGATATAGGAGAACAAATAAATATAAAAATACCACAGAAAGCAACAGAAAATGCTAATGCAGTTTTAGATTTATCAAATATGAAAGAAATAGCTGAAGTAGTAGAAAAAGCAAAAAGAGTGAAAAGAGTAGGAAAAATAAGATATATAGATAAAAGAAACAGTGGTAGAGCAAATGAAGGAAATATTTATAAAGATAAAGATGGAAACGAAGTAAAAATTAAATTATTAGGTTATTTGGAACATAAACCAAGTCTAGGTGCAGAACATACAATAAATGAATATTTAATAACAAGAGAATTACCAAATAATCAATATATAACTGCAGAAGTTTATTCAGATGTAATAGCTATAAGTAAAATGGGAGATCCAGAATACAGAGATGCAGTTTTATCAGGATTATTAAGCGAAAAAAATATACTTTTGTCAAAACGAACAGGTGGTTATATAGGAGAAATTGAAGAATTTAAATGTGAAGACACTGCTGATAAGGACTTAATGAGACAATTGTTTAATTACTATAAAGTAAACGACAAATATGATTTAAAATATGAAGTAGAAAGTATAGTAGCAACATTAGAAAAGGAAAGACAAGACAAAAAAAATGGAATAAAACCACGATTGGAACCAATAATAAGAAAAAAAGAAAAACAAAACGGAGATGACGGAGGGATGACGATAGATTAATTTAAAAAGTAAAAATCATTAAAAAATATAGCAAAACAGTTGACATATACATAAAAAAATGATACAATATTTAAGCGTATGTGAAGAGCATACGCTTAAAAAAATTAAGTCAAAATTTTAAAACAATAATGTAACACATGACTTAAAAAGTTAAAAAGCTTAAATTATCTGGAGGTGTATGAAATGGCTGCAAAAGGAGCAAGAGAACCTATTACATTAGAATGTACAGAATGTAAAAGAAGAAACTATATGACAGAGAAGAACAAAAAAAATGATACAGAAAGATTAGAAGTTGTAAAATACTGCAAATATTGTAAAAAACGCACAACACACAAAGAAACAAAATAATAAAAAGCCTTTTTAAGGGGGAGTTATAATGCCAAAAGAAACAAATAAAAAGCAAAATAAAGAAAAAAAGCATTTTATGAAAGATTTTAAAGCAGAGCTAAAAAGAGTAATTTGGCCAACACCAAAGCAATTAGCTAATAATACTATTGCTGTTATTGCTATTGTTCTTATTACAGCAATTATTGTTTTTGCTTTAGATTTCATTTTTGAAACAGTTAATAGATATGGTATAGAAGGAGTAAAATCACTTGTAGATACTACAAACGCAGTAAATGATACAAATACACAAGAAGATTCAGAAGAAAATAGTAATGTATCAGATGAAAATTCAGCAAATGAAACTACTGCGCAAAACAATAATGAAACTGAAAAAAATGAAGTAAATGAATAAAGGAGGCTAAAAAATGTCTCAAGAAAACAAAGAGTTAGTACCAAGATGGTATGTAATTCATACATATTCAGGTTATGAAAATAAAGTAAAAACAGACCTAGAAAAAACTATTAAAAATAGGGAATTAGACGAATTCTTTTTTGATATTATTGTTCCTATGGAAGAACAAATTGAAATAAAAGAAGGAAAAAGAAAAACTAATCTAAAAAAAGTATTTCCAGGTTATGTTTTAATTAAAATGATTGTAACAGAGAAGACATGGTATATTGTAAGGAACACAAGAGGCGTTACTGGTTTTGTTGGTTCTGGAACAGATCCTATTCCTTTAACTGAAGAAGAAATTAGGAATATGGGATTTGAAGTATCAGAAATAAATGTAGATTACAATGTAAATGACTCAGTAAGAGTTATGGATGGACCATTAAGAGACTTTATTGGAACTGTAACAGACATAAACAAAGAAAAACACAAAGTAAAAGTTTTAGTTTCTATGTTTGGAAGGGAAACACCAGTAGAGTTAGAGTTTTCTCAAGTACAAAAAGTTTAATTTTAGTTTATAATCTAATTTTAGATTAATATACATATTACAAAAATAAAGGAGGTGCAAAGAAGATGGCAGAAAAAGAAATTGGTAGTGTAATTAAATTACAAATACAAGCAGGAAAAGCTTCACCAGCTCCACCAGTAGGTCCAGCATTAGGTGCAAGTGGTGTAAATATTATGCAATTTGTAAAAGAATTTAATGATAGAACAGCAAATCAAGCAGGAATGATAATTCCAGTAGTAATTACTGTTTACAAAGATAAATCATTTGAATTTATTACAAAAGAACCACCTATGGCAGTATTAATTAGAAAATCTGCAAAAATAGAGAAAGGTTCTGGAAAGCCTAACAAAGAAAAGGTTGCTAAAATTACAAAGGCACAAGTAGAAGAAATAGCAAAACAAAAAATGCCAGACTTAAATGCAGCATCATTAGAGGCAGCTATGAGTATGGTAGCAGGAACTGCAAGATCTATGGGTGTTGTAGTAGAAGAATAAAAATAAAATTGGGAGAGCTAACGCTCGTTAGAACCAAAGGAGGTAAAAATGAAAAGAGGAAAGAGATACAAGGAAGCAGAAAAGCTTATTGATTCATCAAAACTTTATAGCGCAAAAGAGGCACTTGATATTATTCAAAAAATGCCTAAGCCAAAGTTTGATGAAACAGTTGAATTACATGTTAAATTAGGTGTAGATTCAAAACAAGCTGACCAACAAGTAAGAGGTACAACAGTACTTCCAAATGGTACAGGTAAAACATTAAGAGTATTAGTTTTTGCAAAAGGACCAAAGGCAGAAGAGGCAACAAAAGCAGGAGCTGACTTTGTTGGAGCAGAAGAACTAATACCAAAAATTGAAAAAGAAAACTGGTTTGATTATGATGTTATTGTTGCAACACCAGATATGATGGGAGTTGTAGGAAGATTAGGTAAAGTATTAGGACCAAAAGGTTTAATGCCAAACCCAAAATCAGGAACAGTAACAATGGATGTTACAAAAGCTATCCAAGATATTAAATCAGGAAAAGTAGAATATAGACTAGATAAAACAAATATTATCCATTTAGGCTTTGGAAAAGTTTCATTTGGAACAGACAAATTATTAGAAAACTATGATACAGTAATTAATGCTATCATAAAAGCAAAACCAGCAGCAGCTAAAGGACAATATATTAAAAGTGTAGCTATATCTACAACAATGGGACCTGGTATGTATATTGATCAAAAATAGAAATAAAATATTTAGCCAAAGAAAGTAAGCAAAAAGATAAGTCTTACCTAGGCATATATAATTGTACGGACTTAAATTCTGTATGTATATGCCTAAGGCTATATATACAGAATTTTTTATTAATATAATACAAAGAAAGAGGTGAAAATATTGGCTAGTGAGAAAATTTTAAAACAAAAAGAAGAAGTTGTAAAAAAATTAGCAGAAGATTTAAAAGATGCAAAGTTAATTCTTCTAACAGAATACAGAGGTATTACTGTTGAAGATGATACAAAATTAAGAAAGACAGTAAGAGAGTCAAATGCAAACTACAAAGTTATAAAAAATAATATCATAAAAAGAGCATTAGACTTAAATAACGAGTCTGGACTAGATGATTTGCTAGAAGGACCAACAGCATTAATATCAAGCAATGAAGATTACTTGGCACCTGCAAAAGCAATTTATGCTTTTACAAAAGACCATGATTTTTATAAAATCAAAGGTGGTATTGTAGAGGGAAAGGTAATGACAGCAGAAGAAATTGTTACATTAGCAAAATTACCATCAAGACAAGAACTTCTTGCAAAACTTGCTGGAAGCTTACTTGGAAATATTACAAAACTTGCAGCTACATTAGATGCAGTTAGAGTTCAAAAAGAAAGTTAAAATTAATAAAATACGCAAACAGCCAAGTTTGCAAATAAAAATTTAAGGAGGAAATTTAAAATGGCAAAAATAGATGAATTATTAGAAACAATCGATAGCTTAACAGTTGTAGAGTTATCAGAATTAGTAAAAGGAATTGAAGAAAAATATGGTGTTTCTGCAGCAGCTGTTGCAGCACCAGTAGCAGGAGGAGCAGCTGCAGGAGCTGCAGAAGAAAAATCAACATTTGATGTTGTATTAAAAGAAGCAGGAGCAAACAAAATCCAAGTTATTAAAGTTGTAAGAGATGCAACAGGTTTAGGCTTAAAAGAAGCAAAAGACTTAGTAGACGGAGCTCCAAAGACAGTTAAAGAAGGTGCATCTAAGGAAGAAGCAGAAGACTTAAAAGCTAAATTTACAGAGGCAGGAGCTGTTGTTGAATTAGCTTAAGGCTTAAATTAAAATAAAACTATTTAAAAGAGGTTACAAAAATGTAATCTCTTTTTTTGTTACAAATGTATTACAAAATGTAATCTCTTTTTTTATTACAAGTATATTACAAGAATATGACATTTTTATTACATTTACAACATAATGTTCCTTATTTCTATCTAATTTGATATAATGAAAAGAGAGAAGAAAAGGAGAAATAGATATGATAGTACCAAAAAGAAGAAAGAAAAAATTTGTTTTTAGACTTGCTATTTTATGTATGATTTGTGTAGGAATCTTTTTAATTGTTTCAAATATATCAAAGAAAGAAATAGCAGAAGGGATAAAGGAATCAGAATCAAACACAAAGAACAAATATGTAACTGTTTCAACAGATGGTATAAAGCAAAATATAAGTTCAAAATTAAAAGAAAGCAAGAGATTTGAAGATTTGGATATAACAGAGCTTAATCTAACTCAAAGTGATGGAATGACAAACCTAAAAGGATATATAACCAATAATACAAATGAAACACAAGAAGAGAGAAAAATAAATATCCTACTTATGGATGATCAAGGAAACGAAATAACAAGAATGGGAGCACATATAAAAACATTAAAAGCAGGAGAAACTACACTATTAAATGCATCAGTAACATTTGATTATACAAATGCTTATGATGTTGTATTTCAAAGACAATAAGGATAAAAGGAAAATAAAGAGGGATAATAAAATAAAAATATAAAAGGAAAGAGGGACAAAAGATGTTAAGTAAAAAGATAGCAATAATAATAATTACATTTGTTTTAGTTGCATTTTTGATTCCAACACAAATACATGCAGAAACGACAAATAGTTTTGATTTATTAGTAAGTGCAAATAAGGAATATGCTAATGCAGGAGAGACAGTAGAACTAACACTAAAAGTAGCAAACATAGATGTAGATGATCCAGGAATAAATACAGTACAGGGAGTTTTAGAGTATGATACAAATCTTTTTGAAGAAGTAGAAGAATCAAATATAGACTCATTAAATAATTGGACAATCACATATAATAGTGAAGACACAGAATATAACGGAACATTTTTAGGAGTAATATTGCAAGATGGAGTAACAAATGACCAAGAAATAGGGAAAATAAAACTAAAAGTAAAGGCAGGAGCAGTATATACAAGAACAACAATAAAAATAAAAGGAATAACTACAAATAATGGACAAGACTTAATACAAGACGAAGACAGAGAAATCGTATTAGAAGTTGGAAAGAAACAAACAGTACGAAATGAAGTAGAAGAAGAAAATACATTTGTAGGAGAAAATGTAAGTACAGGGAAGTTACCACAAACAGGAGAAAGACAAGTATTAGGAGTAGTAGCAGGAGTTACATTAATAATATTTGCTATAATAATGTATGCTAGATACAAAAGTATAGATAAATAAAAAGTATAGATAAATAAAAAGTATAAAAAATTCTGAAGGGGGAGAAAAATAACCTTTAGAATTTTTACATATAAGGATAGGAAAGGAAAAAAATAGAAAAAGTTAAATTGATTTTAAAATGAAAAAACGATAAAAGAGGAAAAAATATGAGGATACATAAGTTAAAGAGAATATTGTTTATTTTAATATTAATTATAGCTTGTATAATAGGCCTATTTGCCACAAGTAAGGTAAAGGCAGACCAAACAGCAAATGCAGAAGTACATAAAGAAATGCCAAGCACAGAAGAAGTAACAGGAACAAATCCAGATGGAGATACGCAAACAGAAGGTGACATAAACACACAAGAACCAAATAATAATGCAAATACACAAGAGCCAAATACAAACGAAACAGGTGCAGAAGAAAATAATACACAACCTGAAGAAAATACATTACCTGAAGGAGAAAATACAGTACCAGGAGAAGACACACTTCCAGAAGAAGATAAAACAGAACCAGAGGAAGATGGAGAATTTAGACTAGAGAGTAAAAAATACTTGATAGTAGAAGAAAAGGGCTATATATCAAGAATAGTACCAGAGACAACACTAGAGGAATTTGTACAAGGGTTTAATTGTGAGCAAGAATTAATACATGTTTATGAAGATGAGAGTTTGCAAAAAGAGATAGAAAAAGACAGATGGATAAAAACAGGAATGGTAGTTACTTGTGACAAAATAGAGGAGAAATATAGCTTAAGTGTAATAGGAGACATGAATAGAGATGGTGAATTAACACAAATAGATTTAAGTCTTCTTATTAAGCATGTAATAGGACTAAAAGGTTCACAACTAAAAGGACTAGAAAATGTATCAGCAGATTTATCAGGAGATAGAAAAATAAATCAAGTAGATGTAACGATATTGATAAGATATATAATGACACATGAGCTATATGTACCAGAGATAAAAAGACCGGCAGCACCAATAATAGAAGTAGTAGAGGGAACAGCAGGAGAAAGTACAGACTGGTATGTTAGTGATGTAACAGTAATGGTAAAAGAAAATGAAGAGACAGAAGAAAAAATAGCAAAAACGATATACAAAATGTCAGGCGAGAAAGTAATAGAAGAAACACAAATAGAGGGAAATGAAGTATTAATAGAATTAACAGAAGAGGGAGAATATAAAATAACAGCATGGTCATATTCAGAAGAAGGAGCAAAATCACAAATAAGTAGTAAAAAAATAAAAATAGATAAGACAGGACCAAACTTAAGAGTAAAAACCAAAAGAGATAAAGGAAAAATAGAAGTAGAAGTAGATGCAGAAGATGGTGGATCAGATGTAAAAGAATATACATATTACATAGGAGAAGAAAAAGAAGACGGAACAGTAGAATGGAAAGAAGGAATAACAACACAAGATCCAAATCATGTATTTGAAGATGTAGAAGATGATAAAAACTATCATGTAAAAGTAGAAGTAAAAGATACAGCAGGAAATACAACAACAAAAGAAAATAGGACAATAGGAGAAAATGACGATAATTTAAAGTTTACACCAGAGACAAATGGTTGGACAAATAAAGATGTAACAATAGAAGTAGAAAATGAAAATGATAAATATACAGTACAAACAAGTCCAGATGGAGAAAACTGGCAAGATAGCAATGAAGTAACGGCAGAGAAAAACGGAAAAGTATATGGAAGAGTAACAGACGGAGACAATATAGGCCCACAAACAGAATATGAAGTAAAAAATATAGATAAAGAGCCACCAAAAGGAAAAGTAGAAGAAGTAGAACTAACAACAAAAAGTATGAAATTAAAAGCAGAATTAACAGATAACTTAAGTGGAATAGCAGAAGTAGAGTGGCATATTAAAAAGAAAACAGGTGACAGTGAAGAAATAGTAAGTAAACAGACATATCATGAAATAGGAACAGAAGAGGCAGGACCATTAACAGTAGAAGTAGAAGGAACATTTGAAGATATAGAAGGCGGAGAATATATAGTATATGTAGTGGTAACAGATGTAGCAGGAAACAAGGGGATAATAGGAAAAGAAGGTCCAATAGAGCCACAAGATAATGAGCAAAATCAAGATAAACCAAAAAATGAAGAAGATATACCAACAGTAAAACTACCAGATGTAGTATCAGCAGATGGAAAATTAACATTAACTCAAGATACGAAGAAATGGACAAATGACAAGGTAATTGTAACAGCAAGTAAAGTGAATGAAGAAGAAGACCCTGAACTTTCAATTCAAACAAGTGAAGATGGAAAAGAATGGAATGATAGTGTACAAAGGACATTACAAAAAAATGGAACAGTATATGCAAGGCTATATGATGGAATAAATGGAGGAGAACCAATAAGCCTAGAAGTAGGAAACATAGACAAGACAAGCCCAACAGGAACAGTTAAATTAATAGACACAACAACAAGGTCAATAGATATAGAGATAACAGCAGAAGACGAATTAAGTGGAATAGGAAAAATAAAATGGTACTGCGTAAAAGATGGAGAGACAGAAGGTGAAGAATTAAAAGTACACAGAGACGAAAAAGAATATACAGCTATAGGAGAAGAAGATAAGGGAGACTTAAGTAAGACAGATACAAACAAATTAGATGAATTAGAATATGGAACATACAAAATATATGGAGTAATAACAGATGTAGCAGGAAATAAATCAGTAATAGGCAAAAACGGAGTATTAGAGGGAACAACAGAAGAAGATGCAGAAAAAGGAGAAGTACCAAAAGGCGGAGAAAACCCTGGAGGTGGCGGAGAAGGCCCTGGTGGCGGAGGCCAAGGTTCCGGAGAAGGACAAGGTAATGAACAAGGTCCAGGCGGCGGAGGAACCACTGGAGGAGAAGGATCAGGCAATGAACAAGGTCCAGGCGGTGGCGGAACTACTGGAGGAGAAGAGCCAGGAGGAAAGAACAAAGTAGAAAAAGTACCACTAAAAGAAATGCCATCAGCAGAGGGAAGAATACAGTTAACACCAGATAATACAAATTGGACAAATGGAAATGTAACAGTAACAGCAAGTAAGATAGACGGGGTAGAAATAGACGAGGTATTTAAAATACAAACAAGTACAAACCAAAAAGAATGGAAAAATGAAACAGTTCAGACTTTATCAGAAAATGGACCAGTGTATGCAAGACTATGGGACGGTATAAATGGAGGACAAGGAATAAGCTTAACAATACAAAATATAGATAAAAAATTAGCAAAAGGAACGGTATCAGTAGACAGAGTAACAACGAAATCAATGGAGATAACAGTAACAGCACAAGATGAAGAAAGTGGAATAGGACAAATAACATGGTATTACCAAAAAGAAGAAGGAGGAGAAGTACAGACTGAAACAAATAACTATATAGAAATACAAGGAGACGATGCAGGGGATAAAAATAAAACAGACAAAGAAAGTTTTACCAATTTAAAATATGGAGTATATAAAGTATATGCTGTAGTAACAGATGTAGCAGGAAACAAATCAGTAATAGGTAAAAATGGAATAATAGAAGGAGCGACAGAAGAAGACGCTAAAAATGGAAATGTACCAAAAGACGGAGAAGGTTCAGGTGGACAAGGTCCTGGCGGGGAAGATGATGACCAAGTAGACCATATTAAGTTAAAAGAAGTACAAGCAGCTGAAGAGGCAATACAGTTAACACCAGATAATACAAACTGGACAAATGGAAATGTAAAAGTTACAGCAAGTAAAACAGAAAAAGCAGAAGAAGAATTTACAATACAAACAAGTGAAGATGCGACCACATGGACTGATGCAACAGAAAGAACAATAAAGGAAGAAAATAAAACAGTATATGCAAGGTTATATGACGGAGTAAATGGTGGAGAAGAAACAAGTTTAACTGTAAAAAATATAGACAAAACAGATCCAGAAGGAAGAGTAGAAATAACAGATATAACAACAAGGTCAATGAAAATTAATATAACAAGTACTGATAGTTTAAGTGGAATAGGAAAAGTAACATGGTATTGCAAGGAAAATAATAAGACAAAAATAACAAAAGACATAAAGAATTATAAAGACATACAAGGAAATGAAGAAGGAGAAAAAGAGGAACAAGAAACAGAGCTTGTTGATAACCTAAAAAGTGGACTATATGAAGTATATGCTGTAGTAACAGATGTTGCAGGAAACGAATCTGTAATAGGAGAAGACGGAGTAATAACAGGAAAAGATAAAAATGATGCAGAAGATGGAAACTTGGAAGTAAACCCAACACCATTAGAAAAATTACCATCAGGAACAGAATCTATAACATTAGATCAAGATGTAAAGCATTGGACAAATGGAGATGTAAATGTAACAGCAGAGAAAAATAGTGATGTAGACAAAAATCTTTTCTTACAAACAAGCACAGATGGGGAGCATTGGGACTTAACTATAAGTGAAGATAGCGAAACTTTTACAGAAAATGGAACAATGTATGCAAGGCTATATGATGGGTTAAATGTAGGAGAAGAGGCAAGTCTTACAGTAAAAAATATAGACAAAGTAGACCCAACAGGAAATATAACTGTAGAAAATAAAACAACAAAATCAATGGATATAAAATGCTGTGGTAATGACGATTCAAGCGGAATATCAAAAATAGAGTGGTATTACGAAAAATCAGATGATAGCCAAAAACAAGGAAGTGCACAAGAAAATTATGCTACTTTACAGGGAAATTCACCAGGTGATAAAACAGAAGAGAAAACAGAAAAATTTGATAATTTAGTAAATGGAACATATAAGGTATATGCAATAGTAACAGATGTAGCAGGAAATACAGCAAAAGTATCAGATGCTGGAGTAATAGCAGATTCAGCATCAGGAACTAATGTCCCTTTACCAACGGTTCCATTAGCAGAAGGTTCGTTGAAATTTGACACTGTAAACTGGGATGTTACTACTCATACAGCAAATGTTAAAGTAAACAAAATAATAGCAGAAGATTTTAAATTACAATATAGAGTAACAGATGGTAACGGAAGTCAACTACAAGGTTGGCAAGAAATAGCAGATGGTGCACAAGTAAAAAATAGAAACCATGGAGAGATTGTACAGGCAAGGTTATGGGACGGAGTAAATGCTGGAGATTCGGCATCATGCAACATAATAGACGGTATAGCTCCAACAATAGAAAAAGTAGATGTTACAAAAGGAGTCGATAACTTAACAGTAACAGTAACAGCAAGAGATGACCAAAGTGGTCTAGCTACATCAGAAACTTACAAATATTATTTGGGCGATTCAGAGAAAAAGAAGGATACATCAAATAGCTATAAGTTTACAAGTTTATCACAATATACAAATTACTCGTTAAAAGTAATAGTAAAGGATAAAGCAGGTAAAGAAACAACACAAATTGTAAATACAAAAACAAAATGTAGTGGTAGAACACAATCGCACACAATGGGACAACAGACATGTTCATCAGGATATACAAGTGATTGTGGAAATTGTGACGGACGGCACAGTTCATACTTCACACTCATGTGGCGTTTGCGGTGGTAAAGGCTATATAGATAATTCTCATTCATGTGGTACATGTGGCGGAGACGGAAGAATTACTTCATCTTCAACTTGTAGTAGATGTCGGTGGCTCAGGAAGACTTTCTACAGATCAATGTTCTTCATGTGGTGGCTCAGGATATACTTCTAGTGGTAAAAAATGTACTAAGTGTAATGGTACAGGTTCTTCACCAAGTACATATCAATGTGGCTTGTGTGGAGGAGATGGAAAAGTAAGTAGTTCTAAAAGTTGTGGTTCATGTGGTGGAGATGGATGGATTGATGATTCATACACATGTGGCTCATGCAGTGGTGGAACAGTATATGATTCATACACATGTGGTTCATGTAGCGGAAGAGGATATTTTAGCTATCCTTGTACACATGGATATACCAATTCACACACATATTATTCTTGTAACCATAAAGATTATTCAACATCTGCAGAAACACATTACTATTGTGAACATTTCCCAGATGCAACAAATGGTCAAGAGCACGAATAAACTAAAATTAAAAATGGCACATAAGGGATAAAAACCTTGTGCCATTTTTCTTATTGTATTTTCTAAAATATATTGAAATTTTCGCCATATTACGATAAAATTATATAAATAATTTGTTTAATTAAAGAATAAAACAAATTAGAATATCACATATTGTAAAAAACTTTTTTTAATTTAAGTATTAAATGCGACAAAAAAGGCTAAATGTATAGGCTATAATAAGTTCTAATTAAAAAATACTTAAAAATAAAAAGTTAGAGGTGGTAAGGATGTTTCAAAATATACAAAATAATGATTTAGACAGTCAAAACGAGGATGTTAAATTTCAAAAAAGAGAAGTTATAAAAAGATTATTTAATAAACAACACATAATCTTATATATTATTTCTTTTATGATTTCTATGGTTGGTTTTAATTCAAATCAAGTAATCTTTTCAATAGTTCCATTTGGGCTTAGCTTTATTGCAGCAGCACTTAGTAACATGGAACCAATTGGAATCATATACTTGTTATCATTAATAGGAACTTTTTTAAAGTTTGGTACAAATAATTTACTAACATACATAGTTACTTCACTTGTGTTTTTTGTTTTTGTACTTATATTTAGACCAAAAATACAAGAATCAGGAGTAAATGAAATAAGGAAAATAGGTGTACATCTATTTTTTGCTGTACTTCTAGTACAAGTTGTTCCTATGTTTTTTAGGACATTTATTGTATTTGATTTATTAGCAAGTATTATGCTTGCTATAGCAACATACATATTTTATAAAATATTTGTAAGCTCAATTGTTATGATAAAACAATTTGGGCAAAAAAAAGCATTTACAATAGAAGAAGTTATGGGGACAAGCCTACTTATATCAATTTCAATACTAGCATTTGGAGACTTAAAAATATTTGGTTTTTCTTTGACAAATATATTAAGCATTTTAATTGTTCTAATATTAGGTTGGAAAAATGGAATTTTAGTAGGAGGAACTGCTGGAATTACCATAGGAGTTGTGCTTGGAATTATTAGTAATAGCGAAGTAACGATGATTGCTGTTTATGCTTTGTCTGGAATGATTGCAGGACTTTTAAATAGATTTGGTAGAATTGGAGTTATTGTAGGTTTTGTACTTGGAAATGTAATTGCTACATATGTAAATAACGGTAATACAGTTCCTATTATAACAATACAAGAAATACTAATTGCAGCACTTGGACTTTTGGCAGTTCCAAAAAATATAGAAATCAATATTGAAGATTTATTTGGAAAACAAAAACTATTACCAGAAACTACAGGTAGAAATATAGAATCAAACAAAGACACAATATACAAATTAAATAGTATTTCAGAAACAATTTACGACATTGCAGAAAGTTACAAAGAGGCAGCAGCAACAATACTTTCAGAAGATGAGCTAAAAGAACAAGAAAAATCAAATATAGATATCTTTTTAGAAGAATTAAGACAAAGTTTAAATGGTCTAGAAGAAAATATGTTATATGAAGATATGTATTATCCAGATGACGAGATTTTACAAGATATATTCAGTCATTTACTTGAAAAAGAAATTATCACAGAAAAAGATTTTGTTGCTATTTTAGAAAAACATAATAACTATATTATAGGTTTTGAAAACACAAACGATAGGGCAAAAGAAGATGTATATAAAATAGTAAAAGCAATCAACTATTCTTATCGTGTAAGTAAACTTAATTTTATTTGGCAAAAGAAAATGGACGAAAGCAAAAAAAATGTTTCTAGCCAGTTAAAAGGTGTATCAGAGGCCATTTCCAAAGTTGCCACAGATATAGAGCAAGAAAGCGAAGATAAATTTATCAGTCAAAAGCAAGAAATAAAGAAACTACTAGAGCAAAAGGAGATAGCTATTACTGATATAAATATAGAAAAAGCAAAATCAGGTAGGTTTATGGTAGATATTTATACGAATATCTGTGAAAATGTAGATGGTACCCAATGTGAAATTAAAAAAATTGCTAAGATAGTTAGCAAAGTTTTAGAACAAAAAATGCTTATTCAAAAACAAGAATGTGGGTTGCGATTAGGAAAAGAAAGTTGCAAATTTACATATATATCAGACGACAATTTTCATGTACAAATTGGAATTGCAAAATCTACAAAAGCAGGTTCACCTGTGTCTGGAGATAATAGCATTAGCCTTAAGTTAGATGATGGTAAATATTTGCTAGCAATAAGTGACGGAATGGGGTCAGGTCCAGATGCTATGAAGAGTAGTAAAATTGCAATTAAAATGCTAGAAAGACTACTTCTTGCAGGTTTTGAAAAAGAGACATCTTTAAAACTAATAAATTCAACATTAGTTGCAAACACTAAAGAAGATATGTATGCTACATTAGACATACAAATTTTAGATTTGTTTAATGGAAATATGGAATTTATCAAAAACGGAGCATGTCCTACTTATGTAAAAAGAAATGGAGAAGTACAACTTTTAAAATCATTTTCTTTGCCAACTGGAATTTTAAACAATGTAGATTTAGTTGTATATGATTATGACTTACAAGATGGCGATATTTTGGTTATGTGTAGTGATGGAATTATAGATTCAAATAAAGAATATCTAAATAAACAAATGTGGCTTAAATATTTATTAGAAGACATGACAACAGATGATGCACAAAAAATAGCAGATATTATTATAGCAGAGGCAATAGATAACGATTTTGGAGCTCAAAAAGACGATATGACTGTTATGGTCGCAAAGGTAAATAAAAAGTAATAAAATGTTGTATTTTTATGTGTAAGTATGTTATAGTATAAGTGGAAATATAAGTGATATATATATGGAGGTATATATGAATAGAGGTAGAAGATATGAGGGTGAACGAAAGCTAAACATGAAAAAAGTTTTTGCTGTTATTATTGCGTTTATTGTGATTGTTATGTTTATAATCGAAATAAAAAAACTAATGACTCCAAACAATGATGAACAAGCAAAAGATGTCCCTTTAAGATATTTTCCTGTTTATACAGATAATAAATGGGGAGTAATTAATTCAAAGGGAGAAATAATTATCGAACCTACTTATGACGAAACAATTATTATACCAGATAATTCAAAAGCAGTATTTATTTGTACATATGATGTTGATTATGGTAAATCTACCTATAAAACAAAAGTATTAAATCAGAAAAATGAAGAGATTATTACAGGATACGATAATGTTTATGCACTAGAAAATTATGATAACAATAATGTACTTTGGTATGAAAAAGATATATTAAAAGTAAGTAAAGACGGAAAATATGGTTTAGTAGATTTTTCAGGCAAGCAAGTTGCAGAATGTAATTACACAAAAATAGAGACACTAAAAGGAACCCAAAATAGTTTACTTACAACAAAAGATGGAAAGTTAGGAATTATAGATAATACAGGAACAGTTATATTAGAAAATGAATACAAAACTATACGAGCTATTTCAGATAAATACGAAAATGGCTATATTGTACAAGCACAAAACGGAAAATACGGTGTGTCAGGTTGGAATAGAACAGTTTTGTTAGAAACAAAATATGATGATATAAAGCAGATTTATGGTGACGGAAAGTATTTTGTTGTAAAAGAAAATGGAAAGTGGAAAATTGTAGATACAGTTGGTGGTAGCTACTTATCAGACAAATTTACAGATGTTAAGTCTATTAATGGTAATATAGCAGTTATTACAAAAGACGGAAAATATGGTTTAGTTTCTATTACAGACGAAGAAACTTTGCTTGATACAAAATACCAAGAAATAAAATATGCTACAAACGATAGATATATTGTTAAGTTAAACGATAAATATGGTATTGTAAATAGCACTGGAGAAAGTCTAATAGAAAATAAATATAACAATATAGTATATCGTTCGGGAACAAATTTCTATGAGGGAACAAATAGTGACTATACATCAGATTTAATTGATTCTAACATGAATGTAAAATTGACAGGTATTATCTCTAAAATTGATGTGACAAATGGTTATATGCAAATAAGAGAGGGTGACGAATACAATTACTATAACTTCAATTTTGAAAAGAAATCAAGTAAAGAGGTATTAAAGACAAATAATATTTTCTTATCAAAGAAAGATGGAAAATATGGGTTTGTTGATAAAAACGGAATTGTTGTTGTAGACTATATTTATGATGATGCAACAGAGCAAAATGAATATGGTTATGCAGCTGTAAAAAAAGATGGTTTATGGGGATGTGTAAACTGGAAAGGAGAAGTTACAATTATTCCTTCATATAAATTAGAAAACCATCCTGATATACAATTTATTGGAAAATGGCATTTAGGACAAGATTTGAATTTATACTACTATACAAATAAATAGTAAGAATAATATACGGAGGATAAAATGGAATTAAGTACAAAATATCAATATACATATTTTATTTACCCATATGTAATTGATAGTAAAAGATATCATAGCTACTTACAAAACCTATTAAGAAACAAGAGATATAAATGGATAGTGTTTGAAACAGCAAAAGATATGAATTTGTATCAATATTTTTTACCAGACATAAGGAAAAGTATGTTTTGGTCTTTTGAACTTACTAAAGATGGTATAAAAAGTTTTGAGAAATTAAATGTAGAGTTAAAAGCCAATTTATTAGCAGAACATGATTGTAATATATTTGAATATGAACTACCAAAAGATTTACAAGGAAAAATAGGTGAGAAAGGTGGAATATTTTTTGATATAAGTGATATCAAGCTTGTTTGCTACAAAACTGGAATATGCTTTTTACTATTAAAAACTAATTTGGTAGAAAATAAAAATTTTACAGATGTCCTTAATTTTAATTATAAATTTAGAGAAATAACTAGCAAGACATACAAAATGAAAGAATACGAAAACATTAAATTACAATCAGATAATTTTAAAGATGTGCAAGAAATATCTAATCTAATTAAGGAAATTATAGGTAATCAAAATGATACAAATAACATAAATGTAGATGACGAAAAAATGCTTGTATATTCATATACTTGTTTAGACCAATCTTCTTGGAATGATGAAACATCACAAGAAATAATAGATGGCTTATTTGAAAAGTATCGTTTGCTACTTCCTGCATCTGCTCAAATGGCAGATAGTGTAGGAAAAAAAGAAGATACACAAATTTATGAAAATAATTATATGATATATGGTTTTTCAAATTTTGCACAAGTATTATTAACATCAGATATAAGTACAGTCAACTACACTATAACACCACAAAAATTTGAAAATGAATATTTATATACATACATTTTAGAATTATATAAAAAATTATTACTAAAAAAAATAAATCAAGAATTCAATAACACACTTTTATTTAAAGATATAGAATCAGGTTTTTTATGCTTTACAAAAAAACTTTGGATACAGGAAGTTACAAATGACGAGTTAGGAACAAGACTATGTAAGAAGTGGCATGAAAAATTGGGTATAGAGGAAATATTTTTAAAATTAAAAAGTAAATATGATATTTTATATAAAAGATATAATGTGGAAAAAACAAGCAAAAAGAATGGAAGATTAGCCATTGCAATAGTAGTTTTAATTATAATAGGTGTTATTAATATAATTTTACAGCTATAAAGGAGAAAAAAATGAAGATTACAACAGGTGTTGATATAATAGAGGTAGAAAGAATAAAAAAAGCTATCTGTGAAATGAAAGATAGCTTTTTAAATCGTATTTATACAGAAGAAGAAGTTAAATATTGTGTAAGCTCAAATCAAATGCAGTACCAACACTTTGCAGCAAGATTTGCAGTAAAAGAGGCAGTATTTAAGGCTTTATCTCAATATATAGATACAAGAGACGATATTTTGTGGAAAGATATAGAGGTTTTTAATGAAAAAGATGGAAAGCCTAAAATTAACATAGAGAAACTAAAAAAACATGGACTAGAGAAATTGCAAAGTATTGATATTAGCATATCACATATAAAGGAATATGCAGTAGCAAGCGTAGTAGCAATGTTAGATGATTAAAAAGGAGAAATAAATTGGAATTATTTGATACACATGCTCATTATAATGATGAAAAATTTGATATAGATAGAGATAATGTAATACAAAACATATATGAATCAGGAGTAACAAAGTTAGTAAATGCAGGATACAGTTTAGAATCTTCTAAAAAGGCAATAGAAATAGCAAGTGCTTATGATTGGATGTATGTTATTTGTGGAATTTCACCAAATGATATATCAGATACAAAAAAGCAAATAGACGCAGATTTATGTAATTTAGAAGAACTAATAAAATTTGAAAATAAAACTAATAAAATTGTAGGAATAGGGGAAATAGGTTTAGATTATTATTGGCAGAAAGATAACAAACAAATGCAACAATATGCATTCATAAAACAAATAGAACTTGCAAACAGTTTGAATCTTCCAATTGTGATACACACAAGAGAAGCAGTATCAGATACAATTAAGATTTTAAAAGAAGAAGAAGTTTTAAAAAAAGGAATTTTTCATTGTTGCCCATTAAATAAGGAACTAATAAAGGATGCTGTAAAACTAGGGTTTTACATTTCATTTGCAGGACCAGTTACATTTAAAAATGCAAAAGGTGCAAATGATGCAGTAGATGCTGTGCCACTTGATAGAATTCTAATAGAAACAGATAGCCCATATTTATCACCAGAACCATATAGAGGAAAAAGAAATGACTCTACAAATGTACATCTTGTTGCAGAAAAAATAGCAGAAATAAAGGGTATAACAAAAGAAGAAATAGCAGATATAACTTATAAAAATGCAATGAGAATATTTGAAATAGAAAATTAATTATTATAAAACACAATATAATAAATTTTTTATTATATTGTGTTTTTGTGTATAGGAAAAGGTTAATTTAATTTTCTTACTTTACAGTTTCAATAGCTTTTTTAGCATACGAATTATTTACAATTACATCATAAGGTGCAGTAGTTTTTAATTCACCAGCCATTGTCATAACTTCTTGAAGTCTATCAAAAGATTCTTTAGTTAATACTGGAGTATCATTCCAAGCGTCAATGTCTTTGTAACTTTGAATACTTGTAGCAAGTGAATCAACATCTGTATCTGGGAAGAAATCTTGTATTAATTCAGCAATTTCTTTTGCAGTATGTGTTTTTGCCCATTGTTGTCCTTTATATATTGCATTTGTGAATCCTTGTATTATATCACTGTTTTGTTCAATATAACTTTTTTTAGCAAAATAAGCGGTATATGGTATTTCTCCTGCATCTTTGCCAACAGATGCAACAATGTAGCCTTTGCCTTGTTCTTGTGTAAGAGATGCTGTTGGCTCAAACAATGTTACATAGTCTGCATTTCCAGCTGCAAATGCACCTGCCATTAAATCGAATTTTATACTATCATCTAATACTAAATCTTTTTGTGGATCAATTCCATTTTTTCTTAATACATATTCTAATGTCATATAAGGAACTCCACCTTTTCTACCAGGAATAACAGTTTTTCCCTTTAAATCTTGCCAACTAAATTCTTTTGTATTTTCTCTTGCGATTAAGAAAGAGCCATCTCTTTTAGTTAGTTGTGCAAATACTTCTGTATAATCTTCTTTGCCCTCATTATATACATAAATAGAAGCCTCTGGGCCTGCAAAACCAATTTCACATTGGTTGCTAAGAACAGCAGTCATAACAGCGTCTGCTCCTTGACCTGTGCTTAATTCTATTTCTATACCTTGTTCTTTAAAATATCCATTATTGATAGCTATATATTGTGGTGCATAAAAAACAGAACGAGTTACTTCATTGACTCTAATAAGAGCTAAATCAGGTTCAGTTTGATTAGACTTTGGTAAAACTATTACCCCAATAGCAATAAGAACGAGGATGACAATACCAATAATTATAGTTATTATTTTTTTCAAGATATAAAAACCTCCTTATTTAAATTTTTTTGTGTGCAGGATAAATTTCTCCAAAAGTAACACAGATGCATACATTAGACCAGCTACAATACCTAGAATAATGACACTTGTCATAACCAAGTCTAATTTAAACACTTGACCTCCATAAACAATTAAATATCCGAGACCTGCTTTTGAAACTAAAAATTCTCCAGATATAACACCAACTAAAGAAAGACCGATATTTACTTTAAGAGAATTGATAAATGTGGATAAATTGGCGGGAATTATAATTTTGGTTAATATTTGAAACTTATTTGCTTTAAAACTACTAGCCATTTTTATAATTTCTTTATCAGTTTTTAAAAAACCATTTAGATTTTCCAAAATAGTAACAATTAGAGAAATAGCAACTGCCATAACTATTATAGCGGGAGTGCCAGCACCTACCCAAATAATTATTATTGGTCCGAAGAGCAACTTTAGGAAGGCTGTTTAGTACTACTAAAAACGGCTCTGCAACTTTAGACAAAAAGTCAGACCACCATAAAATAATGGCGACAAATATACCTAAGATTGTTCCTAATAGAAAGCCAATAATGGTTTCATAAGTTGTAACTCCAATATGTTTCAACAAATCATTTGATGTTAAGTGAACAAGGGTGTTTAATATTCTACTTGGTTGACTGGTTATAAAACTATCTATAATATTTTTTCTGGCTAAATATTCCCATAAACTTAGAAAAACAACTAATATTAATAATTGTGTTAGTAAAATAAGAAATTTTTTTCGTTTAATTTTGTTTAAATAAGTTTTTCGCTCTAATGAAATTTTGTCTTTATTCATCTACACCAAGCTCCCTCCATAAAGTATCAAAATATGTGCTGAATTTAGGGCTTTGCCTACAATTAATAGGATTTCTATTTTCCATTTCAAAATCCATTGTATGAATACTTTTTATTGTTCCGGGGCGTTTGGTTAAAACCAAAACTCTATCTGACATACTAATTGCTTCAGAAATGTCATGAGTTACAATGATTGCGGTTATATTTTCTTTTCTTAAAATAGAATAAATGTCATTTGTAACCATAATTCTTGTTTGATAATCTAAAGCAGAAAAAGCTTCATCTAAAAGCAAAATTTTAGGCCTTATGGCAAGGGTTCTAATAAGGGCTGCTCTTTGTCTCATACCACCAGAAAGCTCTGAAGGATATTTATCTTTAAAATCATATAAATTATATTTTTTTAAAAGATTTTCTACATATTCTTTATTTTCTTTTGCTACTTCTCCTTTTATTTCTAGGCCAAACATACTATTTGATAAGATTGTTCTCCATTCTAGCAAACAATCTCTTTGCAACATGTAGCCTATTTTTGGAGATATGCCTTCAAGGGGCTTATTATCTATGTAGATTTGACCGCTTGACTTGCTTTCTAGTCCTGCTATGATAGATAAAAGAGTAGATTTACCACAACCACTAGGACCTATTATGGATAAAAATTCTCCCTCATTTACTTCAAAACTAATATTATCTAATGCTACAATTTCTCCTTCCTTACTTTGGTATTTTTTACTAATGCCTTCTACTTCTAGTATTTTTTCCATAGTTTTCCTCCTTTATCATTTACCCTTATATATTTTATGTAAAATATATGAATAGGTGCAAAGGAAGACAAAAAAATCTTGAAAGGACTAAATACAAGAAAAAAAGACGGTTTATTTACCGTCTCTTTTATTAGATAATAATTTAAAAAATTATTTTAGATTTCTTAAAGCCTCTATCCTATCCTCTATAGATGGGTGAGTTGAAAACAGGCTAGTTTTACGCCCATTTGCTTTTGCCTTAAAAGGACTCACAATATACATATGTGCGGTAGAATTATTGGCTGTTTTTAACTGATTGGTATCACTATCTAATTTTTGAAGTGCAGATATTAGTCCATCTGGGTTTCTCGTAAATTCTATAGCTGTACTATCTGCTAAAAATTCCCTACGCCTAGATAATGCAAGTTGCATTAAAGAACCAAAAATAGGTGCTAAAATTGTACAAAGTAGGCCGATTAACATTAAAATTGCATTACCTTTATTATTACTATCATTATCATTATCACGAAAATCGCCCCATAATAATGCTCTACTAACCCAATCTGAAAGCATTACCATGAAACCAACCATAACACTAACAATAGCAGAAAGGCGTATATCGTAATTTTTTATATGTGATAATTCGTGTGCAATAACTCCTTCTAATTCATAGTAATCTAATTTTTCTAGTAGCCCAGTTGTAACACATATTACTGAATTTTCTGGTTTTCTTCCAGTTGCAAAAGCATTTGGCTGTGCATCATCAACAATATATAATCTAGGTTTATGAGCTAGCCCAGAAGATACCATAAGTGCATCTAATATATTAATTACTTTTTGATTTTCTTCAGGTGTAGCAGGACGAGCTCTATTTACTGATAGTACGATTTTGTCACTATAATAGTAAGAGCCAAAAGTAGATGCAATAGCAAAAATCATTGCAATTACAATAGAAAAAGCACCTAAATCAAATGCCATACATATATAGTAGATAATTAAACTAATAACAACTAAAAATATGCTAACAATAACACCTGTTTTTATTTTATTATTTCTAATATCTTCGTACATAAAATACCTCTATTATTTACCAAAATCAACTTTTACATTTTTTCTAGCCTCATCACTTTCAGCCTCAAATAAAGCTTCTCCTGTAAAATGGAACATAGAAGCAATTATGTTTGAAGGAAATAGTTCTAATTTTGTATTGTATCTTGTAACAGTATCATTATAGAACTGTCTTGAATAAGAAATTTTATTTTCTGTATTTCTTAATTCCTCTTGTAATTCAGAAAAACTTTGATTTGCTTTTAAATCTGGATAATTTTCAGATACAGCCATAATTGTTTTTAATGCATTAGAAAGCTCATTATCAAGTTGTGCTTTTTCTGAAACAGTTGATGCATTTGCCCAAGAAGTACGAAGAGAAGTAACTTTTTCTAAAACTTCTTTTTCATGCTCCATATATCCTTTTACACATTCTACTAAATTAGGTACTAAATCAAATCTTCTTTGTAATTGAACATCAATTTGACTCCAAGAATTTTTTACTCTTTGTCTTAATGTTACTAAACTGTTATATACAGAAATCACAAAGATAATTAACAAAACAATAATACCTAATAAAATCCATAACCACATAATTTTTTCCTCCTTTAATTAAATTATTATATACAATATGTTATCATATATTAAAAATTTATGCAAGATTTTGAAAAATTATGAAACTTACCTAAATAGTGCATTTTGAGCTTGTCATATTTTTGGTACAAGCAGCATATAATAGTAATATGAAGCTTTTGGAAAAAAGCCCAAAATTTGACATATATTAAATAAAATGTTATAATATAGTTGTTGCTTTTAAAGGAGGGAACAAATTACCTATGAAAAATGATGATAAAGCATCGATATCACTGAAAAAAATAGTATGTATTAGCATTATACTTATTTTTCTATTAGGCATCGGTGTAATGGCGGGAAATGTCAAGTTAAATAGTGTTAAAATCATTTTATCAAGTGGTTACGAAATGAATGTTTTAACTACGAAAACAAACATAAAAGACATTTTAAATGAAAACCATATTAATTTATCAGAAGACGAAACAGTAATACCTTATAACCAAGAAGAACTTCCCAATAATAAAACAATCACTATTATAAAAAAGGACAAACTAGTAGAAACCGCTACGGAAATAGAAAGTTCAGAAGATGTTACAACAGAAGAGTTACTACAAAACTATTCAGAAATAATAGAAAAAATTGTTACAAAGCAAGTTAAAATACCATATGAAACTATTAAAAGAGATGTTTCAGGAGTTACAAGCTCAAAAACAAATAGAGTTGTACAAGAGGGTGTAGACGGACTTAAAGAAGTAACATATAAAATAAAATATCAAAATGATGAAGAAATTGAAAAAACAGAAATATCTTCAAAAGTGATAAAGAAACCAGTAAATAAAATTATAGAAATAAAAGCAAAACAACAGGTTACATCAAGAGGTAGCAGTACAAAGATAAGATTTAGTGGAAAATGGAGCTATACAGCATCTGAAATAGATTTATTATGTGCTATTACAGCACAAGAGTGTAGTTCAAGCTATAACGGTGCGTTAGCAGTTATTACTTGTGCTGCAAATAGAGCTGAAAGTAGTAGATGGCAAAATAATGGTAAAGATCCATTAAGTCAATATAAAGCAAAAGGACAGTTCTGTTATTCAATTGATAATTATTGGAGAAAAAAATTAAATGGAAATTACCCATCATATGTTAGACAAGCTGTAATTGATGCATTAAATGGTAAAAGAAACCACAATTATTTATCTTTCAGAGCAGCAGGCTTTGCAAAAGGTGTTAATATAGGTGGAAATGTTTATTTTAACCCAATGTAAAAATGTAAATTAGAAACCAAACTAAAGTTGTTAGTTTGGTTTTTTCTTATTGTATAGGAAAAATCAAGGATTTTTCCTATACAACAAGGTTAAGTTACATTGGTCTGTGCATATTTGTAAAACCTATAATTGAAAAATAAGTAGTTATATGATATAGTAGACATTAGTAAAATGGAAGGATGTAAAAAAATGAAGTTAATTTCATGGAATGTAAATGGCTTAAGAGCAGTTGTAACAAAGGGATTTGAAGATTTTTTTAAAACAATAGATGCAGATATATTTTGTATTCAAGAAACAAAGATGCAAATTGAACAAATTGATATAAATATGCAAATGTTATTTAAAAATTATCATTCTTATTGGAATAGTGCTGTAAAGAAAGGTTATTCAGGAACAGCAGTCTTTTCAAAAGTAGAGCCTTTAAATGTTAGTTATGGAATAGGAATAGAAGAACATGATAGCGAGGGTAGAGTAATTACTTTGGAGTTTAATGATTTTTATTTGGTAAATTGTTATACGCCAAATTCAAAAAGAGAACTTGAAAGATTAGATTACAGAATGATTTGGGAGGACGAGTTTAGAAATTATTTATTAAAATTAGATAAAATAAAACCTGTTATTTTATGTGGTGACTTAAATGTAGCCCATGAGGAAATAGATTTAAAAAATCCAAAGACGAATCATAGAAATGCAGGTTTTACAGATGAAGAAAGAGATAAAATGACAAAGCTATTAAATTCAGGCTTTACCGATAGTTTTCGCTATTTATACCCAGACAAGGAAAATTGCTATTCTTGGTGGTCTTATATGGCAAATGCAAGGCAAAAAGATATTGGGTGGAGAATTGATTATTTTATTGTTTCTAAATCAATTGAGAAAAGAATTAAAGAAAGTACAATATATAAAGAAGTTATGGGTAGTGATCATTGCCCAGTAGGACTTGAAATAGAACTAATATAGGAATGAAAGGAGAAATTAAATAATATGGAGGAAAAAAAGCGTACTATTACAAAGTGGTTATATTGGTTTTTATTTGCAGTTGCAGTTATTGCAGTATATAAAACACTTGATAATTTTGGAGCAATAGGAGATTGGCTAAGAAACTTATTTGAAGTGTTAATGCCATTTATTATTGGAATATTAATAGCATATGTTTTGTATATTCCATCTTTAAAAATTGAAAACATGTACAAAAAAATAGCAAAACCAAAAATCATTGCAAAAAAGGCAAGGTCTCTTTCTGTTTTTACAGTATATCTTATTGCAATAATTCTTATTGTTATTTCTATAAATTTTTTAATACCGGTTATAATAAGCAGTGTTACAGATTTAGCAAATAATTTTCAAGGATATTATAATATAATGATAAATAACTTTGATAATTTGCCTGAAGATTCTTTTTTAAAGAATGATTTAGTAATAGATGTTATAAATTCAATTAGAAACATTGATTTTAAAGAATTCATTAATATTGAAAAACTTGCAGAATATGCAAAAGGAGCAATTAATTTTGCAACTAAAATATTTGACTTTTTTGTTTCAATTATAGTATCAGTGTATATTTTACTACAAAGAACAGAAATTTTAACCTTTTTTAAAAAATTAGGTAAAGCTATGTTTAAAGAAAATACATATAACAGTATGGGAAAATATTTTAATAGAACAAATAATATATTCTTTAACTTTTTAGCAGGGCAGTTTATAGATGGAGTTGTTGTAGGTATTATTACATCAATTGCTATGTCTATAATGGGAGTAAAATATTCTGTACTTTTAGGCTTTATGATAGGCTTATTTAATATGATACCATACTTTGGTGCTATTATTGCAGTGGTTATTGCAACTCTTATTACTATACTAACAGGAGGACTAGGACAAGCTATTACAATGGTAATAGTTGTTACTATTTTGCAACAAGTTGATGCTAATATTATTAACCCAAAAATCATTGGAAGTTCACTAAAAATTAGTCCTCTATTAGTTATTTTAGGAGTTACTGTTGGAGGAGCATATTTTGGAGTTTTAGGAATGTTTTTAGCAGTTCCAATTATAGCAGTATTAAAATTAGTAATTACAGATTATATTGAATACAAAAATAAAATAAAAGATATATAATTTTTATGGAGCAAAAAACAGGGCTTAAATATGTGATTTTTAAATGGAATCATATATTTAAGCCCTGTTTTGTACTTTAAACAGAATTTAAGATTTAAGAAGACAATTTCGCTAACTTGCGAGAATGTTCTTTTGCTTTATCTTCTAGAATAGAAATTTTTAAAGAATTTTGGTCTGAAATATTTTCAACATTTGTAATTCTAGCATTAAATTCGTCATGTTTATCTTGGTTTAAAGAATATGCATCAAAAAGTGCAGGAATTTTATTTGTAACTGCATCTTCTATAAGGAATAGTGTTCTCTTTAAACTCTTAATATCATCTGAATGTTCACCTAATATTTTAGAATGCTCATCTAATTTTTTAGAATGCTCACCTAACATTTTAGAATGCTCGTCTAATATTCTTGTATGTTCATCTAATATTCTAGTATGCTCATTTAATATTTTAGTATGCCCATTTACTATTTCGCGTATTTCTAGAAGTAATTTTGTATTTTGATCTACCATATAACTCACCTCCTTAAAATTAATTTATGGGTAAATTATACCATCTACATTTTTCAAAAGCAATAGAAATAAAAAATAATATTTCGACATTTTTCGACATGCATAGATAAAATAGTTAATAAAACTTTAAGATTTTAATTATATTTTTCTTAATAATTATGTGTTATATTAAGCATTATAAAAATATGCTATAATATTTTTAAAGTAAATGTGGCTCTAAAAGGGGGATAGAATTATGTATAAGATTTTAGTAGTAGATGACGATAAAGAGATAGTAAAAGCCATAGATATTTATCTTAGCAAAGAGGGTTATCAAATTTTAAAAGCATATAACGGAAAACAGGCATTAGAGATAATAGAGAAAAATAGTGATATTCATCTTATTATTTTAGATATCATGATGCCAGAATTAGATGGAATTGAAGTAGCCAATATAATTAGAAAAGACAAAGCAATTCCTATTATTATGCTATCTGCAAAGTCAGAAGATTATGACAAAATAGCAGGCTTAAATAATGGGGCAGATGATTACATAACAAAACCATTTAATCCATTAGAGTTAATTGCAAGAGTAAACTCACAAATTAGAAGATATACTCATTTAGGTTCAATAGTAGGAAAGCAAAAAGAAGAGCAAAATATTTATTATACAGGAGATTTATATATTAATGATGATACAAAACAAGTTACAGTAGATGGAAAAGAAATAAAGCTAACACCAACAGAATATAACATTTTAAAATTTTTGACAAAACATAAAGGAATAGTTTATTCGATAGAGCAAATTTATGAAAATGTGTGGGAAGAAGAAAGTTATGGAGCTGAAAATATTATAGCAGTTCATATAAGACACATAAGAGAAAAAATAGAAATAAATCCTCGTGAACCGAAGTATTTAAAAGTAATTTGGGGAGTAGGATATAAAATTGAAAAATTAGATTAGAAAGGAGCAAAAAAATGAAAAATAAAAAAATTTGTTGGATTCGAGTCTTAAAAAATATTTCTTATTTTGTTATTCCAATATTAATTGGTCTATCTATTCTATCAATATTTTGTGTTGTGTATGGAAGAAAAAATGGAATAACTACACAAAAAGGAAGTTATTTTGATTCACATGAATTTTATGAAGATTACTACAACTGTATTAAACAAGTGATAAGTAAGAAAAACTCACAAGAAAGCATAGAAAAAAATATAAAAGAGGGCATGGTAATAGATAATGGCAGTTACAACTATATGGATATAAATGGCAAAAAATATAAGATATACAACGATTATTTTAGTAATGGCAATTTTATATGTTTTTTTATAGATAATAAATATAACTTTGTTTATATAAATAAACCATATGACATTTTTCCAACAACAGAAAAATTAAAAGAAGAAATTTTGCAAAACAGTAAATATTGGGTATATGAAAATGGAAAAGTCAATACTAGTATTTCAGGGCTTGACGAGAAATCAATAGAAAATACAAGTTTTTATCAATCAAACTTTAATAAGCAAAATTACACAATATATACAGCAATTATGGATGACCTACCATATAATGATAACTTTTTTAGCAGTTTTATTATAACCGAAATAGTAAAAAGCTTTTCTCGCTCAGCAGTATATATTATTCCAATATCTATAATTCTGATAATTATTATGGTATCTTTTATTCTAAATGGCATTGGCAAAACAAAAAAGGAAGAAGGTATTTATCTAAATTGGTTTGATAAATGGCCAATAGAAATTGTATTTTTAGCAGTAAGTCTTATAGTTTTTATTAGTTGTTATATAATATATGAAATATTTGATAGTTCGTATATTGAGATATTTGGTGTTATAGGCATTTGTATTTTAATATATGTTGCATTTATTATATTATTAGAAACCATTATAAAAAGAATAAAAGGACATGTATTTATAAAAAATACAATAATATATTGGATATGTGAAAAAATACAATTAATTTTAAAAAACACAAAATTATCAATGAAAATAGGCTTACTACTTGCTATATTTACTATTGTAAATTCTGTTGTACTTTCTTTTTCACGAAACCATAAATTTATGGCATTTATAATACTAATGACACTTTATGCACTTAGCTATATCTATATACTAAAAAAAGCAATATTATACCAAAAAATAAATGGAGCAATAGAACAAATTTATCATGGAAATACTACTATTAAATTAAATGAAGAAGAATTTACAGGGGAGCTTAAAAAATTGGCACTACAAGTAAACGACATAGCAGGAGGACTTTCAAATGCAGTAGAAGAAAGGCTAAAAAGCGAAAGACTAAAAACAGAGCTTATTACAAATGTATCACATGATATAAAAACTCCACTTACCTCTATAATTAACTATGTAGATTTATTAAAAAAGGAAGATATTAGCACAGAAAAAGCAGCTGAATATTTAGCAATTTTAGATAATAAATCGCAAAGATTAAAAAAATTAACTGAAGATTTAGTAGAGGCATCAAAAGCATCTTCTGGAAATATTAAAATGAATATGGAAAAGTTAGAAGTAAATGAACTAATAAAACAGGTATCTGCCGAATTTGAAGATAAATTTAAAGCACGACAACTAGAAGAAATAATATCATATACAAAAGGGGCTGTGTATATTAGCGCTGATAGTAGACATATATATAGAGTATTAGAAAATATATATTCAAATACAGCTAAATATGCACTAGAAAAATCAAGAGTATATACAGATATTATCGAACATGGAGAAAATGTGATAATACAAATAAAAAACATATCAAAACAAAAATTAAATATTTCAGCAGATGAATTAATTGAAAGATTTGTAAGAGGAGACACATCAAGAAGTGAAGAGGGAAGCGGATTAGGCTTATCTATTGCAAAAAGTTTAACAGAATTACAAAATGGACAATTTCACATATATGTAGACGGAGATTTATTTAAAATTACAATAGGATTTAAAAAATTGAAATAATCATGATAAGCAAACAGTATGAAATATAATAAATATAGCCATACTATTAATAAAATAGTGTGGTTATATTTTTAATTTTTGTCACAAAAACCATGAAAATTGCGATGAAAATTTCTTGACAATTAATATAGTAGGTATATAATTACATTGAAAAATTAGGATATATAAGGAGGAAAAATGGCAAAAGAAATCACCGAAGAAGAAAAAAATGAAATTAATGATATGATAAATGGCCTTATGGAAAAGGCAAAAAAGGCATCAGAGGAATACTTAAAATTAGATCAAGACCAAGTTGATAACATTGTACAAGCAATGTCTATGGCAGGACTAGAACACCACATGGAACTTGCAAAAATGGCAGTAGAAGAAACAGGAAGAGGTATATATGAGGATAAAATCACAAAGAACATGTTTGCCACAGAATATATATATCACAGTATTAAATATGATAAAACAGTAGGAGTTATTTCAGAAAACGAAGAAGAGGGCTATGAAGAAATAGCAGAACCAATTGGAATTATTGCAGGTGTTACACCAGTCACAAACCCAACATCAACAACCATGTTTAAATCAATTATTGCTGCAAAAACAAGAAATGTAATTGTATTTGGCTTTCACCCCTCATCACAAAAATGTAGTGTTCAAGCAGCAACATATTTAAGAGATGCAGCAATTAAAGCAGGAGCGCCAGAAAACTGTATTTTATGGATAGAAAAGCCATCTGTCGAGGCAACAAGAGCACTTATGAATCATCCAGATGTAAATTTAATTTTAGCAACAGGTGGAACAGGAATGGTAAAGTCTGCATATTCTTGTGGAAAACCTGCTTTAGGAGTAGGTCCAGGAAATGTCCCATGCTATATTGATAAAACAGCAAAATTAAAAACATCAGTAAATGATTTAGTTTTGTCAAAATCTTTTGACAATGGCATGATTTGTGCATCAGAACAGTCAGTAATTATTGATAGAGAAATAAAAGAAGAATTTGAAGAATTAATGAAACAAGCAGGTTGCTACTTTTTATCAACAGAAGAAACAAAAAAGCTACGAGCTAGTATGTTTATAGAAGAAAAAGGATGCGCTCTAAATGCAGATATTGTTGGAAAAAGCCCATATAATATTGCAAAAGGAGCAGGAATAGAAGTACCAGAGGACACGAAAGTATTGGTATTACAAGAAAATGGTGTTGGAATAGAATATCCATTTTCAAAAGAAAAGTTAAGCCCAGTTTTAGCATATTATGTTGTAGACAGTAGTGACGAGGGAATTGAACTTGCAGAAAAATTAATAGAATTTGGAGGACTAGGACATTCAGCAGTTATACATTCAGAGGATAGCGAAACTATCCAAAAATTTTCTGAAAAAGTAAAAGTAGGAAGAATTATAGTAAATTCTCCATCAACACATGGCGCAATAGGAGATATATATAACACAAACATGCCATCACTTACTTTAGGATGTGGTACTTTTGGAGGAAATTCTACAACAGCAAATGTATCAAGTGTTAATTTAATAAATATAAAAAGAGTCGCCAAAAGGAGAGTAAATATGCAGTGGTTTAAAATTCCAGAAAAAATATATTTTGAAGCAGGCTCAATCGGATATTTAGAAAAAATGCCTGAAATTACAAGAGCATTTATAGTAACAGACGAGGGAATGGAAAAATTAGGCTATATAGATAAAGTGCTATATCATTTAAGAAAAAGAAATGAATATGTACATTCTGAAATCTTTTCAGATGTTGAATCAGATCCATCTTTTGAAACCATAATGAAAGGTGTAGAAAGAATGAGAGAATTTAAACCTGATGTAATTATAGCAGTAGGTGGAGGAAGTCCAATAGATGCAGCAAAAGGAATGTGGCTTTTTTATGAACATCCAGATGCAGATGTAGAGGGCCTAAAGCTAAAATTTATGGATATTAGAAAGCGTACCTATAAATTCCCTAAATTAGGAACTAAAGCAAAATTGGTAGCAATTCCTACAACATCAGGAACAGGTTCAGAAGTAACTTCATTTGCAGTTATTACAGATAAAAAAACAAACAAAAAATATCCTTTGGCAGATTATGAACTAACGCCAGATGTTGCAATTGTAGATCCGGATTTGGTATTAAGTTTACCAAAAAAAATTACAGCAGATACAGGAATGGATGTTTTAACACATGCAATTGAGGCATATGTTTCAAACATGGCGTCAGATTTTACAGATGGTTTAGCAGAAAAAGCAGTAGAATTAGTATTTAAAAACATAAGGCAGTGCTATAACAATGGAGATGACAAAGTAGCAAGAGAACACATGCATAATGCAAGCACAATAGCAGGTATGGCATTTACAAATGCATTTTTAGGTATAAACCATTCACTAGCGCATAAAATGGGTGCAGAATTCCATATGGCACATGGAAGAATAAATGCAATCTTACTTCCATATGTTATTAGATATAATAGTACAAAACCAACAAAATTTGTATCTTTCCCTAAATATGAATACTTTATAGCAGACCAAAAATATGCAGATTTATCAAGAAGAATGAATTTCCCAGCATACACAAATGAAGAGGGAGTATGGTCTTTAATTAGAGAAGTACAAAAATTAAATGCAGATTTAGGAATAGAAAGATGCTTTAAAGATGCCGGAATTGATGAACAAGAATTTTTAAGTAAAGTTGATATGCTTGCAGATAGAAGTTTTGAAGACCAATGTACAACATCAAACCCACGATTACCACTTGTAGAAGAATTAAAGCAAATATTATTAGATAGCTACTATGGAAATGAAATAAAGTAATAAATAAATAAAAAAACGCTCTTTACAGAGCGTTTTTTTTATATAATTAAAATTCACAGTTTTTTGGAGTTCTTGCAAAAGGAATAACATCACGAATATTTCCCATTCCAGTAACATACATAATTAGTCTTTCAAAACCAAGACCAAAACCACTATGAGGAACACTTCCAAACTTTCTTAAATCTAAATACCACCAATAATCTTCTTCATTTAGTCCAAATTTTTTGATTTTTTCTTTTAAAACTTCAAAATCATCTTCTCTTTGACTTCCACCAATAATCTCTCCAATTCCAGGAGCAAGAAGGTCAGCAGCAGCAACTGTTTTTCCATCAGGGTTTTGTTTCATATAAAAAGCTTTAATCTCTGCTGGGTAATCTGTTACAAAAACAGGTCTTTTATATATTTTTTCTGATAAAAATCTTTCATGTTCTGTTTGAAGATCTGTTCCCCAACTAACTGGGAATTGAAACTCACTATTATGTTCTTTTAAAATATCAATAGCCTCTGTGTAGGTAACTCTACCAAAATCTGAGTTTACAACATGATTTAGTCTTTCTAGCAAAGTATTATCAATAAAACTATTAAAGAAATTCATTTCATCAGGGCAATTTTCTAAAACATAAGAAATGATATATTTTAACATATCTTCTGCAACATCCATATATGTTTTTAAATCTGCAAAGCACATTTCAGGTTCAATCATCCAGAATTCAGATGCATGTTTTACTGTATTAGAATTTTCTGCTCTAAATGTTGGACCAAAAGTATATACATTTCTAAAAGCAAAAGCAAATGTTTCAACATCTAATTGACCACTTACTGTAAGATGAGCAGGTCTTCCAAAAAAGTCTTTAGAAAAATCTACTTTTCCATCTTCTGTTTTTGGAATATTTTCATAATCTAATGTAGAAACATTAAACATTTCACCTGCACCCTCGCAGTCACTGCTAGTAATAAGAGGAGTGTGTACATAAACAAAGCCATTTTCTTGTAAGAATTTGTGAATTGCATATGATAAAACACTACGAACTCTAAATACCGCATTAAAAGTATTTGTTCTTGGGCGCAAATGTGCAACAGTACGCAAATATTCAAAAGTATGCCTTTTCTTTTGAAGAGGATATGTGCTATCTGCTAAATTAATAATATTTATTTCATTTGCCTTTATTTCAAATGGTTGTTTTGCATTTTCTGTTTTAACAACCTGTCCTGTTACTTCAATAGAAGAAATGATAGTTAATTTTCTAATTTCTTCAAAATTACTTAAAGAAGTATCAAAAACTACTTGTACATTTTTAAAGCAAGAACCATCATTTAATTCTATAAAACCAAAGTTTTTAGAATCTCTTAAAGTTCTTACCCAACCACTAATCTTAACTTCTTTGCCCTCATAAGTATCTGTTTTTTCAAATAAATCTTTTACAACAAGGCTTTCCATAAATAATCCTCAACTCTTTCCATTTTTAAATAAGCTAATTAATAAATTTGTACTGTATTTTATAGTATTATAACCCAAAAGTCAATATTTATAAATAAAAAATTTACCTTGCAAGTAAGGTATAACTATGATAAAATTTGTATAACAATGATATATAAAAGGAGAAAAAACATGGGAAAATTATTTGTAATAGATGGAACAGATGGAAGCGGAAAACAAACGCAACTTCAAAAATTGAAAGAAAGATTTGATAAAGAAAAAATTGAATATAAAACAGTAAGTTTCCCAAATTATGATAGTCCAAGTTCAAGTTTAGTAAAAATGTATTTAGGAGGGGAGTTCGGCACAGACTCTAAAAAAATAAGCCCCTACATTGCATCTACTTTTTATGCAGCAGATAGATATGCAACATTTCAAAAAGGATATAAACAATATTATGATGATGGGGGAATTATTTTAGCAGATAGATACACAACCTCTAATATGGTACATCAAGCAGGAAAAATACAAAATGACCAAGAAAGAGAAAAATTCCTAAATTGGTTATGGGACTTTGAATTTAATCTATATGGACTTCCTGTACCAACACAAGTATTTTTCTTAAATATGCCAACAGAATATGCATTAAAATTAATGGAAAATAGAGAAAATAAAATTACACATGAATCACAAAAAGATATTCATGAAAAAGATATAAATCACTTAAAAGATTCATATAACGAGGCTTGCAAATTAGTAAAAAAATATAATTGGTGTGAAATAAAATGCATAAAAGAAAATAAAATAAGAAGTATAGATGATATTCATGAAGATATATATTCACAAATAAAAAAGTATATATGAAAATACTTGTTTTTTTATGTAAAAGTGTATATAATAGAAAAATAAATTTTTATAGGAGATGAAACTTATGGCACAAGTAAGCAAAGAAGAGTTATTGCATATAGCAAAACTTGCAGACCTAAATTTAAAAGAAGAAGAAACAGACAAATATTTATTACATCTTCAAGATATATTAAACTTTGCAAACATTGTAAGCAAAGCAGATGTAGAAAATTTAGATATAACAGTAGGAGCAAACGAAACAAAAAATGTATTTCGTAAAGATGAAGTTGTTGCATTTGAAGACACAGACTCATTATTACAAAATGCACCAGACAAAGAGAGAAATATGTTTAAGATTCCAAAAGTTATCCAATAGAATAAAATCTATTAGTCAAAAAATCAGGAGGGTATAAATGGATATTATAGATTTTACAGTGCATGAATTACAGGAAAAATTAAAAAACAAAGAACTTACAAGTTATGACATTACAAAAGCATATGCAGATAGAATTTTAGAAAAAGAAAAAGATGTACAAGCCTTTGTAACAGACATCTCACAACAGGCTTTAAGTAAAGCAAAAGAAATTGATAATAAAAAAGCATCAGGAGAAATTACAAATAGCCTAGCAGGAATTCCAATTGGAATAAAAGATAATATTTGCACAAAAGGCGTAAAAACAACATGTAGTTCAAAAATGTTAGAAAACTTTATTGCACCATATAACGCCACAGTAATGGAAAAAATAAACGAAGAAAACCTAATTAATTTAGGAAAATTAAATATGGACGAATTCGCAATGGGGGGTTCAACAGAATATTCATATTTCAAGAAAACTAAAAACCCATGGAACTTAAATAAAGTACCTGGTGGTTCTTCAGGAGGTTCAGCAGCCGCAGTATCAGCAGGACTTGTACCATGGGCATTAGGAACAGATACAGGAGGTTCTATTAGACAGCCTGCAAGCTTTTGTGGAATTGTTGGCTTAAAACCAACTTATGGTTTAGTTTCAAGATATGGAGTTGTAGCATTTGCATCATCACTTGACCAAGTAGGCCCAATAACAAAAGATGTTACAGATTGTGCAATGTTACTAAATATAATTGCAGGTCATGACCAAAAAGATACAACATCAGCTGATATAGAAAAAAAGGACTATACAAAAGCATTAAAAAATGATGTAAAAGGCTTAAAAATAGGTATTCCAAAAGAATATTTTGGAGAGGGAATAAATAGTGAGGTAAAGGCATCTTTGCAAGATGCAATTAAAAGATACGAATCACTAGGAGCAGTAGTAGAAGAATGTTCTTTAAACATTGCAGACTATGCACTAGCTACATATTATATTATCGCATGTGCAGAGGCAAGTTCAAATTTAGGTAGATTTGATGGAATTCGCTATGGATATAGAACAAGTAATTACACAGATTTAAAAAGTTTATACAGAAATTCAAGGAGTGAGGGTTTTGGAGAAGAAGTAAAAAGAAGAATCATATTAGGAACATATGTGCTTTCATCAGGATATTATGATGCTTATTATAAAAAAGCACAAAAAGTAAGAACATTAGTAATGAAAGAATTTGCAAAATGTTTTGAAAAATATGATGTACTTTTAACTCCTACATCACCAACTGTTGCATTTGACATTGGTTCAAAATCAAGTAACCCATTAGAAATGTATTTATCAGATATTTGTACAGTATCTGTAAACATTGCAGGACTTCCAGCAATATCAATTCCTTGTGGAGTAGATAAACAAAACATGCCAATAGGAATGCAATTAATAGGAAGTAGATTTAGTGAAGAAACAATTTTAAATGCTGCATATGCATTTGAACAAGACTATAAATTTAGAGAAAAATATAAACCCGAATTTAAGAAATAGGAGGTAAAATTTATGGACTATATAAAAGAAATACGAAGTATGGTGGGACATAAACCAATTATTCTTTGCGGGGTTGGTTGTCTTATCTTTAACGAAAAAGGTGAAGTACTTTTACAAAAAAGAGCAGATGACGGAAAATGGAGCAACTTAGGCGGATATATAGAGCTAGGAGAAACAATAGAAGAAACAGCCAAAAGAGAAGTTTTAGAAGAGGCAGGCTTAAAAATAAATAACCCAAAACTATTCAATATATATAGTGGAGAGAGCCAACATCATATATATCCAAACCAAGACGAAACATATATTATAAATATCATGTTACAAACAAACGAATATGATGGAAATGTAAAAATAATGGACGGAGAAAGTGAAGAACTTAGATTCTTCAAAATAGACGAAATTCCAGAAGATGTAATGAAACCTTTTGAGGCAGTAAAAAAAGACTTGCAAGAAAGATATGTAAAATAAAAAAAGAAAGGAAATATAAAACATGTCAAGAGAAGATTATGAAGTGGTAATAGGGCTAGAGGTACACGCAGAACTTTCTACAAAAACTAAAATATTTTGTTCATGTTCTACTGAATTTGGTGGAGAGCCAAATACACATGTTTGTCCTATTTGTATGGCAATGCCGGGTTCACTTCCTGTTTTAAATGAAAAAGTTGTAGAATATGCAGTAAAAGCAGGACTAGCTACAAACTGTGATATTTCAAAAGATAGTAAAAATGATAGAAAAAATTATTTTTATCCAGACCTTCCAAAATCATATCAAATATCACAATTTGATAAACCTCTTTGTGAACATGGCTATGTTGAAATAGAAGACGAAGAGGGTAGTCCTAAAAAAATTGGCTTAACTAGAATTCATATAGAAGAAGACGCAGGAAAACTAAATCACAATGAATTCGGAGGAGGAAGTTTAGTCGATTTAAATAGAGCAGGAGTACCATTAATTGAAATTGTGTCAGAGCCAGATATACGCTCTGCAGAAGAGGCAGAAAGATATTTAAAAAAATTAAAATCAATTTTGGAATATATTGAAGTATCAGACTGCAAAATGCAAGAGGGTTCACTAAGAGCAGATGTAAATGTTTCTGTTAGAAAAAGAGGAGCAAAAGAATTTGGAACAAGAACAGAAATGAAAAACATGAACTCTTTTAAAGCAATTACAAGAGCAATAGAATATGAAAAAGATAGACAGATAGATGTAATAGAAGAAGGAGGAAAAATATATCAAGAAACATTAAGATGGGATGATGTATCAGGAAAAACTTTTTCTATGAGAGATAAAGAAGATGCACAAGATTATCGCTATTTCCCAGAGCCAGATTTAGTAGCAATTAAACTTTCAGACGAATATATACAAAAAATAAAAAACGAATTGCCAGAATTGCCAGAAAGCAGAAAAGCAAGATATATGGAAGAATTTAAGCTTTCTGAAAAAGATAGTAGACTACTTACTGCATCAAAATATTTATCAAACATATTTGAACAAGCACAAAAAATTTGTGGTAATGCAAAAGCAGTTGCAAACTGGTTACTTTCTGATATATCAAGAATATTAAATGAAAAAGAAATAGAGCCAGAAAACATTCCTTTTACAGGTAAAGATTTAGCAAAATTAGTAAGTTTAATAGATAACGGAACAATAAGTTCTGCAATTGGAAAAAAAGTGGTAGAAGAATTATTCGAAAACCCAAAAGATCCAGAAGAAATAATAAAAGAAAAAGGCTGGATACAAATTTCTGATGAGGGAGCTATTAAAGAAATAGTACTTAAAATATTAGAAAATAACCCACAATCAATTGCAGATTACAAAGCAGGAAAAGATAGAGCATTAGGCTTTTTAGTAGGGCAAGCAATGAAAGAAACAAAAGGAAAAGCAAACCCTCAAATGTTAAATAAAATGTTTTTGGAAGAATTAAATAAATAAAAAGAAAAAACATAAAACTATTAGTTTTATGTTTTTTTAGTAATTAAGAATGCATAGCCTTTTTCATTCTATTAAAAATAAACCCATAAGCAATAAATGCTACAAAGAAAAATAAGCTTGTTTCAAATAAAGAAATACCAATATAAAATAAATTTGGAATATGTATAGTTTTGTATATTGCTAAAATAAAAGTTGAAAATAAACAAAAAACAAAACTAAAATGTATACCCGAATACATCAGCTTAAGAATACTTTTATCAAAATTTTTGAATTCATCTAAAATCTTTTTCATAAAATACCTCGCTTTCGTACAAATAAATATATCACTAAATATATGTTAACATAATTTTAACACGAACTCAAATGAAAATTATTCCAATAAAAAAAATATAAATTATATGTCGAAATTTGTCGTATGATTTATATTGAAAATATGATAATATTTTTGTATAATAAATTATATTTAGGAGAAATAAAATGAAAGAAGTTATAGAAGTAAAACCATTGCCAGACTATAGGTTACTATTAGTATTTAGTAATAAAGAGCAGAGAATAAAAGATATGAAACCATATTTAGAAAAGGGAATTTTTAAACAATTGAAGAACGAGCAATTTTTTAAAAATGTTAAAGTACTATATGGGGCAGTGTCGTGGAATGAAACAATTGAATTATGTGCAGATAGCTTATATGATACAAGTATTCCAGTAGAATAAAAGCTTTAATAAGTTATTTTTAACTACATAAAAAACAAATAGGAAAGGATCTCCTATTTGTTTTTTTAAAATAAAAAACTGTGCACAATTTTTTATATTTATGCCTTAACAGCATTTAACTTTTTAGCTAAATTTGATTTTTTTCTAGCAGCTGTATTTTTAACGATAACACCTTTTGTACAAGCTTGGTCGATTTTTTTTGTAGCATCAGAAAATAATTTATTAGCTTTTTCCATATCCTTGCTATTTAAAGCTTCTTCAAATCTTTTTATAGCTGTTTTGTATTCAGATTTAATCATATTATTTCTTAATGTTTTTTTCTCTATAACACTAACGCGTTTAATTGCTGACTTAATATTTGGCATCTTTTAGCACCTCCTTGGCCTTTATGTAAATATAACGCATATTATTATATCATGTAAATTTAGTTTTGACAAGTGTTTTACAAAATAAAAAGCTTGAAATTTAAAAAAATATTTAAAAATCACAAATATTTCAAATAAGATTTTTTTAAGTAATATACTTGAAAAATACATAATAAACATATATAATAAGGATACAATTTAAAACAAAATGTACAATATTGAAAGGAGAAAGAAGTTATGAATACAAAAATAACAAGTAAAGAATTAGTACCAACAGAGGCAATCAAAGATTATATTGATAAAAAATCTGAAAGATTGGTAAAATATTTTGGAGAAAATATAGATGTAAATGTTACAATAAAAACAGAGGGAAACAGCCAAGTAGCAGAAATGAGTATAAGAGTAGATGGTACAGATTATAGAGCGGTTACAGCCCATAAAGATTTATACGCATCTATTGACAAAGATATTGATATATTAGAGGGACAAATTAGAAAATCAAAAACAAAAAATGATAAACAAAACATGACAGAATCAATTAGAGTAAAACAAGCGGTGCAAGAAAAAGAAACAGAAGTAACAAACGAAATAATAAAAGTTTTGTATTATGATATTAAACCAATGACACCAGAAGACGCAAAACTAAAACTACAAGAACAACCACAAAATAAATTTTTGACATTCATAGATATTGACACAGGAAAAACAAATGTAATATATCGTTTAAAAGATAACAAAAACTTTGGTTTAGTAGAACCAGAATCATAAAATAAAATGCAAAAACAACAATAAGAATAAAACAAAAAAATTTGACATATAATAAAATATATGCTATTATAATAATAGCAATTGCAAAAGTAAGTCAATTAACAGTTGTACTAAAAAAGACTAGGGGGTATAAATAAGACCTAGTCTTTTTCTGTGTATAACAGAGATTTGTAAAAAATATTGAAAAGGACAAAAAATGTGATATAAATAATCAAAAAGTAATTGCATAAGTTGTGCATTTTATGCTAAAATAAAAGGAGGAAAAAGTTTGAATAATAATTTATTAAATATACAAATTATAAGAGAATATTTATCAAAAGGAAAAGTATACTGGACCAGACATTGTTTAAACAGGTTAAATCAAAGAAGTATACAAATATTTGATGTAAAAACAGCAATAAATAATGGAAAAATATTAGAATATTATTATGAAGATTATCCTTACCCAAGTTGTTTGATATTAGGATATACTATAAATAATAGAATATTACATATAGTATGTGGAATAAGCGATAATTTAGTTCATATAATAACTGCATATTATCCAGATAGTAATCAATGGGAATATGATATGAAAACAAGGAGGAAAGAATAATGAATTGTTTTATGTGTAAAGGGGATATGGAGGAAAAAGAAGTAAATTATGTAGTAGATTTAGAAAAAACAATTATTATTATTAAAGGCGTGCCAGCAAAGGTATGTACAAAATGTGGAGAACAATACTTTGAAGATGAAATAGCTCAAAATATTGAAAAGATTGTTAACAGACTAAAGGAATTAGCTGTAGAAGTAACTATTATAAACTATAAAGAAGAAGTTGCTTAAATATAGAAATAAATTTATATAAGCATTTAGAAAAAATTGACATATAAAAAAATATATGCTATTATACAATAGCAATTGCAAAAGTAAGTCAATTAATAATGACCAAAAAAGACTAGGAAACGCGAACATATCCTAGTCTTTTTTCTTGTTATTCACTTAAATATTTTACTATGTAATAGTTTTAAAATTTATATTATAAAATGTAGTCTGTTGAAAATGGTGGCACCAGATATAAAAATGTGCTAAAATATAAAATACATAAAGTCAAAAAACAAATAAAATTTAGAAATAGGGAGGAAAAAATGAAAATAAATATAGTTATGGTAGAGCCAGAAATACCACAAAATACAGGAAATATTGCAAGAACATGTGCAGCAACAGGAACAAAACTACATTTAGTAAAGCCACTACGGATTTGAAATAACAGATAAATACCTAAAAAGAGCAGGACTTGATTACTGGGACAAGTTAGAAATAGAAGAGCATGATTCACTAGAAAAATTTTTAGAAAAGTATAAGCCAGAAGATAACAATATGTACTTTGTAACAACAAAAGGAACAAATTATTATTCAAATGTAAATTATGAAAAAATGGAAGAAGTATTTTTATTGTTTGGAAAAGAGACGAAAGGCTTGCCAGAAGAGCTTTTGCAGAAATATTTATCAAAAACAATTAGAATACCCATGAAAGCACACTTGCGTTCGCTAAATCTGTCGAATTCTGTCGCAATTGTTGTATATGAAGTCTTAAGACAAGCAGATTTTGGAGAATTGGAGAAAAAAAGCAAATATTTTGTATAACCTGAAACAGAATATTTTGTTAGCATGGTAAAACTGTGTAGTATAATAGTTTCGTATAAAAAATACAGAAGATTAAGGTGAAAGGGGGGAAAAAGATGAACAAAAAATTAGTAAGCGTATTAATGGTAATTGTTATGTTAGTAGCAGTTTTATCTACAACAGTATGTGCTAGTGGAACAACAACACCAGAAAAATTTGCAAAAGCAACAAATATAACTGGTACAGATGTATCTGTAGGAACTAAACCAGTTGCTACAATTTCAGGAAATGAAACAAATAATGTAGTTGTAACATTTGATTCTGCTAGCTTAAAATATGTTGCAGGAAATACAGCAATAGGAAGACCAGAAGGAAATTCATGGTTAGGTGTAAGAATGACACCACCTAAAGACTTAAGCATTGATAGTTTTGATAATAATATTGGAAAAGGTGTTAGAAAGCTTACAGATGGTCCTCAAAAAGATTCATGGGATATGTGGGTTGCTGTTAATGAAGATGCTTTAACAAAAGCAGCTAAAGAAGGAAAAACAAGCTTAACATATACTTATATATTCGATTGGTATCATACAGAAGAAGGTTCAAAAGAGTTAGTACAAACTCAAAAACTTACTATCGTTATTAATTTGGCAGGTGTAAAACTAGTTGATGAAGAAGAAAAAGAAGTTTGGAACCAATGGATTTATAAAGAAGTAAAAGCTGAAGCTCCTTCAACAGATGATCCATCTGACGAGCCAGCTGACAAACCAGCAACAAAACCATCTGATAAAGATGAAGAACCAAAAACAGGTATAACTGCAACAGCTATCGTTGCTACTGCAACAGCTGCAATGATTTCTCTAGCAGGAGCTGTTATTGGTAAAAAATAGTAGAAATACTAAAAACAGATATTAGAGCAGTCGATTTTAACTGCTCTATTCTTTTTTATAAAAAATAAAACTAAGAATTTATAACAGTCAAAAACAATTAGAATACCCATGAAAATGTACTTGAGTTTGCCAAATTTGTCAAATTCTGTCATAATTGTTGTATATGAGGTTATAAGACAAGCAAATTTTGGAGAATTGGAGAAAAAAAGCAAATATTTTGGATAACCTGAAACAGATTATTTTGTTGACATGAAAAATGTGTGTAGTATAATAATTTCGTACAAAGAAAAGAGTACAGAAGATTAGGGCGAAAGGGGGGAAAAAGATGAACAAAAAATTAGTAAGCGTATTAATGGTAGTTGTTATGTTAGTAGCAGTTCTATCAACGACTGTAAGTGCTAATGGAGGTGCAGAACCAAAAATACCATATGCAAAAGTAACAAATGTAACTGCTGACGATTCATTAATAACAGCAGGGGCAAAACCAACTGCTGAAATTTCAGGAAATGGTACAGAAACAGTAACTGTAACATTTAATGCTGCTGATTTAAAATATGTTGATGATGATCAACCAAGATTAGACGATAAAATAGCAGCTTGGATAGGTATTAATGTAAAACCAGACAATACTGGTGTTACTGGAACTGACAAAGAAATCAATGCTTATTCTGTTGAGGTTACTGGAGGTGGTACTACTGTAACTCCAGGCGTTAAGGATCTTCCAGTTAATGGTTTATATTTATACAATGGTGTAAATGAAGATAAATTAACAGAAGCAGTTAAAGCAGGAAAAGAAAATGTAACATATACCTATGATTTCAAATGGTATCATAAAGCAAATGAAGACGGTTCACAAACGCTTGTTTCAACACAAAAAATTAATGTTGTTATTAGTGTAGCAGGTGTTAAATTACTTGATGAAAAAGGTGAAGAAGTTTGGAACAAATGGATTTACGAAGAAGTAAAAGCAGATGTTAAAGCTCCTTCAACAGACGATCCAGCTGACGAACCATCAACAAAACCTTCAACATCTGATAAAGATGAAGAACCAAAAACAGGTATAACTGCAACAGCTATCGTTGCTACTGCAACAGTTGCAATGATCTCTCTAGCAGGAGTTGCTATTAGCAAAAAATAGTAGAAATACTTAAATAGATAGTAGAGCAGTCTATGTTAACTGCTCTATTCTTTTTTAAAAAAGAATAGAATAAAAGAATAAAAAGAAAAAGATTTTCTAGCAATTAAATTGCCCAGAAAATCTTTTTTTGATTTAACAGAAAATGAATTTCATATAACTGGTCACAAATTGTGACCAGTACGGACAACCACAGAAAGAAAACGCATATATCTACCATAAATTTTACAAAAAAAGTAGAAATTTTTTTTATAAGTGTGATATAATAATAGTGTAATTCATAAAAGGAGTTGAAATATATGGATAATATAGATTTAGTAGATTATTGGGTTAAAAGTTCTGATAATGATTATGATGTTATGCTAGATTTAAAAGAGAAAAAGAGAAATACATATTGTCTATTTTTTGGACAATTACTTATTGAAAAACTATTAAAAGCATATTATGCCAAAATAAATAAAAATGCTCCATATGCACCTAAAACACATGAATTAGCTTATTTAGCAAATAAAATGAATATGAAATTAACTGAAAAACAAGAAGATATGCTTGAAACTATTTCCGATTTTAATATGGAGGCAAGATATGGAGATTATAAATATACATTTGAATTAAAATGCACAGATGAATATACTAATACTTGGATAGAAAATATTAAGGAGTTGAGAGAATGGTTGAAAGAATTATTGATAGAGAAATAATGGATATTGTAAATAAATATGTTGAAGTAATTTTAGCAAATTATAAAGTAAAAGCTATTATTCTATTTGGTTCATATGCTAAAGGAACAAATCATGAAGATAGCGATATAGATATTGCTATTATTACAGATGATATAAAATGCAATGATGTTTTTGACGAGCAATTAAATTTAAAAAAATTAAGAAGAAATATTGATTACCGTATAGAACCACATTTAATTGAAGTGGCTGATTATGACAATGTTGAAACCCCTTTTATAGAAGAAGTTATTAATACTGGAATAAAAGTAGCATAAATTTAAAATACATAGAATAAATGTAGGAGTGACCATTGGTCGCACCTACATTTATTCTATGATACAATTCATGAAATTACTTTTTCAAAATATTGACTATGTAAAGAACATATGATAAAATTAACTTTAGTTGAACAAATAAAGGAGAAATGAAAAATGGGAAAACATAATGGAAAAAGTGAAAAACAACATACAAATAGTAAAGGTAAAAAATCAAAATCAATGATTCGTACTCTTTTGATTTTAGTAGCTGTAGGTTGTATTGCATATATTGCATATTATTACATAGGCAGTTACATGGAAAGTAAAGAAGTACAAGGTTTATTAAATGATACACAAATAGATGCAAACCAGATACAAGAAGACGAAAATAAAGAAGAACCAGTTGTGACGGAAAGAATGTTAAAAGTACAAAAATTGCAAAAAGATACAAATAGCGAGATTGTAGGTTGGCTTGAAATGAAAGGAACAAACATCAATTATCCTATTATGCAAGGTTCAGATAATGACTTTTATATGAATCACAGCTATAAAAAGACATCAAATAAACAAGGTTCATTATTCTTACATAAAGATTATGATTGGAATATTCCATCAAATAACATGATAATTTATGGACATAATAATTCAAAAGATGGAAGTATGTTTGCTACATTATTAAAATATGAAAAAGAAAGTTTTTATAAAAAATATCCTACTTTTAGATTTACAACAGATAAAGAAGATGCAGAATATGATGTTATAGGAGCTTTCCGTTCAAAAGTTTACAAAAAGAGCGATACAAACGTATTTCGTTATTATAAATTCATAAATTCAACAAGTGAAGAAGAATACAATGACTTTATAAAAAATGTTAAGAAGAGCGCTGCATATGATACAGGAAAAACAGCAGAGTATGGAGACCAATTAATTACTCTTACAACTTGTGCATATCATACAACAGACGGAAGATTTGTTGTTGTAGGAAGAAAAATAAGTAAATAAGATTAAAGTAAAAAAGACCTATTTAAATAGGTCTTTTTTGATGTTGTTAAATTTTACTAAATTTTTTTAAATAATTTTTTGATTAAATATAAATAGTTATTGTAAATTTGTACATAATAAAAAATATAAAATTAAAAAGAAAGGAGTAAAAAAATGAAAAATAAAGTTTTATTAAGTATATTGTTTGTTGTAGCATTATTAGGACTTGTTTTTACAACAAGTGTAAATGCTGCAGGTACTGTATCAGTAGTAGATATAACAAATACAGATACACTTCATACAGGAGCTGATAAACCACAACCAACTATAAAAACAGACGGAAATACAATTACAGTTACCTACAATGCTGCATCATTAAAAATTATTGGAGCAGGAGAAAGTGAAGCAGCTGAAGGAAGACCAGCAGGTTATGCTTGGTTAGGTATTAGAATCACAGCTCCAACTGATGCAACAAAATACAAAGTAAATGGAACTGATGAAACATCAATTACAGGTGGTACTGTTGATGCATATTTTGGTGTAAGTGAAGAAAAACTTGAAGAAGCTACCAGAGCAGAAAAAGATTTAACTTATACTAGAACATACAGTTGGCTTAAAGACGAAGGAACAGTAGACCCAGCACAAACAGTTATAAAAGTTATCATAAAAGCATCTGGAATAGCGCTATACAACCAAGAAGACAATACTGTACAATGGGACAAAGAAGAATATGATAAAGTAAAAGCTGAAGTAGATGCTAGCAAGGAAAAAGAAGATAAAAAAGAGTTAGACGACGAGAAAAAGACAGGAATAGAATCTACACCTATAATTGCAACAGCAACTATTGCTATGATTTCATTAGCAGGAATTGTTATAGGTAAAAAGATGTAATGTATAATGATATATTAGATAGAGCAGTCAAATTTGTCTGCTCTATTTAATTAAAATACATGTTATTTTTAAAAGAAAGGAAAGTTATGAGAAATAAAAAATATAAGTTTATTGTGCGAATTATCCGTATTTTTTTTATTTTAATATTTTTTGCTTGTATTTGCTATATTGGTTTTTGTTATGTAAGTGCATATATAGAACAAGAAGATACTTCGCAGCTATTAAATAGTATAGAACTTGACGACCAAATAATTCAAGAGGCTAAAAATGAGATAAAAAATGAAAATACTGCTAAAGATACTACTGAAGATAAAGATACATCAGTAGAAAGAATAGCAAAAGTTAAAAAGTTAAAAAAACAAAATTCAGATATTATTGGTTGGATAGAAATAGAAGATACAAAAATTAATTATCCTGTTATGCAAGGAAAAGATAATGATTTTTATATGAATCATAATTATAAAAAGCAAGCAAGTCAAAGGGGTTCTTTGTTTTTGCACAAGGACTATAATTGGAATATTAAATCAAATAATTTTTTGATTTACGGACATAACAATACGATAGATGGAAGTATGTTTGCTGATTTATTAAAATATCAGAAAGAGAGTTTTTATAAAGAGCATTCTACGATTAGATTTACTACTAACAAAGAAGACGCAAAATATGAGATTATAGGTGTGTTTAGGTCAAGGGTTTATTATAAAAACGAGACAAATGTATTTAGATACTATAAATTTATTAATGTTAAAAGCAAAGAAAGATACAATAACTTTGTTAAAAATGTTAAAGCTAAATCTTTATATAATACTGGCAAAACTGCTAAATATGGAGACCAACTAATGACGCTTTCTACATGTGCATATCATACAGAGAATGGACGATTTGTTGTTGTTGCAAGAAATAAGAAATAAAATAAAAGAGACCTACTTAAATATGTATCTAAATAGGTCTCTTTTTTACGCTTGCTGTTTGATGATTTGTTCATCTATTTCCTTATCAGAAAGTTCAGTATGTTCTTTTAGCCATTTTCTTATATAATCTTCTGCATATTTTGAAACTTCTTTTGCTGTTTCTATCTGTTCTTCAGTTTCTTTCTTATTTATCATGTATGAATCTAAATAATCACTGTCTTCTCTAATAGCATTTGCTAACGAAATTTTATGACCTAATTCTTTTGGAAAAATTTCAGTTTTAATAAAATTTTGATTAAAATATGCAATTACATCTTTATGCCTTTTAAAATCTATTGGAACAGTAGATAATATTGCTCTAATAGAATTAAATATTGAGTAATATGCTCTATTATTTGCATCTTTATAATATCCTGCTTTACAAAGTAATTTACAAACAGCCAATTTTTCTTTTCCAGCATTTAATCTACTTATACATAAACCTATTGATATTTTTTTACTCACTTAAAACAACTCCTTCTTTTTGTATATTCTCATAAAAAGGAATGGAATCTATTTCATCATTATAATTTGTTATATTATTAATCAGAGGTATTAAGATTACATTATAATCTAATTCTATTTCATAAGTCATATTAGATAATTTTTTTAATACAGAATAAAATTGAGCTGGCTTATAATCAGTTAATACTAGTATATCTATATCTGATGAATTATTGTAATCTCCGTCTTGCATAAGAACCATATAAAATAATTTTCTTTAATCTATTTCCCAAAATTTTGCTACATTCTTTAACAAATTTGTTTATAGATTGTTGAATATTTATAGGTAGGTTATCCATAAAACTCTCTCCTTCCAAAAATATTATATTATAAATTCAAGAAAATATCAAGTTTTAGATAAGGTAAATCATAAGAATACACGGAAATAAATATTAAGAACGGTAATAGACAAGTTATTTAAAAAACTATTGAAATAAGAAATAAAATAAAAGAGACCTACTTAAATATGTATCTAAATAGGTCTCTTTTTTACGCTTTTCGTAAAGATACATTCGAAAACATACATTTACAAGTATAACGCAAAAACTATTTCATTTGGCTTTCAGCTTGTTGGATTAATTTTCTTACCATGTTACCACCGATTCTACCAGCGTCTTTTGAAGATAAATCTCCATTGTAACCTTGTTTTAAATTAACACCAACTTCGTTAGCTACTTCATATTTGAATTTGTTTAGAGCTTCTTTAGCTTCTGGAACAACTTTTTCATTGCTGTTTGTCATGTTTTTCACCTCCTAGAATGTGATACTTATTTTTCTACTTCGAAAAAACATCCTTGCTTTTTCAATATATATATTGTGCTAGTTTAATTTTTTTAAACTGGAAATTTTTGAGAAGATATTGTAAAAAAAGATAAAAATGATATAATAAAATCGAAAAAAGGGAATATAATAATTAATAGAGGAAAAATTTATGTACAAATTAATTGCAATTGATTTAGATGGGACACTTCTTAATTCTTATGGAGTGATTTCAGAAAAAAATAAAAATATGTTAAATAAAGCAAATGAAAATGGAGCTCAAATTGTTATTGCATCTGGAAGGTCAACCAATTCTGTTAAAAATATTGCAAATGACCTTGGAGTATGCAATTATATAATTTGTGGCAATGGTTCTCTTATTTATGATTTACAAAAAGATGAAATTATATACGATAAATTTATTGAAAAGAAAAAAGCACTGCAAATTATTAAAATCTGTGAGCAAAACAGTATTTATTATAATATTTATACAGAAAATATGGTCATTGCTAAAAGTTTAAATAATAATGTTCTTTTTTATCATCAAGAAAATGCAAGTAAACCTGATAATAAAAAGACTAAGATTAATATTGTGCCAAATATTTATGAATATGTAAATAACTTAGAGGAACAAAATATTTTAAAGATTACAATAAGTGATAGTGATAGTATTATTTTTAATGGTATTATTAGAAAATTAAGAGAAGTCAAGGATATAGATGTATTAGATGTTGCACATATGTCTAGAAAGATTATAAAGTCTGGTACAGAAGAAGTATCTTTGGAGTATTACTACACAGAAATAACAAGTAAAAATGTAGATAAATGGTATGCAGTAGAGTATTTGGCAAATAATTTGCAACTTGAAAATAAAAATGTTATGGCGATAGGTGACAATGTAAATGACAAAATTATGATAGAAAATGCTGGCTGTGGTGTGGCAATGGGAAATAGTGCGCCATATATAAAAGAGGTAGCAGATATTGTTGTTGCAGATAATAACGAAGACGGAGTAGCAGAGGCAATAGAAAAAATATTGTAAAATATACAAGAATAAAAATATAAAAAGCACACATAATTATTTTAAAAGGTTATGTGTGTTTTTTTATGTATATGTTATGATAGCAAATTGAAAAAAGGAGGGATATTATGAATAGAAAAAAGGGTATTAAGCCAAATAAAAGCGGTAGTTATATTAATAAACAAGGTCAAACTAAAGAAATGAAAGAGAAAATTGGAAGTTTAGAGGGACATGAAGATGCAACAAAATATGGAGAGTTTGTTTCTTCATATTTTGCATGGCTTACATTAGATAAACAAAAAGAAAAAGCAAATGATATGGAAGACATGACAAACAAATAAATTCACAAAAATACTAGATTTTTTGGGCATTTTGTGGTATAATATTAGTGTAGGGTGTTTAAAGAAAATAAAAAATTTTGGAGGTAAAAGAGATGTTTAACGAAGAAATTTTTAATTTTAATATAGACAATATAAAAAATGATTTAGCGATAGAAGGAATGGAAATTACAGACACAGATGTTAATTTATATAGACAATTTGCAAATGAAGAAATTGATATGCCAGAGTTAATTAATACAATTAAAAATGAAATTTTATAGAATTGTAAATTGGTAAAAACATATGAAAGAAATATATAATCAAAGAAATTCAGTATATTGCTATGAAAATAGCAATACATTAATTAATAAGCTAAATATTAAAGATGAAAAGGTATTACAAAAGTATGACGCAAAAATTACTGCAGCAAAGTTATTAAGTTTAAGGCAAAAAGATATTACTGGTAACTTTGATATAAAGCATTTCTTGGCGATTCATACTTATTTATTTGAGGACATTTATCCTTTTGCAGGAAAGTTTAGAACAGAAGATATTTCAAAAGGTGTATTTAGTTTTGCACATTGGGAGTATATTGAAACAGAGCTAGAGAAGTTATTAAATAAATTAAAAGCTGAAAATTACTTGCAAGGGAAAAATAAATTAGATTTATCTAAAAGTTTAGCATATTATATATCAGAGTTAAATGTACTTCATCCTTTTAGAGAGGGAAATGGTCGTACAATTAGAGAGTTTATAAGACAGCTAGCATTAAAAAATGGATATATTTTAAATTTAAAAAAAGTATCTCCTTATGAATTTTTAGATGCTAGTAAAAAATCTGTAATAGATACAACAGATTTAGAAAAGTTAATAGAGAAATGTTTAGAAAAATAAAAGGCACTTTAGTATGGTAGATATATCATATTAAAGTGTTTTTTTATTTTATATAGCAGTTAAATTTTATTAAAAAGAAAATTTTTTAAAAAATTTTAAAAAAGTACTTGCATTTTATATATAGTTGTATTAAAATCTAATTGAAGTGGAGCAAAGTGGTAAAAAGTGGTTTAAAATGAAACGAGGTGAAACAAAGTGCTTATCGGTGAATATGAGCATTCTCTAGATGCTAAAGGCAGATTGATTATGCCAGCAAAGATTAGAGAAGATATTGGAGAAAAGTTCATAGTAACAAAAGGTCTTGATGGGTGCTTGTTTGGATTTTCGCAAAATGAATGGTTAAATTTTGAGGAAAAATTAAAAACACTTCCACTTACCAATAAGAATGCAAGAGATTTCGTTAGGTTTTTCTTATCAGGAGCAACCGAATGTGAGATTGATAAGCAAGGCAGATTCCTTATCGCAGGAAATTTAAGAGAATATGCGAAAATGGAAAAAGAAATAGTTATTATTGGTGTTGGCACTAGAATTGAAATTTGGAACAAAGACAAATGGAAAGTCTATAATAGTGACGAAAATATTTCTGCTGATGAGATTGCTGAAAATATGACAATGCTTGGTATATAACTTGCAAAAGTTTATATAAAGTACAAAGGATAAAAATTTAAAAGAAGTTTTACGAAAGAAAAGTTAAAAAGAAAACAAAAGATAAAATTTAAAAAAGTTTTTACAAAGGAAAAGTTAAAAAAGAAAACAAAAGATAAAATTTAAAAAGGTTTTTACGAAAGAAAAATTAAAAAAGAAAACAAAAGATAAAATTTAAAAAGGTTTTTACGAAAGAAAAATTAAAAAAGAAAACAAAAGATAAAGTTTTAAAAGAAGTTTTACAAAGGAAAAGTTAAAAGAAAACAAAAGATAAAAATTAAATAAGTTTTTGCGAAAGAAAAGTTAAAAGAAAACAAAAGACAAATTAAAATAAGTTTTTACAAATGAAAATTAAAAAACAGATGATAAATACTAAAGTATTTACAAAAGAAATTTTAAATAAATAAAAACTAAAGATAAATAGCAACAGTTGGTATTGAAACATATACCAACTGATTGTGCTAATAGGCAAAAAAAGTAGGAGCATGGAAAAGTGAATTTTGAACATAAACCTGTGTTATTGAAAGAATGTATTGATAATCTAAATATTAATTCAAACGGAATTTATGTAGATGGAACATTAGGCGGAGCAGGACATAGTGAGCAAATTTTAAAAAAACTATCAAATAAACGGGTTATTAATTCGGAATTGATAGAGATTTAGACGCAATAGAGGCTGCAAAGAAAAGGTTAAAAGATTATTCTAATGTGAAATATATCCATGCAAATCATGATGACATAAAAAGCATTTTAGAGCAGTTACAAATAGAAAAAGTAGATGGCATTTTACTAGATTTAGGTGTCTCTTCTTATCAGTTAGATGAAAGAGAGAGAGGTTTTAGCTATATAGGGAATGCAAAATTGGATATGAGAATGGACAGAACACAAAGTTTAACAGCAAAGGAAGTTGTAAATGAATATACTGAAGAAAAGCTTGCAGATATCATATTCAAATATGGAGAAGAAAAATTTTCTAGAGTAATTGCAAAAAATATTTGTAAATATAGACAAAATAAAACAATAGAAACAACAGAAGAATTAGTGCAAATAATAAAGAATTCTATTCCTCTTTCAAAACAAAATGACGGTCACCCAGCTAAAAGGACATTTCAAGCAATTAGAATAGAAGTAAATAATGAAATTGAACCATTAAAACAGACTATTAAAAATGGAGTAGAATGTTTAAAAGAAAATGGTAGATTAGTTGTTATTACTTTTCATTCGTTGGAAGATAGAGCAGTTAAAGAAGAAATGATAGAGTTAGAGGGAAAATGTACTTGCCCAAAAGATTTACCATATTGCATATGTGGTAACAAGTCTTGGGGGAAAGTTTTAACTAGAAAACCAATTATTCCAACAAAGGAGGAGCAAGAAGAAAATACTAGAAGTAAAAGCGCTAAATTGAGAGTATTCGAAAGAAAAGAAAGAAGGTGAGTGTAACTTATGCCGAATTACAGATTAAATTCTTATCAGCAAGAAACAAGCCCAAGAAAATTAGAACCTGAATATAAACCACAAAAGAACCCATATGCAAAGAAGAAGTCTAGTACATTAAAAAAGCAAAAAGAACAGCCAAAGCCAAAGTTAAAGTTAAAATCACATGTTAAAGCAGTAATGTATATAGCTATGGTCTTTTCAGTTTTATTTGTAATAAGTTACAGAAACTCACTTATTAACGAAAGTTTTAGCAGAAATGAAAAGTTAAAACAAACATTAGCAGTTACACAAAAGGAAAATGAACAATTACAAGTTAATATAGAAAATAGTTTAAACTTGGCTAATATAGAAAAAATCGCAAGAGAAAGGCTAGGAATGAGAAAACTAGATTCAACTCAAAAAGTATATGTTAGCTTGCCAAAAAAAGATTATGTTGAACCAGCAGCACAGGAAGTAATAATTGAGGAAGAAGAAACAAATATATTTCAAAAGATTATAAAATTAATTTTTAAAGATTAAAATAAAATTATTAAATTTATTTTAGTCTTTTTTTATGCTCTTTGAATACATTTAAAAGTAAGAGGAGAGGAGCATGAATGACGAATAATAAAAAATTAAAAAAGAAAATATTAAAAATAAAAAAAGATAAAAATAAAAAAGAAGATATTTCTAAATTGCAAAAAGAGACATCTAAAATGCAAAAAAAGAAGTTTAAAAAGCAATACAAAAAGGATAAAGTAAAGCCAGAGGATAAGGTAAGTGGAATTAGTAGAAGAAAGAGAATGAGGTTTTGGATATTTGCTACATACATAATTTTTGGTGCTTTTATTGTTCGTATTGGGTGGATACAATTTGTAAGAGGAGACGAACTGCAGTCTATGGCATATACACAGCAAACATTAGATAGAAATATTAACCCTAAAAGAGGAACTATTTATGATGCAACAGGAAAAACTGCACTTGCTGTAAGTAGTACGGTAAATACCATTACTGTTAACCCTGTAAATATTTCAAAAAAAGATAAGGAGAAAGTAGCAGATGCTCTTAGTAAGATATTTGAGCTAGATTATGAAAAGGTTTTAAAAAAAGTTAAAAAAAGAAGTTCAATAGAAATTATTGTAAAAAAAGTTGACAAGGAAAAAGCAGATGAATTAAGAGTATGGATGCAACAAAATGATATTAATAGTGGAATTAATATAGATGAAGATACAAAAAGATATTACCCATACAATTATTTAGCATCACAAGTTATAGGGTTTTGTGGTTCAGACAATCAAGGGCTAGACGGAATAGAGGCAATTTACGAAGATGAGCTTAAAGGCGAAAAGGGAAAGATTGTAAAGGTGACAGACGCAAATGGTGGGGAAATGGAAGACGAAAGTGAAAACTATATTCCTGCTGTTGATGGAAATGATTTGGTTCTTACGATTGATAGTACGATACAAGGAATTGCAGAAAAATATTTAAAAGAGGCGTGTATTGATAATGTTTGTACAGATGGGGGAAATATAATTATAATGAACCCTAAAAATGGTGATGTGTTGGCTATGGCAGGTTATCCAAACTATAATCTAAACTCTCCTTATGAGCCTTTAGAAGATGATATGAAACAAATATGGGACAGTTTGTCTCAAAATGATAAGGTAAAAAATATGCAAGCAATGTGGAGAAACAAGGCTATTGCAGATACTTATGAACCTGGTTCTACTTTTAAACTTGTGACTTCGTCAGCAGCATTAGAAGAGGGAATAACTACAACAGATAAAGCAGGTGAATTTTGCTGTACAGGAAGTATTACTATTGCAGGAGTACGCATGAGCTGTTGGAGGTATTATAGACCACATGGCTCTCAAAGTCTTAGAGATGCACTTATGAATTCTTGTAACCCTGTATTTATTGGGTTAGGTCAAAAGATTGGAGTAAGCAAATATTATGATTATTTAGAAAAGTTTGGTTTCTTAAGAAAAACAGGAATTGACCTTCCAGGTGAGGCAAGAAGTATTTTCTTAAAAGAAGAAAAAGTAGGACCTGTTGAACTTCGGAACTATTGCTTTTGGTCAAAGGTTTGAAGTAACTCCAATACAAATGGCTACAATGCTATCTACTATTGCAAATAAAGGAACATATGTAAAACCAAGAGTCGTAAAGCAGATTATTAATAGTAAAACAGGAGAAAAGAGAGATATTGAGGTGGAAACTTCACCAAATGTTATTTCTCAAAAAACAGCAGAAGATGTACTTAGCATGATGGAAACTGTTGTGGCACAAGGAACACGGAAAAAATGCACAAGTACAAGGATACCGTATAGGAGGAAAAACAGGTACTTCAGAAGATGGAGTAAATACAAACAAATATGTAACATCATTTATTGGAACTGCCCCAATATCTGATCCAGAAGTAGTTATTTTAATTACTTTGTATAACCCAACAGGTCAAGGGGGACACCAAGGGGGTGAGTGGATAATTTTAACAACACATATTAAAATTATTTAAAAATGATTGTACTTTTTATTCTTCTTGTTTTTTTGCAACAACAACAAATCTCCCGTCTTCTGTATGATATGCACAAGTAGATAATGTTAACAAAGGTTCTTCATATTTAGCGGTTTTTCCAGTATCATAAATAGATGCTTTTTTGGCACTTTGCACAAAATTATTGTAATCTGTTTTATTTTTACTATCTAAAAAATAGTAGTAACGAAATACATTTTTGTCAGTTTCGGCATATACTTTTGACCTAAATGCAGATATTATTTCATAATTTGCATCTTCTTTATTTGTTGTAAAGCGTATAATTTGATGCTGTGTATAAAATTTTTTACTTGCATATTTTAATAAGTCTTTAAGAGGGATGTGGTGTCCATAAATTAATAAATTGGTGTCAGGCGGATTCCATGAATAGCTTTTATCTAAAAAAATAGCACCATTTACAGAATATTTTTTTTCATAATTATGATATAGATAATAGCTATTGTTTGAACCTTGCAAAACAGGATAATTTATATCTGTTCCCTCAATCTCAATCCAGCCAATAATATCTTTATTTATTTTTTGCAAAGCCTTTACTTTTAAAATTCTTTCGGCTTTTTGCTTTGCTTTTATATCATCTTCACTTGGGGCTAAATCTTCTTGACCTTTTATATCATTTTCAGAAATAGCAATTTCATTTAATAAATTTTTTTCTTTTTTTGTAGCATTACTATCATAATAACATTTAGAAATATATGCAAAAGAACATATAAAAAGTATAACTGATACTATGTAGAAAAATTTTCTTAAAATCTTATTCATAATGTTTCCCTATAAATTTAAGATAAAACGCCTACATGTTTTCCTATAATGTAGGCGTCATGCTTATCTTAATTACATTCCTTTCTTTTTAGCATAAATATTGAAACTGAAGATAATGCCATAGCAAATACGGCAACTGCGATATTTTCTTCTATACCTGTTTTAGGTGTAGTATCTTTTTTTACATATTTTGTACCCTCAACATCAACATCTTTTATATCATTACTTGAATATAATATTTTGTTATTTTTATCTGTTATAACTACTTTGTCTCCACTTAATAATATTTTGTCTGTTGTATCATCAGAGTTTTTTACTTCAAATTTCTTTAAGTCTGGATTATTTTCAGCAACATAAATAACATTTTCCTTTTCAGTAGAAGTTAATTTACCATTCATTATAATTTCTGGTACACTTGCGTCAGCTGTTGCAGCTCCTTTTCCTATTTCGATACCATTGTTGTTAGAAGAACCATTTTTTCCTAAACTTAAATCTTTAATTTCTACTGTACCTGCATTTACTAATACACCACCAAAACCACAGTTAGATATAGTAACACCATTTAATATAATGTGACCACCGTCATATGCTTGTACACCATATTTTTGACTATTTTTTAAGCTAAGGTTAATAAGTTCGATTGTTGCATCAGGACCTGCTGTGATTAAAGTACCATTACTTCCATTTGGAGCCCAATTATCGTCATCTTTTGAAATAGTATGTCCTTTTCCGTTAATTTTGAAGTTTTTTGAAGTAACTTCTATTGGGCTTTTTAATTTAATGTCAGCAGTAAGTTCTATTGTGTCTCCATTTTCTACTGTGCTAATAGCATTTTTTAGCTCATCTTCATCACTTACTGTTTTTGTAGTAGCAGCATTACAAATGCTTGATGTAAATATTACACTTAAAAATAAAACAACTAAAAATACAATTAATTTTTTAACACTTTTCATTTTTTTAATATCCTTTCTTAAATAAAATATTTAAATACCATTTTGAAGTATTTTCTATTATTATGTAAATATATGTTTTTTTTATTCGCTTTTGAAATTTAAAAAATTTTCCAACTTTAAAATGGACAAATTTGTAATAAAAAAATTTTAAATAAATAAAATGAAAAAGAAAAATTTTTGAAGGGAAAATGCAAATTGAGAAATAAAAAAGAAAGTATATTAGAAAATAAAAATGAGGTTATTTTAAAAGTAGATGGAATAACAGTAAACATAGAATACTCTAAAGGTTCAAAGAGTTTTAATGAATGTTTAGTAAACATTTTGAAGTCAAAATTAAAATAAAATCATAATATATTAATTATATGAAAAATTATATTTACAAAAAAAACAACAAATGTTATAATATATTTGGTATTTATGCAATAAAAGGGGGTTTTTTTGTGAAAAAGAAAGTAAAACATGGAAAAATAAATATTTCATTTATAATATTCATTAGTCTTATTATATTATTAGTAATATTTTTATCATTTAAACTAATAAATTTTGGACAAAATAATATGCATACAATAGACGAAGAAGTACAATATTATTCGTCGTCAAGTGATGAAAAAGATTGTATATACTTATCTGATATTGAGTATGATGCTAAACAATCATCAGTACAATGGGGAAGTATTACATTAGATAGCAATTTAGAGACACAGTACAATAATGGCTTAATTACATTAAGAGTAGACGGAAAGAAAACACACTTTTTAAAAGGTATTTCTGCACATGCTACATCAACATTAATATATGACCTTAGAGAATATGATTATGATTATTTTAGTGCATATGTTGGCGTAGACGAAAGTCGTGGTTCTCTTGGTAATGGTGTTAAATTTAAAATATATACATCAGATAACGGAACCGATTGGGACCTACAAAAAGAAACTGGTGTTTTAATGCCAAATGGTAATGCCGAGCATATAAAAGAAATAAGTGTTAAAGGTGTAAATTATTTAAAACTATATTGTGATAATAATGGAAGTAATGCATCAGACCACTCTGTATATGCAGATGCAAAACTATATAATGAGGGTTATGTAGATAAAACAGCAGAAAAAGTAGATTTTATTGATACAGTAGAAAATTATGATAAAACTTTAAAAGGTATGGATTTAGATTCACAAATAAAAAGTGGTAAATTAACAGAAGATACAGAATTAGTATTATTAAAAAGGACATTTGTAAATTCTGTTGGATATGACCTTTTACAAGCAATCGTAAATCAAAATGAAAGCTATGAAACCGCAGTTCGTTGGTTAATGAGTGATATAGAAAATCTTCGTTTATATGTATTAGGTGGCGAGCCAGATGGTGGCAGTTACTATAATTCAATAAAAGAACTTTCTAGATTATATGAAAAATATAATCTAGACTTTGAAGATAAAAAATTAACAAACAATAAATGGTATCCAGATTTAACAAAAGGTGAAGTATATAAGAAAATGGCTATTTCACTTTCTTTAACTCATGCTACAAAAGTTGGATATTGGGCACAAATAGACCACCCAAGTAATAGATCAGATTCATTAAATCGTTATAGTATATATAAACAGTTATATGATAAAGGAAAATTTGTAGTATCTAGAAATAAAGATGGCACTCCAAAACAAGACCATACACCATGGTATGAGGCACTAACAGTTGAAGAAATGCGTTATGTAATGAACAATATTACAGATGATGAGGAGCTTATTTGGCTTAATGAATATACACAAAAAAGAATAGATGACCATCCAAATGAAGAAGAAAAATATTTACAGCCACATACATATATTGCTTATGTATATCCAAACTATGAAAATCCAATCTTCCACGATCAGACTAAATTTAAAGAGTGGGACGAATTATTTGATAATATATTTACTAAATATCATGTAACATATAGTACAGAAGATGACCATGTATATAAAGCATGGATGAGTATGAGAAATAGTTATGGAACAGGAGCTGTTTGTGGAGGTATTGCAAAACTTGGCACACACATTCGTGCAGCTCATGGTACTCCTGCAACTGTTGTAGGTCAACCAGGACACGCAGCATTAATTTATTATAGAAAAAATGAAGACGGAAAAGGATATTGGACATTAGACAATGATGTTTCAGGATGGGCTCAATCAGGTAAAGCAGAAAAAATGGGAACTAGAATGCCACTTGGTTGGGGAAGTGATAGCTATGTAAACGGATATGCAGCAACATATATGATGTTATCACAAGAGGCATTAAATGATAATGAAAATTACGAAAAATCTGAAAAAATTATTATGTTAGCAGATTTATATAAGGGAGATTTAAAAAAGCAAGAAGAAATATACAGAAAAGCATTAGATGTACAAAAAATTAATATAGATGCATGGTGGGGCTTAATAAATGTATATAAAGCAGACGACCAAAGAAAAGATAAAGATTACTATGAATTAGCAGAAGAATTAGGAGATGCTTTAATGCCATTCCCTCTACCAATGAAGAATTTACTAGACCAAATCGAAGTAAAAATTACAGAAACAGAATATAAATTTAAGTTTACACTTTTAGAAACAAGTTTATTAAATGAAGGAAAAAATCTAAAAGATGATACAGTAAAAGATCCTAAAACATACAAAGTTTTACAACCAAGTATTACAAGAACTGTTGCAAATTTCTTACTTGGTCAAACAGATACTACTCTTGCAAGTTTCTCTTTTGATGGAATGAATGCTGGAAAGATTATGTTATCAAGCCGTTTTGATGGTTCAGGAGTTCGTTGGGACTATAACTTAAGCGGAAAAGATAGTATAAAAGATTTATCAAGTTGGAATGAAGTAACTTCTGAAAATGAAAAGAAACTAACAAAAAGAGAAATAGAAAGTATTACTGCTGACAATGATATTTATGTACATATTGTTGGTACAGATTATTCAGATGACAATGTGTATAAAATAGATATTCAAGGACAAAGTTTGCCTACAAATTTATATAAAAATGATTTGGAAAATCGCATTATTGGAGTAGACTTAAATACACAATGGAGATATTCTACAAATGATGACTGGACTTCTTATAGCGTAGAATCACCAAATTTAGCAGGAAATAAAAGTGTTCAAATAAGGCAAGCACCACAAGGAACAATGCTTGCAAGTCCTGCATCAGAAATGTACAAATTTACAGAAGATGATTCTACAGAAACTAGAAAATATATAAGTGTTTCAAATTTATCAATTAAAGGATATCCAGAAAACAAGGACAATGAGGGATATTCAAGTCAATCTGTAGATGGAGCTAGACCATTTTATGCTCCAAATGCAATAGACGGAACTCCATATACAATGTGGCATACAGATTTTAGGTACAATGTTATTACACAAGGAATAAAGCCATATATTGTAGTTGAACTAAATTCACCAAGATATATATCAGCATTAGAGTTTATTCAAAGAAAATATAAAGATAATGATCCAGACTATATAAAAAATGCAACAATATATGTAAGTATGGATGGAGAAAATTGGACTAAAGAAATAAAAACTGATAATTACGAAAAAGATGTTAAATTAAGAAGTATTGATTTAGCTGAAAGTGTGCAAGCAAAATATGTAAAAATAGAGTTAGAAACATATGATATGTTTGCATCAATAGCAATGTTAAATTTATATGAAGATACAACTAAAGTTGATAAAACTACACCAACAGCAGATATATATTATAGTACAAAGGAAAAAACAAGTGGTTATGTAATTGCAAGACTTGTTAACCCAAGTACAGAAATCACAATTACAAATAATGACGGAAATGATACTTATGTGTTTACAAAAAATGGCGATTTTACATTCGAATTTAAAGATAAAAATGGAAATAAAGGTTCAAGCTATGCAAAAGTAGATTGGATTGATACTGATGTTCCAACAGCAGATGTAACATATAAGTTAGAAAAAGGCGATAGAAAATTAATTATTTTGTTAGATAGCATAAGTGAGGATGTATATTTATTAGACAAAGATGATAATAAAGTATGCTATGTTGATGTTAATGGTAAAGAAGTTTCAAAAATTTCATTTTTAGATTCTTCTGAAAATGTATATAAAACAATTGAATTATATGAAGACGAAGATGGAGCACAAGTAACAAAAACAACATACAAAAACACAACAGGAAGTGCAAAAGATGTTGAAACATATGTTATTACTGAAACTACTGTAACTGTAAAAGAGGGAGATACTACTGAAGAAAAAACAACAGTAAAAGAAGAATATTTTGATGAAAATGGAAATTCTATAGATGCAAAAGAAATAAAAGAATCAGATAAAGACGCTCTAGGAAGATTAAGACAAGTAAAAACAAACCCATTAGAATATACATTTGAAGATAGTGGAGAATATCAATATAAACTTCTTGATAAAGCAAGTAATATAGCATATAAATCTATCAAAGTTGATTATCTTGAAGATAACAACATTATAGCAAGTGATATATCTTATGATATTACAAAACTAACAAATAAAAATGTTGTAGCTACTATAAATCCATATATAATTAGCAGTGAGGGTAAGAAAACAGATGCAAAAATAACAAATAACAAGACTAACAAATACACATTTACAGATAATAATAAATTTACATTTAAATATAAAAAAGCATCAGATAATAATGAAGAAGAAGTAGAACATACTGCAGAAGTTAATTGGATAGATAAAAAGGCTCCAACTGCAACAATTAGATACAGTACAAAGGAAGACACAAAAGAGCCTGTAACAGCAACTTTAGTAAATGAAAGCGAAAAAATAATAGTAACAAACAACAATACAAATAGAGCTTATACATTTAATGATAATCATGAGTTTACATTTGAATTTGAAGATGAGGCAGGAAATAAAGGAACAGCACTAGCAAAGGTAGATTGGATTAGTAAAGAACAAGAGCCTGAAAAAGAGCCAGAGCAAAAGCCAGACCAAGAACCTGAAAAGGATCCAGAGCAAGATCCAAGTAAGAACCCAGAAGAGCAAAATAAATATGAACAAGGTGATATAAACGAAGATGGCAAAATGACAGCAACAGATCTTTTATTGATAAAAAGACATTTAGTAGCAGGCAAAAAACAAGAATGGATATTAAAAGATAGCATGTTTAAATTAGCAGATATAAATGGAGACGGAAAAATAACAGCAACAGACTTGTTACTAATGAAAAGATTAGTACTAAAACAAGCAGAAAAATAATAAGATTTTAATATAAAAATTATATTATATGCAAAAGGGGAAAAAGTATGAAGAATAATATAGCTAAAAAGATAGTATGTATAATATTAACTATATTGTTGTTACTTGCAACAAATGTATATGGAGCAGATGATAGTTTTAAAACTAAGCTAACTGCAAGTAGTTCTAATGTAAAAAGAGGAAAAAATATTACTGTTACTATTGCACTAAAAGACATTGCAATTAAAAGTGGAGAAAAAGGAATTGGTGCTTATACAGCGAGTATAGAATTTGATTCTTCTGTTTTAGAATATGTATCATCAAAAGGCACGAGCAAATGGGATGCTCCACTTTATCAAAATGGAAAGATTACAGGAAATACTAGTGATGGAAAAGTTGTAAGCACAGCTCAAAATATAGGAAGTATTACTTTTAAAGTAAAATCAACCGCAAAACTAGGTAAGACAACTATTAAATTAACCAATTTTTCGGGTTCAACGGCAAAGACTGATGTTAAAGCAAATGATGTTTCTATAAAAATAACAATAGCAAATCAAAACACAACAAGTAGCAAAAATAATAACACAAATACTAGTACCAGTACAAGTAATAAAGGAAATACCAGTACATCAGGTAGCACAAGTCAAGACACAAATGTATCAACAAATGTAGTTGGCTCAGAAAACATTGTAGCAAATGAAAATATAATTGGAACTGAAAATAATGTAATTACAGATGGAAATGTAATACAAAGTGGAAACAGTAATGTGGCAGATGACCAATTTGTTAGTGATTATGTTAGTTCAGGAATAGAAAATTCTATTAATAATAGTATAAAGCCAGAGAAAAAATCAAATGCAGGAATGTATGTGTTAATTACTTTAGGTGTTCTAGTAATATTAGCTTTGATAATTTTACTAATTAGAACAATAAATTTAAGAAGAAATAAAATGAGAAGATAAATAAAAAAATTAAAAAGAGTATTCTAAATTTTAGAATACTCTTTTTTTGAAATTAAATAGACAAGTTGTAATAATACTTTTTCTAAAGAATAAAATTGAATAACAATTTTTTTTAGGTAGATAGGAGAATAAAAAATAGTGTCAGGAAGAAAATCAAAGTATTTTACAGAAAATAAAAAAGAGGTATGGTCAGTAGCACTTTATATAAGGCTTTCACAAGAAGATGCGGATAATGGCACAGACAAGCAAGAAAGCAATAGTGTAACTAGTCAAAAAAATATTCTAAACGAATTTGTAGAAGAACATAATGATTTAGTAGTATATGATACTTACATAGATGATGGCTATACAGGAACAGATTTTAACAGACCATCATTTAAAAAATTACTAGAAGATATAAAAAGTGGAAGTGTTAATTCAGTTATTGTAAAAGATTTATCAAGGCTTGGAAGAAATTATATTGAAGTTGGAAATTATATAGAACAAGTCTTTCCTTTATTTAATATAAGATTTATTTCTATAAATGATGGTATAGATAGTTTTAAAAATCCGTCAAGCACAAATACAATTTTAGTACCATTTAAAAATTTAATAAATGATGAGTATGCACGAGATACATCAATTAAAATAAGGACATCTCTAAACGGAAAAAAGAAAAAAGGAGAATTTATAGGGGCTTTTTCTTCTTATGGATATATAAAAGATTCAAATGATAAGCACAAGTTAGTTATAGATAAAGTCGCAGCGGATATTGTAAGGAAAATATTCGATTGGAATGTAAATGAGGGGTTAGGTAAAATAGCTATTTGCCATAGATTAAATGATTTGGGTATTTTAAATCCTACAGGACATAAAAAACTAGAGCTAGGACAAAATTATAATAATTATGGAATAAAAGATAATATATATACTTGGACACCATCTACTGTAAGAAATATACTGAAAAATGAAATATATATAGGTAATACTGTTCAAGGAAAAAGGAGAGCTAAAAGCTATAAAATACATAAAATAGAAAATGTTCCAAAAGAAGAATGGGTTGTTGTTGCAAATACTCACGAGCCTATAATAGATAAAGAAACTTTTGAAAAAGCACAAGAACAAGGAAAAAGAGATACAAAAGTGTCACAAAAGACAGGTAAATTATCGGTATGGGCTGGCTTTTTGAAGTGTGCAGATTGCAAGAGAGCAATGAATAAAAAAAGTAGTATTAATAAAAATGGTAGTAAATATGAATATTATATTTGTAGTACATATAAAAATAAGTCAAATAATTTATGTACAAAACATTCTATTAAAGTAGAAAATTTAGAAAAAGTAGTTATAGAAGTTATTAACCTGCACATTAATTTACTAGCTAATATAGAAGAAGTAGTAGAACAAGCTAGCAAAAGTAGTTTTCAAAATACTAAAAATGAAAGCCTTGAAAATATGATAATTGCTAAACAAAACGAGATTTCTAAAATATCAAATTTTAAAAAAACATTATATGAAGATTGGAAAAATGAAGATATAACAAGAAAAGAATATTTAGAATATAAACAAAAATATGAAGATGGTATTGAAAAATTAAAACAAAATATAAAGCAACTGCAAGACGAAAAACAAAAGCAAGAAGAGCAAAATGTTACTAAAAATAAATGGATAGAGGAGTTTAAAGCACAAAAAGGTATTACAGAATTATCAAGGGATATTATGCTAGAATTAATAGATTGTATATATGTAAAAGAAAATGGAAATATAACGATAAAATTTAAGTTTGATGTTGGGTTATAATTATCCAATGAGGTGGTGTGGCAGCTCCAATAGCATCACAAGTATTAGGAGAAGTTTTACCATATTTAGAAGTTGTAAAAGATAATGAAACTGAAGAAATGATAAAAAAGCAGGTGACTGTACCAAATGTAGTAGGAATGACTATAAAAGATGCCAAAAAAATGCTAAAAGATGCAGGTTTAGAAATGCGTTTTGATGGGGAAGAGCAAACAGATAATAGTGATGCAATAATAAAACAGCAGTTACCTAAAAATGGGATAGAAGTATATGAGGGAACAAAAATATCTGTCATAATTTGACAAAAATAAAAATAAAAACAATAAAGTATGTACAAAAAATAAATTTCATTATATAATATATTCGGAAAATTATATAATATTGTAAGGGGGAACTTTATGGAATTAAAGAGCATATTAGCCGGTCTAAAAAACATAAAGGTAAAGGGAGATTTAAGTATAGACATTGCTAGTATAAGAAATGATTCTAGGAATGTAAAAACAAATGATATGTTTGTTGCAATTAAAGGATTTGACATTGACGGACATGAGCACATAAAAGAGGCTGTTCAAAATGGAGCAAAAGCAATTTTAATGCAAGAAGATATGGTAAATAAAAAAATGCTAAATGAAATTCCAGAAGATGTTACAGCTATGGTAGTACCAAATACAAGATATGCTTTAGCAATTACAGCATGTAATTATTATAAAAATCCTTCTAAAAAGATAAAATTGATAGGAATAACAGGTACAAAAGGAAAAACTACAACAACATATATGATTAAAGAAATTTTAGAAAAACAAGGTATAAAAACAGGATTGATTGGTACTGTTGCTTCTTACATAGGAAATAAAAAGATTGAAAGTAGTGATAACACAACACCAGAGAGCTTAAAACTTCAAGAAATATTAGCAAAAATGGTAGCAGAAAAGTGCGAAGTTGTTGTTATGGAAGTATCTTCACAAAGTTTAAAATTAAACAGAGTATCAGGTTGTGATTTTGATATTGCAGTTTTTACTAACTTTGCAGAAGACCATATTAGTAGTAAAGAACATCCAAGTTTAGAAGATTACTTTAATTCAAAAGTAGAGTTATTTAAAATGTGCAAACTTGGAATTATAAATAGTGATGATGTTCATAGTATAATGATACCAAAGATAGTTCCTGATACAGAGTTTGTTACATATGGAATTGATAATAGTTGTGATTTATTAGCAAAAGATGTTACAGTAACAAATCAGTATGCTGATTTTAAAGTTAAAATAGGAGATAAAAATGAAAGAATAAAAGTGTCAATTCCAGGAAGATTTAGCGTGTATAATGCTTTGTCTGCAATTTGTGTAGCAGTAAGGTTAGGAGCAAGTGTAGAAAGTATAAAAGATGCTCTTGCAAATATAAAAGTTCCAGGAAGAAGTGAACTTGTAGATAATAAAAAAGGTTTAACTATTATGATAGATTATGCACATACACAAGAAAGTTTAGAAAAGATTTTGAGTGCAGTAAAAATTTATACAAAAGGAAGAGTAATTTCTGTCTTTGGATGTGGAGGAGATAGAGACAAGGCAAAAAGACCAATGATGGGAGAGGCATCTGGAAGAGTTGCAGATTATACAATTATCACATCAGATAACCCAAGATCAGAAGATCCAGAAAAAATTGTAAAAGAAATTGAAGAGGGAATAAAGAAAACAAAAGGAAAATATGAATGTATTGTAGATAGAGTAGAGGCAATTAGAAAAGCAATTAAAATGGCAAATACAAAAGATATAATTGTGCTTGCTGGAAAAGGTCATGAACAATATCAAGAAATTAAAGGAAAAAGATATCCATTTGATGAGGCTTTAATTGTAAATCAAATTATAGAAGAAATGGAAGAAAAATAAAGACTAAGGAGGAAATAATAATGCAATTTCAAACTAAAATACTACTTATGGCATTTGTTGCAAGTGTAGTTATTTCGATATTTGTTATACCAATTTTAAAAAAATTAAAGGTAGGTCAAATAGAAAGAGAAGAGGGACCAAAATCACACCTAAAAAAACAAGGAACGCCAACTATGGGTGGAATAATCATGATAATAGCTATTTTATGTGTAACAGCATTTTGCTATTATGATTATAACAAAGATCCATTGCAAAAAGATGTAGCAAAAAATTTACTACCACTACTTTTTGTTACAATAGGGTTTGGAGCTATTGGTTTTATTGATGACATTAAAAAAGTTATATCAAAAAACACAAAAGGCTTAAGCCCAGCGGGGAAAATGATAGGTTTACTTGCTGTTTCAGTAGCATATAGCTTGATTTTAATAAATGTATTTAATATCGGAACTGATATTCACATACCTTTTACTGATAACTATATAACATTGCCAATATGGTTATATATACCATTTACCATTTTAGTAATGCTTGCTACAACAAATGCAATTAATTTAACAGACGGAATAGACGGCTTGTCAACAAGTGTTACAACAATTATTTTAACTTGTTTAACAGTAATATCAATTATGTTTGAGATAAAAGAAGTTACTATTTTTGGAAGTATTTTAATAGGTACTTGTTTAGGTTTCTTATTATTTAACTTGCATCCTGCAAAAGTGATGATGGGCGACACAGGTTCACTTATGTTAGGTGGAGTAGTAGCAGGAATAGCAATATATTTAAAGATGCCACTACTACTTATAATTATTGCACTAGTTCCAATAATTGAAACGCTTTCAGTTATAATACAGGTTGCTCATTTTAAGAGAACAGGAGAAAGAGTATTTAAAATGACACCAATACATCATCATTTTGAGTTATCTGGATGGAAAGAAAACAAAATTGTATCTGTATTTAGTTTGATTACATTTATTGTTTGCATCATAGGCTTAACTTCTATCTGAAAGGAATGATTTAGAATAATGCAAAAGAAAGAAAAAAAGGCTGTGAATGGATCTAGCAAGCAAATAGATTTTGTTCTTTTAGTAATTATAATATTATTGCTTGCTTTGGGAATAATTATGGTTCTTTCGGCAAGTGCTCCATCAGCACTAGCTGAAACCGGAAATAGTTATACATATGTCACAAAACAAATACAATTTGCTGTGCTTGGTTTTATTGCAATGTTTTTTGCATCAAGATTTGATTATAAAATTTTACAAAAACTATATTGGCCTATTTATTGGGTATCTGTTGGAATATTGTTACTCGTTTTGGTTCCGGGCTTAGGTATATCTGCAAATGGAGCAAAAAGGTGGATAGGGATAGGAAATTTGTTTCAATTTCAGCCATCAGAGCTAACTAAAATAGGAATGATTATATTTTATGCAGGATATTTAACTGATCATAAAAATGAATTAAGGAGCTTTACAAAAGGCTTTATAAAACCACTATTATTTATATTACCACCAGTTTTTATTGCATACTTTATACAAAACCATTTAAGTGTATGTTTAGTTATGGCATCAATTGTAGCAGTTATGATGCTTATGGCTGGGTGTAAAATATCACATTTTGTACTTTCTGGACTTTCAGTAGGTGGCTTGGGTGGAGGAGCACTTTTTCTATATTTGGCTACAAAGGGGCAAAGTGCGGGTGCATCAAGTTTTAGATTGGACAGAATTTTAAACTTTATGAATCCTTGGGCAGATTCTACAGGAACAGGTTGGCAGACTATTCAAAGTCTATATGCAATTGGTTCAGGAGGACTATTTGGAACAGGACTTGGAGAAAGCAAGCAAAAATATTTATATATTCCAATGCCACAAAATGATTTCATATTTTCAATACTTGCGGAAGAATTGGGCTTTGTTGGCTGTACAGGTGTAATTATTTTATTTGCTTTATTTGTATGGAGAGGAATTTTAATTGCAATGAAAGCACCAGACATGTTTGGAAGTTTACTTAGCACAGGTATAACAACTCTTGTTATGGTTCAAGTAGTTATAAATATAGGAGTTGTTACAAATTCAATACCAAATACAGGTATGCCACTTCCATTTTTTAGCGCTGGTGGAACATCTTTAGTTATACTGTTAGCGATGTGTGGAATTTTGCTTAATATTTCTAAATCGTCATCAAAAGTATAGTGTTTTGAAAAGTTAGATTATTAAAAATCAGGAGGATAACATGAGAGTAATAATAGCAGCAGCAGGTACCGGAGGGCATATTAACCCTGGTATTGCAATAGCAAACAAAATAAAGGAAATGGAACAAGACTCCGAAATATTATTTATTGGAACTGGAAGAGGGCTAGAAAAAGACCTAGTTCCAAGGGCAGGGTATGAATTAAAAAATATTCGTGCTTATGGAATGGAAAGAAAAATAACACTTGAAAATATAAAAAGGCTATATTATACAATAAAAGCAGTAGGAGATGCAAAAAGGATAATAAGTAATTTTAAACCAGATGTAGTAGTAGGAACTGGGGGATATATTTGTATGCCAGTAATGCTTGCTGCAAAAAAGTTAAAAATACCTACAGTATTACACGAAAGTAATGCTTTTCCTGGAGTTTCAATTAAAGTACTTTCAAAAAAAGTAGATAAAGTGTTAGTTGGGTTTGAAGATGCAAAAGAAAGACTTCCAAAAGCAAAATGTGTAGTGGTTACAGGAAATCCAACTAAAATAAAAGCAAAGGAATATACTATTTATCAAAAGCAGGAAATTATAAAAAATATGGGGCTAGATATTTTAAAGCCGATAGTATTAGTGTTTGGAGGAAGTCAAGGGGCTAATAGTATTAACAATAGCTTTATAGAAATTATTTCCAAAAATAAAAATAAAGATTATCAAATCATATGGGCAGCAGGTACTGCACAATATGATGAGATAGCAAAAAAACTACAGTTTTTGGGTATGGATATTAACAATATTCCAAATGCAAAGATTCTTCCATATATATACAATATGGAAGAGGTAATGAGTGCATCTGATTTAATTGTGTGTAGAAGCGGTGCTATGACAATTACAGAAATAGGAATTATGGGAAAGCCTGCTATATTTATTCCATTTCCACATGCTACAGAAAATCATCAGGAATACAATGCAAGAGTTCTAGAAAAAGTAGGTGCCGCAAAGATTATATTAGACAGGGACTTAAGTGCAGAGATATTAAATCAAAAAATAGAAAATATTATAAATCAAAAAGAAATTTTGAAAGAGATGGGAAAAAGAGCAAATAGTAAGGCTATTTCTAATGTTGAAGATAGGATATATAACGAGATAAAATCACTAAAAAGTAAGTAAAAATAAGTTGTCTTTTTGAGAATAAAGAGTTAAGAGAAATAATACAAGTATAAATACAAATATACTTCTATTATTTCTTTTTTTGCCAAAGTCGTAATATGTCGAATATAGTAGTACGATTATACTTGCTATTTTATGTAATATGTAATATAGTAGAAAGACATTCACAGAAGAGAGGGGGAAAATACAAAGGATGACAGATTTGAAAAAACTTTATGGGAAAACTCAAATTGATAGTTCTGATTCTGAAGACATAGGCAAAGATTATCAAATAGAATTAGAATATTATCAATTAGAAAATCAAACTGCAAGAAAACCATATGGTATAGAAATTGTAAAAAGGAACATAGTAAATAATATTTTAAATGTAGAAAATAAGATAATTGAAAATATACATAAAAAAGAACGAGATAATTTTAAACTATTAGAAATTTTAATAGCAAACAAAGTAACACCAATTTCGCTAGATGATGTATTGCATGATTTGCTTTAGGCTATAAGAATATTACAATTAGATTACAAATGAATGAAAATACTTGACTAAAGGCGAAAATATAGCTATACTGTAAAAGTAATATAAGCAGAACCATACAAACAAAGGAGAAAAAGTAGAACATGAAAAGTTGCAAAAGCCTTAAGGCTGTAAGAGAGAGAGAGAGAGAGAGAGAGAGCTACAATTTAGTAAAATAGATGTAAGCGAAAAAATCGCTTTGT
>CANQCV010000006.1 GCA_947591045.1 uncultured Clostridia bacterium
TTCCGTTTGTAAAATTTCATCCACACTTGATAGCTGTTTTTTTGATTCTAATACAATTTTTTTTAGGTTTTCTTCTTCCACATTTTTAAAATTTTCTAGTGGCATTTCTAAATTAGCCGTTAAATTGTTAAAACTAACTACATTTCCTGTAAATAGTTTTAAGTCATCTATTACATTTTCTATTTTATTACTATATGACATTATTTCACACTTTTGCCCAAATACTACCGAAAGTATCATAGCATGAAATCTAGCACATACCATATACTCCATTTTTGAATATTCTTTTAAAAATTCGTTAATATTTCCATCATATTTTACTATGTTTATTTGTTTTGCATATTCTTCTGGAAGTCCATTCAAAAATGCTTTTATTGCCCTTTCGTCACCCTCGTATTTGCAAAAAGAAAAAAGAGTAACTTTTTTTCCTTGCAAAATATATTGCTTAACATTTTTTTCCAGCATTTTATAATAACATTGTTCTTTATTTGATAAACTATTTCTAATACTTAAGTCTATTACTGATATTCCAACTGTGTTTTTTATTTTTTCTATATTTTCTGGTACATATGAAAAAGCTAAATCTGGTAAATAATGAACTGTAGAAATATCTTTAAAAAGGTTTGCTGAATATTTATCACGAAAACTAATACTTGTACAATTTTTAAAAACCTCTTTTGCTAAATTTAGGTACTCTTCAGTATAGTATGGTCCAAAGTTAGAGCTAACATAGCAAAATGGAATGTTATTTTTTTTACATTCTTTCATAAATTCTAAAAATTGCTCTGTAATATTATAAACGACTCCACCTTCCATAAAGATAGAACCACCTATATAAATGTAGCCGTCATATTGATTTGCATTTTGCTTTGTAAGCACTTTTTCTTTTTCACTATAAATAGTAATATTTGAAAAGTTTTTAAATAGTTTTGCATTCTCCTCGTTTTCTATGTTTATATAAAAAAGTGTATGTGGATACTTTTTTAATAACATATAAATAAATAAATCATCACCTAAATTTGCTTTTGCATATGCTAAAATAAAAATTTTTTTAGGCTTCATTTTAAGCTTTCCCTTTTAGCCATAAATTTGTAAGCTCACTTTCAAGCTTTTCACTTTGTACATTTTGCTTACACCATAATAATAGTTTATCAAAATTTTCTTTGCTTGGTTTAGAACCTACAATGTAATACCTAGCTGTTAGCATAACTTGCTCATATAGCCAGTTAGTCTTTTCAGGCATTAAATTTCTTTCTTTAATAATATTGCCAATTTTTTTCTTTTCATCTAAATTTTCTAGTAAAAAGTCTAACTTAATATTAAATGACATGTTTTTATCATGTACCCTATAAACGCCTATACTATCTTCTAGAATATATACTGGATTTTTAAGTAATGCTCTCATATAAATAGAAGAGTCGTTTAACATTTCTACATTTTCTAAATCATAAATATCACTTTTTTTAAAGATAGTAGTAAAAGTAGAGTTTGGCTTTTCATAAGTTGTTTGAAAGCCTTTTAAATATTCTATGTTACTAACTTTTCCTAATACATTAAGTTTATTATTTTCGTAAGTATTATCAACTTCATATTTTATACTAGAGTTTGCTGATACAAAAGATAATGGTTCTTCAGAACTTTTAAATACCTTCATAGCTTTTTCAAAAAACTCGTTATCTGTATAGTAGTCGTCGTCATCCATAAACACAAGATAATTACCGCTACTTTTTTTATAACCATTTTTTCTAGTAACGCCAGCACCTGAATTGTGCTCATTTTTATAGTATTTAACTTTTGGTTCATTTGCATATTTTTCACTTATAATTCGTGCAGTATTATCTGGTGAGCAGTCATCTACAATAATAATTTCGTAGTAAGGATATGTTTGATGTAGTACAGAATCAATTGCATCTATAATCATTTCTCCCCTTTTATAAGTTGGCATAATAGCAGAAATTAAGTCGTTTTTATTAAAATTTTCCATTTTTTACTTTCTACCTTTCATTTTTTTCTTTTATCTACATTAAATTTTCAAATTTTTGACTAAATTCAGGAGCATACTTTTTTAGATTAATTGGCTTTAGCTCTCTATTTGTAAAGCAATGTTTTGTTTCTCCAAGTAGAACTATCTTTCCATCTTTTTTATTTTCTATTTCATATTTTACTGTCATTCTAACACCTGTATATTCCGTTATTTTTGTGTGTATTAATATGACATCTTCAAAAGTCACATGATTTTTATATGTACAACTTACTCCTAAAACAGGAATAGTAATACCATTTTCTTCTAATAATGAAAAAGGCATATCCGCCTTTTCTAGCCATAGACATCTTGCTTCTTCTAAATAGCGTATATAATTTGAATGATGTACAACACCCATCCTATCTGTTTCATAATAATTGATTTTTCTTTCATATGTAAAATTCATACATCATATCTCCTTTTTTCTTTGTATTAATTAAAATAATTTTAGCATTTTTCTATAAAAAACGCAAGGTTATCTACCTTGCGATAATTAAGCTGTTATAGACAAGCGGTTATTTTTTCGATAAGCGTTCAGTGCTATTTTACATAAAGCACGACACGAAAGCCAACATTAATACCGTAATGAGTAAATTCATCGAAACCGTGTGCACGCACAACAGGGAGTGTGGCACCATTACCATCGAAGCTACCACCACGCGGAACAACGAACATCTGGTTGTTATGAATGTTGTGTCCTGTTGTCCATTCCCACATATTTCCTGCCATATCATATATGTTATACAACTTAAAATCATCACTTGAACCTGTTGCAAGTTCTATTCTATTTATTCCAGTATTTTGTTCTACTTGTCCTTTTGTATATGTTTTAGCTATTGTCCATCCACCATTATATGTATGCTTTGCATATAGCCCATTTATTTTTCCATAATTTGGCGCTGTATTATTATAATAATTTCCCCATGATGACGAATCTGTAATACTTTTTCCTTCTTCTCTTCCATCAAATACATTTTTACATATATGGTTCCATGCTTGACTATCCACTAAGTAACTTCTTACTCCTACCTCATTACCATCCCCATACATATTTTCTGCTACTAATTTCGAGTTTGGTTGTGTTATATAATTCCATACTTGTACCCCTTGTTTACTTACTGGTTTTAAATTTTTTATAGATTCTGTATCTCCATAACTTCCTCTTACTTTTGCACCATCATTTGCCCATTCTTTTGTAAAAGTATGATTTTTACCTTCTATTGTATAATATCCTAAATCATTATCTTTAATAGAAAATGTTGCATTACTTGGAACTCCTGCCTCATATCTTGCTATATAAAACCCTCCATTTTTTTCTATACTTTCAGTTGCTACTTTTATTTGGTTTTCATTTACCCATTTTTCTGTTGGTAGTGTTGGAGTATTTTCACCTGTTTTATATGTGGCATCTAACTTTGTTTTATCTTCTTCTGTATAGTTATCTCTCCAACCATACCCTGGTCCTTTTGTTTCTCCTGCTGGTGCATTTGAATCATTAGTATTATCTCCGTTTGTCTTATATTCGTTATTAATACTCCAATTTTCTTTCATTACCGCATGTTTGGCATCTTCATATTGCTTTTTTGTACATGGTATCCACACAAATTGATTTCCTTCTTTATCTTCTATTACTATTCCATTATCTACATCTTTTCCAAACTCTGGCTTTACTTTAAACCCTTTTGGTACTGTTACTTCTTTTCCATATTCGTCTTCTGCTTTTACTGTTCTTTTTTGTATCTCTGTTAGTCCTTCTACTAATGGTTTTCCTGTTGATCCTTGTGGTAATTTTCTTAACTCCATTAAATAGTCATATTCTTCTACCATTGAATCTAAACCTTCTTCTTCTCTTTTGCTACTTTCTTCATATGCATCTCTTGCTTGTTCTGCTTTTTTTATTAAGCCATTTTCTCCTACTACCATGTTTATACTTACTGTTGCTAGTATTATTAATACAATTATGGTTACAACAAGGGCAATTAATGTGATACCTGTTTCATTGATTTCTTTCTTTTGTTTTTTTCCTGTCATTTTATTTTCCTCCTTAATTTTTTGACATCTTGGGTAGTAAATAGACATGTCTCTACTCGTATTGTACAAAATATATAATTTTGATGGCTGAATACATCTAAAATAATTTTATTGACACACAAAAAGACAGACCAATTTATTTTTACATAAATAGTCTGTCTAATCTATTACAAATAAAGGTATCTTCCATACCTTCTTTTACTTCTATTAAATTACATGTGTGTGTGTGTGTGTGTGTGTGTGTGTACAGCCGCAGGGCTTACAAAACTTTTCATATGTTTTTTCCTTTACTTCCGTTTGATTTCATATTCTTCTATATATCATAGTATATATAAATTTTTATTATTCGTCAATATGTTTTGTAATTTGTAACAAAATTGTAATATTTATTCATGTCCATATAATGAAAACGCCCTAAATTAGGGCGTTTTACTTTGCTCATACAAGCTCGTACTGTGTGTTATCGGTTACAATATCGTTTCTCAGGTGGCACAAACTGTATTTGTTCGGGTTAGAAAAAACTTCATACAGGATTCTCTCAAACATGTAGTTTACCGTGCTATTTAATTCTCTAGCACCAGTATCCAAGCTGAGCGATTGTTTTGCGATTAAATCAAACAGCTCCTCAGAATGCACAAGTATTATTTTTTTCTTTATTAACTCCATTTTATAGCTTTTGAAAATGGAAAGTTTTGATTTCTTGAGTATTGTGCTTAAATCTTGCTCTGTCAGATTTTTCATTTCAACAATAGTATCAATTCTTCCAACGAACTCCTCTGGAATACCATAGTTAATCAAGTCTTGTTTCAAGATTCTAGAAGAACTTTCTTCATCCCTTTCTTCTGAAACGGTTCTGAATCCAATTGTTGTTCTGTTCAGGCGTTTATTTACTATTTTATCGATTCCATCAAAAGCTCCCAAAAGAACAACAATTAAGTTTTTTGTATTAAACTTAATCTCTGTTACATCATAATTTTCTCCCATTCTTAATGTTATAGTAGTTCCTTCAATAATTTTTAACAGACTCTTTAACACCTCTGTTCCTGTAGCATCATGACTTGCATCAATTATTTCATTTTTGCGAGCTTTCTTGTCAATTTCGTCAATCACAAGAATTCCTCTTTGTGCTTTTTCCAAATTATAGTTTGCATTTTCAAACAAATTGTATATCATATCCTCTACACTATTTCCCACATATCCTTCTTGAGTATATTTTGTTGCATCCTCAATGGTATAAGGAAGATGTAGTATCTTAGCAATTTGTTTGATTGTTTCTGTCTTTCCTGTTCCACTTTTTCCAACAATCAAAATGTTGGATTTCATAGTTCTAAAATTCATAGAACGGTAAATAGCAGTTATTATTTGCCTAACCTGTTTGTCCTGACCAATAATGTATTTTTTTACCTCCTCCTCCACTTTCTGAATAGGTAGCATGGTTTCAATGGTCCGCATTCTTTGTCGTTTAAGCTGCGTTTTCCTGTTAGTACTCATTTTTCTACCTCCTGTATAAGCATTTTATTTGTACCTTATAAGATACAGTGTTTATACAACATGAACCTATTTTATCATTATTTGTAATATTATGTCAAGTCTTATTATTTTGACGATTCTTTCTTATGATATATATTACTAAAACACCTATGATAATGGCTAAAACAACAAAAATAATCATAATACTAGAAATATCCATATTATTATTTTTAGTAGTAACTTCAGTTTGATTTTTTTGCTCATCTTTTAAAATTGCTGCCAATTGTTCTATATTATTCTTTTCTTCATTGTCAGCTAATATTTCTTCTTCGTTGCTTCTCCTATGTGCTTTTATTTCATATACTTTTTTTGTAATATTATCTTGAGCTATTACTTTTACCTCAATAGTATTATCTCCTATTTTAAGATTATCTTTACCTGTAATTGTTACTTTTGATTTTATATCTTCTGGTATTGCCAAAATGTCTAAATTTTCTATTTCATTAGGTACTTCTATTTCATAATGCGTTATATTACTATCAAATGATGGATACAGCATAATATCTCTTATAGCTAGGTTTTCTAAATTAGCATTTGCAAGTTCTTTATTTGCAGTCTTTGTTACATTTATTTTATAGGTAGAAGTTTTAGTTTTATCTTCAGATGTTACTTGTATAATAATAGTATTTAAACCTTGTTTTAAATTCGTATTTCCCTTTATTGTAACTTTTGATTTACTATTTTCTGGAATAGCTGTAACCTCTAAATTATTTATAAAATTATCTGCCACAAAATAATACTGTTTAATTTCTTTTTGAAAATCTGGGCTAATTCCCTCTTTATTTAATCTCATAATTTTTAAATCAGTATTACTTGTGCTTGCATTTACATCTATTTTACTTTGCGCTAAAGCAACTGATTTTAAAGTAATTATAATTATAATAAACATAACACATACTTTTGCAATTTTCATTTTCTTCCCACCTTTATTATTGTTCTATAAATTGTAATTCTAATATATGCCTTTGCACATATAGTGTATCTAATGCTGATGGATTTTTACCATTTTTAAGAATATTTCCTGCTTTTAAAAATACACCTGATAACTTCTTTATTTCTAATATATGCCTTTGCAATACAAGTAAATCTACCGCATTTATTTTTCCATCACCATTTACATCTCCATATAAAACAATATTATATTCCATAATTAATTTATTATCTTCTAATATTCTAATTTTTGATCCTGTTCCTGCTCGGTCTGTATCATTTAATAATTGTCCTTGACTGTTATATATTTGTACATCATAATCTGTAAAAATTTTTTCTTTTATTTTTTCTACTGTCATTTCATTATCATTCCAACCAGAAATCTCATTTGCATATATCTTTAAACTTTCGTGAAACTTAAGCCTATTAGAATCAATTTTACCTACAACTGTGATATTAGCACTTTTTTGCAAATTATTATCATTAGTTTTTACTATTACTTTTGATGTTCCCTCTTGCTTTGCTGTAATCTTGCCTTGCAAATCTACTTCTATAACACTTTCGTCTTCTACACTATAGCTTACTTCTTTATTACTTGCATCTTCTGGCAAAACAGTAGTATTAACTACAAAACTTTCTCCTACTGGTAACATTAAATCTTCCACATTTAATAATATATCAGTTACAGGTGAATATACTTCTAAGCCTATTTTGCTTGATACATCATTGTCTTTTGCTTTCACAGTAAGTTCTACTTTTCCACCACGCACTCCCAAAACAGTTCCATGACTATCTACTTTTGCAATATTACTATTACTAGATGTATATAAAACGGTCTTGTTTTTTGCCTCTTCTGGCAATATTTCTACTTCAATATTTGCTGTTTCTCCTTTATTAATTACACTTTTATCAAGTTTTAAATTAATTTGTTCAATTTGTACTTTTGGCACTTCTTTTAAATAATTTTGAAAAGCATAGCCTACTATTCCATTAGAAAGCTGTACTCTATCCCATAACTCACCAGACTGTTTTCCTTTTGCAAGTCTTGTCATTTGTGTTCCTTTTGTAACACTTGTTATAGATTCATATGAAGTTCCGAGGGCCTGACCTAATATTTAAAGATGAATCTACATTTGCATATACTTTTGTATTATCTTGTGTGTAGTCACTATCTAAAACACTTGGACTCTGCACAGGAATTTCTGGCATATTGTTATATATAGGTATCACAAAAGAAATACCTCCTTGTAGAAGTCCAGTATTTACATAGCCATTATATATTAGTCTTGATTCGCTATATGGTGCTACTACATTTGTCATGTATTGATGCCAAAATAAACTTGAACTACCTACTACATGAAATTTTTGTAAATATACTGTATCTTGTCCACTGTTTATATAGCTAGAGCCAATAAAAATAGCTCCTCCTGTAATTGCTTTTTCTTTTGTATTCCATGGAATTAAATATTTAGTCTTTACCTCTTGACTTGCACCTTTACCATCTTTTGCATATTGAAGTCCATTTTTTATTGCTCCCATAACTTCAGATGAGCTTGTAGCACCTATGTTATAGAAATTATACAAGCCTTTGTATCCTGAAACATTTCCACTAATTGAACTATGTGATAAAAAAGGTCCAACCTCTTGTTTAATTCTTGATGCTAAATGGTAAGCACTTACTTTTGAAGTTTTTGCAGCAGATAAAATAAGGTCAGAATATTTACTAGTTGTTACTATATTCTTTCCAGAACTATTTAAGTATTCTACTATCCTATTGTAAAACTCTGTTCCATAAAGTATTTTCTCTATTCCATCTTTATTATTTGTTTTTGAATTATATGACAATTCCTCAAACTGAAAAATGCGAGCATAGTTCAAAAAATTTCTTGGATCCATGCTATATTCAACAGCTCTTCTTGAAGAATCTACCCACCCTTTATCTACTTCCACATTATACTCGCCTGATTTTGTATTTTTCCATTCTTTTGAATATGATTTTGGAACTAAATTTTTGCCAAATTTGTTTTCATTATCAATTACATATTTCCAATCTAAACCTGTATATAGGGCTGTAAATTGCCAATTTGGATACTTTTTTTGCAATTCTTTTAAATATGCTTGATACTCCCAAGGGAAGTTTTTTATTCCCTGTTTTTTCTCTACAGCCATGCTTTTTATTGGAATAAATACAATAAAAAATATTATTAGAAAAATAAACTTTAATTTTTTTAACATAATCATTCCTTTCTAAATATTTGCCTGTTTTTCTATTGCTTTTACTACAAGTCTATTTTTAGAATAGTTTACACATGTAATAAGTGTTAATTCTCTTTGACCATTTGTATTTTGTTCTAGTGGTTTTGTGTTTTGTGGTTTTACCTTGTAGATATCATAAATTTGATACTCTACAAGACCATTTGTATTATCAGTTAAATAAACACTATCTCCTACTTTTAAATCAATCAAATGATTAAACATATTTTCTTTTTGGTAATTATGGCCTGCTATACAATAGTTTCCTACCTCATTTGCATCTGGTCCATAATATTTAGAAGCACATACCTTTAAGCCTGCTTTTGTATAATCTTGTAGTACATTTGTAGACAAATTAATTTCTGGTATTTCTAATCTACAATCTACTTTATATCCTAAATATTTAGTAGATACTGGAGTAAGAGAAATTTCTATTTTGTTAGCTTTGGTATCCTCTATAATTTCTTGATTTACAAGACTTTGCAAATTATCATCTTCTGACTGCACCATGCGAATCTTTCCCTCTTTATAAATTCCATAAGTCATGTAAAATAAAATAGTGGCAATTGTTAAAAGAATAATATTTTGTAGTATCATAATAATATATTTTCGTCTTTGTTTGCTTTTTATATTTTTTCTTGTTTTTCTTCTATGACTTTGCATTTTTGCAATCATCTCCTTGTTATGTAACCATCATTCTATAAAATTATAGAATGATGATGTTTGTTAGTTTTTCTTTTTTAAAACTACATATACAGCTGTTAATATAAAGATTGTTGGAATTAAATAAACATATGCTGTATTGCCTGTTTTAGGCATTGTTGTTGGCTTTTTGCTTTTATCTTTTTCTTTATTATCGTCTTTTGTCGTAACATTTGGGTCTTTTACATTAAGAGTTATTTTCTTTGTTGCTATAACTGTGTCATCTGTGTCCATATCAAGTACATTAAATGTAATTTCATATTTTCCTGCATGACTAAATAGTCCTCTTACATTCAATTCTCTTTTAGCATTTTTACCACCAAGAGAATCTCCCAGTTCATTTTCTTTCCATCCATCTGTAAAAATATCATGTTCTACACTTTCTAAATCTGTTGCCATAAGTGTTGCAGTAGCACCTTCTGGTTTTTCTACAGTTGCTGTTATTCTTGTATGCTCATAATGTTCACCCATAGCTGAACTTACAACTAATTTCATGTCTTTTTCTGTTTTAATAGAAATGTCGCCAGTATAATTAAGATTTATATCATAAGGTTTATAGTCTGGATTTATAGTAATATTCTTTGTTTGCTCTGATATGTCATCATAAGTTTGTGTTTCTGGCTCTTTTCCTGATAATCCATTTGATGTTATTGTAAAAGTTGCTGAATTTGCTTCTTCTACTTCTTTTGCTTTAAATGTAGCAGACAAATTAGTACGAGTTTGTTCTCCTCCGTGGTCATCTGTATATGAAATAATTACTTTTTCACCATCATCATTTTTCTGTCCACCATCTACTGTTACTAATTCTAGCAAATCATGATCATATGCAATATGGAAAGCATAAGAAGCAAGTTCTGCTCCAAAATTAATTGTTAAAGTAACATTTTCTCCTGATTTTACTGTATCTTTTGATGTTTCTACTATAAGACCGCTAAGTTGTTGATTTGCAAAAACTTGAGTACAAAATAAAGAACTAAATATAATAGCTAAAATCACGATAACATTTACTATTTTTTTCATAAAAAAACCTCCTTTTTTGTTTTTCAATAAATATTATGTCAGTCTTTTGCTTTATTATTTCATGTTAATTTTGGACAAAAAGGAAATTTTTTTCAAAATCACTAGACTTTTTTATATATTTTGTGTATTATATTGTCAGTTGTATTTATTTAATAATTCGGAGGTAAACAAATGTCAAAATCTATTAAAATATTTTCATTTATTCTAATCATTGTTGCAATATTAATTAACTTTTATAGCGTATATGCTACTGATATTAATATGAATCTTACATCTAATGAAGCAGTACCAAATGAAGTAACAGCAGGTGATGTAAATACAGTTGATTTAGAAAGTTCTTTGACTGACAATACTGTGGCTCCTGATTTAGATGCTTCTTTAACAAGTCAAGAAGAAACAATTTCAGCATCTAGTGTAGGAACTCTTTCAGAACAAGGTTTAAGTCTTTCTAATATACTAAGCATTTTGTTAATAACAGTTGGTGTTATTTTAATACTTCTTGCAATAGCTATTATTATAAGATTAAAATAATTTTTTTAAAAAAGCTCTTTGCTTACAGCAAAGGGCTTTTTACATGCCCTTTTATTTGTTTTTTTGAAAATTTTTTGAAATTTTACATTTATGAATAATTTATAAAATAAAAACGAATACTATTATCGAGAAAAATCTCTTTACTAAATTTTTAAAGGAGGTATCAATATGATGAAAAAAGTTTTTGCAATTTCAATTATTATGACTATTATTACTATTTTTTCTGTTTCTTATACTTTTGCTGCAAATAATACAATGGACAATATAAAAAATGGAGTTAGAAATGTAGTAGGTGGAGCAGAAAACATGGTAGAGGGTGCTGGAAGTGCTATTGGTAGCACAATAAGAGATGGAGTAAATACAGTTGGTAATGGTGCACAAAATACAATGGGTGCTATGACAGATGACAGAGGAGACGATGGTTATACTGCTACAAGAACATCTTCAACAACTGGTACAGATGGTTCAAACAATGTAGCAAGAACTTTCACTTGGGTTGTTATAGGAATTACTGCTGTTGGCATTGTAGTTTTATTATGGTCTTATTTTAGACAAAACAATAAAAATGATCTTTACATTGATTCAAACAACAGATAGTTTTTGCAAGAGTTAGTAATTTTTTTACTAACTCTTGTTATATTTTATATTTCATTATATAATAAATTTAGTTTATTGATAAAATATATTAGAGGGATATAAAAATATGGAAAAAAGAATAGTTTGTAATAACCCTGTAGCAAGGCATAATTATACTATAGAAGATACTATAGAGGCAGGAATTGTCCTTACTGGAACAGAAATAAAATCAATTAGAAGCGGAAAAGTTAATTTAAAAGATAGCTATGCAAATATAAAAAATGGTGAAGTATTTATTTATGGAATGCATATTAGTCCTTATGAACACGGAAATATATATAATAAAGATCCTTTAAGAACTCGAAAACTACTACTCACACATAAACAGATAAATAAACTAATTGGACTTATAAAACAAAAAGGATATTCTTTAGTACCAATGTCTTTATATTTTAATGGAAATTTTTTAAAAATTGAACTTCGGCATTGGCAAAGGTAAAAAACTATATGATAAAAGAGAAGAAATGGCAAAAAAAGATGCTGAGATGCGAATAAGAAGACAAATGTTAGAAAAAAATCAAGTTTAATACATATAAAAAAACAATATAATTTTATTTATATTGTTTTTTTATACCTTTATATTTGATTGCTTGAACCAAAAACATCTCTGATTTTATGTTGTACTGTTTGTTTTATTAAGTCTCTTGCAGGTGTTAGATATTTTCTTGGATCAAATGCAGATGGATCTTCTACAAAAATTTTACGAATTGCTCCTGTCATAGCTAGTCTTAAATCTGTATCTACATTTATTTTAGAAACTCCACTTATACTTGCCTCATATAACATTTCATCTGGTACACCTTTTGCTCCTGGTATTTCTCCCCCATATTTATTACACATATCTACAAGTTCTGGAATAACAGTAGATGCTCCATGTAATACAATTGGAGTATTAGGTAGTTTTTCCTTTACTTTTTGCAAAATATCAAATCTTAATTTTGCATCACCTTTAAATTTATATGCACCATGACTTGTTCCTATAGCAATAGCTAGTGAATCACATCCTGTTCTTTCTACAAACTCTTTTGCCTGTTCAGGATCAGTATACATTGCATCGCTACTTTCTACATTAACTTCATCCTCAATTCCAGCAAGTTTTCCAAGTTCAGCCTCTACTACTACTCCTTTTGAATGTGCATACTCTACTACCTTTTTAGTTAAATCAATATTTTCTTCAAAGTCATATTTAGAACCGTCTATCATAACAGATGAAAATCCATTATCAATACACATTTTGCATGTTTCAAAATCAGGTCCGTGATCCAAATGCAATGCAACAGGTATATCATGTTCATCTAATGATGCCTCCACCATCTTTTTTAGATATCCTATTCTTGCATATTTAATAGCACTAGAAGATGCTTGTAAAATAACTGGTGAATTTTCCTCTGCTGCTGCATCTACAATTCCTTGTATAAGCTCCATATTATTTACATTAAAAGCCCCTATTGCAAAATGTTTTTTCATAGACTTTTCAAACATGTCTTTTGTTGTTACCAATGGCATAAAAATTCCTCCTCTTTCTTTAGTGTATTTATTATATACTACTTTTTTTTAATATTCAACACCTTTATTTCCATAAAACAGCATCGAACCAAAAATTTTTGGTTCGATGCTGTTTTCTAGATTCTTTAGTCAAATTTGGTTGAAATTGTGCGAACTAACCCATATTGGTTAATCCGGAAGAAGTATTCTCTTCCTAAAATTCCAACATCTTTGGGTTCAAGTTCTTTCACAATGCGCTTAGCAAACTTTTCCTTGACATCTGGGTTTCCGTGATTTACCAAAACCAATTTCAGATTGCGAAATTGACTTAAAAACGCAATCATTTCATCAGCTTTAGCATGAGCAGAAAACTCAGTCGTATATTCGACTTTAGCTTTCTTTACTTTCATGACAGAACCAACATCCACCACTTCATTATGTGGTGCGTCTTTTATTCTTCTGCCAAGTGATCCTTCCGTTACATATCCTGTAAATTGAATTAAAGCGTTTCTCCTAGAAATGTAATTAAGAATATACTGCCTTGCAGGTCCATAACTACCATTTCCGGAGCTTGACACTATAATCTTTTTATCAGGACTTGAAACTACTCTTGGTCGAACACTTTTGTCAACCCAGATTGTATTTTGTGGCATGAAGTTTCTCATTTTTGGTTTAATGTTTAAGCAATCACTCCTTAAATACTTTCTAGTATAGATTTGTGCTAATTTACCATCAAAATAGATTGGTATTTGTGGATCCAATTTTCCTGTGTCCTGCATGTTTTTTAAGATATACAGAACTTCTTGAGCTCTTCCTAAAGAAAAAGCTGTACACACTGCTGTTCCATTGTAGTACATGCACTCATAAATGTTCTTTTCAAAGCAGTATGTAATTTCACTGGAATCCATTGTACCATAGGTAGATTCTTGAACTATTGTTAATGGTAAATCACATACCCATTCTGGTAAACTCGGAACATCAAAGAACATGTTCTTGTTGTTATAATCTCCTGTAAAAAGAAGATTAATGTCGTCAAAGCCAACATAGCTAATTTGTACCAAGATTAGAGCAGCTCCCACCAAGTGTCCATTTGTGAAAAAAGTAACCTTTATTCGATTGTCCACATAAATGGGAGTCTCATATTCGCAAGCACAAATCTGGCTAATAGCTCTGTCTTTGTCATCTTCCGAATACAGCGGATGGATATGATTTTTCTTTGCATCATTTTTTATAACTTTGCACGAATCTGTCAAAGCATCACCAATAAACTCACTCGTCCCCTTTGTCAAATAAATTTTCCCATTAAAACCTTTCTTTGATAGCAAGGGCAACCGTCCAATATGGTCGGCGTGATTGTGTGTGACAAGACAAAAATCAATGTCACTTGCATTAAACGGAAAAGTTCGATTATATTTTTCGCATTCCTCCTCTTGAAATAGTCCACAGTCAACAACAAATTTTGTTGTTTTACCGTCTGGATATTTTACAATCCCCAAATTAAGAGAACCAGTAACCCCTGATTGTACAGACATTAAGTCGACATAAGGAATCTGTCTCTTTGACATATAGAACCCTCCTAAAATAAAATTTATTTAAGGTTTCTTCCAAAGATATAAAATCTTTGATGAGCATATTATATAATGTTTTATTACATATTGCAACATCTTTCGACAATTTTTAATGTTCTAAATTTTCATTTCTATAACTGCTACACATAGATTCGTCAGATTGTTTTGTATTACATCCTATAATAGGTGTTACTATAATTTGCTCTAGTTCACACTGCTGATCTTGTGTATTGTTGTATTTACAACTAGATACTGTACAATTTATTTTTTGATTTTTCTCCATAAAAAATAGCCTCCTTAAAATATTTTATATATTTAGTATGGCTATCTTTTCTTAAATTATAAATTTTATTTTACTATTTATCTTTAAGTTGTTTATTTTCTTCTTTTTCTATTAAATTACAATTTTTTGGATTTTGAAAACTCAAATACCAATTCATTCCATTTTTATTTTTTTCAATTTCTTCATTTCTTTCTAATAAACCAGAAAATGTGTTTGGCGATGGTAAAATAACAGGCTCACAAGGCACCCAATTAGCAGGTGTCGAAACCTTATTTGCATCTGCAATTTGCAATGCTTGCAAAGCTCTTAATATTTCTGGTATACATCTTCCAACATTTAATGGATAAACTAAAATAAGTCTTACAATACCTTTATCATCTATTATATAAACATTTCTTACTGTTTCTGTACTACTTACATCATTTGATATCATTCCATATTTTCTAGCAATTTCACCACTTCTATCCGCAATAATAGGAAAAGGAACTCTTACGCCAGTTTTGCAATAAATATCATATACCCATGCTAAATGTGAACTATTTGAATCTACACTTAATCCAAGCAGGCAAGCATTTAATTGCTCAAAATATGTATTTGCTTTACTAAAAGCAATTATTTCTGTTGTACACACGGGGGTAAAATCTCCTGGGTGAGAAAAAAATACCAGCCATTTTCCTTTATAATCATTTAAAGATATATTTCCCATTGTTGTTTGTGCATCAAACTCTGGTGCTCTTTGCCCTATTCTAACTGTTCCATTCATCATAATTTCGTAGTCCATAAAATAAACTCCTCTCAATAATTTTGTATATATTATGAAACAAATCCCTTTTTGTTACTTTCTATTAATAATATCTTTTATTTTATACACATAAAAAGGACACGAAGATTTACTTCGTGCCCTTTTTTATGAATTACTTGGTTTTACTTTGAATCTCTATGCGCATTAGATACATCTGTTCACTAGGTAATTCAGGCTTAGCATATACTTGTACTTGTTCAAGGGTAAGTCCATTAACGAATCCCAGATAGATTTGCTCCTTTTGTAAGGCATCAAATATCCCTCTGCACCTTTCTATAACCTCGTTAATAACTTCTTTTTCTTCGTCTGTTAAAATAAACCGTTCGTTCATTTGTCTGTCTCCTTTCAAATTATTGTTGTGGAGTGTTAGTAGCTACTTTTGCTACCTTCTACATAAGACTTATTCATTATATAATATTTACTTATACTTGTCAATTATGTTGACTTTACTTGCCTGCTACAAGATTATAATTCAAAGAAATATAATTTTTCTCCTGTTTTTAATTTTTCAATATAATTTGCTCCAAACTTTTCATAATAATTTTTCAAATCTGTTTTTAAATAAATTTTCTTAAACCCTCTTTTTCTAGCTTCATTTAAAATTGCATCATTCAAGATTTTAGAATAGCCCCTTCCTCTATATTCTTCTTTTACAAACATTGTTGCATACCATGGAAATAGTTCTTTTCTTTCTTCACAATCAGATGGAAAAATTGATATAAATCCAACTAATTTTTCGTCATCCAATAGGATTAATTTACAATAATAAGGATTATCAAAATTAGATTTAATTTTTAATATTTTCTTATTTACCTTATCATTAAATTCTTCTTTGGTTAAATTTTTTTGTCCCCATTCTTTTTGGGTTAATTCTGCTACTTCTTTAAGATACTGTTGTTTATTTTTTACATCATATATATTTAACATTTGATGATATCTCCTATAATTACTTTTCTGTTTTTCTCCTTAATTATACTTTTACTGTATATAGAATATCGTTTATTTGTTCTAAACTTACCAATTCATTTTTTCTAAAAGTTAACTTTAATAAGCAAGGAGACACTATATCTAATTCTTTTCCTTTATATTCAAGATTTAAATTCTCATTTACTTTACAATAACTTAGTAAATAAAATTTAATTGCTCCTCCATGACTTACTATTGCTATTCTTTTTCCCTCATATTTTTCAATTATCTCACTTATAAATTCATTCATCCTCTTATTTGTATCATTTGCACTCTCACCATCTTGAGTTTTAAATTCTGGAAAGGCTAATTGTTCACGAGAAGGATCTCTAGTTGACTTATCATTCATAAATTTTGCTAAATCTTCTATATTTCCAAGTTTTCTTTCACATAATCTTTTGTCTAAGTTATATTGTAAATTATTTTCATTTGCAATGTATTTTGCTGTCTGCTTTGCCCTTGTGTAACTGCTACACCAAATTATATCAATATTTTTTAGTTCATTGTTTTCACTTAATTTTTTTGAATCTTGTTCACCTTTAATTGATAATATTTCTTTTTCATTGATTTCTTGTTGCGTCTCGTCTGTGTTTCTAATTCCATCTTCATTAATAGTTTCAGCATGCCTTATTAAATAAATTATAGTATCTTTCATTTATATCAATTCCTATCTTTATTTTTTGAATTATTATACCAACATAAAGTAATTTTTTCAATAATTTATTTTGTACCTTATTAATGAAAAAGGGCACGGAGAAAAATTTCTTCGTGCCCTTTTTCATGAACTACTTGGTCTTGTTTTTTGAAGTTCTATGCGCCTTCGTCTCATCTGTACACTAGTCATTTCGCGCTTAGCATAAGATTTTACTTCTTCAATGGTAAGCCCATGCTCTAAACCCAGTCGCATTTCTTGCATTTGGTTCCATTCATATTTTGAACAAGCATAAACTTTCACTTGCTCAATGGTAAGTCCATATTCGAGACCCCAACGAATTTGTTCCATCTGCCATACATTAAAATTTGAATCGGCTAACACATCTAATTGATCAATCGTAAATTTGCTATCTATAGCTAAACTGATTTGTTTTTTTTGAAACTTATCTAATTTTTGCTGATCATAAAATTTGGCAGTCTTTCTTCTTTTAATAACTTCCTTTTTTATATTTTGCTTGTAATTGTGTTTTAACCGTTCGCCCATTAGTCCGTCTCCTTTCAAATATTGTTATGGAGCTTTATAGCTGTGTAATAGCTACTTTATTAACATAAGACTTTCCCTATTATATATCATTTATACTTTTTTGTCAATTATGTTACCTTTACACTGTTTATAGCTTATAATATTTAATTATAAACTTTGTACCTGTTTCATCTGAATCCACACTTATAGAGCCATTGTCCTGTTCTATTATTGTTTTTGAAAGTGCCAAGCCAATTCCTATGCTTTCTGGGCTTGCGTTCTCGCCTTTATAAAATCTTTCAAATATATGTGGTAAATCTTTTTTTGATATTCCTTTGCCAAAATCTTTTATCTCTATCATAGAATATACGCTATTTTGCTCATAGCTTACTATTATTTTTTGATTTTCTTTTGAATGTTCTATACAATTTTTCAAAATATTAGTAATTGCCTCTATTTGCCATTTGCTATCGCATTTTATCTTTGCTTTTTCATTACCATTTACTTTAATAACAATGTTTTTTAAATCGCATAATGCCAAAACATTTTTTACAGACTCATCTATGATTTCCTTTATTTTTCTTTCTTCTTCGATAAAATGAATCGTGTTTGCATCAAATTTTGATAATTTTAAAATGGCTTGTACTAAAAAGTTTATATTTGTTACTTCTCGTTTTATGTCTTTTATAAAGTCATTTCTTGTAGCTGTATCCATATTAGAGTCATCAATCAAATTATCCAACATAACTAAAATACTTGTTAGTGGTGTTTTTATTTGATGTGATATGTCTTCTAATGATTTTTTTAAATTTAATTTATCTAAATTTGAGATTTCTGCTGATTCTTTTAGCATTATAGTTGTTTTATATATCTCATTTTTTAAAATAGATAGTTCATCTTCTGACATTGAATCTATATTTAATTCATAATTCTTTTTATTAATTTCTTCTATATACTTTGTAATATCACCAATATCTTTTTCTTTTTGCCTATTATACATCATAAATATAACTAAAATTATCACAAGACTAATCGCCATAAACAATATATTTAATAGTAAAAATCTATGATAATATATATCATTTTGTATAACAATAGATTTATTTTTTACATCTATTCCATATTTTTCAAATATTATACTATCAGTATCATTTTCACTATTTAATATCTCAATAATCTCTTTTTCTGATAGGTTAGAATATTTTTGTTGCAAAGCATTTACTATTAAAGATAATTTGTTGTTAAAATTTTTATTATATACATGATATTCATATATATTTATAGCTAAAAACACTACAAGCAAACATATAGATATTAAAAGTGTTTTTACTAAATATCTTTTTAATTTAATCTTGTTCTTCATTTATTATATACCCCATGCCTTTTATAGTTGTAATTATATTTGAATCAATCTTCTCTCGTATTCTTTTAAAATATACTGTAATAGTATGGTCATCTACATCATTTCCTGTCCACTCCCATATCTTGTCTAATATTATGTTTCTACTTACAACTTTATTTATATTTGTAAATAGCAAATTTACCAGCTTTAACTCTAATGCTGTTAGTTCAATTTGCTGACCATTTTTACATAATGTTAGTTTATCCATATCAAAAGTAATATCTTTTACTTTTATAACACTTTTCTTTTTTGAGCGTAACAATATTTTATTTATTCTAGCAAGAAGTTCTTTTGTGCTAAAAGGTTTTGTAATATAATCTTCTGCACCTATGTTTAGGCCTTTTACAATATCATCTTCTTCATCTTTTGCAGTTAAGAAAATGGTTGGTATTTTTAAATCTTTAATTGTATCTTTAAATAATTCAAAACCATCTCCATCTGGTAAAGCTATGTCCAATATTATTAAATCTATATTAGTATTATTTTTTAAAAATTCCTTTGTTTCTCTTACGCTTGTTGTATATGATAATTTATAATTGTTTTTTTCAAAAGAATAGTTAAGTCCTTTTATAATTGAAGTATTATCTTCTACTAATAAAATGTTCATATTAAACCCCTTTCTTTTAATATTATATCACATTATAAAAGGGCCTTTCAGCCCTTTTATTAAATATTTTCATTTCTAATTGTTTCAATAGTATTTTGTTTATTAATCTTTCTTATTGAATATCTCATAATTATAGATATTAGAAGAAATACAACACATATAGATAGTATTATTGCAACTATTGGCAATTTATATGGCATACCAGTATCTTGCGCTAAATGCATTATATATGATAAAATTATGCCTATTGTAATACCAAATATTAGTGACTTTACACCCATAAATAAACTCTCTAACCTTATCATTCTATTAAATTCTTTTGTTGTCATACCAACAGATTTAAGCATTGCAAATTCTTGCTTTCTAAGTTCCATATTTGTTGTTATTGTATTAAATATATTTGTTATTCCAATTAAAGATATAACTATTATAAATCCATATAAAAAGATTCCCAATAATGTAAATAAATTATTCATCATTTTAATATTTTCTTCGTTAATAGTAGAACTATAATTTTCATCTTCTAAAAGTTCCATTACATCACTTTGAAATTTGTCAACATCATTTACTTTATAATAAATGTTAAGCTTATCAGTTTTGCCTATTTTGTCAAATAGTTCGTCACTAATAATACACATTATTTCAAGACTGTTTTTTAATCCAAATGGTTTTGTATCTGTAACATAGCCTATTTCTAGATTATAACTTTTATCATTATCAATCACACCTTCAATTTTGTCACCTGCATTATAGTCATATACTCTCATATATTTATGTTCATATTTGTTTTTATCCTCAATATATTTTGATATATCTCTATAATCTAACAATATTCCCTTATCTTTAATATCATCATAATCTAGTCCTAATGATTTAACATATTTTTCATATTGTGCTTTTCCTAACGAATAAAATGTTAAATATGAATTTGTATTCTCCTTTAATTTTAAATTAAGCCATTCTACATATTCTGGATTATACTTAGCATCTTTATAACTAATGCCAGACTCTCTTAATATAGTATAATCTTCAACGCTATCTAATGTTGTTGTAGCTACAAACTTTTCATAATTATTATCATCTATATTTTTTGTATGTATCTCCGCATTATATTCTAACACTTTAAATTCATTTTCAATTTCATCAAAAGCAGAACTCATAAAACTATAAAGAGCAATAAATACAAATACTGATACAATAATAGAAATAACAGTAGTTCTATATTTTTTCTTATTTCTTTTTAAGTTCTTAAATGATATTTCTCCACCCATACCAAATAATTTTTTTATAAATTTCGGACTTTTTAGTTTTTTGCTTTTTATTTTAATATTTGCACTATTTCTTATAGATTCTATTGGAGATACTTTTGATGCTCTTTTTGCACTTCTAAAAGCTGAAAAATATAGTGTTACAATTCCTAATATTATAGATATTACCACTGCTGTCAAAGAAAAGATAAACTCTAACTTTATACCAGTTGCTAACATCTGCTTTAAATAGTAATTGCTAACAATTATAAGTATAAATGATGCAAAAAAGCCTGACAATATTCCAAGAGGTATACCAATAATTCCTAAAATAGTAGCCTCATAAAAAACATTTTTCTTTATCTGTTTTTTGGTAGCCCCAATACTTCTAAGCATTCCATATTGTTTTATTTTTTCTGTTATAGAAATATCAAAACTATTTTTTATGCAAAATACAGATGTAAACACAATAATTCCAATTACAATACATACAACAACTCCTAATTCACCAACAGTATTAGTACTTATTGGGTTTGTCTCTAATGCAATTAAATAACTATTTATACTTATATCATATTTTGCCTTTTCCATTTCTTTGGAATATCTGTTTTCTTCTTCTTTATTTAATACCGCTCCACCAGAATTTGCTTTTTCAAATAATTCTTCATCTACACCTAATATATTTGCAGTAATCTTATAGCAGTTTTTACTTCCTTCTTTTGTATATTTTGCATATACATCAATATTTCCAACTAAATCATTTTCATTTACATATGTTATAAAAGTGTAACCTGGTGCAGAATAACTTTCAATATTACTTGCAGGTCTTTCAATAATTCCCACAATTTTATATGTTTTAGATACTGTATCTATAATTTTTTCATTACTTTTAGTTGTACTTCCTTCATCTATAACCTCACCTGTACTTGCATCTGTCATTTGAAAAGACGAATCACTTTCATAATAAGGATTTGATTGGTCTAATTCATATCCTTCCGAAGTTACTCTTTTACCTATATTTAGAGTTATACTATCTCCTACTTTTAAAACTAATCTACCATTAGTTTTAAGATGTGTAGGTATAATTATTTCATTTTCATTTTCTGGAAGTCTTCCCTCTACTAATTTTATAGAAAGATTTTCTAATGAATCTTTTGTAAATGCCTTAACATAAGCATAAGGTTTATTCTCATTTTTAGTATTTATTTTTGCATAACCTATATTTTTAGTTAAATGTACATTTTCGATTCCTCTGTTATCCTTAAAAGTATATAACTCATCTATTGGAACATTATAAAATGCCACATGAAAATTTCCTTTTTGATATGTCTCATAATTTATTAAAGATTGTATTCCACTTGCATAAATTGATGCAACAGCTGTGATAAGTGCAACAGATAGAATAATGCCCATTATTGTTACAATTGTTCTTTTCTTGTTTAATTTAAGGTTTTTAATTGTTAATTTATTAAGTAAGTTCATATTTTTACCTCCTTTTAAACAATTTTTCCATCTTCAATTTTAATAATTCTGTCTGCCTCTTTTGCTATTTCCATATTATGAGTAATCATTATTATAGTTTGCTTTAATTCTTTATTCGATTTTTTTAGTAGTGCAACTATCTCATCACTTGACTTTGAGTCTAAATTTCCTGTTGGCTCATCTGCTAAAATTATAGTAGGATTTGTAATTAAAGCTCTACCTATACTAGTCCTTTGTTGCTATCCACCTGACAATTCATTTGGAAGATGTTTTCTTCTATTTTGAAGTCCCAAAATATTTAACATCTCATCTAATTTTTCCCTATTAATTTCACGATTATCTAATGATAATGGTAGAGTTATATTTTCCTCTACATTTAATATAGGTATCAAATTATAAAATTGATATATCAGCCCAACTTGTCTTCTTCTAAAAATAGCTAGTTTATCATCATTAAATGAAAATATGTCTTTACCATCAATATAAACTTTGCCAGAAGTTGGTCTATCTACACCACCTATTATATGTAGTAAAGTTGATTTTCCACTTCCAGATGCTCCAACTATTGCAACAAATTCTCCTTTTTCTACTGAAAAAGAAACATTATCTAATGCAACAACTTTTGACTCTTCTTTACCATAAATTTTAGTTAAATTTTGAACTTTTAATATTTCCATAACTTAAAAAACTCCTTTCTTGTTACAAGTAAATTATACAATAGTAAAAGTTACAACTAAGTTACAAAATAAAAAAAGCAATTTCAATTGCTTTTTTTATTTAAACTATATAACAATTAAACCTAACATAATTATGAAATAAAATATTACTAACATTATTAATATTTTATCTGATAATAATACTTCTACTGGATCTCCTGAGGAGTTGTTTTCTATATTAAGGCTGTATTTCATACATATAATTATTACTAATGGCACGGTTAATATAAAATAACTTGTACCAAACTTTTCAATATTTTGTACATCAACACACCATAGAGAATAAAATACATTTGTAAGAGTTAAGAACATATACATATTTTTATCTAAAAAATCTTTTGTATAATATTTTAAAACCTCTCTTGTTTCTCCTTTTAATTGCATCAACTCGTTCCTTCTTTTTCCCAAAGATAAATAAAAGGAAAAAGAAATAATTGTTAAATATAGCCAATGCGATACCTTTACATTAATTAAACTAGCACCATATATAACTCTTAATAAAAAATATGTTACAAGAATAAGTACATCTAATAATTGTATTTTTTTTAATTTTTTGCTATACAATATATTTAATACTAAATATATTAATAAAATTACAATACTATCATAATTCATTTTAAACAATATATTTATAGTAATTATAACAATGATTAAAACTGCAATTAATATATAACTTTCTCTTTTTGTTACTCTGCCTGAAGCAATAGGTCTTTTACTCTTTTCTGGATGCTTTCTATCATTATCTATGTCTTGGATATCATTAATAATATATACAATAGAAGATAATAATGAAAAAATTATAAAGCCAATTAAAACTTTTATATCTTTTTCTATTTCATAAAAATTGAGACTAAATATGATTGGTAGAAAAATTAAAAAATTTTTTATATAATGTTTCATTCTCATTAATTTTATATAATCTATAATTTTATTTTTTAAAAATAACTTACTTATCATTAGTTATATCTCCATTTCCTGATACTGGTATACTATCTCCTAAAAAGGTAGGTTTTGGTTTAAATATGCACTGTATAAAATCTTTGTTTCTTGCCAATATTTCTCTTATTTCTCTATAAGTTGCTCCTGCATATACTCTTGGGTCAGCAGGAACTCCCACTGCTTCTAATCCTAATCTATTGGCTATATATAAAGCTCTATATAAATGATATTCCTGAGTAACTATGATAATTTTATTTGCCTTAAATATTTCTTTTGCTCTATATATACTTTCATATGTTGAAAGCCCAGCATGATCCATAAAAATATTTTCAGAAGGAACTTCTTTATCAATAGCAAATTGTTTCATTACATTAACTTCGTCGTAGTCTGCTCTACTATGGTCGCCTGTCATAATTATTTTTGTAGCAACACCTTTTTTGTATAAATTAATACCTTCGTTTAATCTATCTTCTAACATTGGACTTGGTTTATCTTTCCAAATTCCTGCTCCTAAGACAACTATGCAATCCATATCTTTTACATTAGAAAAGTCGTTGTCTTTAATTATTTGAGACTTAGTTGATAGTTTTACATATCCATTTATTCCTAAAACAATTATTGCCAAAATTAATATAATAATTAAAAATATTATCAATATCATTTTTAGTTTTTTCCCTTTCATAATTAAATCACACCTTTTAGTACATATACTGTTTACGATTATATAATAAAAGACAGATAATTTCAACTAATTATCTGTCTCCCTTTCAAATTCTTAATATCTTTAGACCTCATCTATTCTAATTCAAATACACCTGTATATAATTTATAATATTGTCCCTTTTGAGCAATTAAGTCTTCATGGTTTCCTCTTTCTATTATTCTACCATTTTCCAAAACCATAATTGCCTTTGAATTTCTTACTGTTGAAAGTCTATGAGCTATTACAAATACAGTTCTTCCTTCCATTAATTTATCCATTCCATCTTGAACTATTTTTTCTGTTCTTGTATCTATGCTTGAAGTTGCCTCATCAAGAATCATTACAGGTGGATTACAAAGTGCACACCTTGCTATTGCTAAAAGTTGTCTTTGTCCCTGAGATAGACTAGCTCCATCCCCTGAAAGTTCTGTATCATATCCATTTGGAAGTCTTGCAATAAAATCATGTGCATTTGCAAGTTTAGCTGCCTCAATAACTTCTTCATCTGTTGCATCTTCTCTTCCATATTTAATGTTATCTTTAATAGTTCCTGTAAATAAGTTCGTATCTTGTAAAACCATTCCAAGAGAAAGTCTTAAATCATCTTTTTTAATTTCATTTATATTTATTCCGTCATATATAATCTTACCATCTTTTATATCATAAAAGCGGTTTAATAGATTTGTAATCGTAGTTTTTCCTGCACCTGTTGCTCCAACAAAAGCAATTTTTTGTCCAGGTTTTGCATATAAACTAATGTCATGTAGTACCGTTTTACCCTCTTCATAAGCAAAATCTACATTTTCAAGTTCAATGTGTCCTGCTAAACTTATATATTCTACTGTTCCATCTTGATGAGGGTATTTCCAAGCCCATTTATTTGTTCTTGTATTTACTTCTACAAGTTTTCCATTTTCTTCTTTTACATTTACTAAACAAACTTTGCCATCATCTGTTTCAGGCTCTTCATCCATAAATTCAAATATTCTTTTTGCTCCTGCAACTGCCATAACTATTGAATTTAATTGACGCGAAACTTCATTTATTGGTCTTATAAAAGTTTTGCTTAATTGTAGAAATGCAACAATAAGTCCTACTGTAACATTTCCTATTCCATTTATTGCAAGTAATCCTCCTGCTATTGCAAGTACTGCATATAGTGTATTTCCCAAGTTTCCATTTACTGGTCCTATGCAGTTTACAAATTTATTTGCATTATATACATTTTCTGATAATTCTTCATTTAATTTATCAAATCTTTCTTTTGCTCTGTCCTCATAACAAAAAACTTTTACAACCTTTTGACCATTTATCATTTCTTCAATGTATCCATTTAATTTACCAACAGATTCTTGTTGTTTGATAAAATATTTTCCACTTCTAGATGTCATAAATCTTGTTACTAATAATATTATTCCTAAAAAGCCTATAACAACTAATGTTAAATAAATATTTGTAACTATCATTGAAACAAATATTACAACAATAGTTATAATTACAGAAAACATCTGTGGTATACTTTGAGATATCATTTGACTTAATGTATCTGTATCATTAGTGTATCTACTCATTATATCTCCATGTGAATGTGTGTCAAAGTATTTTATTGGAAGACTTTGCATTTTAACAAACATCTCGTCACGAATTTGCTTTAAAGTTCCTTCTGAAACTTTAACCATAAGCCTACTTGATAAAAATCCTGCAATTACACCTATTCCATAAATTGATGCCATTGTTATAATTGCTTTTGCAAGTAAACCATATGTTGGGTTTTGACTTCCTACAAGAGGGATTATATAGTCGTCAATTAATGTTTGTAAATAAAGATTTGCAGCAACTGATGATGCTGTACTAAATAAAAGGCTTATAATTACAATGAATAGTCGTAGTTTATAGCTTTTAGTAAGATATTTTAAAACTCTTTTTAAAACCTTAAAATCTATTCTTCCTCTTTGCTTTTTTTCCATTATTCCTCGCCTCCTTTTACTTGTGAGTAATACACATCTTTGTAAATTTCATTAGAAGCAAGTAACTCTTCGTGTGTTCCTATTCCATTTATTTCTCCATTGTCTAAAACAATTATCTTATCAGCATCTTCTACTGATGAAATTCTTTGTGCAATTATTATTTTAGTTATGTTTGGAATACTCTCTCTAAATGCTTTTCTTATTAAACTATCTGTTTTAGTATCTACTGCACTTGTAGAGTCGTCTAAAATAAGTATCTTTGGACTTTTTAATAATGCTCTTGCAATACATAATCTTTGCTTTTGTCCACCTGATACATTTGTTCCACCTTGTTCTATGTAAGTATCATATCCATTTGGAAATGTCTTTATAAACTCATCTGCTTGTGCTAGCTTGCAAACATTTTCAATTTCCTCATCTGTTGCATCTGCTTTACCCCAACGCAAGTTTTCTTTTATTGTACCTGAAAATAGCTCATTTTTTTGTAATACCATTGCAACTTGATTTCTTAAAGATTCAATATCATAATCTTTAACATCTATTCCTGCGATTTTTACTTTTCCGCTTGTTACATCATAAAGCCTTGGTATTAATTGAACTAGGGTTGATTTTGATGAACCCGTACCACCAATTATTCCAACTGTTTCACCTGATTTTATATCTATATTAATATTTTTCAAGCACAATTTATTTTCGTCATTTACATAGCTAAAATTAACATTTTCAAAAATTATAGATCCATCTTTTACTTCTTTTATTGCATTTTCTTTATTTGTTAAATTGCTTTTTTCATCCATAAGTTCTACTATTCTTTCGCCTGATGCTCTTGAAATCATTATTGTAACAAGTACCATAGAAAGCATCATTAAAGACATTAATATTTGCATAGTATATGATATTAAACTTGTAAATTCTCCTGTTGTTAAATTATTTGCTACAATTTCTTTTCCACCAAACCATGATATAAGAAGTATAATAGTCGCAACAGTAAATTGCATTAATGGATTGTTTAATGCAACTATTCTTTCAGCTCTTGAAAATTCTTTATATATTAGTTCTGATGTTTTATTAAATTTTTCTATTTCTTTATCTTCTGTTACAAAAGATTTTACAACTCTAATTCCTCTTACATTTTCCTCAACAGTGCTATTAAGTTTATCATATATTGAAATTGCTCTTTCAAATATTGGATGTGCTTTTGTTGCAATAAAATATAACCCAAACCCTAATAAAGGAATCGCTAGTAAAAATATTAATGCAAGTTTTACATTTATCACAAATGTCATTATTAATGAAAATATAATCATAAGTGGCGCTCTAACAGCCATTCTTATTATCATTTGAAATGCCATTTGAACATTGTTTATATCTGTAGTATGTCTTGTAATAATACTTGATGTAGAAAATTTATCGATGTTTGAAAATGAAAAATCTTGTACATTATAATAAATCTTTCTTCTAACATTTTTTGCAAATCCAGCTGTTGCTTTTGCTGAATAGTCTCCTGATTTTACACCAGTGTATATTGCTATAAATGAACATATAATAAGCAATATGCCTACTCCCCAAATTGTTTTACTGTCCCCTTTATTTATTCCATTATCTATTAAGAATGCCATCAAAAATGGAATTATAACATCAAATGCACATTCAAATCCTACAAATAATGGTGTTAATATAGTTGCCTTTTTGTATTCTCCAATACATTTTGCAAGTTTTTTAATCATCTTCTGCCTCCAACATAAAATTTATATTATAGTATATCAAATAAGCAAGCGATTGTAAATACATTCACTTGCTTATATATTTAATTTATTAATAACTTATTTATAAATTACCACATAATCTTCAAAATTTTTTCTATTGTAATTTGATATATCAAAACTTTCGTTAAATAAGCTATTATTTTGTACATAATCTTTGTGAATAATAATAATTGAATTTAAGTCTATTTGCTTTATTAATTCTTCTCTATCACTTATTTTCTTTATATCTGCATTGTCAATTTTAGCTTGAACTTTTGTGTATACTTCTAAAGCACCATCATTTTTTTCATCGAAATAAAAAATATTGTTGTTATTATCTTTTGTTCCAACTTTGCTTGCAAAGTGAACTGCATCAATATATCTTCTTGAAAAACATCCAGACATATCAATTTTGTTTGTATAATATCCGTAAAAATATATACTAAAACTAATAAACAATACGCCATACACAGTACAAACACCATATAACAATTTTTTATTATTATATGCTAACAAGCTACTTATTCCTAAAATAGTAAAGAATATGATAGGATACCACACTACATTTAATCTATTTATATTTACTTCTTTAATAATAAGTCCTAATATTAAACTTAAGATTAGCCATATCCAAATAATTGTAATACCTGTTTTAGTATTTTCGTCTTGCATTAATTTTTTTCTAATAAATGCAAAACTTCCTATTATAAAGAAAATTATAGAAATATGATATATAGTACCAAATATAGGTGTTGCATTCCATTCTAAACTGTCATATCCTACAAAAACTGTTTTTAATGTCGCTATAATATTGTTTTTTAATGTGTTCATGAAATCACTTGAGAAAAATAACATGTCTGATGTTCTAGTATTATTTTCAAAATATTGTATTGTAATTGGTCCTATATGAATGTCTGTATCAATTTTAAAGAAATTTAATACATACATAGTTAGTATCGGAAGCGAAAATAATACATAAATAATTATGCATATTATTAAATCTTTTATATGTACTTTTTTAGTTTTTAGTAAGTAAATTGCTGTTATCAATAAAAATAGTGGAATAACATAAACTGATACTCCATAAGTGTACATTGATATGGCAAAAAATATCATTGACAAATATAGAAAATATTTTTTATCTGTGATTCCTCTATATAACAAATAAACAGAAATAAGCATAAAATGCGGAAACATATTGCAATCTATTGACCATATTGATTGCATAATATGCCATGGACAAATTGCTAAAAATGCTGTTCCTAGTAAAGCTATACTTTCTTTTTTAAAAATTTTTTTTAGTAAATCATAAAAAACAAATAGCGATATTATGCTTATAAATAGCATTGGAAGTCTTATTGTAAAATAAGAAAAGCCAAAAATTTTTATAAAAAATGCCATTATATATGCAAGTACTACACTTTGCCCAAATACACCCCAAGCCTCTAAATAAACTGGAAAGCTTGTACCATATGTATCTTTTCCTGTTTCTGATATAGAAAGTGCATTTACTGCTGTCATTGCTTCATCACAATTTATTTGTGAAATTGCTTTTGGCCAAAGATAAATTCTAACAACAACAGCAATAAGCATAATAATAGCAAAAATTATTTTAGTTTTATGCTTTATAAAAAATTCTTTCATACATTTCTCCATTTATACATTTTCTATTCTTGTAAATAGTGGTTCAATATTATTTAATTTTATATTTTCTTTTAAATAAATCATATCCCAACTGTATTTTCCTAAATGTAAATATTCACGAATTTTTTCACATACACCTGGCATAAATGGTTCAAAAATATTTGATAAATTTGCAATTATAACAGTACAATTATATATTGTATCATTAAATGCATCTATATTTTCTTTTCTTTGAACCCAAGGCTGTTTATCGTCATAATACTTATTTGCAAACTCAACTAATTCCATAGCAATATCAGATGCTTCTTTAAATTCCAATGTTTCTATACCATGTCCTACTTTGCTATATGTTTCTTCTATTTTTTCTTCTACTTCTTTATCAAGTTTTCCTACTACTATTTCTTCAATGCCTTTAAATTTAAGAGTTCTATTTACTAAATTTCCAAATTTATTTAATAATTCTCCATTATTTGTTGCAACAAAATTATCAATAGTAAAATTAGAATCTTTTTTCTCTGGCCCGTTATTAATTAAATGAAAGCGTAAAGCATCTGGATTGTATTGTTGTACCAATTCTATTGCAGGAATACCATTTCCTTTACTTTTTGATATTTTTTCATCATTAATATTTAGGTATTCAGATGAAACAATAGTATCTACTAAATGGTAGTTCTCTTTCATTGCAAGTAATAGTGCATTAAAAATAATACTATGAAAAACTATGTTATCTTTTCCATGAACCATATATATTTCGTTATTATTTCCATCTTTCCAAAATTCTTCCCAATTTTTTCCGTTATCTTCACACCATTTTTTAGTTGCTGTAATATATCCCAATACTGCCTCAATCCATACATACATTTTCTTGTTTTCGTAGCCTTCTACTGGAATATCTACACCCCAGTCTAAGTCTCTTGTAACAGCTCTATCAATTAAACCTTGTTTTAAATATTTGCTTGTCTCATTTTTTGCGTTTAATCTCCATATACCATTTACCTTTTCAGTATGTTCTTCAATTTCTTTTTGAAATTTAGACAAAGCTAAATACAAGTTTTTGTTATCTTTTAAAACAGTAGGACTTCCACATTCTAAACATATTCCTTTTGACATTTCTTGAATTGTAGGAACATATTGGCAACTATCACATTGGTCTGCCTTTGTAGTTGCACCACATTTTGGGCATGTAATTTGAATTTCTCTGTCAGACAAAAACTTTTGGCATTTTTCACAATATGGTTGTGGTTCTGTTTTTTCATAAATGTATCCATTATTATACATTTTTTTAAACATATCCATAACTTCTTTTCTGTGGAAATCTGTATCTGTATTAGTATATAAATCATATGAAAATTTAAAATCTTTTAAAGTTTTTCTATCTCTTTCGTCATAATACTCTGCAATTTCTTTTGGAGATTTATTTTCCTTTTTTGCTCTTTCTGTAATAGGTGTTCCATGGCAGTCTGTACCTGATACAAATACAACATTATATCCCTTACCTCTAAAATACCTAGCTAATACATCTCCTGATATTAATCCTGCTATGTGTCCTAGATGCAAGTCACTATTTGCATATGGCCAAGCACCACCAATAACTATATTTTTATTTTCCATAAAGTTCCCCCTTAAAAAAGGTCTATTGCCACAAAGTAATTGATGGCAATAGACAATTATATTGTGTTATATTTTGCTCCAAAACCAATCTAAGCTATTATTAATAACTTTTTTCTTTTTTACCTTAGCCTCTATGTCATCTATCCACAAATATGAAATAAATGATAAAAATATAAATATCAAGTCAAAAATCACTGAGCGTATTGCTACAGACATACCTTCTGTTGTAAGTTTTCCTATGGAAAATTCTAATGTATGTAATACTAATGATGCAATAAATATAAATAATAAGATTCCCATAAGAACGCTTTTTTTACTTTGGTAAGCAAACCATAGCATTAAAACAAAAAGTAATAGTGCAATTAAAATTGAAAAAGGCTGTGTTAAATTTATCATTGGCATATTTCAATCCCTCCTATATATTAATTTAATTTTTTTTCAATTAATTTAGCAAGATTTTCAGCTTTTGTTTTTATATAATCTTTGTCTTGTGCCTCAATCATTACTCTAACTAATGGTTCAGTACCAGATGGTCTAATTAGTACTCTTCCATTACCAGAAAATTCTTTTTCTAATTTTTCTATCTCAAGCCTAATTTCTTCATCTTTTTCGTAATCATATTTTTTATTGTTATTTACTTTAGCATTAACTAGGACTTGTGGATATATTTGTATTATATCACATAATTTAGAAGATGAAACATTTTTTTCCAATAAAATTTTAATTAACATCAAAGATGTTAAGATGCCATCTCCTGTAGGGTTATAATCAAGCATAATAATATGTCCTGATTGTTCACCACCCAAATTATAATCTTTTTCTAACATTTTTTCAAGTACATATCTATCTCCAACTTTTGTTTGTTCAAAGTTGATTTCATTTTTTTCGGCGTATTTACTTAAGCCTAGATTACTCATAACTGTTGCAACTATAGTATTATTTTTTAAAATTTCTTTTTCTTTCATGTATTTAGAAAAAACTGCTAAAATTTTGTCTCCATCTATTTCATTTCCTTTATCATCTATTGCTAGACATCTGTCGCCATCTCCATCATAAGCAATTCCTAAATTACAATGATTTTCAATAACATATTTTTTTAATACATCTAAATGTGTTGAGCCACAATTTTCGTTTATATTAACACCATTTGGAGTATTATTTAAAATATAGTGTTTAATTCCTAGTGCAGTAAATACTTTTTCTGCAACAACTGATGTTGCTCCATTTGCAGTATCTATCGCAACAACAAAATTAGATTTATCAAATTTTTCTAAATCTTCTTCAAAATTTTTTCTAAAGAAGTAAACATATTCATCTAACAAATCTGTTCTAATTTCAGAAACACCAATTTTTTCATTTACAGCAGTAAGTTCATCTAACTTTCCTGAATCCATAACATCTTCTATTTCTTCTTCTAATTCATCTGATATTTTCATGCCTTTATTACTAAAATATTTTACACCATTAAATTCATAGGTATTATGTGATGCTGAAATTACAACACTAGCATCAGCTTTTAATTTCTTTGTTAAATACGCTACTCCTGGTGTTGGAATTACACCTAAAATCTTAACATTAGCCCCATAACTTAAAAAGCCTGCTACCATTGCACTCTCAATTAGAGTTCCAGAGATACGAGTGTCCCTTCCTATTAATATTGTTGGCATATGATTCGTATGTTTTGATAGCACATATGCACCTGCTTTTGCAACTCTATATACTAATTCTGGAGATAATTCCGTATTAGCAATTCTTCTGATTCCATCTGTTCCAAAATATTTTCTCATTAATACCCTCCTTATTTATATGTTAAAATATTGTATTCCAAATGATATAGTTTGGTACATACCATATAAATTTATTGCAATTGTTGGTAGTAAAATAGTCGTACCTAATATATATTTTAATTTTTTATGTTTATATAACATCTTTTCAAACAATTTAAAAATACTACAAATAAATGCCCAAGAAAAGTAAAAAGTATATAAAATCAAACCGTCTTCTTTTACTCCCCATCCAAAAACAAAAATTAATATAAAGGAGAATATACACCAAAATGATGTAATTATTGAAAATTTGTCTTTTCTATTTAAAAAACATGATATAATTACCAATGTAATCATAAGGATTCCAACTACATTTGTCTTTGTTGTATTAGCTTGTAAAATTCTTTTTGTTTTAGAAATAGCAAGTATATTCTCGTCATCAATTTGTATTGGCGGAGTACAATAAAACTTATCTTTTATTGTAGTTTCTGTATAATACATAGTATTACACACAAAATTGGTATACATATTCCACTTGTCATTAATAGTCACTTGTCCGTCACCTACAAACTGTTCAATATTGTTTTTAGCTTTATCTTCTAAAATACCCGGTAATATATATATTATTTTTGCCGAAACAATAAATATGGTCATACATTTTAAAAAAGTAAAAAATATATTTTTTATACTTTTAGAAAAGTTTTTTCTTTTGCCTAATAGTGGGAAAAAAATCCCAGATGTTAGAATACTTCCGGTTGCTGCAATATATGCAAGATCTTTATCTTTTTTATCTAATATTACAAGATATATGAACAAGATTAAGTAAAAGACAGGTATTACATATTGTTCTAAATTTATAACAAACAATAATGTAGAATATGAAAAAGTAATAAAAAGTAAAAATATTGTTTTACTTATTCCGTTTAACTTCAGCATTCTAGCCAAAAGTGTAAATGCTATTATAATCATTATTCCTTGAACAATTGCAACTAACATTGCATTTAAATTTGGTATTTTAGGCAATATCATTGAAACTAATTTTGGTACAATATTAAAAGGTAATGAAAATATTCCAAATAAAGGTTGCTTTAAGTCATTGTGCGATGAATTAATATTTGAATATGTATTTTCCAAGTATATTAGTGCTGTATCAGTAGTATAAACAATATCAAATTTATTCCTATTATCTACATACTCTTTTAAAAAGTTTACTATTTTTTTATCTTTAATATCTGTACTGTCAATGATTTCTTTTCCATCTGCGCTATAACAAACTACTTTAGGTTCTTTTAGATTTGCAGTATAAAAGACATCAGTCATATTATATACAACACTAATTCCAACAGTAATTATTATTATGGATATAACTACATACCACTTTTCTACCTTGTCCATTGATTTTATATATTTTTCTGCCATATATCCAAGTTTATTATAAAAATAATACAAAAACAAGATTGTAGCAGGAACTGAAATTATAGCTATTAAATAAACTAATTCCTTTTTAAATGGATATCTGTTATAAACAGTAATCATATAACTTGTAAATATTCCTAATATAGTGCTAATTATTAGTAATGCTTTTTTGCTATTTTTTAATATGTTTAAAAAATTATATTTAGCTATTACTATTTCAATAACAATAAATGAAAGTATTGATAATAATAATATTTTTAAATCATTTAGATACTCATATTGTATTAATAGTAAAGTTAAATTTGCAGTTGATATTCCAACTAAAATATTGATTATTAGTTGCGACATTGTAATATTTTTTAAAATTTCTTTTGTTTTCATACATTTACATTCTTTCTGGCATTTTCATGCCTAACAAGTTTGCTCCGCTATTTAATACAATGTTCACACTATAAGTTAAATACAAACGAGCATCTTGCTCTTTTTTATTGTCTGTAATAATTTTATTATTGTTATAATAACTACTAAAAGCTTGTGCAAGTTCAATAAGATACCTAGAAATTATGTATGGTTCGTATTTTTCTGTTGACTGCTTAATAGTATCTTCAAAACGATATAATAATTTAATAATATCAATTGCACCTTTATCATTAAGCTGTTCATAATCTATCTCTTCTATCTTTGGTATATATCCTGCTTTTTTTAAAATGCTATTTGTACGCACATAAATGTATTGTAGATATGGACCTGTTTCTCCGTTAAAGTTTAACATTTCATCCCAATCGAATATTTCATCTTTTACTCTGCTGTTGTATAAATCATTAAATATAACAGCACCAATTCCAATAATTTCTGCAATTTTATCTTTATCTTCTAAATCAGGATTTTTCGTTTCCATTATAGATTTTACTCTTGAAATTGATTCATTTAGTAAATCTTCTAATTTAATAATATTTCCCTCACGAGTAGACATTTTACCAGATTTTAATTGCACCATTCCAAAAGGAACATGAACAAGGTTTTTTGTATATTTTTCGTCAATATCTAATAGTTTTGCAACTTCAAAAACTTGTTTAAAATGTAAAATTTGTTCATATGATGTTAAATATAATGCCTTGTCAAAATCATATGTTCTTGCTCTATATAAAATTGCTGCTAAATCACGAGTTGCATATGTAGTAGAACCATTCGTTTTTTCAATCAAGCAAGGAGGCATTTGCTCTCCAAGTTCAATTACTCTTGCTCCTTCTGATTCTACTAATCTGCCCGTTTTTTCTAATATTTTTACAACTTCTGGCATTTTGTCAGAATAAAATGCCTCGCCGTTAAAAGAATCAAAATGAATATCTAATAAATCATATATTCTTTGAAATTCTTTTAAACTTAAATCTTTGAATTTAGTCCATAATAAAACACATTCTTCGTCTCCATCTTCTAGCTTTTTAAAATTATTTCTACATTCTTCTAAAACACTTTCGTCTTCTTTGCAAAGTTCATTAATTCTTACATAAATCTTGGTTAATTCATCAATTGGGTTTTCTTCTATATTATACTCATTTCCCCATCTTTTGTAACCCTCGATTAATTTACCAAATTGTGTACCATAATCTCCTAAATGATTAATTCCAATACAATTATACCCTAAAAATTTATGTATTTTATATAAAGAATTTCCAATTACAGTTGAGCGTAAATGTCCAATATGAAATGGTTTTGCTATGTTAGGAGAAGAGTAGTCTATAACTACATTTTTTCCTTCTCCTAATTTACTAGAACCATAATTTTCTTTTTTTATATCAATCTCTTTAAATACTTCTTTTATAAGTACAGGTTTGCAAATAAAAAAGTTTAAATATCCATTTACTACTTCTATTTTGCTAATTTCATTTTCCTCAAATGATAAACTTTCTTTTAGTTCAGTTGCAATTATTTGAGGTGATTTTTTTAGCTCTTTTGCTAATTTAAAACAAGTAAAAGAATAATCACCCATCTCTTTATTTGATGGAATTTCAATATATTCTTCTATTTGCTCTTTGCTCATATCAATTTGTTTTGCAATTTTTTCTGCAATAACATTTTTAAAATTTATCATGTTGTTACTCCTTATTATTGTAAAAATTAGTCTCCTAGATTTATGCCTATATTTCTTGCAGTTTTTACCAAGTCATCTTCCATTGATACTTTTCTTAAATTACTTTCTGGTGTATTTCCAGAAACAGCACCAATTTTTGTATTATTTCCAACAACTTCTTCTAAAGGAACTGAATTTAATTTTCCATCTTTAATAACTGTAAGTACATTAAATTTTCCTTCTAATGCAAGTTCCATAGCTTTTGCTCCATATTTAGTTGAAAGAACTCTATCAAAAGAAGTTGGTATTCCTCCTCTTTGCATATATCCTAAAACAGTGCATCTAGCCTCTAAGCCAGTTAGTTTCTCAAGTTGTTTCGCAACTTGTTCGCCAACTCCTCCTAATTTAGTATTATCTACACCTATACCATTATTTCTTGTATCTTTAACAACAAGTTCTCCACCTTTTGCCTTAGCTCCTTCTGCAACAACTACAATGCTAAAGTCTTTGCCTTGTTTTCTTCTTTCCATAATCTTTTGGGCTGCTTTTTCTATATCATATGGTATTTCTGGAATTAATGCTACATCAGCTCCACCAGCTATTGCTGATTCTAGTGCAATCCAACCTGCATATCTTCCCATAACTTCCAAAATCATTATTCTGTGATGTGTTTCTCCTGTTGTATGTAATCTATCTATTGCCTCTGTTGCAACAGAAACAGCTGTATTATATCCAAATGTGATATCTGTACATGCTACATCATTGTCTATTGTTTTAGGTACTCCTATAACATTTACACCTCTTAAAGAAAAATCTCTTGCTGATTTTTGTGTTCCATCTCCCCCTAATGTGAATAAACAATCAATTTTATCTTTTTTTATATTTTCTACACAAATCTCAGATAAATCTTTGTATACTCTTTCTCCATTTTCTTCGACTGGATAATTAAAAACATTTGCATTTGTAGAAGAGCCTATTATAGAGCCACCCTTTGGTAGTATACCTGATGCATTACAATTTGAGCTTGTCTCTAATACAACATAGTCATTATTTAACAAACCCCTATACCCATCTATAAATCCTAAACATTCAATATTATTATTTTGAGCTGTTTTTACTATTGCACGAATTACTGCATTAAATCCTGAAACATCTCCACCATTTGCAAGTATTGCAACTTTCTTTATCATTTTAAAACCTCCATTATTATTATTTGCTACTATTATATCAAAATCAAAAAAAATTACAATAAAAAGTCGTAATTTTTAATAAAATATAATGATTATTAATTCTTAAAATAGAAAATTTTATTTATTCGTAATGTCTTTGTAATATTTTTGTAATATTTTCGTAATTTGTTTGTAATATTCTTGTAACATTATGTAACATTATTATTAAATTTAAGTTTACCTTTTTATTTTTACACATATCTGTGGATAATGTGGATAACTTTGTGAATAACTATATATTCGTGTTTTTTTCGACACACTTATTCACATTTTTATATAGCAATGTTTTATGAAAACTCATTACTTTTTATTATTTTACTTTTTTATTCATTATGTATATAGCAAAAATGTTTGTATTTTTTCTTTAAAAAGCCTACCACTCTAATAATTTAGTGTGATAGACTTTTTGTCAATATATTTTATTTTCTTATATAGTTTTAATGTATTATGTTTATTAGATGTTCATTTTTCTAACCTGTCCCTTTTACGACAAAAATGGGAAAAATGGTCAAACCCCATCACCCCATCAGCCAAATAGGCTAATTTGGTTACTTTGACTCATTCCTTTTAAGCATCCTACTTTTTCTAACATGTCGATTACAGACTTACCAATTTTTGAACGAATTTTCATATCATCTATTGACATGAATTTTCCCTCTTTTTTTGCCTCATCAATTCCCTCTGCTGCCACTGTTCCAAGTCCTGGTATACTATTTAATGGTGGGCGTATTCCGTCCTCTTCTACGATAAATTTTGTTGCATGAGATTTATATAAGTCTATTGGTAAAAACTCTATTCCTCTTTCATACATTTCTAAAACAAGTTCTAGGATAGCATACATATTTTTGTCTTTCGTGCTTGCTCCATTTCCAGCTAAATCTATTTCTTTCATTTTATTTAATACTTTTTCTTTTCCATAGCACATAACATCACTGTCAAACTCATCAGCTCTAATTGTAAAATATGCTGCATAGTATGCTTTTGGCTGATGTACTTTAAACCAAGCTATACGAAATGCATTTGTAACATATGCTGCTGCATGTGCTTTTGGGAACATGTATTTTATTTTTTCACAAGACTTTATATACCAATCTGGTACATCGTTTTCTTTCATTAGTTTTACATATTCTGCCCATTTTTCTGGATCTTTTAACGCTTTTCCTTTACGCACAAGCTCCATTATTTTAAATGCTGGATTTGGTGGAACACCTTTTTTTATAAGGTATATCATTATATCGTCACGGCAACAAATTGCCTCATTTAAGGTCACTGTTCCCTCTTCTATTAAACTTTGTGCATTTCCAAGCCATACATCTGTACCATGCGACAATCCAGAAATGCGTATTAGTTCATCAAATGTAGTTGGCTTTGTATCAACTAACATTCCTCTTACAAACTTTGTACCAAACTCTGGCACTCCATAACTTCCTACTTTACTTTTTATTTGCTCTGGTGTAACTCCTAAAGCATCTGTTGAGCTAAAAATTGACATTGTTTCCTTATCGTCTAAAGGTACTTTTGTAGGATCTATACCTGTTATATCATATAACATCCTTATCATTGTTGGATCATCATGTCCTAAAATGTCTAGTTTTAATAAGTTTTGGTCTATTGAGTGATAATCAAAATGTGTTGTTATTATATCTGAATCTGGGTCATCTGCTGGATGCTGTACTGGGCAAAATTCATAAATTTCTCTTCCCTTTGGTACAACAATAATTCCTCCTGGGTGTTGTCCTGTTGTTCTTTTAATTCCTGTACAACCTTGTGCTAACCTTAATACCTCTGCATTATTAATTGGTATTCCTTTTTCCTCATAATATTTTTTTACATATCCATATGCGGTCTTATCTGCAACAGTACCAACTGTTCCTGCTTTGAATGTTGTTCCTTTTCCAAAAATAACCTCTGTATATTTATGAGCTTTTGCTTGATATTCTCCTGAAAAGTTTAAGTCAATATCAGGCTCTTTATCTCCATTAAAGCCTAAAAATGTTTCAAATGGAATGTCAATTCCGTCTTTTACCATTTTAGTTCCACATTTTGGACAGTCTTTATCTGGCAAATCAAATCCACATGCATAGCCATAATCTGTAAAATCAGAATATTTACATTTTGGACATCTGTAATGTGGTGGAAGTGAATTTACCTCTGTAATTCCCGTCATATTTGCTACAAAAGACGAACCAACTGAACCTCTTGAACCAACAATATAGCCATCTTCATTTGATTTCCACACTAACTTTTGAGCAATAATATACATAACGGAGAATCCATTTTTTATAATTGAATTTAGCTCTTTATCCAATCTTTCTTGTACAAGTTCTGGCAAAGGATCTCCATATAGTTCATGTGCTTTCTTAAATGCAATATCTTTAATTGTTTGTTCACAACCCTCAATATATGGTGGGCATTTTTCAGGAGAAATTGGGCTTATTTTTTCACACATATCTGCAATTTTATTTGTGTTTGTTACAACAACTTCATATGCCTTTTCTTCCCCTAAATATTCAAATTCTTTTAGCATTTCTTCCGTTGTACGCAAATATAGAGGTGCTTGTTCATCACTATCTGCATATCCTTGACCTGCCATTAAAATTCTTCTATAAATTTCATCTTGTGGATCCATAAAATGAACATCACAAGTTGCTACTACTAACTTTCCTAACTTATCTCCTAAATCTACAATCTTTTTATTAATTTCTTGTAAGCCCTCAACATCTTTTACTGTGCCGTTTCTTACCATAAACATATTGTTTCCATTTGGCTGAATTTCTAAATAATCATAGTCACTTGCAATAGCTTCTATTTCTTCGTCTGATTTTCCTGCAACTATTGCTCTATATAGCTCTCCTGCCTCACATGCACTTCCTAAAATTAGCCCCTCTGAATATTTTTTATATATAGATTTCAAAATACGAGGTTTTTTATAAAAATAATCTAAATGAGAAAATGAAATTAGTTTATATAAGTTTTTTAAACCTACATAATTTTTGGCAAGTATAATGGCATGATAAGTCTGTAACTTTTTATAGTCTGCTTTTCCTGCCTCTAGGCTGTCTATATCTTCTACCTTTTTTGCACCCTTTTCTTTTAACATATTTAGCATTATATTAAATACTTTTACTGTTGTATCAACATCATCTAACGCTCTATGTGCAACTTCTACTTCTATTCCTAAATTTTCTGCTATTATTCCTAATTTATATTTTTTATAATCTGGAAACAAATCTTTTGCTAGCCTTAATGTATCTATATATGTATTTTCCAAAGTATAACCTAATTCTTTTGCATTATATTTTAAAAATCCAATATCAAAATCTGCATTATGTGCAACCAAAATAGAATCTCCTATGAATTCTAAAATTTTAGGAAATACTTTGTCTATTGTTTCGGCATTCTTTACCATGTCATCTGTGATATTTGTAACTTCCACTACTTTTTGTGGTATTGGTTTTTCAGGATTTACAAAGCATGAGAATTCGTCTATAACTTCTCCGCCTTTTATCTTCATGATTCCTACTTCCGTAATTTTTTCTGTTCTAAAAGAAAGCCCAGTTGTTTCTAAATCTAGCACACAATAAGTTGTGTCTATATCTTGTCCTCGTGGAAATGATACAACAGGTGTCTTATCTGGTGCAAGATATGCCTCTACTCCATATATTATCTTCAAATCTGGATTTTTTTCTGTAAAATGATATGCCTCTGGAAATGCTTGTACAACTCCGTGGTCTGTAATAGCTATAGCTTTCATACCCCATTTGCTAGCTCTTTTTAATAGGTCAGTTGCAGATGTAACAGCATCCATTTGGCTCATTTGTGTGTGCATATGTAGTTCTACTCTTTTTTCTTGTGCTTCATCTTTACGCATTTCTTTTTTTATTCCGGTAGATTCTATTATAGTATTTGCAATTACTCCCAACTCTTTTGCAAATGGATCAAACTGTGCTGTTCCTTCTACCTTTACGCCAGCTGACTTTTGAATTTTTTTAATTGTATCTTTTGCCTTATCTGATTCTACAAATGCTTTACAAGTAATAGTGCTACTTCCATCAAATAAATCAAATAATAACAATATCTTTCCATTTTTTAGTTCTCTTGAATCAACATTTAAAACTTCCCCGTCTAGCAAGACTTTGCCACTATCAATACTTAAATCTGCAACCTTTACTAATTGTTCCTTTATTTTTAAACTTTTTCCATAGATTAATGGTGTTTTTTCTTCTTCATTTTCCATAGAATCAGTCTGCTCTGTTTTATTTAAACTTTCTTGTTCATTACCACTTTTTTCATTTGTAATACTTACTTTTTGATTTTTTATTTCTTTTTTATATTCTTCTGCCTCGTGTTTTGCTTGCTCTACAGCTTGTCTTTCATTTTGCAAGCTTTCTTCTTGCATTTTTTTAATCATTTCTTCTGTAATATTTTCTATGTATTTTACTTTTAACTTTCTAGAATAAATATTCTCAATTATTTCTGATAATATTTTGTCAAATTTTCTTGCCTCTAATACTTCTTTTGCTTTTAATGCTAAATTTACAACCAAATTATCATTTTCTATTTCTATTGAGCTATTTTTTAGCATAGCTTTTACTAGTGGGTGTTTATATGACATGTATTTTATAATATCTCCCCACTCTTCTTTTAAATCTATATCTACTTCTTTTTCGTATTGTACATAGATATTTACTTCTTTAATATTAAATCTCTTTTCTAAATACCTTTCAAATTCATATAAGTCAGCTATTTTTATAAACTCCTGACTTACAATTTGTACTTCTAATTTATTTGTCTTTTTAAATAAATTAATATTTTTTATCTTTGCTGAATTTAATGCAAAACTATTTGAATTGTAATCTTTAAAAATTTCTTTTATTGTTTTTTCCATTTGTACATCTCCTTTTGCATTTTATAGCACAATTATATTAATCTTGTTACATCATTAAATGTTACATAAATAGACAAAGCAATTAATAGCATAAATCCTAACATTTGTAACTTTATTTCAAAATCTTCTTTTAGTGGCTTTTTTCTAATTGCCTCTATTAGTAATAAAACTACTTTTCCTCCATCTAGTGGTGGGAATGGAAGTAAATTTGTTACACCTAATGACATTGATATTATTGCTAATATATATACAAAATCTACTATTCCACTTGTCTGTGCAACTATTCCTGAAATTCCAACAGGTCCCATTAATTGGTCAGCTGTAACTCCTCCTGAAAATAGCAGTTTTAAACTTTCTACAATAGAAAAAATAAAATTACCGGTGTTAGAAAGTGCTACTCCAAAATCACCTGTTATTATTGTTATTAATATTAAGTATGTTATTATTGCAAATAAAATGTTTACTAATCCACCTGCTGCAACAATTGCAATTCTTTTTGGAATACTTGCCTCACTAAAAGAACCCTCTTCGCAAGAGCGTTCTTCTTCTCCTTCCATGTTTACAAATCCGCCAAGAGGTATTAGTCTTAAAGCATATTTTGTTTCTTTACCCTGTTTTTTCCATATTGTAGGTCCAAAACCTATTGCAAATTCCTTTACTTTTACTTTGCAAAGTCTTGCTACAATAAAATGTCCTGTTTCATGTATTAAAACTAAAAAGCCTAATATAAAAATAACTTTAAATGCAGTAATAATAAAGTCCAAAACTATTTTCCTCCACTAATTACAATAATACTAATAAAAAGTATGCAAATGGTAATGTAAATATAACACTATCAATTCTATCTAACATACCACCATGACCTGGTATTAGATTGCTATAATCTTTAATCTCACAATATCTTTTAATACTAGATGCTGCTAAATCTCCAATTTGACTTACTACACTTAATAATATTGCAATAAATGTAACATATGCATAACTTATATCCATAGAGAAACTATAATTGCAAATTGCTGTATATGCTAACATTAAAACCACTGCGCCTATAACTCCACCAATGCATCCTTCTATTGATTTTTTAGGGCTAACATCTGTAAATTTATGTTTTCCAAATTTTCTACCAATAAGCCATGCGAATGTATCTGTTCCCCAACTACTTAAAAATACAAACCAAATTAATATCTTTCCATTTGGAATATTTTCCCTTATAATTGATGCGAACATTAAAAATAACACAATATAGCATATTCCAAAAAAGGTAATTGCAATATCTACTATATTAAATTTCATATTACTTAAAATTATATTTACAAAAAGTATCAGTATTGAGATTGGAACAATTGCAGCAACAATTGGTAAAATAAAATCTGATGGTATTATATGTATAATAGCAATGGCAGCAGCTGCTATATATCCTACCCATTCAATTGGTTTAGCTTTTTGTCTAAATGCCTTATAAAACTCATGCAAAGACATAATAGCTATTATACTAATTCCAATATCTATTATATATTTATTTCCAAATATCATTATGAGTGCAAATATTGGAAATAATATAGCACCAGATAAAATTCTTTTCATTGTCATATTATTTATATTCCTTCCATTTTTTATATTTTTTATTTACCACCAAATTTTCTATTTCTATTTTGGAATGTTTTAATTGCATTAATTAAATCTTCTTCTGAAAAGTCTGGCCAATATTTATCTATAAATAAAAATTCTGTATAAGCAAGTTGCCATAATAAAAAGTTACTAATACGAAGTTCTCCACCAGGGCGAATTAATAAATCTGGTTCTGGCTCTCCTCTTGTATATAGATTATTTGAAACTAGTTCCTCATTTATATCTTCTACTTTTATTTTGTTTTCTTTTACATTTTGTGATATTTTTTTAACTGCTTTTGTTATTTCGTCTCTTCCACCATAATTAAAAGCAATATTTAATGTAAGCCCATCATTCTTATTTGATTCTTCTACTAATTTTTCAATATTACTTTTTAAGTCTTTATCTAACTTTTCAATATCTCCTAATACTCTTATTCTAATATTCTTTGTACTTGCCATTTTTAAAAATTTATCTACATAAGATTTCAAAAGTAGCATCAAAGCACCTACTTCATCTTCGGTTCTTTTCCAATTTTCAGTTGAAAATGCATAAACAGTTAAATATTTTATACCCAAATCATTTGCAAAATATGCTAATTTTTCTAAATTTTCTGCACCTGCTTTATGTCCAAGTTTTGGGTCTAACCCTTTTTCCTTTGCCCATCTACGATTTCCATCCATTATAATTGCAATATGTTTTGGCATATTGCTTTTGTCAATATCATTTATTATCATAACTTCATTTCCTTTTTAATTATATACTCATTACTTCTTTTTCTTTTGTTTCTAATATTTTATCTATTTCTTCTACATATTTGTCTGTTAATTTTTGAATTTTATCTTCTGCCACTTTTAGCTCATCTTCTGAAATTTCAGAATCTTTTTGTGATTTTTTAGCTTCATCAAGTGCATCTCTTCTAATACTTCTAATAGCTACCTTTGCATCTTCTGCCATTTTTCTAACATCTTTTACTATTTCTTTTCTTCTCTCTTCATTTAATTCAGGAAAAGCTAGTCTAATTACTTTTCCGTCATTATTTGGATTTATACCAATATCTGCTTTTAAAATTTCTTTTTCAATTTCTTTTAATATACTTGCGTCCCATGGTTGAATTACAATTAATCTTGCCTCTGGTACAGAAATACCAGCTACTTGATTAATTGGTGTTGGTGTTCCATAATAATCAATCATTACTTTATTTAATATTGCAGGATTTGCTCTACCTGCTCTTATTTCTGATAAGCTCTCTTCAAATACACTAATTGTTTTTATCATTCTTTCTTCTATTTTATCATATTCCATAATTTTCTTTCCTCCTATTTTATTAAGGTTCCTACTTGTTCTCCCTTAATTGCTTTAATTATATTTTCTGGTTTTGCAAGTTCAAACACAATCAATTTTATATTGTTATCTCTGCATAATGAAATTGCTGCACCATCCATTACTTTTAAATCTTTATTTAATATATCTAAATATGATATTTCATCATATTTTGTAGCATTTTTGTCAATCTTTGGATCTGCTGAATATACTCCATCAATTGTTTTTCCAACTAGAATAACTTCTGCATCAATTTCTGCTGCTCTTAATGCAGCTGCTGTATCTGTTGTAAAATACGGATTTCCTGTTCCACATCCAAATATAACTACTCTTCCTTTTTCTAAATGTCTAGTCGCTCTTCTTTTAATATATGGTTCTGCAATTTGTCTCATTTCTATTGCTGTTTGAAGTCTTGTGTCAATTCCTTTTGATTCTAATGCTGTTTGTAATGCTAAGCCATTCATACAAGTTGCAAGCATTCCCATATAATCTGATGTTGTTCTATCCATTTTTACACTTGCACCTCGCCAAAAATTTCCACCTCCGACGACTACTGCTACTTGTACACCCAAATCTACAATGCTTTTAATACGGTCACATATTTGACTTACTACATCTGGATTAATTCCTGTCTTTTTTTCTCCTGCTAGTGCCTCTCCGCTTAATTTGAGTAATACTCTTTTATACTGAATATCCTCCACTTTTTTACACTCTCCTCATTTATCATTTTACTTTTTATAATTTTCTTATATTCTATCATATAATTATATAATTTTGTATTATTTTTTTAAAATTTTCTTAAGATTTTTAAAATATATTTTTAATATTTTAAAAACTATTGCAAATACTATAATAAAAATAATAATAAGGACAATTTTTTATGAATCAAATTTTAGAATTTTCAAAAAATAAAGAAGATAAATTAGTAAATTCTCATTTACAATATAAAAATACTAAAATTCATAGAATATATGAATTTCAATTTGTGTTTTTTTCCTCAATAGCAATAATATTTTTAATTGTGTTTCTTTTTCGTATACTAAAAAATTCTGAAAATGAAAAATTATCAAAACAGCTTATGAAAAATTATAAGGTGTCTACACTCTATTCTGAAAATTCTGACTATTCTGCTAAATTTCTTGAAAATAATACTCTTAATAATTCTAATTCGCCTTTTGTAATTGGAATGATTAAAATTGATAAGATTAAACTAAATTATCCTATTTTATACGAAAGTAATAAAGAATATCTAACTGTTTCTTTATGTCGTTTTGCAGGTCCTATGCCAAATGAAGTACGGCAATCTTTGTATTGCAGGGCATAATTATATAGATAATAGATTTTTTGGTAGACTTGATGAATTACAAAAAAATGACCTAATTGAAATTTACGATTTATCTGGTAAAATGGTTGAATATGTTGTAGAAAACAAATATGAAACAAAATCAAGCGATATGTCTTGTACTTCGCAAAATACTAACGGAGAATCTATTGTAACTCTTCTTACATGCAATAATGTTTCTAATAATAGATTAGTAGTAGTAGCCAAAGTAAAAAGCTGAAATTTACTATTAAAATTTCAGCTTTTACATTTTTATTTATGCTTTATAATCTCTTATTTTCTTATATGCGAACATTGCAGATACAACACATACTATAATGAAAAACATTACTGTAATGTCTTCAGTTACACCTGTTTTTGGAAGTGTATTTGTTAAATTACCACTTGTATTTGTTGTAGGTTGTACTACTGATGTACCATTTTGTTGAGTATTTGTTTCTGCAGTATTTGCAACATCATTTCCTGTAGTATCATTATCAAATATTAAATCAATATTTCCACTTAAATCGATTGGATTGTCTGATTCTCCTGTTGCCAATACTTGTACGCTCATACCAATTAACAAAGCTATTGTTAATATTGTTATTACCTCTAACATAATTTTTTTGAATTTCAACATCTCTTACCTCTCCTTTTTCTTTAGACATTATTTCTCATTACTTATTATCTATTGTTTTAGTTTTTTTATACTACTAATCCAATAAATTTGACATTTTTATTGTACTCTTTTTTAAAAATATAGTCAAGTATTTTTTGTCATTTTTTATTATATTTTTAATTTTTTTATTTTATTTAATTGTTTTTTAATATAATTTTTGTTATACATTAAATCTAAATAGCACAATATCGCCATCTTGCATAACATATTCTTTTCCCTCTGACCTTACTAAACCTTTTTCCTTTGCTGCCACCATGCTTCCTTCTCTCATTAAATCATCAAAAGATACAACCTCTGCACGAATAAAGCCTCTTTCTATATCACTATGTATTTTTCCTGCAGCCTGTGGTGCTTTTGTTCCTTTTTTTATTGTCCATGCTCTTACCTCTGGCTCACCTGCTGTTAAAAATGACATTAATCCTAATAAATCATAGCTTGCTTTAATTACTTTATCTAAACCAGATTCATTTAATCCCAATGCTTCTAGCATTTCTTGCTTATCATTTCCATCTAAACTTGCAAGTTCTTCTTCTATTTTTACACATAGAGGAACAACTTCTGCCTTTTCATTTTTGGCATATTCTACAACTTGTTTTACATTTTCATCTTCAAAAGGATTTGAAAGTTGCTTTTCTGATACATTTGCAATATATAGTATTGGTTTCATAGTAAGTAAATATACTTCTTTTAAAAATGCCTTTTCGTCATCTGTTAAATCAAGTACCCTCGCAGACTTACCCTCTTCTAATGTTTTCTTTACTTTTTCTAATACATCTAGTTCTTCTTGATATTTTTTATCAGCTTTTAATTTTTTCTTTACATTATCAATTCTTTTATCTATTGTTTCTATATCTGCAAATATAAGTTCAAGATTAATTGTTTCTATATCTCTTGTTGGGTTAATACTTCCATCAACATGTACAATGTTTGTATCTTCAAAACATCTTACAACTTCGCAGATACTATCAACTTCTCTTATATGAGATAAAAATTTATTTCCTAACCCCTCACCTTTACTTGCACCTTTTACTAGTCCTGCTATATCAACAAATTCTATAATAGCAGGTGTTGTTTTTTCTGGATGGTACATCTCAGTTAATTTATCTAACCTTTCATCTGGAACTGCTACTACTCCTACATTTGGTTCTATTGTGCAAAATGGATAATTTGCACATTCTGCTCCTGCATTTGTAATTGCATTAAACATTGTACTCTTTCCTACATTTGGTAACCCTACAATTCCTATTTTCATTTTATTTTCTCTCCTATCTTTTATGTTTCAATTTGCATTTTTACACTCTAAATTTCTTCATTTAAAGTATCATTATTATATTGAATATCATTATTTATATCATTTTCTGTACTAATAGTATTTTCATTTGGAACTATCTCTGATTTTTTCTCTTCCTTTTCCTTTTCTTTTTCTGCTAATTCTTTTAAATACTTGCCCCAAGGATTTTCTTTCGCTGGATCTGTTGGATCCCAACCTCTTACACTTTTAGGAGCATTACTTATTTTTCGCGCAGTAGGTTTTCCTAATGGACCAGGATTTGAACTAGAATAAAACTCTACTTGTGTTCCTATTTCACAATTGTCATAAATCCATTTTGCATCTATACAAGTCAATCTTATACATCCAAGTGATGCCTTTGTTCCTAGCTTGTCATATGCCCAATATTCTAGGCTCGCATGATTTCCTTTTTCCAAATATGGAACCGAATGAAATAATATGTCACCTACAACTTGTGTAGCATATTGAGTATATACTCCGCCTATCATTCTAAGCCAATTATATTTATATGGTATTTTGTATACTCCTGATGTTGGAGTATTTGTTCCTGTTGAGCAAACCATTGCTTTAACTGGTACTGTGTACTTTCCTTTTTTATCTTTTTTATATATTGTAACAACTTGTGCTTTGTAATTTACTTTTATATAGTATTTTGGTGTAGTAACTACTTTCTTTTTATTTGTTTGTTTTACTTCTTTTTCACTATCTACATCATTTATATCTTCGTTAGAAGTTAATTTTTCTACCGATTGTTCTTCATCTCCATTTAAAACGGCAGATACAGTTTTAGTATTATTATCATTTCGTATTAAACAAAAAATAGTAATATCTATAAAAAAGCAAATAAATATTGCAATAAGCACATATAAAACTGTCATTCTATTTTGTACTATTTTTATTTTATCCATGTAATTCACCTTTCATTTTCTACTGCTATATTTCTATATTCGTATTTATAATATATTAAATTTTACAATTTATCAATAAAAAACATAAAAATAGTAGTAATTTTGAGCAAATAATAAAAGCACCACATATGCTCTGCCAAGCTTTGTGGTGTTTTACCTAATTTTTATGGTAGCACGCATTTCTGTGGCTCTCATTTTCTATGTTTAATTATACAGTTATTTTTTATGTTTGTCAAATTTTTTAGAAATATAAATGGTACAACTTTTTGTCCTATGTCATAAAATTTCATACCCATTTTTTACGAGTTAATTAGTTTAATTGTTATTTCCATCATAAGCTAACCTTGTATCATAATTTAGCCTGATTTCTTCAGTAGTAAGGGGTCTTGTATAAAGCCTACAATTTTTTAAAGTCATTTTACCATAATCATTATACCATCCTTTTACAACATCACCATTTCGGATATTTCCAAGAAAAAATGAATCAGCACTACTGCTTTTACATTTCTCTTTAAATTTTTCCCATTGTTCAGTATTCAAATAAGATGATATAACCAATTTTCCATTTTCATAAAGTGAAAGTTTGTAACCAGTATAATTTTGTTCTTTTACATTAGTTTCGTTTCCAATTTCAGATAAATTAAGAACTAGACTAAAATTCACAGGCTCATTCATTTTAATTCCTTTTGGAACATTAGTATTGTATCCCCATGTCTTATGAGACCACTTAGAATATATTGAATTATCTCCAGCAGTCAGCAAAAGAATATAATCCTCTCGACCGTTCAACAACTAAGTTAGAAGAAATAGATTTTAGTATGTTAGAATTGCCAAATGAAAATAGACCACAAATATTAATATCAACATCGTATTGATTATTATCAAAATCTCTAAAACCTCCTTTGCACATACCTGTAAATTCAAATGTAAATCCTTTACTAAACAAATCATCTGATATCTTGTTACTTGTTATAGATATATAATCATTTTTACCATCAAATAAAAATCCTTCACTATTAAATCCACTGTTAGTTCCTAAATCTTGTTCTTCAAAATTATGCAGTGTCACATTGTCTCCTAGTGCTTTTTCTATTTCTTCTGTAGTCCATTTTTCTTTTTTGTCCATCATTGCTGTATCTATGTTTAATACTAATCCATCTTTTACTGCAACCGAATCTCCTAATGACATTGATGCGTATTTTCCATTTAATTGCTTTACTTCTCCTGTTTCATAGTTTACCACCCAATTGTTTTGTGCTTTACTTCCATTTGGTAATGCATCACCTTGTTTTACAAAATTCCATCCATCTGCATATGTATTTTCTCCATCTTTTATCATATGCCAATCTGGATTTGATACATCTTTTTTTGATAGTTTTTCTCCTAGCTTATCTGTTTCATTATTAGTTATACTATAATTTAAAACAGATATACTTAATGTTTCCATTTCTGATGCCGTATCATAGCTTTTTACTGCTTTTTGAGTTTGTTCAAACAAACCATTTTCTCCTAATACAGAATTTATACTTATTGTTGCAAGTATTATTAATATTACTATCGTGATTACTAACGCAATAAGTGTAATACCTTTTCCATCTTTCATCATTTGTCCTCACTTTCTTATATTAAATCAATAATTAACCATTGCTAATATTATATAAATAATTTATCAAAAAATCAATAGCTGATTATTCTTTTTTTGTAGACTTTTTTTGTAGAAAGTGATTTCTTATAATAGTTTTGAAATAACTTTGTATAAAAAATAATGGATTAATTTCCATTATTTTAGCTTTTTTTCTAATTTTTCTATTCCTTCTCGAATAGCTATATTCATTACAACATACTTAAAAGAACTATATTTTTTTGCTAGTTGATTTAAACATTCCAATACAGGCTCTCTAAATGCTACAGAATGTTTTGATGTTGGTCCAATGTTTCCTATTTCTATTGTTTCTTTTTGTTTGTATGCAAAATCAATAATTGATGCATTTATTATTTTACTTACTGAACAATCATTAAATTCTTGTGATAATTTTTCTAGTCTATCAAATAATTCATCTGATATATTTACAGTTCTTTGTATTAATTTTTCTCTTTTTACAAAGCTATCTAATATTTCCATTTTACACTACTCCTTAACAAATTATAGTATAATTATATATGTCTATTAGTATATTTGTAAGACTAATGTATTGTGTTGTTAAATATATAATCAAATGTTATTTTTTATTTCATAATTATATAGTACATACTAAAAAATACCATTCTTTTTCAGAATGGTATTTATATATCTGTTCTATAAGGTTCGAACAGAAATGTTTTGGAGCTTCCAAGCAGAATTGAACTGCTGACCTCAGCCTTACCAAGGCTGCGCTCTACCTACTGAGCTATGAAAGCGTTTTATTAGTCTTTGCTAATTCCTTTCATCGCTTTTTTTCTTATTCTTTGTATTGCATTATCAATTGATTTCACAGGAGTATCTAGCTTTTGAGCAATTTCTACATAACTTTCTCCACTAATATATCTATTTAATACTTGTCTTTCAAAATCACTTAAAGATTTATCAATAGCGTTTTCTACACTTGTATAATATTCTTTTTTGGTAATTGTATCTAAAGGATCTTCAATTAAAGAAGAATTAAAAATTTCCATAATTTCTGTATCGTCGTCTTTTTCTTCGTCATAAGCTGACATATTTAAAGACAAATATGAATTAAGTGGCATATGTTTTTGACGGTTAGATGTTTTAATAGCAGTAATTAACTGTCTTTCTATACACATATTAGCAAAAGTTTTAAAAGAATTATGTTGATCTGGTTTATAGCATTTAATTGCTTTAAATAAACCAATTAAACCCTCTTGAACAATATCATCTTTTTCTGCACCTATTATATAATATTTGCTTACTTTGATATTTACAAGTTCTTTATAACGATTAATTAAATGCTCAAGAGCGTACTTATCGCCAGATTTAATAATTTCAATTAAATCTTCGTCTTTTATGCTATCATATTGTTTTTGTGAAGAATAATATACATTTTGTTTGCTCATTTTTTACTGTAATACCTCCCGATGTTTTCTTCTATGCTTGTATTATAAGGCATTCGAACTTTCAATGTCAATAGTAATTTAATAAAATATTGATATTTTGTATATTTTATGTTACTATAATACTAAATTTTTTAATAGGAGATTATATATGGCATTTGACGGGTTAGTGACATTCACTATTTTAAAGGAACTACAAAATAAACTAATAGGTGGAAAAATAGATAAAATTTTTCAGCCCAATTCTAATGAAGTTTTATTAGGAACTTATTGTGATGGAATAAATTATACCTTAGATATAGTAATTTCGTCAAATCATTATCGTATCTGTACTACTACATCTTCAAAAACCAATCCTATGTATGCTCCTAACTTTTGTATGGTTCTTCGAAAGCATTTACTTAACACAAGAATTTCAAAAATTAATATTACTTCTTTAGAAAGAATTGTTACTATAGAATTTGAAGGTCATAGTAAATCAGAAGATAATGGTACTAAAAAGCTAATTATAGAACTTATGGGAAAATATAGTAATGTAATACTATTAAATTCCAAAGATGTTATTATAGACTCATTAAAGCACTTTCACATTAGTGATAATTCTTATAGAGATATTGTACCAAATAGCAAATATATTTTTCCTCTTTCTAACAAATTAGATTTTATGCAAATAAAAACAGCAGAGGAATTTTATAATAAAACAACTGAGCTTAATACCAATAATTGTCTACTATCTGATGCAATATCAAATACCTACACAGGAATTAGCAAAACATCTATATTGGCAATTACAAAATATCTAAATATCGATAACTCTCTTTCAAAAGATAACATGGATAAAGTTTATTTATATTTAAAAAATACTATAGAAAACTCTTCTTATGTTACACTATCTAATGTTTTAAATAACGATTTTTCTATTAAATATAATTGTTCTGAAAAGGAAAACCCTTTACAAGCAAACTTTTTTGTTGATGATTATTATTCGCAAAAGGAAATTGTAGAAACATTTACAACTTACCGCAACAATTTATCAAAACTAATTTTAAATTATATGAAAAAATTAAATCAAAAATTAGTTCAAATTAATAATAAACTAGAAGAATGTAAAAATGCTAACCTGTATCGTTTGTATGGTGAATTAATCACAAACAACTTATACAGAATTACTAATATGCATTTAGAAAATATAACACTTGAAAATTATTACGAAAATAATGAGCTTATAACTATTCCTTTAGATAAAACTATCTCTCCTTCAGCAAATGCAAAAAATTATTTTAAGAAATATAATAAGCTAAAAAATGCAAAATTAATTGTAGAAAATCAAAAAAATGATGTTGAAAACCAAATAAACTATTTAGAAAGCATTGTCTATGCATTTCAAGTAGCAACAACTGTTTCTGATATTGACGACATATATAATGAATTTACAGAAAATGTACTTGATAAACATCATATATCTAAACAAAAAGTTAAAAAGAATAAAACCAAAAAGAATACTAAAATTGTAAAGAAAATAGGTGAATCAATAAAAACTCAAGTTGATGGTTTCACAGTTTTAATCGGAAAAAATAATAAACAAAATGATTATCTTACAAAGCAAGCTAACCCAGAAGACATATGGTTTCATGTAAAGGATAATCATGGTAGTCATGTTATATTAAAAACAGAAAATAAAGTTCCTACACAAGATACAATAAATAGATGTGCATCTCTTGCAGCTTTTTATAGCAAAGCTCAAAATTCAAGTAATGTTCCTGTAGATTACACATATGTTAAATATGTAAAAAAGCCTTCAAATGCAAAACCTGGGATGGTAATTTATACAAATTATAAAAATGTAATAGTAAAGCCCAAAGATTAAGGAGTCTCCTTTCGAAGACTCCTTTTTCCGTACTCAATTGAGCACCGTTTGCAGAGGTTTGATTCCGTTGAAAAAGACATTCTTTTCTCCGAGCATCATCATGATTCTCCTTTTCATTTCGTCGGGGAAGTTGTTGCAGTCTCTTCCGCTCTTCAAAGAGCCGATGCCGATGTAGACATTCCTTTGACCGTTTTCGAGGGTAACCACCGATTGCCCGGTGATTTCCATCCCAGCGCTCTTTAGCATAAGGTTGATTTCATCAACCTTGTAGGCAGGGATCCGGTTAACAGTCTCGATGTTGATTCTTTTTTCGGTCATGATTCTTACCTCCAAAAATGTTATTTAGTGTCAAATATATGACTACTATAGTTATTATATCACACTTTTTAAATAATTGCAAAATTATGTTTACATATTATTTATACGATATTCAATATCCTCCATAAATGGAAATATTTCTTTAACTCTTTTTAATGTTAGCATAAGCTGTTTGGGCTGTGGATTTTTCTTTTCAGTAGATAAGAGCTTTTGTGTATAACAGTTATCTGCTGTTTTAAATAATACATATCTATTTCCAACATATGTGTAATAAATTTGGTATCCATTTTTTAAATCTAACCACATTTTTTCAAATGTATAACCTTCCATCTTTCCTCCACTTATCATTACTTAAGTCTTGTGCCATTATTTTATCATTTCATTAAATTCTGCTTCTGAAATCACTTTTATACCTAACTCTATCGCTTTTGTTAGCTTACTTCCTGCATCTTCTCCTGCTAGTACATAATCTGTTTTTTTAGAAACACTACCAGAAGTTTTTCCACCAAATTTTTCTATAATTTCTCCAGCCTCATCTCTCGTATATTTTTCAAGTGTTCCAGTTAGTACAAAAGTTTTTCCTTCAAATCTATTATCTAGAGAACTTTCTTCTTTATATTTCATATTTAACTTATATGACTTTAATTTATTAATTAAATCTATTGTTTGTTCTTCTCTAAAAAATTGATAAATACTTTTTGCAGTAATTAGCCCTACATCTTCTTTCATGGCTAAACTCTCTACTGATGCATTCATAAGATTGTCTATACTTCCATATTTCTTTGCCAAGAATTTTGCAAGTTTTACTCCAACATGTCTAATTCCTAATGCATTAATTAACCTATATAATTCTTTGTTTTTGCTCTCCTCTATAGCATCTACCAAATTTTGTGCAAATTTCTTTCCATTCTTTTTAAGTGATGCTATATCCTCAAGTGTTAGATTATATATATCTGCTATATTTTTGATTAAACCTCTAGCTATAAGTTCTTCTATAATTGCCTCTCCTAAACCTGTAATATCCATTGCATCTTTTGATACAAAATGAATAATACCTCTTGAAAGTTTTGCAGGACATTCTATACCTATGCAATGCCAAATTGCCTCTCCCTCTTCTCTAACAGTTTGTGCGCCACACACAGGACAAGTAGTAGGCATTTGAAAATCTTTTTCTTCTCCAGTTCTTTTTTTCTTGTTTACTCCAATAACTTCTGGAATAACATCTCCTGCTTTTTGAATGATTACTGTATCTCCTATTTTAATATCTTTTTGTCTTACATAATCTTCATTATGAAGTGTTGTTTTAGATATTTTAGAGCCTGCAACTACCACTGGCTCTAAAATTGCCATTGGTGTAATTGCTCCTGTTCTTCCCACTTGAAATATAATGTCTTTTAGTTTTGTTTCTTTCTTCTCTGGTGGATATTTATAAGCAACAGCCCACTTTGGAGTTTTATAAGTTGTTCCAATAACTTCTCTTAATTTTAAATCATTTACTTTAACAACTGCTCCATCAATTCCAAAAGACAATTTTTCTCTGTCTTTTCCTATTTTCTCTATTGCACTTATAACTTCTTCTATATTTTCGCATAATATTCTAACAGGATTTACATGAAATCCTAATTCTTCTAGATAGTCTAAACTTTGACTATGTGTTTCAAACTCCACTGTATCAGACTTTTGAACATTAAATATAAATATGTCTAATGGTCTTGTAGCGGTTATTTTGCTGTCTAATTGGCGTAATGAACCTGCCGCCGCATTTCTTGCATTAGCAAATTGTTCTTCTTCTTCCATTAGCCTGTTTTCATTTAATTTTTCAAATTCAGCTTTTCCAATAAAAACTTCTCCACGAACTGTAATATCAATATTTTCTTTTAACTTTTTAGGTATGGTTTTTACTGTCTTTAGATTGTCTGTTACATCTTCTCCTACAACGCCATTTCCTCTTGTTGCACCTCTTACAAATATTCCATTTTTGTATTCAAGAGCTGCCGACAAGCCATCTATTTTAGTTTCTACCACATATTCTAATTTAGTGTTATTTTCTTCTGCAATTTTTTTCATGCGTTCGTCAAAATCTCTTACTTCTTCAAAAGAAAACACATCTTGAAGGCTTTGAAGTGGAATTTCATGAGTTACTTTTTCAAACCCTTTTTTAATACTTGCACCAACTCTTTGCGTTGGTGAATCATCTTTAATTAGTTCAGGAAATTGTGCCTCTATTGCCTTTAATTCTCTCATTAGCATATCATATTCATAATCGCTAACAACCTGCTCATCATCAAAATATTTTTGTGTATAATATTTTAATAGAGGTACTAATTCTTCTACTCTTTGCTTTGCCTTCTCAAATTCCATAGTCTTCTCCTTTTATTTTATTTTTCTTCTTTAGCAACATACTTTCTTTAAGCTATGCTCTTTGTTACTCTTTAAGTAATTCCTTACTTCCTTTTAAATAATCAAGACCAGATATGATTGTTGCAATAACAGATAATATTAGCATAACTGTTACTATTAAGTTTAAACCAAAGTCAACACCTGTTAATTTTTGAGTAAATATTGCACCAAATGGGCTTTTATCCACAAATGCAAGAGCAAGCCCTACCATTTGTGTTGATGTTTTAATTTTTCCCCAAATACTTGCTGCAATGACATTACCTTGTTTTTCTACTGCAACTAGCCTATATCCAGATACAATAAATTCTCTAATAACAACAATCGATGGTATCCAATATGGAATTTTATTTTCCCCTACTAACATAAGCATTGCTACAATAACTAATATTTTGTCAGCAATAGGATCTAAAAACTTGCCAAATGTTGTAATTTGATTTCTAGAACGAGCTATGTAACCATCTAACTTATCTGTTATAGATGCCAATATAAAAATCACATCTACTATTAAATATGTTAAAGGAATTCCATAGACCTGTGTTTGTATATTAAATAGTGGAATAATCATTATAATTGGTACTAAAATAATTCTAAATATTGTTAATTTATTTGCTAAATTCATTTTCTCCCTCCTTAGTTTAATCAATAAACATTGCATCTCCGAAGCTAAAAAAGCGGTACTTTTCTTTTACAGCTTCATTATATGCTTTCATAATAAAATCTCTATTTGCAAATGCAGATACTAGCATAATTAAAGTCGATTCTGGTAAATGAAAATTTGTAATTAATGCGTCAATACATTTGAATTTATACCCTGGATAGATAAAAATGCCTGTGTCACTTTCTATTTCTTTTACAAATCCATTTTCATCACTTATAGACTCCAATACTCTGCATGATGTTGTTCCTACTGCAATTATTCTTCCCCCATTTTGCTTTGTTTTATTTATCTTTTCTACATCCTCTTGTTTTATATAAAAATGCTCTGTATGCATATGATGTTCTTCTACATTTTCGACCTTTACTGGTCTAAATGTTCCTATTCCTACATGAAGTGTAACATTTGCAATTTGAACACCTTTGTTTTTAATTTGTTCTAAAAGCTCGTCTGTAAAATGAAGTCCTGCCGTTGGTGCTGCACTTGAGCCTTCATATTTTGCATATACAGTCTGATAACGGTCTTTTTCTTTTAAAGTTTCATGTATATATGGTGGAAGTGGCATTAGTCCAATTTTATCCAAAATTTCATTAAAAATTCCTTCATATGTAAATTTTACTTTTCTATTTCCACCTTCTAGTGTTTCTAAAACTTCTCCTTCTAAAAGTCCATCTCCAAAATTCACTTTTGCACCTTGTTTTAGTCTTCTACCTGGTCTTACCATTACTTCCCAAATTTCTTCATTTTTTGAATCTTGACTTTGTTTCTTTCCCTCTATTCTATTTAATAATAGAAACTCAACTTGAATCTTCGTGTCTGTTTTTATGCCGTAAAGTCTAGCAGGAATAACTTTTGTGTTATTCCTAACTAGACAATCTCCTGGCTTTAAATATTCTAAAATATCTTTAAAAACTTTATTTTCTATTGTTTGCGTTTTTCTATGAAGCACCATTAATCGAGACGAAGACCTATCTTTAATAGGAAACTGTGCAATTAATTCTTCTGGTAAATCATAGTTAAAATCTGATACTTTCATTTTTATTTCCTTTTCTTTTTTATTTGCTACTTTATTGCCTCGCTACATCTATGGCAAATCGTAGGATTTTGTTTATCTTCTCCTACTGTTGTAGAATACATCCAGCATCTTTCACATTTTTCTCCTGGGGCTTGTTCTACCTTTACGCCTAATTTTACATCATCTTTTCTTTCATTCTCTAAAACTTCTAAATCAGAAATAATAAATACAGTTCTTAATAACTCCAAATTTTCTTTTATAAATTCGTACTCTTTTGGCTGTGCATAAATTGTTACTTTTGCATTTAAAGAATGTCCTATTGTCTTATCTGCTCTTGCATTTTCCAATTCTTTTGCAACAATATCCTTTAATTCTATAATTTTATCCCATTTTTCACTTAAATCTGCATTATCATATTGTGCATTTGGTTTTGGAAAATCTGTAAGCATAACACTTTCTACTTGTTCATTTTTCTTGTGAGGCATTGCTTTCCAAATCTCCTCTGCTGTAAATACAATCATAGGTGCAAGTAATTTTACAAGATTATCTAATATGATATACATAGTAGTTTGAGCTGCTCTTCTTTCTACTGAATCTACTTTTGATGTATATAACCTATCTTTAATAATATCCAAATAGAAATTACTCATATCAATTACACAGAATTGGTTAATATCATGATAACAATTATTAAAACTATATCTATCATAATTTTCTGTACAATCTTTTACTAATTTATTTAGTCTTGTTAATGCCCATTTGTCTATTTCTTGTAAATCTTCATATTTTACAGGCTCATCTGGGTTGTAATCTGATGTATTTCCTAAAATATATCTTGCTGTATTTCTAATTTTTCTATATACTTCTGAAATTTGTTTTAATATATCGTCAGAAAGACTAACTTCACCAGTATAATCTGCTGATAATGCCCATAGTCTTAAAATATCAGCTCCAAATTTATTTGCAACATCTTCTGGTGAAACACCATTTCCAAGACTCTTTGACATTTTTCTACCCTGTCCATCAGTAACAAATCCATGTGTTAATACTTCTTTGTATGGAGCTACTCCATTTGTTGCAACTGATGTAAGAAGTGATGATTGGAACCAACCTCTGTACTGGTCATTTCCCTCTAGATACATATCTGCAGGATATGGAAGACCTCTTTCTACTAAAACACTTTGATGTGTTGAACCAGAATCAAACCATACATCCATAATATCTGTTTCTTTTCTAAAATGAGTATGACCACATTTAGCACATTTTGCACCCTCTGGCATTAACTGTTCTACTGACATATCATACCAAGCATTTGAACCTTTTTGTGCAAAAATTTCTTGAATTTTCTTAATAGATTCTTCTGTTACATATGGTGCTTTACACTCTTCGCAGTAGAATATTGGAAGTGGAACTCCCCACGTACGCTGTCTTGAAATACACCAGTCTGCTCTGTCACGAATCATACTTGAAATTCTTTCTTCTCCCCATTCAGGGTACCATTTTACATTTTTTATTGCTTCCAAAGCTTGTTTTCTAAATCCTTCTACTGATGCAAACCATTGCTCTGTTGCTCTAAATATAACTGGTTTTTTACATCTCCAACAATGTGGATATGAGTGTGATATTTCTCTTTCTTTCAATAAATAACCATTTTCATCAAGCCATTTTGTAATTTCTTTATTTGATTTTGCATAAAACATTCCTGCAAAAGGTCCTGCACCTTCTGTTTGGTAACCCTTGCTATCAACAGTTACTATAATCTCTAAACCATTTTTGATACCTGCTAGATAATCTTCTTTACCATAACTTGGTGCTGTATGAACTGCACCTGTACCTTCTGTTAATTCTACTGCAACTGTATCGTCACTTCCTAAAATTACTCTTGAATCTCTGTCTAAAAATGGATGTCTACATAGTACACCTTCTAAATCACTACCTTTTAAAGTTTGTAGCTCTTTATAATCCTTTATTCCTGCCTCGTTCATTACATTATCTACCAAAGCAGTAGCTATAATATATTTTTCTTTTCCAACATCTACTATGCTATAATCAAAATCTGCTCCTACTGTTATACCTGTATTTCCTGGAAGTGTCCATGGAGTTGTTGTCCAGATTACAATAGCTGTATCTTTTGCATCAAACTTTCCTTTTGAATCTCTTACAGGAAATTTAACATAAATTGATGACGAAGTTACATCCTTGTACTCTATTTCTGCTTCTGCTAAGGCTGTCTCACAATCAGTACACCAATATACTGGTTTTAAGCCTTGATAGATATATCCTTTTTTGTACATATCTCCAAATACACCAATTTGTCTTGCCTCAAGTTTAGAATCAAAAGTAATATATGGGTTATCCCAATCTCCTAAAACACCTAATCTTTTAAAGCCTTTGATTTGTACATCTTTATATTTATCAGTAAAATCTCTACAAGTATCTCTAAATTGTGTAACTGGTATTTTACTTCTATCTAAGCCCAATTTTTCAATAGCTTTTTTCTCTGTTGGCATTCCATGTGTATCAAAACCAGGAATATATGGTGTATAAAAGCCTTGTAGACTTTTATATCTAACAACAGTATCCTTTAATATTTTATTTAAAGCATGACCTGCATGAATTTCGCCATTAGCATAAGGAGGGCCATCATGTAATACAAAGCTCTTGTGTCCCTCATTTTTCTTTAACATTTTTTCATATAAGCCATTTTCAAAAATTTCCTCTAAAATAACTGGCTCTCTTTCTGGCAAGCTTGCTCTCATAGGAAAATCTGTCTTTGGCAAATTTAATGTCTGTCCATAATCTTTCTTCTCTTCACTCATAATTTAAACTCCTCCTTCTATTATGACCTGTCCCTTTTACGACAAAAATGGGAAAAAGGGTCAGGCCCCAAAAAAAGCTGTTTCATTCCATATAGGACGAAACAGCTTAATATCCGTGGTACCACCTAATTTAAAAGACTTATAAATCAAATCTTTTCACTCATTTTCCTTTAACGCAGAATTACGACTTAATTTACTAAAACTATGAATACGATTTTTCAATTAAGTAACTAAAAGGTGATAACAAATATATCCTAATTTAGCTGAACTCTCACCTTACATCAGCTCTCTGTATAATGTTATATATTTGTGTTGTCCTTTATTATCGTTTTTATTTTTCTAATAAATTCAAGTAATATAATAACATAATTATAAATAAATTTCAATATTTGTTGTCAAATTATTTTATTTAATGATATAATCTTAAAAACAATATAAGGAGTAAAATATATATGACAAGTTTTGTATTAAAATTAATCGCACTAGTTACAATGTTTTGTGACCATTTTGGAGATGCCTTTGTAGGACATTATAGCTTTTTTAATATTATTGGTAGAATTGCTTTTCCTATTTTTGCATTTCAAATTTCGGAAGGATATATTCACACTAAAAATTTAAAGAAATATATTATTAGACTTTTTGGCTTTGCCTTAATTTCTCAAATACCATTTCACTTATTTTTAAAAGATTTTCTGCCAAGTTCAGTTGGTAATTTAAATATTTTCTTTACATTACTTCTAGGACTTTTATCTATGATTGTATTTGACTATTTTTCAAATGCTAAACATAAAATATTGGAAAAGAAAATCTTTAAACTAAAAATTGGTCCTATTATTGGAATTTTAGCAGTGCTACTTATTTCATATATTGGCAATTTACTTAATGTTGACTATGGCTATTGGGGAGTGCTTGTTATTTTTGCTTTCTACCTATTTAAGCAAAATAAGTTAATGATGATAATGTCGTTTATATGTTTATGTATAATACGCTATGCTTTTGATATAGTAAGCTATTCAGTATCTTCTCAATATTTATGCTTACAGTATATTTATCTTATGTTTGCTACAATGTTTCCAATTATATTTATATCTCTATATAATGGAAAACAAGGACCTAAAATTAAATATTTATTATATTTATTCTATCCAATACATTTAGCTTTATTATATTTAATCTTTTAGTAATTTTAAAAGCTGACAGTACAAATATCTGCCAGCTTTTCTTTTTATTTTTTATTCCAATCTTCTTTATTTGTTTGACGCTGTCTTGCTATTGCTAGTGCATAATCTGGTACATCTTCTGTAATAGTTGAACCTGCTGCAACAAAAGTTTCATTTCCTAATGTAACTGGTGCTACTAAGTTTGTGTTAGAACCAATAAATGCATGATTTCCAATAATTGTTTTGCTTTTGTGAAGTCCGTCATAATTACAAGTAATTGTTCCACAGCCAATATTACATTTTTCTCCTACTTCACAATCTCCTAAATATATAAAGTGTGGTACTTTTGTTCCCTCTCCGATAATTGCTTTCTTTATTTCTACAAAATTGCCTATTTTTACATTGTTTGCTATTTTGCATCCTTCACGAATATATGCATTTGGTCCTATTTCACAATCTTCTCCTATAACGACCTCTGACTTAATTGTAGTATTTGGGTGAATAACTGTGTCCATACCAATTTCTACACCATCATAAATATATGTTGTATTGATATCTTCTATTGTTACACCATTTTTCATATGCTCTGTATTAATACGCATTTGCAATACTTTTGTTAGCATTTCTAATTGAACTCTGTCGTTTATTCCTAAAATCTCTGTGTTATCTTCTACAATAACCGCACCTGTTTTTAAGCCTTTAGAATTCATAATTTCTATAACATCTGTTAAATAATATTCTCCTTGTGCATTGTTTGGTTTTATCTCTTTTAATGCCTGTAATAATGCCTCTATATCAAAGCAATAAATACCTGCATTAATCTCTTTTATATATTTTTGTTCTTCTTTTAAATCTTTTTCTTCTACTATCTTTTCAACATTTCCGGCTTCGTTTCTTATAATTCTTCCATATCCTGTAGGATTATCATAAATTGCCGTAAGTAAAGTTGCATATTCATTGTTTTCTATGCTTTTGCTTAATAGTCTATTAATTGTTTCTGGTCTTAATAGTGGTACATCTCCGTTTAGTACCAATACTTTTCCTTTCTTCCCCTCTAAATATTTTACTGCTTGCATTACTGCATGCCCTGTTCCTAGCATTTCTTCTTGAATTGCATATTGCACATTATCTCCTAAAACTCCCATTACTTCTTCTTTCATATAACCTACAACTGCTACAATATTGTTTATTCCTGCCTTTTGTGCATTTTCTACAGCTCTTTTTACAATTTCTTTTCCATATATTTTTTGTACTAATTTTGATTTTTTAGATTTCATTCTTGTGCCTTTACCAGCTGCCATTACAATCGCCATCATGTCACTTTCCATTTTAACCTCCTACTTTTGAACAAAAAAATTGTTCTTTTTTCGTAATATAATATTCAGTTTTTAGTAAACTGCCATTTATTTTATCATATTGTAAAGAAATTGGCAAATATTTTATCAAATTAGTCATAATGAACGAATTTAACTAATATACATTAAATAAAGTTTTAGTACAAACATTTTTTAAGGGGGTTAATTAATTAATATGGACGAAAATTTAAAATTATATCAAGATATAGCAAACCGTACGCAAGGAGATATTTATGTTGGTGTCGTAGGTCCTGTTCGTACACGGAAAATCTACTTTTATAAAGAAATTTATGGATTTACTTGTTATTCCAAACATTGACAATGAATATAAAAAAGAGCGTGCAAGAGACGAACTACCTCAAAGTGCTGGTGGCAGAACAATTATGACAACAGAACCGAAATTTATTCCTAATGAAGCTGTTGAAATTACTGTTGGTGATAATTTAAAATTAAAAACTCGTTTAGTAGACTGTGTTGGATATCTTGTAAATAATGCTATTGGGTATTTAGAAGACGATATGCCTAGAATGGTAAAAACACCTTGGTTTGATGAAGAAATTCCTTTCGAGCAGGCTGCTGAAATTGGAACTAAAAAAGTAATTCAGGAACATTCTACAATAGGAATCTTGGTGACAACAGATGGTAGTATTACAGATATCCCAAGAGAAGATTACATAGATGCAGAAGAAAGAGTTGTGCAAGAACTAAAACAGTTAAATAAGCCTTTTGTTATCGTTCTAAATTCTGATGATCCTTTTTCAGATAATACAAAACAGCTTGCTGAAAAGTTGGAAGAAAAATACGGAGCAGCAGTTGTTCCAACAGACTGTTCTCGTTTAGATATGGAAGATATAAACGATATTTTTGGTAGAATTTTGTATGAATTTCCAATAGAAAGAATGAATATATCTTTTCCTAAGTGGGTTGATGGTTTGTCTGACTCACATTGGCTAAAAGAAGAATTATTTAATGAAATAAAAGATGCTTTCTGTGATGTAAAAATCTTAAAACAAGTAGATAGCTGTATTTCTAAACTTCAAAATACTGAAATAATTACTAAAACTACAATAGATGAAATTAGACTTGGTGAAGGAAGTGTAAATGTTTCAATTAACTTATTAGATGAGCTATTTTACAAGATACTAACTGAAATATCTGGTGTTAGCATAAACAATGAGGGGGATTTATTTGCTACTATTACAAATTTAGCAAATACAAAACATGAATATGACAAAGTTGCTTATGCGTTAGAACAAGTAAAAGCAACTGGTTATGGTATAGTTACACCGTCTATGGAAGAACTTATACTAGATAAACCTGAAATTGTAAAACAAGGTTCAAGATTTGGAGTGAAATTAAAAGCCAAAGCTCCTTCAATACATTTAATTAAAGCTGAAATTGAAACAGAGGTTTCTCCACTTGTTGGTAGTGAAAAACAATCAGAAGAATTAGTAAATTATTTACTTTCTGAATTTGAAAATGATCCAGAAAAAATCTGGGAATCAAATATTTTTGGAAAGAATTTACATGAACTTGTTAATGAGGGATTGCAAAATAAATTATCAAGAATGCCAGAAGATGCACAAGCAAAATTACAAGAAACATTAGAACGCATTGTAAATGAGGGTAGTGGTGGACTAATTTGTATTATACTATAAGGTGTATTCTACTTTGCAAATATGCATTTTAAAAAACAAAAGGGAAAAAAGTCCCTTTTGTTTTTTATTATATCTACTTTAATTTATCTGGTATTTCTTCTAAATCTACTTTTCCTGCTCTTGTAATAGAATTATAACCATATTTATCCTTTATTTTATCTATTACTGCATCTATCTTTTCTTGTTTATCATTTTTGTGGTTATCAAAAATAGATAATTGAATTTCGTCTTTGTGTGACAAACCATCTACTCTTATTCCAATTAGCCTAATTGGAACTCCTTTGTATAATTCTTCCAATAACTTTTTTGATTCCTCATAAATAATTTTTGTACTATTTGTTGCAGTGTCCATTTTCTTTTGATGTGAAAATACTTTAAAATCTTTTGTTTTTATTTGTACATTTACAACACTTGCATATAATTCATGCTTTCTTAAACGATATGTTGTCTGCTCTGTAATACTAAGCAACACCTCTTCTATTTTTTCAATATCTGAAAAATCATATGGAAGTGTTACAGAATTTCCTATACACTTTGGTTCTTGCTCTTCAAAAATCACTTCTGAATTATCAATTCCATTTGCATACTCCCATATCATTTTACCATATTTTCCAAATGCCCTTATTAAATCTAGTTCTTCTTTTTTAGCTAAATCTCCTATTGTTTTTATGTGCATTTTTTCTAATTTAGGTAAGCTTTTCTTTCCTACCATAAATAAGTCAGAAACTGGTAAAGGCCACATCTTTGTAGAGAGTTCTGATTTATATAATGTATGTATTTTATCTGGCTTTTCAAAATCAGATGCCATTTTTGCCAAGAGTTTGTTATTTGCGATACCGATATTTACTGTAAAGCCAAAATTTTCTTTTACTCTTCTGTTGATTTCTAATGCAATATCATATGGCTTTCTATTTTTTAAATAATTTGTCATATCCATAAAACATTCGTCTATTGAAAATCTTTCTATTTTGTCGGTATACTCACTAAGTAGATTATATAAGCTATTTGAATATTTATAATATACTTTAAAATCACTTTTATAAATTTGTAGATTTGGACATTTCTTTCTAGCAAAATAAATTGGCTCACCTGTTTGTATTCCAAGTTTTTTTGCAATAGGACTTTTAGCTAAAACAACCCCTTTTCTTTGTTTTTCGTCTCCACCTATAATTGCTGGAATTGTTCTAATATCTAACTTTTCTCCATTTTTTAATCTTTCTACTGCTGTCCATGACAAAAAAGCATTGTTAACATCAACATGTAAAATAATTCTTTCCAATTTACTTCACCACCAATTCTTAAAGTTATTATATATCAAATTTTGTATTTTGTTTAGTAAATATAGAAAAATTTTATAATTTATTTTTTACTGTGCTACTTAACATAAAGTACAACACGGAAACCTAAATGCAAATTTTTCTTATCAATAGTATCTCCGCCTTCTCGAATTTCTATTGTTCGATAATTATTTGTTCCGTTGCTAGACTTTATTCCGTCTGTCGCAAAAACTTCCACCACGAATTACAGCATATTTTGTACGGTGATCTTCTTCTCCATTAGATGGTTTTGCTACATCATGATATCCAACTTCTGTTGTCTTTTCCCATAAATTTCCTGCAAAATCATATATGTTTTTTAATTTAAATTCATCCACAAGCCCAGTTGCCATTTCTATCAATTTAACCTCAGCTTCTCCTCCTAAATTAAATTCTCCATAATTGTATTGACCTGTCCATATAGCATTGTTTTTTGTATATATTGCGTTTAATCCATATCCCTTCTTGTTAGTATTATTAAGATAATTTCCATAATTTGTGCTATCATTTATTATTGACTTTTTTCCATCTTCGCTTGTAATCCAGTTCATAACAACATCCCAAGCTATACCATCTACTAATTGACTCCTTACTCCATATTCATTACTTTCTCCTTCATTTTTATACATATTTTCTGATACTACTTTTGCATTTACTTGACTTATATAATTCCAACATTGATTTCCTGATTTGCTCACTGGTTTTAAATCTGTTCCATTTTCTTGTGTTACATTTTTTTTATTATCTTTCTCATATGTTTTAGTTTCTGTATCTTTTCCTACATAAAATGACGCATTACTTGGTACTCCTGCCTCATATCTTCCTATATAAAAACCACCATTATTTTTTACACTCTCTTTATTTACATTTATATCTACTTCTTCTGTCCAATCTGTATATTGCCTATATTTATATGTTTTCCAACTGTCATTTCCAGTATCTGCTACTATACTACTTTTGTCATTTACTTTTTGCGTTACATAGTTATGCTTTTTGTACTGTTCTTCTGTACATGGTACCCACACAAATTGGTTACCATCTTCGTCTTCTATTACTATTCCACCATTTACATCTGTTCCACACTCTGGCTTTACTTTAAAGCCTTTTGGTACTGTTACTTCTTTTCCGTATTTGTCTTCTGCTTTTACCGTTCTTTTTTGTATTTCTGTTAGTCCTTCTACTAATGGTTTTCCTGTTGGTCCTTGTGGTAATTTTCTTAATTCCATTAAATAGTCATATTCTTCTTCCATTGAATCTAAGCCTTCTTCTTCTTTTTTACTACTATTTTCATAAGCATCTCTTGCTTGCTGTGCTTTCTTTATCAAGCCATTTTCTCCTGCTACCATATTTATGCTTACTGTGGCTAAAATTATTAATACGATTATGGTTACAACAAGGGCTATTAATGTGATACCTCTTTCATTTTTTCTTATCATTTATTTTTCCTCCTTTATCTCGGGCGACCAATGGTCTGCCCCTACAATGAAATTTTCTTTTACAATGTAATCAACAATATTTTTTTAATAGAAAAAACATTGTAATTACATTGCACAATTCGTACATTTGTAAAAAAACACGCAAAAAAGACAGTCCATTTATTTTCACATAAATAGTCTGTCTTTATATATCACAAATAAAGCGATTTTTTCGCTTACCTCTATTTTACTAAATTGTAGCTCTCTCTCTCTCTCTTTCTCTCTCTTACAGCCTTAAGGCTTTTGCAGATTTTCATTTGTACTTTTCTCCTCTTTTTTATCTGTTTTTTTGTTTCTTATGTTTATAGTATAACTATATTTTACTTATTCGTCAATATTTTTTATCTATTTGTAATATAATTGTGAAATAAAAAGTTAAATGCAAGTTTTAGAAAAAATAGTTACATTTAGTCTGTAATTAAGGACTTAGTGAAAGAT